>JAZDCZ010000365.1:0-124865 GCA_036679605.1 Gemmatimonadota bacterium
CGACACCGATCCGCTTCTCGCAAAATCCGCCGCTTGTACTCCAAGGTGAAACGCCGTCGCTTCGCCTTCGCCAATACCTCCACCTCCAGACCATGATCAGAGAGAGCCACATCCTTCGTGTCCATCTCCATTCTCCTTCATCGCCCTGCTCACTAAACTAACAGTAGAAAGGTGTCTCACTCATATTGGCAGAGAGGGTCGCCCCGAACCGAGTTGCTAGTCACTAGCAAGTGCTCTGCGCCAAAGAAAGAACCCACTATAGCATGTGTAGATTCGTGCAAGGCATATGAACTACCGAATATTATGGAGGCGATAGCAATGACAGTTAGTGTGTTATATGGCTTCAATGCTAACGTTTCACCTTTCCTACTCCATGACACCTTCGCCGAGGCGGCGTTCGATCTTGTAGCGGTCGGCGAGGGCAGACTTGAGGCGATCGAACATGTCGAGCATGTAGAAAGAAAAGATGGGGTGTTTCTCGATTGTACGCGAGTCCGAAGGCCACCTGTCACTAGACCAAGGCTCGAATCAGGAGGTCGTACGGAGGTCCGCGACCCTTTCCGGATCTGTAGCAACCAGCGTCTCAACGACTTAGCAAATCGCTATTGAGGGCTGTTAATCCTAGGGTCTGCACGACGAGTGAGCGGAAGGATCCCACACATCGGGTCGGGGGTTGGAACTCCGCGCTTTGGATTGTGGGGCTCTTATCGACAGACGCTCATCGGCATTTCATTCACTGCACGTCGTGACCTTGGGCTTGTGCGTCAAGTCCTTGAATAGCCGTTCGTTACCAACAACTGCACCACCCACTAACCGCCTTCCTTCATAAGGCCTTCGAGTCGTCCGAGGGTTCGGACAACACTCTCTAGTTCTCGCTTCAAGCCAGTCATTGCTTCGTCCAGTCGGGCCAGACGGACCGCCAGTTCTTCCCGCGTCACCCCACCGGTAGCATACTCGACGATGTGCAACCCCTCCCCCGCTTGCATCCTCCCGAGCAGCGAGACCTGCTGCCCCTCTATCACAGTGATTCCCTGCTTGACTTCCGTAACCGCCCCGTCGGCCTCTAAGCGAACGTCGTACACGCCAGGCGTCACACTCCAAGTCAGGCCGTTGTTGATTGTCGTCTCGCTTTGCTGGACGATGGTGCCGTCCCGGAGCACTGTGACCATGATCGGTGTCCCCGCGAGAGCGTCGTAAGAGTCTCCCCCGGCGCCGAGGCGGATGTACACTTTGCCCTGCTGGGCAATTACAGGAACGGGATGCAAAAGTACAAGGCATACAACGAGCCCGGTGATAGTACGAATCGGTGTCATGTCGCCCTCCAGGGAAAGGATTAGAGGATTGCTGTTCTTGGTTGTCCACCTTCGCCCCCAACTCCTACTCCCTCAAGCGTTCCTGCAACAATCCCCACAACTTCAAGTATACGCTCCACGGCTCTTAACCCATAGCTGACCTTGCCCGCAGTCGTCCCACCAGTACCTTTTGCTCAGCCCTCATTCTCGACCGGCCAGAATCCGAGGAGAAGTACCTATGGATGATTGGTCCTTCTGTCCCAAGTGCGGCACCAAGTTCGATCCCGAGGCTAAGCAGTGCTCCAATTGCGGCGCAGCAACGCCCAGCGCCACTACAGTTGCGTCGGGAGACATACCCTCTGCCACTGACAGCGACCTTGAGGCGCTAGAGAGCGAACTCCGCGAGGCGCTTGCGCCGGGCCTGCAATTGATCAACCGCTTGGGCCAAGGCGGCATGGGCACGGTGTTCCTGGCTCGTGATCCCGCACTCAAGCGGAACGTAGTGGTGAAGGTCTTGTCTCCCGAATTGGCCCACGATCCCACCGCTCGGGCTCGGTTTGCGCGGGAAGCCGAGTCAGCCGCAGCGGTGTCACATCCCAACGTGATCAACGTGTATTCAGTGGGAGAGTTACCTCGGTCTGGTACCAGCTACTTCGTGATGCAGCATGTAGATGGACCGACGCTCGCTGAAGAGTTTCCAGAGGGAACGGCCGTTCCCGAGACACAGGCCAAGAAGGTCATTGGTGAGGTGGCCTCGGCGTTAGCAGCGGCACATGCACGCGGCCTGGTACACAGAGACATCAAGCCGAACAACATCATGATCGAGCGCGATAGTGGCCGTGCTATCGTGCTCGACTTCGGCATTAGTGCGGCGATTACGCCTGAAGTTGGAGCGACGAGCACGAAGCTGACTGTGCAGGGCACGTCAATTGGTACTCCTCAGTACATGAGTCCGGAGCAGGCTGCTGGAGAAGAGGTCACTGGAGCAAGCGATGTTTACAGCCTTGGTCTCGTAGCATTTGAGTTGGTTGCTGGACGGCCTCCCTTTGATGAATCGAATGCAATCGCGCTTGTCGCGGCTCACATCAACAAGGAGCCGGCGGGCGTGTCGACTCTCCGGCCCGAATTGGATGCGCAGCTGGCTCGTCTCATCGATCAATGTCTCTCAAAGTCACCGCAAGAGCGTCCTACGACAGACGAACTGTCACGTGCGTTGACGCCACCGACCCATGCGACCATCGAGTGGCCACCCCCAGGTCTCGAGAAACTGCGTATCAAGAGCGCGAAGTTCCTTGCAGCACTCTGGATGACCGTGATTGTAGTGCTGGCCATCTCCACGCTAACCGCCCTTCAACCCATTTCGCTCTCACCGCAGTGGTACGGTGAAGAGGATCAGTTCTTCTGGAGAATAGTCTCGGCCATTGGTGCATTCTCGACAACCGATGCCTCCGGAGTGATAGGACAGCTGTGGTTGATCTCGCTGTGGTCGAGCTGGCTCCTACTCGTGGCGATGGCAGCCGCTCTCTTGTTGAGAGGATCTGCATTCACTCGCTCGCTGACATGGTCGAGAAAGTCGGGATACTCATGGGCCGTGCTTGCAGATCTGGTAATTGACACTGGGGAAGACACCGAAGGCGTTCTGAATCGCTCTGGCCTGTTTGCCTCTCTTTCAACCGGCGAGGCGGACCGCTTCATCAAGCTTCGGCGCTGGGCTGGTTTCTCTAAATTGTTGGGACTGGGATTGGGGTTTCTAGCGCCTGCGCTGTGGCTTCTGGGATACATCGGCGGTTTGATGCCGCATGGGACGCGCATACTGCCATTGGTAGAGGCCGCGCTCGTGCTTGGGCCAACCCTCCTCATGCTGGCCTTGTCGGTCGCCCTGCGAACTCCCGAGCGGCTCCATCACCGGCGAATCGGCTCTCGCAGAAAGAAGGGCAAGTCTTTGGTCAGAAGGGAGCTAGTGGACACGTGGCTGGCATCTGTGGGGCGGCCACCACGTACGCGAGTATCGGGATTAGCAACCTTCTTGACTGCGCCTATACCGTCGTTGTTGGCATCATCGGTCACTTTCTTGCTGCTGGTTCTCATTGTGGTTGGTTTGGCAGTCGCCGCCGTCCAGCAGAGTGGCCTTGGGGAGAACCGGAGTGTTGCTCAACAATGGCTCCGAATGCGCCGCGGGCAAATGCCGTGGTACCGGCTCGACTCGGCTGTACAGGCTGCAGCGCTGCCGGTAGGTGTGAATGATTCAGCTGCGTTTGTGACTATGACCACGGTTGCGTTGAGTGGGGTGCTGCGTGTGGACCCTCAGGGTAACAGAAAAGATGAGCGTGATCGAATCTGGGCGGTCGATGCCCGAACACAGGTGGCTCAGGAGGACAGGAAGTTGGTTGCCGATCCCGTTCTTGCATCACTCTGGAAGAATGGACTGCGCGACATTCCGGACACGATGATGGCGTTGCTGGAACACGACACGACAACCCAGTGGTTGGAGCTCTTTCGCAGAGCCGCGCGGTCGACGGTACCGTCCCTGTGGCAATTGCGTGACGGATTTCCCGGCGGAACGGCGGGTGCTTGGTTGGTGCCTGCGACCGAAGCCAGAGGTTACAGGACGGGGGTATACGACCTCGCGACGCGAAACGAAGAGGCTGCCCTGCTGCAACTCGCAGCAAGGGATTGGAAGACGGCCGAACTCAGAGCTAGGGAAATCATATCTGTGGGCCGCCACTTCTTGATCGAGCCTCTGGAGTGGATGAGCTGGATCGGTGCGCGCTTGATTGTCCGCGGTGCCCGAGTGTTGTCTCGAGTCGGAGAGGCAAGCACTAATGCCACAATGGTCGCCGAGGGCGCTCGACTGGAGGAGCTGTTCGATACCGATGACGATGTTCGAGGACGAGGTCGTTGGTCGGGCATGTGGGTTGGTGAAGGGTTTCTCGCTTCCCGAGCGGTCGGGCGGCTGCTAATGGTTGACCCGGTAGATCCTCCGGGACTTGCCGCAATCGCTGACCGCAGGTTAGCACCGTTCGTTCGCTGGGAACTCGTCCGGCTCAGCCTGATGGCGCACTGTGCCAACCCAAGGGAATACCGCTTCGGGATCGATCCACTCCGCCTCACAGTGCTTGACAGTGCAGTGGTCCTGGCGGCAGATATTCCCCGCGTGGCGGAGTTGGGAGAGATGCTTCATCGAGAGTACGAGCGAATCCTGGCGATGCCGTTCTTGGAGAGGTTCTCGGAGTTTTGCTAAACAATAAGAGCCAATGATGGAACCCATTGTCGATCGAGCCGACTTTCCCGCGAGTTATGAGTGTGCGCGTGCGATCTCGGACGACATGCTGTGGTACCGGGAGGCGTCTGAAGAGACTATCCAGATCGTTGATGAGAACAAGTAGAGTCTAGGGAAGGCGTCTCGACTCACTCTCCCTCAAGTCAACGCAACCTATCCTTTAAGCTCTGGAAGTGATCGCGATGAAATTTCTACAATTGTCCATGGTGTTCCTGCTAACTCTGTGGGGCGTTCCGAGCTACGCACTCAGCCAGAATTCCACAGACGAGCTAATCAAGATTATCGAGGGCGTACAACACCCCGATAGGCAAGGACTTGATTCATATACCCTCAATGAGCTGATGGATCGATTTGGGGTTCCTGGCGTCAGTATCGCAGTCATCAAGGACTTCAAAATTCACTGGGCGAAAGGGTATGGTATTGCCGACGTGGAGACAGGTGCAAGAGTCGATACCGAGACATTATTTCAGGCCGCATCCATCAGCAAGCCTGTCAATGCGATGGCTGTGTTAAGAGCTGCCCAAGACGGCAAATTCTCTATGGATGACGATATCAACACCATTCTGAAATCGTGGAAATTGCCCGACAGCCCATTCACGAAAAATCAGTCTGTATCCCCCCGCATGCTGGCCAGCCATACTTCCGGCTTAGGCGATGGATTTGGTTTCCCGGGTTATGATCCGTCCGATCCTCGCCCAACAACGATCCAGATCCTCAATAACGATAAACCTTCGAATGTCGGGCCGGTGTTGCTCGCAAGACCTCCTATGACCGCATTCCATTACTCAGGGGGCGGCGTGACGATTTTGCAGCTGGCACTGACCGATGTGATCGGCAGACCCTATCCAGAGATTCTTCAGGAATATGTATTGGGACCGGTTGGCATGACGCAAAGTACATTCGAGCAACCACTGTCTCCTGAACGTGATAAGAATGCGGCTCGGGCTCACGGCGGCGGCGGCGAGGCAGGGGATGTAAAATGGCATGTCTACCCCGAACTTGCTGCCGCAGGATTATGGACCACGCCTACGGATCTAGCAAAATTTGCGATTGAAGTGCAGAAGTCCCTACGAGGTGAAGCGAATAACGTGCTTTCACCGACGATGATCAAAGAGATGTTGAGCCCGGTCGGTGTCGGCGATTATGCCGTCGGCTTCTCAGTCACTAAGGAAGGTCAGGGATGGTACTTCGGCCATGGCGGCGGTAACTGGGGTTTCAGGTGTCTACTGGCAGCACACAAAGTAAAAGGCTACGGATTCGCTATTATGACGAACGCTCAAAACGGTGGCAACATAACGAATGAACTGAAGCGGCGTATTGAGCGAGCGTATGGCTATGATTCACTGGACAAGCCCGTCCGACGTTAGCCGTGCCGGGCTCTCGATGCCACAAAGCGGTAGTTCTTATCAGGAGGTCGTAAGGAGGTCCGCGACTCTTGCGGTGTCTGTAGCAACCAGCGTATCAACGACTTAGCAAGTCGCTATTGACGGCTGTTAACCGTCGGGTCGGGGGTTGACCATCACGCGTCTTCGATCCGCTTGGCTGCGCCTGCGCGTCGAGTCCCTCCTCCGGAGTTCCGCAGAGTCCAAACGACTCCGCGTCACTCACGACGTAACTGACAGGAAACGCCATGCGGCAACCAAGGTCCGTCGCTAGGGAGACGACACCCCTCTTCACGAGAAACTTCTTAATGGTGTTAGTTGCCGGCGGCCAGCTACCGTTCACCCAAGCTCCGCTACAGCCCGAAGTGCCTGTTCTATGGCTGCTTGAGTGTAGGCGGAGGCAGCCGCATCGGAATTTGCGATGGTGATGTTTCCGATGGGTTGCCGCGCGATCTCATGCGGCGCCCTCCCCGGTTCCCATTCAGGGTCCCACAGCTCGAGATAATCGTAGGCGTATCCGTGCGGCCAGCGGTTGACGGTGATGGCCAGGATATCATCGGCCACATCGAAACCGCCAGGACCAAGCATACGGTCGAGCACCGTACGGACTTCGCGCTCGAAGTCCTCGAAGGTCAGGCCCAGCATGATTCCCCTGGCCGCCCGAAGTTGATCGTGAATGGGAACGTCACGGCGCGGGGGAGCGATCGTGCCCCAGAACATGAGTGGCACCGGACCCGTGTCATTGTTGCTGGGTCGATACCCCGCCGTGTGTACCCCGTCGATCAACCAGACCTTGGCATGCATGCGGCCAGGGCAGTACGCACCCGAGATACCAAGTCGGTCGAGCGCTTCACGGCTTCGCACCAGGACATTGGTCAGCAGCATGGGATGCTTGACCTGATATCGTTGCGCCTCTTGCTGTGCCTCGGGCACTTCCGGACACAGGTGAGGAATGATCGCATGATAGCAGGCCAACACTGCGTGGTGGGCACGTACACGCACGACCGATCCATCCCGGACGTACGTCGCCGTGACCTCACCGTCGGCATTGGCGATATGCACGGCCGTGGATTCGAGACGCAGGCGAACCGGAGAGCTGGGGCGATCGAGTTGTGCATAGTCGAACCGCGCTACGGCGATGTTCTGCGAGTTGGCCGCTGGGGCAATGGCGGGAATGAGCGAGCGGACCAGCAGCCGAGCAATGGACGCGTTGCCATCGGGGAACATGGCCACGGCTTCGGATTCCTCCGAGCCCGCCACCCGATCGGCGGCGTCTCCCAGAAGATGCGATCCGGGCAACCATGCCTGCATGGCCTCGGCAGCCGAAAGGCTGTGGGTCTGCACGCCCCAGTACCCGTCCATTGCCTTGATGAACAGTTCGACGACGTCGTCGGGAAGGCCGGCGTGTACGGACAGGAACTCCGTGTAACTCGTCCCATGCAACACGCGATCGATTTCCGACTCGTCCATCCCCTCCAGCACGGTTGCATCGGCGGCATAGAATCGCTTCAGCGCAGCACGTCCCGATTCGCTAATGGGAAACCGATCGATGCTGTCTAGCGCGTCCAGGTTTCTGCTGTACATGGAGAATCCGGGCACCATGACATCGCGTCCGTACGTCTCGGCGTCGAACCAGATGGCCGGCTTGTCGGCGCCGTAATGGAACTCCAGCTCGCTGCTCAGGCGATGGACGTCGATACCCAGCTCTTCCAGAAACCCGAGGACGGTGTCACTGAACGAGAGGAACTCCAGATTCATCGTCCCGCCCCACGATAGTCGCATGACACCGTCGTGATGAAACTCGTTGCGCTTGGCGTGGCCACCGAAGTCATCGTGATTGTCGAGGATCAGGATGCGTGATTCCGACCCAAACCTCTTGCGATACTGATACGCCGCCGTCAGACCGCTGATGCCGGCGCCGACGACCACGAGGTCGTAGTGCTCGTCGAGGTCCACGGGATCGTCGAATCGGACACCCTCGCGAGCGAGGGCGTGGGCGGTTTCGAACGAACCCGGATGTGAGCCCCGCATTCCCGTCCTGGCGGGCGGGTAGTCCGCGCCTGGGGGCATCACGATGTGGCCCGGGGTCTTGCTCGAGCACCCCGAGGTAGCCATAAGGCCCAACGCGGCGAGCCCAGTGTCGTGAATGAAGTCGCGACGGCTGATCTGTCGCTGCATGCCGAGTTCGCGATCCGATTTTCTCACTGAGACTCCTCGTCAGGTACTGTCGCCATGCCGCCTTCGCCGAGTTCGCGCTTGATCTCGTATTTGTCAGCGAGGGCGGCTTTGAGACGGTCGACTTGATCGGTCATATGGGAATGAAAGATGTAGCCGGAACGGGATCTAGGCGAATCGGCGATCTTGATGTATGAAGCGGGAGCTCTGATCAGGAGGTCGAGGAGTGAGAGCGGGTTCGAAGAAAGGACGGGTGGAGGTCTACCGCCTTTCCCCTTTCAATCGTGCCAGCGCCCCACGTATTTCGTCCACTTCGGGTTGGACCGACGGTTCGGGGTCGCTCCGCAGTGCAAGATACTGAGAGTATGCATCGATGGCCCGATCGCGGTCTCCCGCAAGTTCGGCGAGCCGACCGGATTCCCTTAGATGCGTGGCAAGAGGGAGCATATATCCCAAGTAGTATTCATGTCTGCCGGCTGCCGCGGACGCCCGGGCGTATGCCCCTTCGCCCTCGAGCAGACGGGCCAGGAAGAGATTCTCCCACCTAGGCCGGTAGGGTCTCGTCAGCAACAATTCGTCTAGTCTGTCGATCAACTGGCCGGCATCGGCTTGACCGCGACGCTGTGCCAACGCGGCCTCTAGGAGATCGGCACAGACCATATCCCTCGCTGGGGGCCACGTAGGATCGCGATCGATATGACGGTCGCGAAGTTCTCGAGTAATGGGCGGAATGGCGTCAAACCGATTGTGTTCGAACTGCCACAACACCATTGCACACAAATCACGCCCTCCGATGGTGGCTTCGCCAGAGGCCGCTACCTGTTCCTCTAACTCACGATACGCCCTGAATCCCTCCACCGAATCACCAGACCGCAGCATCGATGAAAACAGCCATCCGGCCGGGCCGATGTTCCCACGCCGAGCTGCTTCGGCTGCTTCAACCGGTCGCCCAGCATCCCACGCCAAGAAGGCCTCCCGTGCTGACACTCTCTCTCGTCCTACTTCGCTGACCGTTACCCGGCGTAGCCGAGCCATGAACTCGCGAAAGTCCGAAATGTGGTTGACGGCAAACGGCAACATGAGTGCGACGCCTTGGACAACCGGACGGTCGATGGTCCCGGTATCGAGGAGTGCAAGGGCCGCGTTTCGTAAGGCCGTGTCGCCCAACACCACTCCAGCGAGCCAGCGTTCCGGAATCCCAGCAACGGGATCGCCGACCGCGGCGTCGTTGAGACGCATGTAGCGGCGAATGTCAGCCGTGTCTCCGCGGTTGACGGCAAGCAGAAAGAGGTGCTGCAGCGGACCGGCAACCGAGGAATCCCGTTCGACCGCCCGGGCGAAGGCGCGCTCGGCCCGGAGGAACGGGTCATCGACCCCCAGCAGGTTGCCGTCGTGCATGTAGCTGTCACCGAGAAAGTACCACGCCTCCGAGCGGTCCTCGGCAATCCTCACCGCCTCCTCTCGAGCTCGCAACAACGTGGCACCATTGTCCGGATCCGGTCCGTTGGTCCCCATTACCGCGGTCACGATGGCACGGTCCTTAGTTCCTAGGTCGTCTCTACCGCGCCAGGCTGCTCGTTGTCCGATGGCATAGACCCGACCCCCAGCTGTAGCGGACCAACCGTTCGCCTTCACCAACCCCACTCCCGCCAACGCGAAGTTGGTGTCCGTCTCCAGCGCCTCTGTAAACCGGTTCACGGCTTCCGAATACCGCGCACTGCGGTACTCGACCTGGCCACGGAGATAGGCCCGGAGCGCCGGAAGCGACGCGGTCAGATTCGCACTTTGCTCGGCGCCGATACCCGCTGTTCGCGCGAGAAGTTGTCCGACGAAGCGCGGCAATAGCGCGAGGGCGCTGTCCGCCGGTCCTTCGACGTTGGCCTGCACGGACGCGACTCGGCCGTCGACAGAGGCGAGTGACCCTCGCAGCACGAGCCGGGCATCGGATTCGACCACGGCCCCGGTGAGCACGAGACCGGCACCGAGCGAACGCGCCAACTCGATCGCCTGCACTTCATCGAGATCTTCGCGGTCCGACGATACCTCACGCCGCCACGCGCTTATCACGGTACCCGGGTCGGCCGACATCGGCGTCCCGCCTTCGCCGGTCAAGAACGTGGCCATGAGATCGACCATGCCCTCACGCAGGTCGGCCACCTGATCGGCCGAGCCAACCACCCGGAACGGGAGAACGACAACGAGGTTCTCGTCGAGCGCCGTCGCGCCACCCGTACGCCCGAGGGCAAACCATCCGATGAAGACCAAGGCAACCGCGGCGACCGCCATCCCTGCCCGACGACCGAGCTTCGGACTCACCGCCGACACAGCACTCACGGGCCGAGTATCGGTCGGTGTCATGCCGACACTTGGCGTGGCAATCCCCTCGAGCCGCGTGAGTAACTCATCCGCGCTCTGCCACCGATCCGCCGCTTTCTTCTCCAAGCACCGCATCACGAGATCCGCCAAGGGTGCGGGAACCGTTGCTCGACGTGTCGTGACGGGCGTCGCCGGTTCGGTAACGTGAGCTGCGAGGATCTGTTGCGGGCTACTCCCCGTGAACGGCGGTGCGCCAGTCAGCATCTCATACGCCATCGCCCCAAAAGCGTAGATGTCCGCGCGATGATCGATGTGGGGGTCAGCAGAGGCTTGCTCCGGCGACATGTAGGACGGCGTTCCAAGAGCGACCCCTGCTGTCGTGATCGCGTGACGCCCGGTCGCCTCGCTTATCGCCTTAGCCACACCAAAGTCCGCGACGAGTGCGTGCCGATCGGCCAGCATCACGTTGTCGGGCTTGATGTCGCGGTGCACCACTCCTTGCGCGTGAGCCTTAGCGAGCGCGTCCGCGACTTCCTTGAGAATACGCACGGCATCGGAGATCGGTAACTCGCCTTCACGCGCCAATCGCTCACGCAACGATTCCCCCTCCACGTACGGCATCACATAGAACAGGAATCCGTCGGCTTCGCCGGAATCGTAGAGCGGCAGAATGTGGGGATGCGTAAGGCCTGCCGCGATCTCGATCTCGCGCACGAACCGCTCCGGTCCGACGGTTTCACTCAGTTCAGCCCGCAACACTTTCACGGCCACCTTGCGGTGGTGCTTCAAGTCTTCGGCGAGATAGACCGTGGCCATGCCACCCGCACCGACTTCCTTCTCTATGGAATAGCGGTCGGCGAGAGCTGCCTTGAGGCGATCGAAGATGTCGGACATGAGGGACAGCAATATAGGAGGCGCTCGCTCTTGGCGCGAGGTCGTACGGAGGTCTGCGACCCTTTCCGGATCTGTAGCAACCAGTGTCTCAACGACTTAGCAAGTCGGATTCAACTCCAGAGCGAGTTGCTGTAGGTGCCCCCTCGAAACTGATCAAAGAAATCGTCCACCTCCGGGTGTCTAATGGGTTCCCTGCTGACGTCTGGTTCGAGATGCCGTTCAGCCACGTACGTTCGGTGCGATGTCCCATGGACGAGTACGTGATACCAAGGCTTGTCTTTGGGTGGACGGGATCGAGCGACCTCATCGTACCACTCGTCCGACCCTATGAAGGTTTCGTCCACTCCTGTGATCACACCTCTGTAGTCAAACTTCCGATGATGAACCGTTTGCCCGATGGTGAACGTGCCCATCAAAGCCTCACGATCTGGCACCGAGTTCCCCGATTGCACCCGATCATTGGTTCACCGCCGCCAACCCGACGCGTTCGCGAAGTGCCTGGAACCGTGGGTCGTCGTGCAATCGATATAAGAGGGGGTTGTGGGTCAACTCGCCGACGACCGAACGGTCACGAACGTCGACGGCGCGCTCCAACAACGCGAACGCTGAGTCTGGGTTCCCCATGGCGAATTGGCCCATTGCCATCGTCGAAAACCACGGAGGATCACTCTGCCGCGCGACTTCTTCCAGTTGACGGTAGGCCGCGGTCGCCTCCTCCGGACGGTTGGCGCCCGCGAAGATCATCACGCGTTGGTTCCAATCCCATGCAGTACGCACCCCTCCCGCGAGTGTCTCCGACAAGTTCTGTTCCTCCTCGGCCTCCGGGTACCGCCCCTGGAAGGTATAGGTCCACGATAGCAGGGAATGGGCCTCCCAAAAAGACGGATCCAGTTCGATCGAGCGTCGGCCCGCTGCGATAGCCGGTTCGTATTGTTCGGCGGCAGCCAGCCACCAGCCTAGGTCGCTGTGCCATTGCGCCGTCGAGGGCTCGAGATCGATGGCCTTCTGTACCGTTGCGATCGCCGAATCGATGCGGCCCATGTCGGCAAGAAACAAGGCGTACCGTGAGTACTGGTTTGCGTATGGCGCCAGTTCCAACCCGCGCAGGAACGATCGTTCGGCGGCTTCGAACTCCCAGTCGATGTAGTACTCCTTGAAGCCCCGGGTCACGTACGCCACCCCAAGTTGGTTGTCGATCGCAAGCGCCGCGTTAACCGCGCGATCGATGAGTGCGCTCGCCGAATCGGCGCCAATCCATCCGTAAAAGAGCATGGTCTCGTACGCGAGGGCCACCCCCTCATAGGCTGCGGCGAGCGTCGAGTCCCGTGCGATCGCTCGATTGAAATGATCCAAACCTCTTCTGACACCATCCTTGGTCCATCGTAGCGTCTGTTGTCTCCCCAAGAGCAATTGAGCGTATGCCTCCTGATCAACCTGGCGGGTGTCTGCGAGTCTTGCCTCCTGCTCGGGAGTAATCTCCTGTTGAATCTGTTCCGCCATCTCCCGCGCGATAGCGTTCTGGAGAGTCATGACATCCACGGCACGTTCATCGTAGGTCTTGGACCAGAGGTTCTCCTGTGACTGCGGCTCCATGAGTTCAATCGCGAGGCGCACGCGATCCGACGCTACCAACAGTCGACCAAACACCAGAGCGTCAACGTTCAGTTCATTCGCAATCTCTCTAGGCGACAGGTCAGTATCGCGGTATTTCGCCACTGCACGGGCGCCTACAATGCGTACACCCATGTTCGTGAGCACGCTAATGATGTCGTAGGTTATCCCCTCCGCGTAGAAGTTCTGCGTCGAATCACCGGTAGCATTCTCGAGTGGCAACACTGCGATCCGCTCGATCGCTGATGATCCTCCGCCGCCGCGCATGGCCCACCATCCAAAGAGGGCGACACCTATCAAGACGGTCGCGACCCCGTACGTCCGAAGTGATTGTGTTATCGGTGCGTGCGCCGCCGTCACTGGCCGCGTGTCCGTCGGCGTCATCCCAACGCTCGGCGTCGTCATCGTCTCGAACTGCTGTGCCAGCTCGTCCGCGCTCTGCCAACGATCTGCGGGCTTCTTCTCGAGGCACCGCATGATGAGCGCTGCAAGCACGGGAGGTATGGCCGGTCGGTATTCCGAGACCTGCACTGGCGTCTCCGTCACGTGCGCAGACAGAACCATCTGTGCCGTATGCCCGTCGAACGGCGTTCGCCCGGCTACCATTTCGTATGCCATGGCGCCTAGCGCGTAGATGTCCGACCGATGATCGATGTTTGGGTCCGCGGTAGCTTGTTCAGGTGACATGTAGGACGGTGTCCCTAGTGCAATCCCCGCGGTCGTCAGCTTCTCCTGTCCCGTGGCTTCGCTCACCGCCTTCGCAACACCAAAATCAGTCACCACCGCGTGACGCCCAGACAGCATGACGTTGTCGGGCTTGATGTCTCGGTGCACGATGCCCTCGCCGTGCGCAAAGGCGAGCGCGTCGGCCACACCGCGCAGGATCCGCACGGCCTCGGCGATGGGCAGTTCGTGTTCCCGATCCAGCCGGTCACGCAGTGATTCGCCCTTGATGTAGGGCATGACATACCAGAGAAAACCGTCCGTCTCGCCCGAATCGTAGAGCGGGACGATGTGCGGATGCTGGAGACCAGCCGCCATCTTGATCTCGCGCAGGAAACGATCGCTCCCGATGTGCATCGCCAGGTCGGGACGTAGCACCTTGACCGCCACCTGGCGGTCGTGCTTGACGTCGTGCGCGAGGTATACGGTCGCCATGCCGCCGGCACCCAACTCTTCCTGGATGGCGTAGTGGTCGGCGAGGGCGATTTTGAGACGGTCGACTTGATCGGACATATGGCAATGAAAGATGTAGCCGAAGAGGAATCTACGCGAATCGGCGATCCCGGTGCCACAAGCGATAGCTCGAATCCGGAGGTCGTAGGGAGGTCCGCGACCCTTTCCGGATCTGCAGCAATCAGCGTCTCAATTGCTTAGCAAGTCGGAAGGAACCGCAGTTAACCGGTGGGCGTTTCGGGCGCTGGCGATCAAGGGTCCCTCACCACTAGAGTGCCGCTATCTGTCGACGTGACATTGTTGTTCGCAGGTTTATGGAGTATTGGGACTGGCTCAATGCCAAGAGTGCATGAATACACGTACGTGCCCGCAGGAGGGGAGGACAACTCGATCAGTTTCTCGCTGCCCGGCAGCACTTTGACATCGATACCCAGCTCTTCAATTGTGAAGGTGTGCACGGTGAGGTCACGGTTCTTGATAACGAACTTGGCAGACTTGCCGACCGGCACCGTCAGTTGAGCGGGCCAGAAAGCGCTACTCTTGATATCAACAGTGATTGCCGCCGCTTTCTCTTCAGGGCTCACCGTTTCAAGGCTAGTGAGGTGGAGTGTGCCCGAGACGACCATGAGACCGATCACTATCCCCGTTGTCGCCCAGAGAACCCACCGCTCGCGCGCCGTGGAGACGTTGCGGGTGGTGCCCCTACGGTGCTGTTGGAAGGCCACGATACCTGCGACCGCCGCCACCGTCGGTGCCCCAATCAAGGGGATCAACAGGCCGGTGTCGAAAAAGCTGTTGACGTTGCCCAAGGCGGTTGGGATGAACTGGGCATTTAGCAGCGTCATCAGTATCGCCCAGATCGCTGCGACGAGCGTCCCAGGTCTCCGCCAGGCCTGGACGACGACGAGGAGCGTCGGCACCAAGAACAGGGTGTACATGGCCAACCCTTCCAGCACCCCCATCATTTCCACACCGCCCGAGACCATGGTTAAGATGCCGAGACCCGAATAGATCAGGGTAAAGACGAGCAGCCCCGCGATTGTTACTCGCGTGTAGAAGGGCAGGCCCTTCCATCTCCGTTTATCCTGTGCGTCCTCGTCCATCATCGTTCCTCCTCGATCCACAGATCCTCCATGTGCCGGCTCGGGATGGCCCGGAATGCGAGAGCGACAGTGTGATTTAGTGTGCGAGATGTCATTCTCTTGCCAGACATCAGGGTACCATGACGGCACTCTGGGGGGCCCATGATTGCCTCCGTTGCAACGGTTTCTAGCTTGGGGTCGGGGGCCGCGTGACTTTCAGCGCATGAGGGGGGTGGCCAATATGGGGTACGGCGGCGCAGTTAGCTAGAGTTAACCCATAGCTGACCTTGCCCGCAGTCGTCCCACCCGTACCTTGTGCGTATCCTCATTGCCGACCGGCCAGCATCCGAGGAGAAGTACCTATGGATGATTGGTCGTTCTGTCCCAAGTGCGGCACCAAGTTCGCAGAGAGAAAGAGAATACCCCGAGCAGCGTTCGGGGGTTCGGGTTCCTCTGTTTGACGCCGCCGAACCGGGCGGCATATTCGCTAGGTCATGACCGCACCTGACCGTATCTGCACATCCTGCGATGCTAGAGTGGCTGCCGATGCCGCGTTCTGCCCAAAGTGCGGCAGTCAAGTAGCGGCGGGAGTTCCTGCAACCTCCGACCCCCTCTTGGCTGCCCTGGAACGTGCGGTGGGCTCACAGTACGAGATCACCAGACTCTTGGGTCGAGGCGGCATGGGATCGGTGTATCTGGCGCGTGAGACCGCGCTGGACAGGCTCGTTGCCATCAAGGTGCTGACCCCTGAAGGAGCAGACGCCGAGAGCTACGAGCGGTTTCGCCGGGAGGCGAAGACCGCCGCCAGGCTAACCCACCCCAATATCGTGCCGCTCTACACGTTCGGCGAAGCCCAAGGCGTAATGTACTTCGTCATGGGCTACGTGAGTGGTGAGTCATTGGGTGCCAGGCTCAAGCGGATGGGGAAGACCGATCCGAATGAAGCGCGTCGCATTATCGCCGATATAGCGGCGGCGTTGCATTACGCGCATCAGCAGGGAGTGGTGCATCGTGACATCAAGCCCGACAACATCCTGATCGACGATGACAGTAACAAGCCGATGCTCACGGACTTTGGCGTCGCTAAGACTCTCGCACGCGGTGAGACGTTGACGCAGATCGGTGCCACACTCGGCACGCCACATTACATGTCACCCGAACAGGCCGCCGGTGACCGCGAGATCGACGGCAGGAGCGATCTCTACTCGCTGGGCGTCGTAGGCTATCAGATGTTGTCGGGGCGGCTGCCGTTTGAGGGTGACAGCGTGCGCGACGTACTGGTACAACACGTAACGAAGGAACCAGTTCCTATCGGCGTGTTGGATCCTACGGTCCCGGAAGACCTGGCCCGTGTGATCGACCAGTGCATGGCCAAGGACAGCGACGAAAGGATGAGTGACGGCGAGGCCGTGCATACTGCACTCGGCGTGCAAAAGGGCGCGCACGACTTGATACCGGCAGACATGGAAGACAGTGTACAAACGTTGAGGCTTCTCGGCTGGCTGAGTGGAGGTTTGCTCACTCTGTCGAACAACATGTTCACCGCCTGGATGTGGGGCCGCGTAGCGAGTGATGCTTGGTCAGGAGCGTGGTTGGCATTGGGTGGAATTGGGTTGTTTGCCGTCCCGGCGTTGACGATGCGGTGGACTAAGAAATTCGGCCGGCACTCCTGGCGGGATATTTTAAAGTGGGTGTTTCGGCAGCCCGCCCGTTGGACCATGTGGTGGCCGCGTCCATTCAGGCGTCAGGACGACATGTGGGATCGGCTTCCCAAGCCGGTCAAGCGCGGTCGTGTCGCGCAGGGTTGGCTTGCCGGGTCCGGTAGCCTGTTCGTCGCCACGGTCCCCGGCTTTTTTTGGCTAGTCGTTTCATCGGATTGGGTGTTTTATCCTGAAAATGCGATGATCGCTCTCATGGTGGTGTTGGGGGGCACAATCGGTTGGCCAATGCTTGAGGCGGTACGTATTGATCGCTGGGCCAAGCGGATCGGACTGCCCAAAGCGATCAGGAAAAAGTTGTGGTCGGCTCCGACCGCCGATGTTGACTTTTGGACCAAGCCTCCCCTGAACCAGTTTCTGCGTGGCGGATCGATCCAGGGGAAGCTCGCTGGTGAGAGCTTGCCACAAACGCCTCCTGCCTACCTGCAAGCCATCGAGAACGCAGTTATCGAGCTAGATGGTGCTCCGAAACAAATAACTAGAGATGCTGCGGCAGTGGGCCGCGAGTTGCTCGGTCACATCGAGAGACTGGATGAGCAGATCCGCAGTCTCGGTGAAGAGACCGATCCGGGCGAGGTCGCTCAACTAGAACAGAAGCTGATGGCACTGGGTGACCCGTCCGACTCGGAGAGCAATTCCCAAACCCGCAAGCGGGAGTTGTTGGCAGAGCAGCTGGAGCTTGCCCGGCGCATGATCACCCAGTTTGAGAGCGCTAAGGAACGCCGCGATCGCCTGCTTGAGATGCTCAAGACCGTATGGCGGCAAGTCTCGAACCTCAAAGCCCAAGCTGCGGACCCCACCTTCGATGGGCGTGAGGTCAGTGCCAAGGTGCGTGCGATCTCGGACGACATGCGGCGGTATCAGGAGGCGTCTGATGAGACGATCCAGATCGTCGATGAGAACACATAGAGTCTGAGTTGACTATTGGTCACCCGAAGAACTCTCTCAGGGCTCCACCTGCTGGTCTCGCTAGTTGGTCCTGATTAGGATGAAGACTGACAGGGCCACCTGGGCAACTGATAGGAGCAGGAAAAGGTCCTGACGGGTAAATGACTTTCGCGATACTACTACCTGATCTCCTGACCGGATGCCCACTTCCTGTAAGGTCTGTCCCCTCATGGTCTGATCCTCGAAGCTCACGAGCGACTCGCCACCCGTCCGTAATAGTTTGATCTTGTTCATGTTGCCCGCCTGGGTGGGGCCTCCTGCCAGCGCCACAATCTCCACAACGGTCAAGGTGGGATCGACGGTGAGAAGTCCCGGCCGCTGCACCTCGCCCAATACCGCAACGCGGAAGCCCAGCGTGATCGTAACGAAGGGGCTCTTGAAGAGGACATCCAGGCCCGTGCGGATTCGATCGCGCACTTCGCTCAGTGTGAGGTTTCTCGCATCGATCGATCCCACAATCGGGTATTCGAATTTTCCGGTCTCGTCGATTTGGAACTTACCCGAGAAATCCTCCTGGCCCCACACGGTAATCTGAAGCACGTCCCCGGGTCTCAGACTGTACTGAGCGCCACTGGAGGTGACCAGCCCCTGGACTTGGGCGGAGAGCGGCTGCGCGACGAAAATCGCGGCGACGAGGAGCTTGGCAATCTTTCGCATGAACTAAGATTGTAGGCTAAGGTGTTTTGGTCAACGCTCCAGTTGGAGTCGCCGGCTCCTGTACGGTGGTCAGGACCTCGGAGAGGTACCGTCCGGTGTGCGTATCGGTGCGGGCCACGTCTTCCGGTGTCCCTGATGCGACGACTCTTCCACCGCCGCTGCCTCCCTCTGGCCCCATGTCCACTACCCAGTCAGCCCGCTTGATAACGTCCATATGATGTTCGATCACCATCACGGTGTGGCCGGCGTCCACCAAACGGTCCAAGACGCTGATCAGGGTGCGGATATCGTCTAGATGGAGGCCGGTGGTGGGCTCATCGAGAATGTAGAGGCGCCGGTCGCCCCGCCTACGAGCACCGGCCAGTTGTCGCGCGATCTTGAGCCTTTGGGCCTCGCCGCCCGAAAGTGTCGTTGCGGGTTGTCCCAGCCTGAGGTATCCCAAACCGACTTGCTGGAGGTGCCACAACGTCTTGCCGAGTCGACCTTGATGGCGAAACCGCACGATCGCCTCGTCAACGGTCAACTCCAGCACATCGTGAATCGACAGGCCCTTCACGCGGACGTCCAATACCTCGGGCTCGAAGCGAGTTCCGGCACAGACATCGCATGGTATGTACACATCGGCAAGAAACACCATCTCTACTTGGAGATGTCCGGCACCTTCGCAGGTCTGGCAGCGTCCACCCTTTGCGGCGTTGAAACTAAAGGTGGTCGGCGTGTACCCACGGGCGCGGGACAACGGCTGAGCGGCGAAGAGTTCCCTGATTTCCGTAAACGCCCGCACATATGTAACAGGGTTGGACCGCGGCGTACGGCCCACCGGAGACTGGTCTATGAGGACCACGTCCGTGAGTGCCTCCCATCCCGTGAGGCCGCTTACGTCTCCGACCGGTTCTCCCAAATGCAGCTTTGCTCCGTGGGCGCCCTTTATTCGGGCCGCCAGTTGCCGGTAGATGATATCGTGCACCAGCGTCGATTTGCCCGAACCCGACACTCCGGTTATGGCGACAAGCGTGCCCAGCGGTATCGCCGTATCAACGCCGTCGAGATTGTGGAGTCGTGCCCCCTCGATGGTGAGCCATAACGGACCGGTTGGACGGCGAGCCGACGGAACTGCGATGCTCTTTTTGCCCGATAGGTAGTCGCCAGTGAGTGTGCCGGCGTCCTCCGCACCCTCAACGGGCCCGGAATAGACGAGTTGGCCTCCACTTTCACCACTACCTGGCCCCAGTTCGATCATGTGATCGGCCATACGGATGGCTGCTGTGTCATGCTCGACGACTACCGCGGTGTTGCCGGCTGCACAGAGACGTTTTAGAAGCTCCAGCAGGCGAGCCATGTCACGGCAGTGCAAACCGATTGATGGTTCGTCGAGGACATATAAGGTGTCGACCAAGCTTGCCCCGAGCGCGTTGGACAACGCTATTCGCTGTGCCTCTCCGCCCGACAGAGTCCGGGTCAGGCGATCGAATGAGAGATAGCCCAACCCAACGTGACAAAGGAACGAGACTCGCTCGCGAATTTCACGGAGTATGGTGCTTGCTACGCCTTCTTCGAACTCCGTGAGTTCTAGAGAAGCTAGCCATTGGGCGAGTTCGTCGGCGGTCAGCGAACAGACGGCACCGATAGACTCGGTTCCGATCTTTACTGCCAGCGCCTCAGGTCGTAATCGGCTGCCACCACACTCCGGGCAGACGTTCGCCCGCTGATATTGCCGCAAGAAAACGCGGATGTACTGCTTGTAACGTTTTCGCTCCAACGCTCGTAGGAACGGGACGACACCCACGAAGCGACCCGACTTGCCGAAGAGCAGCAGTCGTTTCTGTACTTTCGAGAGTTGGTGCCATGGCACATCGAACGGGATCTTCTCTTTCGCAGCCGTATCCTTCAGCAGGCGTCGCCGTCTCGTGTACCTCGGCTTGGTCCAGGGGTCGAGCGCTCCGTCGGAGAGGGTGCGGTCTTGATCGGGTACGATGAGGGAGTCATCGTAGTCGAGTACGGCGCCGAAGCCGTTGCACCCGGGGCACGCGCCCTGAGGATTATTGAAGGAAAAGAGAGCCGGACTCAAAACAGGAGCGGGAGTGCCGCAGTCTGTGCAACGAGCGTGCTGAGAGAACTCTCTTTCGCTGTCGGATGTCACGATGCGAACCTGGCCGTCACCTTCTGCGAGAGCGGTAGCGACGGAATCGACTATGCGTCCGCGATTGGCCTGGGTCAGCTTGAGACGGTCTACGGCGACCATGATATCCGGTGCGTCCAACCTGATGGCGGCCGGCAGCGCATCGAGCCGATGCACTTCGCCGTCGGCCAAGACACGAACGAACCCCATGGCATTGAGGTTTTCCAGGATGAGTTCGTGACTGACCTTGCTCGAGTACGGAATCGAGAAACCGATCACAGCCATCGCACCGGTGGTTTCTTGTAATAGTCGATCGGCTGCTGTTGTCGGGGAATCGACTACGACAAGTGCTCCGCAGCTGTGGCAATAGGGGCGGCCGACACGAGCCCAAAGGAGGCGCAAGTAATCGTATATCTCTGTTGCTGTCCCCACCGTCGATCGGCTCGAAGTCGCGGGGTTCTTTTGTTCGATGGCCACCGCCGGAGAGATTCCCTCCACGCGATCCACGGCTGGTCGCGAGAGGCGTTCCAGGAATTGCTTGGCGTAGCTGGACAGCGATTCGATGTACCGTCTCTGTCCTTCAGCGTATAGGGTGTCAAAAGCGAGGGAACTCTTGCCTGACCCGGAGGGACCAGTCACTACTGTCAGAGCCTGTCGCGGTATCTCCACCGTAATATCTTTGAGGTTATGCTGACGTGCTCCGCAAATGACGATTTTATCGGTGGACATGGCGTGAAGCATACCCGACCGGTTCGGTCCGGTACAAGTGCAAGCGTTGACCGGAGCCGCCTGCAGTGCCAAGCTTCCCGTGGATCATGGCATCGGTGATATCAACCCGTCTGTTGCGCAGAGGTCTAGAAATCTTTGCGCTCATCTCGGCCGTCGGTTTTGGCGGCATGCTGCTGTATGGCAACAACCTCAGCACGTTTGCCAATGCCATGCTCACGTTGCACTGGGAGTGGGTGTTGGTTGGAGTATGCTTGGCGTCTCTCGACTGGTTCGGGGGCGGACTCAGGCTGTGGGTGTTGACCCGACATGTCTTCCCAGAGGTAAAGCTCAAGGCTTCGTTCTTGGCAGGAGGCCTCAATACCTGGGCCAGCTATCTCACGCCCTCTCAAACGGGCGGCGGCCCGATGATGATCTACACCTTAAAACGCTACGGAGTGCCGTTGCCGGAGGCGATGATCTCGGCGCTGATGACGTTCGTGGTGACGGTGCTATTCTTTTCTGTGGCCGGCCCGCTTGCGATTTTTTTCGGAGCTGGTGAGCGACTCGAACAGCACGGTGTCTTGGGCCAAACGCTGTCTTTGAATGATCTTTTTCGGTTGAGCCTGGGAGGTTTTGTTGGGGTGGGCCTTCTGATGCTGTTGGCGGTCGCGATTCCGGCCATTGGCCGGCGCGTGACAGAGGGTGTGGCGGGGGCGCTGCGGCGACGAGGGCGCGATGCTTGGGCCGAGAAGGTCGATGTGTTACGGCAGGGTGTCGACAAGTCCCACGAGTCTCTGGTGGCATTTTTTCGCGGTCGTGGTTGGGTGGCTTTGGGGATCGGAATCGTGTTGACGGCCACCGCGCACGCCAACAAATTGCTTGCCGGATATGTTGTGCTTCGGATGTTGGGGATTCAAGCTCAATTCTTCGATGTTCTCCTACTTCAGACGCTCATAGTATTTCTGCTTTATTTTGCGCCGACCCCGGGCGGCGCCGGTTTGGCCGAACTGCTCTCGGCTGCCGTCATGTCGATTTACGTGCCCCGAGAACTGACGCCGGTCTACATCCTCTTGTGGCGCATTGTGGTGTGCTACCTGACGGTGGCCTTCGGATCTTTCGTATTTTGGCACTGGTTGAAGGGGGCCGAGGATCGGACAGACAAGTTGTTACGGGATCAAGAGATACCCTCGACCGGCCGTTGATTCACGGAGGTTGCACCCTCCGGTTCTGAGGGGTAACTTGGCTGCCTAGCTCAGCGATTACGAGGATCCATACTATCAGATGCCGTACCTTGAAATAGGTGGCCGACGCCACTCCATACCTGCGGAGGAGACTGCTATCGGGCTCGGTCCCGATGGCGAGATTGCGCTGGGTGGAGGTGAGCAGTCTTCCACAGCGGCAATCTTGGCGAGTCAGGCCGATGGCCAGGTCGTCATCCGCAAGGCCGACTCGGATATCGCTCTATTGATTAACGGTGTCCCTTTGGGACCCCAGCCGAACCCTCTGTTGCACGGTGACAAGATCGAGATCGGCGGACAGGAGCTGCTGTTCGTAGATGATCAGCAGGGCGGGAGCACGCATTTCGTCAAGGCCATCGATCCGGCCTTGCTGAAGTCGGCCATGAAGCCCGGGGCCAAGAAAGGTAAGGCCACCTCAGGAACCGGCGGCCGGCTTGTTTCTCTCACCGATGGACGGGAGTATTCTATTGAGAGAGGGTCGTTGCTCATCGGCCGGGAAGCGAGCTGCGACGTCGTGGCCGAGAGCAAGAAAGTTTCTCGCCGACATGCCGAGATAGTTGCCACTCCGAAGGGTTACCTACTCATCGACAACAGCACGAACGGCACCTTGGTCAATGGAGAGCGGGTTGCGGGGCAGCGATTGTTGGCACGAGCCGATGTGATACGGTGCGGTGACGACGAATTTCGGTTTTATGCGGATGTATTGCAAGTTCCCGAGTCCGAACCTGCCGCGCCTGTCGCAGCGCCACCGGTAGCTGATGTTCCCGCACCCGTGACACCAGTAGCTGATGTCCCCGCACCGGTGACACCTGTGGCCGATGTTCCCGCAGCCGTGACACCGGTGGCCGAAGTGCCCACCCCGGCCCGACCGACTGCCAAAGAGACCACTCCGGTTCCGGAACCGCCGCAGCCACAACCACTGCAGCCTGCTCCAAAAGCGTCGCCGGTTGGCAACCAGCCCGCCGGTTCAGGAAATCCGTTGCGCGACACGATGTTTGGAATACGAATCCCTCCCAAGATGTCCACCCCAGAGGCAACTCCGGCGTCACCGGAGAAGAAACCTGCGGCGACGGCGCCGCGGGCGCCGCTGTTTCGTCCTCCGCCAGGCGCTGAATACCGGCTATCGGATACCCTGGACGGTATTCCGCGCAGGCCGCCCCAAGCAGGAACGCGGGGGTCGGCTGGGAAGCCCGCCGCTCCGTCAGATCGGGCTCCGACTGCGCCGCCTGGCGCGCAGCATCGTCTGTCCGACACGTTGCATGGTGTGAGGCCGGAGATCGAAGCGGGCGCGTTTGGAGGCGAATCGAAACCCTCGAAACTCTCGCAGACGCCTCCTGGAGCAGACCCGCGGCCGAGCGATATGATCCACGGTATTCCAGGGGTTCCCAAGGATGGTGCGGACGAGATAAAGAGGGGCATCTTTCCGCGGACCGGCGAGAAGGAGGCAGTCGACAGGCCTCGCCCAAGTGCAGACGGCAGCGCGTCGATCTCCAGTCGCCCGAGTAAAGAAGTACCTCTGGCGAGTTTTGTGGTGCGATCGGGATCGTTGAAAGGTCAGAGACTCGCGGTGCGGTATCCCGTGGTCAACATAGGGCGTGCGGAGTACAATGATGTTGTTCTGCAAGATGACAGTATCTCTACTGTTCATGCAAAATTGCAGAGGCGGGAAGGGATCTGGGTACTAGTAGATCAGGAGTCCACCAATGGAACAGTGGTCGACGGTGAGCGGTTGACAGGTGAGACGGTCCTGGCCCCGGGCGCGATGGTTCGGTTTGGCACGCTTCAGACTATCTTCGAGCCGACCGACGATCTGGCCGATATTCACAAGGGAAAAGCAACCAAAGTGATCCAGTCAATAAAACTTCCACCGCCGGCTGGTTCTTGATCATGTCCCGTTCACCCCGCGACAACGGGTAGTCACTTGCCAGAGTCTGTTCAATACACGTGCGCCGGTCGCACAGACGTCGGAATTATCCGGTCAGGTAACGAAGACAATTTCATGATGAAGCCGGAACAAGGTGTCTTCGTGGTTGCCGATGGAATGGGTGGACACGCCGCAGGTGAAGTGGCCAGCGAAATGGCTGTTGATACTATCGTACGTCAGTTGACCGGAGTGGTGGGGAGGAACGACGCGGACGCCGCCCACATGATGCGCCTGGCGATCCATCAGGCAAACGCGGAGATCTTCCAGCGGACCAGCGATGAGCCCGATAAAAGGGGGATGGGGACTACCGCCACGGCCTTGGTCATCAACGGGGCCCGCTACCTACTTGGTCAAGTGGGAGACAGCAGGGCCTATTTACTGCGCGATGGAACACTAGGGCAATTGACGAAAGACCATTCTTACGTTCAAGAGCAGGTGGACGCAGGCTACCTGACTGCGGAGCAAGCTCGTACACATCCCTACAGTAACGTCATAACTCGGTGCGTTGGTGCCAACATCGATGTAGTGCCCGATATTTATGTGGGTACGCTACGAGCCGGTGACTTGTACTTGCTTGCTTCAGACGGCCTGACCGGAATGCTGGAGGATCACGAACTTTTGAACATCATGAAAGCTCACAGTGCACCCGCAGAGCTGGTAGATACGCTGATCGAAGAGGCAAACCGTCGTGGTGGATTGGATAACATCACAGCCATTGCGGTGCGGATCGACTCGGTTGGTACCGAGCAACAGTAACTCACTTTTCCCTTTGACATATGAAGCAAGGACCTAACTCCGCAGCGGTGGGAGCGGTTGCGGCGGAACATCTCGGACCGTTGCTGTATGCTCTCGAGGTCTGTGCCGTGTCGATGGACGAGGCGGAGCGACCCGACGACGCTCGTTATTACCGCGCTTTGGCCGCGAAGTTGGCGAACGCAGGCGCCACCGCGGGAAAGGGCACCGACAAGCCGGATCAGCTAGCCGGAAGTTGAGAGCAAACTAGTCCCCTCATCGAGTTCTGCAGTCAGATCGCGCTCGTCACGCTCGATGAGAGTCAGCAGGCTTCCGAGATCGATGGTAGCAGGCTTGGCAACGAACACTCTGAGCCTACGAGCACTGGTGTGCAGCTCGTCGGTGATGTGCCTGATTCCCAACCGACCCTCGGCATTTTCGGTGCTCAATTGTTCGACGCGGCCGTCTCTGGTCCTGACAAGAAGATTGACATCCAACATCTCCGGCTTCGTGGGAAAGTCCAATAGGAGTTCTCCCGACTCTAGGCCCATGTCCGCCGCTAGTCTGTCCTCGACGAGTTGGACGAGATCCGGATTGGAGGCTATCCATTCGCCGGCTCCGTTGGGCACCTGAGCTGCGGGCACGTCCAGCACACGCTTGTAGAGTCGCCGGCGCCTCAGGCGGTCGGCTAGCGGAGTGTCCGGCATCGCACGCAGGCGCTCCATTAGAGTCTCGTCGGTGCTGTGAGCGATCTGCGATTCATCTAATCCGTAGACTCTCATCGCATCTCGTACTGACCGCTTGAACATGGCGGTGGCGCTCCGAACCGCATGATGCCAATAGACGTTGCGATACATTTGATACTTTGCGAAGAGTAGCGATTCGAGGGCGCTTACGCCTTTCTCGTATACCCCAACCGTCGGGCTACCATTGTCTGACGGGACGATTGTTATGGAGTGGATGAGGCGGTCGACGTCCACCGTGCCGTACGGAACTCCGCACATGCGAGCATCTCTTGTCAGATACTCGATTTTGTCGAGATCGAGGGATCCTGATATCAGTCCACGGAGTGGGCTAGTGCTGCAGCCTGTAATCAGCGCAATCAGCCTGTCTTCTGCACTGTCTATACCTAGGTTTGAAAGCAGTGCAGCAAGCTCCGCTTGACGCAAATGTGATCGAGCCAAGACCTCGTGAGAAGTGAGTCCTGCCTCCTCTAGTGCGTGGGAGAACGGATAATGCCCGATGTCGTGGAGCAGTGCCGCCAGACGCACCAGCAGAATCTCGGAGGGGTCGATGCCTTCCAACTCTTCGCGCTCGGTCAGCAGCGTGAGCGTACGCCGCGCCAGGTGATATGCTCCTAGGGCGTGCTCGAACCGAGTGTGCGTCGCGCCGGGATAAACCAGGAAAGCGTGTCCAAGCTGGCGAATGTAACGCAGGCGCTGAAACGGCTCGCTGTCGAGCACGGTGAGCGCCTCTGCATCTATCCGAATGTTATTCCAGAGCGGGTCTCGGATTACCTCAAAGTCGCCGGTCAACGTCACGGAGCAGCGTTACGCGGTCGGCCCAGCGTCACGAACGTCGGGCGCAACTTGATCGACATAACGTTCAAAATTTTCCCGAAACATGGCAGCCAGTTTCCTTGCTTGAGCGTCGTATCGTTCGTTGTCCTTCCAAGTGGTACGGGGATCCAGTACGCCGCTAGGTACGCCGGGCACCTCGGTGATGATGTTGAGCCCAAACACGGGATCTCGCTTCGTCGGTGCATGTTTCAAGCTGCCGTCGAGTGCGGCATGAACCATAGCACGTGTGTGCGGCAAGTTGATCCGCGTCCCTTCGCCGTAAGGACCTCCGGTCCAACCGGTGTTCACCAGCCAGCACTGCGCACCCGAAGTCTTGATACGCTCACCCAACATCTTGGCGTACGTGCTCGGATGTAGCGGGAGGAACGGCGCACCGAAGCAGGCGCTGAATGTGGCCTGAGGTTCGGTAACGCCGCGCTCGGTGCCGGCGACCTTGGCCGTGTAGCCCGATAGAAAGTGATACATAGCCTGCTCGGCCGTGAGTCTGGAGATCGGAGGTAGTACGCCAAACGCGTCGGCCGTCAAGAATATGATATTTTGTGGCTCTCCGGATCGGCCGTCCGGGACGTAGTTCGGAATGTAGTGGATCGGGTATGAGGCTCTCGTATTCTCTGTGATGGAATCATCGTCCAGCATGATCTCGCGCGTATCTTGATCTACCACCACATTTTCCAGTATGGTGCCAAACCTCCGAGTGGTTGCGTGAATTTCTGGTTCGGTTTCCTCAGACAACCTGATGACCTTAGCGTAACAACCTCCCTCAAAGTTGAAAACACCTCGGTCACTCCACCCGTGCTCGTCGTCGCCGATCAGGCCACGCGTCGAATCTGCGGAGAGGGTGGTCTTACCGGTACCTGAAAGTCCGAAGAACACCGCCACGTCGTTGTCGGCGCCAACGTTGGCAGAACAGTGCATCGGGAGGATGCCCTGTTGCGGGTACAGGTAATTGAGCACGCTGAACATGGATTTCTTCATCTCGCCGGCGTACTTGGTGCCGCCAATGAGTACCATGCGTTCAGCGAAATTTATAACAATGAATGTGCCGCTCCGGACCCCGTGTCTGGTCGGATCTGCCTGCATCTCCGGGGCATGGAGCACCGTGAAGCCGGGGTCGAAGTCGACCAAGTCGGCTGATGTGGGCCGTTGGAACATGTTGTATGCAAAGAGCGCGTGCCATGCATTCGTCGTGACGAACCTTACCGGGACTGTGTACTCCGGATCCGCTCCGGCAAAGGCGTCCCTAACGAAGATCTCGTCGCGCTCGCTGAGATATTGCAGCACCTCGTCTCGCAGTGTCTCAAAATGCTCGCTATCTAGCGGCTGATTGATGTTGCCCCACCAGACGTCGTGCTCGGTTCCGGGTTCGCGGACAACGTACTTGTCGTTCGGTGAACGGCCGGTTTGTGGAGTGGTGATGGCATTGAAAGGTCCGCCATGTACGATTTGTCCTTCGTTCCGTCGAACGGCATGCTCGTATAGTGTGGCGGGTCCTAGATTTCGGTGGACCTTGCCCTTGGGGCTCAATCCTTCCGCAATATTTCTTGTTTCAGCCAGAGGCGGTCGAGATACGTTAGTCATAACTCTCAGGGTTTCTCTATTTCTTGTTCCTGGGCATCGACTGCTGCGAGTACCGAGATATTAACGATGTCACCGACGTCGGAACATCTCTCAAGATAACTGTGGTGGAGGTCAGTTGCGGTAACCAAGTGAAGGCTTGCTTACCGGGCCCGCTCGTTGTCCAGAGCGTCAATCATGGCGACGCGCCGACTATGTCGACCGCCGCCGAACGGAGTCATGAGAAATCTTTCCACAATGTCGCGGGCCAGTCGCTCTCCTATGAGAGTTCCACCCAAGGTCAACACGTTGGCGTTGTTGTGCTCTCTAGCGTTACCTGCTGTTGTGAGATCATAGCACAGCGCCGCCCGGACTCCAGGCACCTTGTTCGCCACCATGGCGCTTCCGATGCCGGCGCCTTCAACCATGATTCCAAACTGCGCAGACTGATCGGCTACTAGTTCTGCAACTCGCGAGGCGAAAACGGGGTAGTCGACCGACTCGGTGCTATGACAACCCACGTCCTTGACCTCGAAGCCGAGCTGAGTCACGTAACCCTTGAGAGTTTCCTTGAGTGGGAATCCTCCGTGGTCGGCGCCTAGTACGACGGTCCTCGACAGCCGCTCGGTATCAGCGTCGTCTTCGAGCGCTACGCCCAGTCGTCGGGCCAGGTCGCGAGCGGCGGGAGTAACGATAGTTCCATGGGGCACGGCGATTCTGCCGATGGCCGCCGCTTCCCGTATCTCGCTCTCTGAAATCAAATGTGCCATCGGACTACAGGTCTATGCTGCCGCTCTTGCCGTCAAGCCACGCCGGACGATCCCGGCACAGATCAAGACCAATCCGAAGACGCAAACGATCAAAGGGCCGGTAGGCAAATCGAATTGGAAGGACACTATCAGGCCGATGGCCGAGGCCAGTGCCCCCGCGGTCCAGCTCATCAAGAGTAGCAGTGTGACTTTTCGGCTGAAGAGAAATGCAATCACAGCAGGCACGACCAGAAAAGAGAATACCAGTAGGACACCTGCCACTGGTACCGCAAGGGAGATGGCTACACCAAATGAGGCGTAGAACAGAAAGTCCCACCATCTGACGTTCCATCCGCTTTCTTCCGCCTTGTCCTCCTCCATCGATATGGTGAAAAATCGTTCTCGGAACAACCAGTGAAATACACCGAGGCCCAGGAACACCAGCGCCATCTTGAGAATGGTCGGCCAGGTGACCCAGAGAATGCTTCCTACGAGGATGTCCTTGATGGCGTCCCCGCCTTGCGGTGCCTGATTGGCAACAAGAATGGCGGCGGCTGACGCAACCACGAATACGACACCAATGATTGCTTCCTGAGGTACTCGGCGCTGGGCTTTCGACGTTCGCAACATGGCAAATATGAACGCTCCAAGCGTGGTGAATGCCAGCGCAAATCCATAACCTGTCGCCGAGTCAGGTGCCACGTCGAGGAGGAGCGCGCTGGTACTCCCCAACGCAGCCATCTGAGCGAGTGAGAGATCGACGAAGATCACTTCACGCGCAATGATGTGAACTCCAAGGTACGATAGCATTGCGACCAAGATCATGCACGCCGCGAACGGGGCAATCATCAACTGCAACAGATCAGACATTGGGGAAGGTCGTCTCCTCGATACTCGTTATCGCTTACCGACCCGCAAATGCGGCGGCAAGTTCCGTTACCCAAAGGTTAACTAGATCGATGTACGTATCGGTATGAGGAGCGCCGCTCGCATTTGACGGTACTATCACGGCTTTGGCTCCGGTGCGTGTTGCCACCGACTGTACCTGACCTCGATCGTAGTAGTTTGTAGAGAACAGCACAGGTATCTGTTTTTCCTTCATCAGTGAGATAACCTCAGCAACATGCCTTGGTGTCGGTGGAATGCCAGGCTTGGGCTCGACGTATTCGATGCACGGTACTTGAAATGCCCGGCTGAGATAATCCCACTCCTTGTGGTAACAAACCATCTGTTTACCGCGAAATGGCTGCGCTTGTGCCAGCCATCCTCCAACTCGCTCCGTCAAAGGTTGGCCACGATATTTTTGTTTGCTTAGGAAACTCCACAGTTCGCTCTTGCGGGCAAGATCGAAGATCACATCCACACCCAACAGATCGATGAGTTCCGAGCCGACAAAGGCTTGCATCACGTTGTTCTTCCACGCTTTGAAGCGTTCCTCGAAATACTCGGAGCTTTCTGGCGCAACCCGCTTGAGTCCGGTCAAGATGTTGCCGCCAATGACGACGGCGTTCGCCGGCGATGTCCAGATGTGCGGGTTGCCGAACAGGTGGATGTCTCCTTGGGAGCGGTCTACCGATGCCGGGATATCCAGTAAGTCGATACCGGTGTACGCGGTGACAAATCCGGGCGCGCCGCTCTTGATTTTCGGGTTGTTTGCCTTATCCAAGAGCGCCGGCATCCACAATTCGAGGTCCAACCCCGTGGTAATCAAAAGATCGGCTCGTCTAAGCCGTAATGCGAAGCTCGGTTTCGGTTGTACAAAGTGTGGATTCTCGGCGCCGTCACCGATAGCGGTAACCTCGCCACGGTCACCGACGATCTCGCGGGCGATAGCAGCATAGGTGGTGAGTGAAGTAACCACCTTCACAGGCTTCTGCGCCGGCAAGACTGGAGGTGCGGCTAGTATCGACGCCAGTGCCGCTCCGACCACTGCGCCCGTCCGACCAACAACTGTTATGCGTACTCTCATTAGTATGACTCGTGTTTGTGTGGTCCCATAGCCCAGACTATCTGGAATATGAGCCTGTCGTTATCAGTGCGTCCCGTGAACCCCGGTGTCGAGAGATGCTGCCACTCGGCCCGTAGATATACCCATTCGCTTTGCCACCATGTGACGTGCGGCGCAATGCCCCAGATGTGGCCAGGACTCTCTAGCGGCTCTACGTAGTCGAACCGGCCACCAAAGAAGAATCGTCTACCTGATTGGTAGTCGGCTCCGAGATAACCGCCGTATCGGGTTTCACCCACGTCGGAGACTCTCTTCCGAGCCGCATACAGTTCGCCGCGGATCGTAGCTGACCTGTATAGTGCCTTCTCAGGTGGCCGCCACGTCAGGCGAAAATCACCTCCGAATACCCTCGACGCGAGGTTGTCGTCCGGGTTTCGGCCGTACAGTGCCGTGCCACCGACCTGAATGTATGTTGAGCGGTTCAGCTGCCAAAAGTTGTTCAAGTGACCCATGTAGGAGAGACGTCGTCCGCCGTTGAACAGTGCATCATTGTTAGCAAGAGTCACCTGGCCCCACAGCTCATGTGTGCCGCCTCCCAGCGGGGCAGCTGGGACCACCCAGTATGCGCTCAAACCATCACCTACGAGTCCGTCCTCACCGAAATACTCTTGGAGGGCCCGTGGATATTCTGTTTCTGGAAGTGCATGGAGGTGTATCCGGTTGAGTTCGCCGACTTGCTGTCGGAACCGCCCAATATCGATTCGGATGCCGGCCGGAAGACCAGTCCAATAGATGTAGGCCTCCTCCGCGGTTATTTCGTTCTCCTCCAAGGAAAGAAAGATCTTGGTGCTGGCATAGGGATCCAAGGTCGATTGGAACGCAAACTCGAACTCTCTAAGATCGAAGTTGTCCTCCTGCGGGCCGGGCCGATTCACTAGGGCGCGAACATCACCTGTCACACTAATCTCAGGGTTCAATCTGCTCAGATTGCGCGTGCGGCTCACGAATTGTGTCTGTCCAGTGTCGGGTTGCTCGCCTCCGGCAGCCTCTTGAGCTGCTGCCTGTGCGGCCGCTCGAAGCGCCGCCAGTTCGTCCACTGCCTCGGTCGTGTCTTCGCCCTGCTGCGCCATGTGCGCAACGACTTCTTGCAGCGAGTCCAGACGTGCCTTGAGGCGCCGGACTTCGTTTTCCAGAGAGTCGGTCTTGGTCAGCGGATCTTGTGCTCGAGCCGGCGATGCCACCCCAGCAAGGGCGAAAATCACGGACACAAACAGTTTTATCTTCATTTTTTCTGGCCCCACATAGCTCTTTCAGTCTTGAATTGCATCGGTGTTGCGGCTATCCAGAGCGAGCCGCAGCGGTAAATGGAAACGACTAATTTACCGTAGAGGTGGGGGGCCTCGAACTCCGTTTGCGTTTGAGGGAATCGTCTTGCGGGGGCAATCTAGCGTCGTCAAATCGTCGATCGACTGAATGCGATCATGGTCCAGCGAGAGCTGGTGTTGGTGGGGGACAGCTGGGTTGAATGATGCAGCACATGTATGACACCAGGTCTCGACATGGATCTTGGAACAGTCACTCGACTGGGAGTTCTCGATGTGCTGCGTAGTGGAAAGTACGTCGCTACTGGCGTGGATCACTGGAACCCAAATCCAAGTAGCCAACTGGACAATGGCCATCATGAGAGGAACAAGACGGCTGTTCCTGCGCAATGCATCATGGCGTTTCATAGACTTAACAATATAGCACCTGAGCGTCGGTCTGGTTCCCGGCGGGACCAAGCCGGGGGCATCAGCCGCACGCCTCCGGACCTCAACGCCGAACAGCCTCGAAGAGGAGTTTGCCAACCTTCCAGTTCCGCATGATTCCTCCAAACTCCTCGGCTCCAGGGCCCGAAGCAAAAAGGGGAATCATCTGAGCCGTGTGAGACTCGGAGGTGTAGTGTGCTTCGAGTGAGTCCAAATGGAACTCAGTGCCGTCGCTCAAGTGACCGACGGCCTCTTGGATCGCAAGCCCTCCTGTCTCGTGATCAGCCACTACAACGATGAGAGTTTCCGGATTGCGCTGCTGGTATTCTAGTCCAACCGCAATCGCATCGTCGAAGTCCAGTACCTCTGCTGTAACCGCCTCGAGCGGCTCGTTCCCGTGCCCCCGCCAATCGGGCTGGGATCCCTCGACCATGAGGAAGAATCCCTTGGGGTTTTGGTCGAGCACGTCGAGTGCCGCCTGTGTCATCTGCGGCAGGGTCGGTGAGCGGTGCGGCGCCGCGGGCATGTGGCTCCAGGTGAACAGTCCAAACAGGGAGTGAACTTCATTCAGGTCCAGAGCTTCGAGTTGCTGAGGAGTTTCTACGTAGGTGCTGTACGCAAGAACGCGTTCCAAGAGATCAATTGAGTCGGGCCGGACGCTGCCATCCCAAATGCTGCGGCCGCCGCCCAGGATCACGTCTATTTCCAACTTCGCCATGTGCGCTGCTATCGTAAATTCATCCACACGTGTAACGACGTGTGCGGCAAATGAGGCAGGAGTGGCATGGGTGATCCGAGAAGTCGCTACGAGGCCTGTTCCCATGCCCAGCTCCTTCGCCACTTCGAGCACTGTCTCCACCGGCATCGAATCGGGCCCCACTCCAATCGCCCCGTTGTATGTCAGTATGCCCGCGGCGTACGCGGTCGCTCCCGCTGCGCTGTCGGTGACCTTTCTGTCGGAGCTTCTAGTGTCTACCAGCCCCATCACGTGGAATTGGTGAACGGCCAAGTGGTCCCGGGCGTATTCGGCCGCAGTCCAGTAGCTAGCACCGACTCCGTCACCAATGAACAAGATCACCCTTGTCGGAGCACTCTGAGCGCCTGCGCTGGCAGTCGGTCCAATGACTAGAAATAACGCGATCCCTAGAGCCCGGAGCAGATTGGATCGGGTTCGTACCATTAAACTCTCCCTATACGTCTTCTTGTTTTCGTTGGCCGGCGTACGCTCTGAGCCGCCTGAGCATTCGCCGGTCATGTCGGACCGGATCGTCCAATTTGGGTGTCTCGATGACCTTGATGATACCCCTGAATCGTTCATCTTGCATCACGCGGCGAAACGGGGCAGGGCCCATCGTCCCCTCTCCGATCCATTCGTGACGATCGCGGTGCGACGCAAACGGTGTCTTAGAATCGTTTAAGTGCAAGCACCGCAGGTACTTGAGACCGATGGCCTGATCCCATTCGTGCCACACACTGTCCCAGTCGTTCACTAGATCGTATCCCGCGGCATACAGATGACAGGTGTCGGCGCAAAACCCTACTCTGCGGCGAAGCCGCCCGGTGATTTTCCGGCGCAGCTCCGCGAGTTCGCGGAACGTTGAGCCCAACGCCGTGCCGGACCCAGCCGTCGTTTCGATGAACAGGTCGGGACCGCTCACTTCTTGTAAGCACTCGCTGTAAGCATCGGCGTTGCGTTGCAGGCCCTCTTCGCGATTATCCATGAAGTTGCCGGGGTGGGTAACGACACCCCGGATGCCAAGATCCCGCGATCGCTCCAGTTCTTTCTTGAACGAATGGATGGATCGCGACCGTAGTTTCGGGTTTGGTGACGCTAGATTTATCAGATACGAATCATGAGAGATTACCCCAAGAATTTTCGTACGGGCCAACTCTTCCTTGAATCGAACGATCTCTTCCTTGGCGAGTGCCTTTTCCCGCCATTGGTTGGGAGACTTGGTGAAGACTTGAATCGCAGTGGCGCCGATCTCGGCGCCTCGGGTCGGTGCGTTTGAAATCCCACCGGCTGTCGAGACGTGGGCGCCGAGGAGATTGACCACGACTACGCGGGGAAGGCGTAAGGCGAAACGAGTGGCACGAACCGGCATGAGCCGGCGGTGGTTTCTCGGTACCCTCTGGTAGTTCGCTCTATCACCTGCAAAACCTGTGTCGCGCGGCCGCCTACAGGTATGACCAGCCGTCCGCCGATTGTGAGCTGGTCGATGAGTTGCTTCGGGATCTGGGGAGCGGCTGCAGCTACTACGATCGCTTCGTACGGCGATCCGGCATGATGGCCTCGGGCACCGTCGCCGACTAGGAAAGTGGCGTTCGAAACCCCCAGCTCGTGTAACCTGCATTCTGCCTCGAGCGACAGGTCCTCGAAGCGTTCAACACTCCAAACGTGGCGCACCAGTTTCGCGATGACTGCCGTGTGATAACCCGATCCGCTACCCACCTCCAACACATTGCAATTGCGTCCCACACGCGCCTGTTGGGTCATGAGGGCGACCATGTACGGTTGGGAGATCGTCTGATCGCGGGCGATCCGGATAGGTTGGTCAGCGTAGGCTAGGTGCTGCATTTCGTACGAAACAAAGAACTCGCGTGGTACGCTTGCCATCGCAGCCAGCACTCTGCTATCTGAAATACCTCGACTCGCGAGTTGTTGACGCACCATTGCATGGCGCTCTCCTCGCCGGCCGATCGAGGTCCGGTCCGTCCTAGTATCAGTCGTGGCGACTCAGCAGTCGGGTCAAGAGCCCGGGCCTGTCACGTGCTTCACGCAGCCGCTCCTCAGCCATGGCAGTGCGCCGCTCTAGCTCCAGTCTCGACCGTCGCAGTCTCTCGACAAGGTCTCGCTCCTGCGACAGTTCATCCTCCAATAATTTCACCTGTCGGCTGCCATCTTCCGGTGGTGTCTTCCCCTCCACTTCAATCACGTCTTCATCAACAACGATATCCGCTTCATCCTGCCCCGGCATGAGACTGTGTCCGGAACCGTCGAAAGACTCCTGAATCAATTCAACGAGGATGCGCTGCTGGCGTTCGACTACATCGCCGAAGCGCGTGATTTCCTGGACCATCTGCCACATGAGTTGACGCTGCTCACGCTCACCCTCTAGCACCGCCGTGACGAGTTGCTCGTATCCTGAAGGCGACCCGCCGTTCGAGCGTATTGGGAGTGGCGACTGGGCATTGGCTGCAGAAGGAGGACTGGAGTTCAAAGCCGATTCGATTTGTTCGCGCGTGTTGCCGGAAGCGTACGATTCAGCGATGAAACGCAAGGTTTCGAGAGCCTTTTCCGGATAACGTCTACGAGCGCCGCTGCCGACCCAGGGAACGTGGAGCGCAAATGTGTCGCGGTAATACCGCGTTGTGGATTCAGGCAGATTCAGTGCCCGAGCCAGCTGGCAGAGCGTATACACCTTTGTGTCCGGCATGGGCTAGGAAGATAATTGTTACGCGGTGGGGAAACCAATCGCGACTGACTGTCGAGCTAGGATGCGCCGATGCTAGCGCCGCTTTGTGAGCCAATTTTCGGGATTGAGAGCGATAGGTCTGGTGCTGCCGGCCGCTGCCTGGCGTATCTGGAACTCAAGGTGAGGGCCGGATTCAGACCCACTGCCTCCGCTTCGGCCGATAACCTGTCCAGCGGACACGGTCTGACCAGATGAGACATCGAGACCTGATAGGTAGAGGTATAGTGTATAGAAGCCGCCACCGTGATCGATTATGACGCTCGGTCCGTAAGTTCCGAATAGGCCAGCTCGCTCAACCGTTCCACCGGCCACGGATCGTACGGCAGTGCCAGGAGGGACTGTGATCCCGATACCCTCATAGCGAATCCTAGTCCCGTCCGGCCCGGGGGCCCGGCCGAACCGATACACCATGGGGCCCGTGGCCGGCCACAACAGACCCCCGAGATCCGCGGTGCTGATGGTTGCTTCGGTGCTGGGGCGACTCCCACTTGCTATAGCGCGCCGCCGCTCGCTTTCCAGCGACGCCAGCACATCGGATAATGCAACCTCGGCGCGAGCCAGGGAATCCAACTCTGACGTTGCCGTCTCCTGTGACGCACGTGTTTGTCTCAGACTGTTTTGGCGTTGCCGTTCTAGGCTCACGAACCGCCGCAGCTCGATGCCGCGCTGCTCGCGCTGCGTGTCGAGTGCTGTTTGTGCGCGCACCTGCTCACGGTGCTGGGCATCCCTGGCCTGATGAAGGTCGTCGATCTCTGTGACTAGAGTTCGATCCCGCCGGGTGATGATGTGGAGATACTTGTAGCGGCTCAGCAGATCGCCGAAGGATTCGGCTGCAAGGAGGACTTGGAACGTATATAGCGGGCCGCGCTTGTATATGTCTGACAGCCTCTTTTCAAGAACCGCCTGAGCCTCCGCCAGCGCATCCCGAGTCAGCAGGAGATCGGTGGTGACGACATCGAGCCGGCCGGTCATGGCCACCATCTGCCGGTCGAGTTCGTTTACAACTCGGTTGGTTAGGCTTCTCTGTAGTTCGAGGTTGCGGATTTCGGTATTGATGTTTCGCGTCCGGCCCCTTAGGCGCCGCAATTCTCCTTCCAGGCTGCTGCGCTGTTCTCGAATGGAATCGAGCCGGGCCTGATTTTGCCGAATGCGGCGGTCCAGGTTGCCCTGGGCTTGTACTTGGGACGCCAGACAGGCAAGACAAAGAATACCTAGTGAAGGAGCAAGCCACTTCATGCTGGATTCACGCTCTTCAAATGTCTGCCCACGCTCATGGCGCTTGCAAGGAATCCTAGCACCGTCCCGAACAGAACCAGAATGAGCGCCTGATCGAGAGTAAAAAATGATGAACTGAATAGCGGGTCTATGGCGGCATATGCACCGTAATTGAGTGCGATCGCACCGATGCCGCCAAGTGTGCCTTTGATCGTTCCCTCCAGCAGGAACGGCTGGCGAATAAAACCGTCGGTAGCGCCGACAAGTCGCATGATCGCGATCTCGCTGCTGCGGTGTAGCACCGCCATGCGTACGGTGGTCCCTATGATGATGATGCTGGCAATCGCAAAGGCGCCACCAATGACCAGTCCAACTATGGCCGCGATGTTACGGATGCGGTCGAGTTTCTCGATCCAGTCGCGCCCGAATCTGACGTCTTCCGCAAAACGGAATCCCCGCAACCATTCCGCGACGCTCTCGACGCTCTCGCTGTCGCGGAACCCTGGTTGCAGTCGCACTTCGAGTGACGCCGGCAGCGGGTTGGTTGCCAGGTCGGCAAACACGTCCTGAAACTCGGCGAGTCCACGGCGCGCTTGGGCGAGCGCCTCATCCTCACTCACGTATGTTACTGCCTGTACTCCCGGGAGAGCCTCAATGTCACTTATGGCAACAGTGACCACTTCAACCGGCGTGCCTCTCCTGAGGTAGGCAACGATCTCGACTCGCTCCTCTAGCTTGGCGAGAGCACTCCGCAGGTTCAGCGCGATCAGCCCAAATAGCCCAAGCACGAACAAGGCAAATGCGATAGTGGTTATGGAGAGTGCCGACAACACCGGCGCACGGCGAAATGATAGGTAAGCCTCTCTCAACGCTAGCCTCATCGTGCCACTACTCCCGGCTCCACATCATCTTCAGTCGAGTCGTAAACGACTACTCCGTCCTCCATCTCAATCGATCGGTAGGAGGTCTGACGCACCAGTGACAGATTGTGAGTGGCCATCACTACGGCCGTCCCGTTGGCGTTGATGTCCCGCAGGAGCTGAAAGATTCCGCGTGATGCTCTTTCATCCAGATTCCCCGTCGGTTCATCGGCTAGGAGTACCAATGGGTCGTTAACGAGCGCCCGCGCAATGGCAACGCGCTGTTGCTCCCCGCCCGACAACTCTCTCGGGTAACTCTGTACCTTTGCCGCCAGTCCGACTTGGGTGAGTACGCGCATGACTTTCGGGGCGATTACGCTGCGGCGGACTCCGGTAACCTCGAGAGCAAAGGCTACGTTTGCTTCGGCTGTCCGGTCCTCGAGTAGCCGAAAGTTCTGGAACACGATGCCGAGCCGACGCCGCAGCTTTGCAATATCGCGGTGCTTGAGCCTCGAGGTGGCGAAGCCCGACACGCGAACGTCGCCCGAGGTGGGAAGCTGGTCGGCGTAGATCAGACTAAGGACAGTGGACTTGCCGGCCCCAGAGTGTCCGGTCAGAAAAGCGAATTCTCCTTTGCCTATGTGGAAGGAGACATCACGGAGGGCTATGGTCCCTGAGCGGAACGACTTGAAGACCTTCTTGAAACGGATCACGACTCAGAGTGCTCCGAAAGCTGCCTCGAAGTCGGCGATGATATCTTGGATGTCTTCTATTCCTAGACTTACGCGGATCAAGCCTGCAGGTATTCCCTGGACGGCCAGCTGGTCCTCAGAGAGTCCGGCGTGTGATGTAAATATCGGTTGCGAGGCCAACGTCTCTACTCCGCCGAGGCTCGGAGCATGAGTTACCAGCTGAAGTTTCTTTAGCACTCTCGTCGTGCTTTCAGCGTCGCACTCGAGATTTATTGCTACCATACCGCCGAAGCCATCCAGTAGTTTACGGGCCACAGCGTGATCGGGATGGGTCTCGAGGCCGGGGTAGTGAACCGTCGACACGCGGTCGTGATTGGAGGCCCACTCCGCGAAAGCCGCTCCGTTCGCGTTGTGTTTCTGCATTCGGACTGCGAGGGTCTTAAGCCCCCGCTCCACCAGCCATGCCTGGTGGGGATCGATAGCCGGGCCCCAGAGTTTCATGAGACGCTGAACTTCGTCGACAATGGGTCTCGATCCAACGACGGCTCCGGCTATCACGTCGCTGTGTCCGTTCAGGTATTTGGTAGCGCTATGAATCACTACGTCCGCACCGTGCTCCAGAGGTCGGAAATTGACAGGCGAGGCAAATGTCGAATCGACTAGTAGACTGATTCCGCACTCCCGACAGAAGTTTGCCAAGTATTCGATGTCGACAACACGCATCAGCGGGTTGGTAATGGCTTCGACAAACACTGCGCGAGTGTTGTTGCGCAGGTTGCGCCGCCAGTTTCTGAGGTCTGACGGATCAACGTAGCTCACATCGATGCCCAGGCGAGCAAATTCGTGGTCGAACAGCCGCCGTGTCCCGCCATAAACCCACTGGCTCGAGAGCAGGTGATCACCCGGATGGAGGACGGCAAGATGCGCTAATGCGGTGGCACTCATACCGCTCCCCAAAGCGATTGCACTGTCCGCGCCCTCCAGCGCAGCCAGTCGGTCCGCCAGGGTGACTTGGTTCGGGTTGTTTCCGTAGCGAGTGTAGAGAACTCCGTTGGGACTTCCCACAGGGTTCACAAATGTAGAACTCTGATAGATCGGTGAGGCTACAGGAGTTCCTATGGCTGATGCGCGTGGTTTACCGTGAATGGCTCTAGTGGCCAGGCCATTCTGCCGGTCTTCCTTCACGTGCTGAGTGTCCGGTAGTAGTCGGCGTCCAAGTGCAGAAGCCGGCGGGCGATGAGATGATCGAGTGCGCTGCGGGCCGCGTCCGTTGACACTTTCATATGATCTGCGACTTCACCAGCAGCAGCACGGCCTCGCTCTGTCACCGCACCGAAGGCTCTGCGCACAATCTCTTCCAGGGGCCCGAGGAGTTGCAGCTGGCCGTCACGGTGCTGTGCCACAACCGCCAATCCGTGCCGTTCGAGTACAAGGCTGATGGCCTCACAGTGAGATTCAGTCACGCCGCTGAGCAGGAAATAACGAACGTCGCCGTATGCGAGGAGGATCTTGCCGACGATTTCATCGGCGCATGAAATATCGAGGCACCTCACCGCTCCGAATTCAATCACGGCAACGTCGTTGTTATCGGTCTTGGAAAGAGCCACCTCGATTTCGCCGCGAACGGCTCGGCCAGTGTGGCGGGTAACCAGGTCACCGTACGCCTGGGATACGGTCTCCCGCAAGATCTCCCTCAAGTCGATTGTTTGCCCGTTCAATTGTCGTCCTGACGTGCTGGAATGATCTGAAGCATCTGGCTACCCGGAAAAAATGATAATCCATCCTGCAACGGGACATCGTCATCCCATGGAGGTACTATCGCGATGCGGGCTGTCCCGCTCCTGATACTGATTTTCCCGTTCCAACGGTTGAGGTATCGCCTAATGCCACCCAAACCCTGCCCGCGACCCGGATCCGCCAATCTGCTCACTCCCTGAATGAGGGCGGCTTCAAGAGCCGTCGCGTCGCTCCAGCGATCGCCGTATCGGCCTGCCTGTGTCGATCCCAGGGATTGACGGAACCCCACTCCTGCGTCAGCTACGGCGATCACGACCACCCTCCGGCCGAGACGGCGGCGCCAGTGGTAGGTCTGAACTGCAACCCAGCCCGATGTTCCAGCGTGCTCTACAATATTCTGACAAGCCTCCGAAAGCGCCATACCGAATCCCATGGTGGCACTGGCTTCGAGCCCCAATTTGTCGGAAAGTATGGTCGCCGCCCGTTCCTGGATCACGCTCACCACCCCATGGACGTCTCCGGACTCTCGAACCGGAGTAATCTCCAGCAGCACGTCTGACGTACGGCTCACAGTCACTCGCGGGACCTTGCCGTGGATCTCGAACCACTCGCCGGCATATTCGAAGAACCCTGTGCGCGCCCAATAGTGGAGCACGTCTCGATCCGTGGGAATCGTCAGCAGCGGGCGCTGTTCCGCACGTTCCATGATGGCCTGTCCAGCCACTATCAATGCGAGGAGCCCATACGGAGATGCCCATTGAGTCGCATGAGCATCGAACAACAGCCTTCGCCCATCTTCGGCGCTGTAGGCTCGAGCGAACTGATCTAGGGAATGATCGTCGAACTGAGTCGGTACCTCTATCACACGAGTCACGTGCGGACTATCTCGCCCCGAAGGTGATGGTGCAGGTGGGTCGCTCCTCTATACGAAAGGTTCTTGGCGGCGAGCTGATTGGCGCGCACAATCGCTTCCTCTACCCCCACGCCTCCGGCCAGGGAGGCCACCAAAGTTGCGCCAAACACATCGCCGCAGCCAGTCGGGTCGAGATCTTCAGATGTTGCTGCTGCTGGAATCCGTGCCGTGTGAACGGGACCAGCGTCTTGCTCGTATTGTGCGGAGGATGCAAAGAAGTTGAACGGCTGGTGCGTAAAGTAGACTGCACCGTCGGATCCTAGAGTCACTATCAGCAATCGCACTCCATTGCCAAGTGCCTGGGCGGCGACCTCCATCGGATCGCTACCTGCCAGCTTCATCTCCTCCTCGTTCAACTGTACGACGTCAAAGCAGGAAAACCATCCTACTAGGTCGATTAACGTTTGAGGCTCTCTCAATCCATTACGCTTGACTCCTAGGAATAAGCTGTGCAGGTCTGCGTAGATCGGCCCCGTGAAGCCGTGTCTCAGAAGGTGCGCCGTTTCGCGCGGCATTTCGAATCCTGAGATGAAGTTTACGTAGAGGGCATCTAGGTCGTGCACCATAGGGCCAAGCTCCGGCCACGTCCACGGTGGAACACCACCGCTGAGCTGTTCGGCCCGGCGGTCGTTCTCTCGGTAACGAATGGTTACGCGGTTATTGGGGGCAGCAACCTCGAGAAACCGCGCAACTCCAGCACGGTGTGTCAGTGAGTTTAGAAACTCGTTCGCTCGGGCCGCCAGGTCCGTTCCCACTTTGATTAGTGGGACGATTTCCCAGTCGTTGGGCAGAGAAGCTTCGAGCGCGCCCAGTGCATAGCTGATGCCCCCCCATTCCTCGACGGGTTCCGACTCTGCGCCTCGTCCATGGATGGTGTCCCACACCATCGTTCCCACTACACCGAGTCGTTTCATGGGTGACCTGTAGTCTGCATCTTGAACGACGCAACGGCACCATATACACCGGCCGTTCCAGGGAGCGCGCCGGCCACTATGGTGCACGCCACGACCGCTGGTTGAAATGCTCGCCGCCTTACTTGGTCCTTGAGAGGTTGGAATAAGTGGTCTCCAGCCATAGTGACGCCACCGCATACGACCACGAAGTCAGGGTTAAAGGTGTTTACGAGGTTGGCAATGGCGCCGCCAAGAAACTGCGCGGTCTCTCGTATCACCTGCAGGCAGAACTCGTCCCCGTTGCGCGCCGCCTCCGATATCGACTGCGCAGTGACTTTGGAGGGATCGCCATCTACGTAATCGAGTAATCGTGATGATGACCCCGATTCAATTCCCTCGATAGCGCGTTTGGCGATTGCCGGGCCCGAAGCATAGGCCTCGAGGCAGCCATAATTACCGCAGTTACAGAGCCGGCCTGCCTGCTCAATGCTGGTATGGCCAATTTCACCGGCGACATCGCTGGCCCCGTGGAAAATTTTCCCGTCTAGGACGATCCCGCCGCCGACCCCGGTGCCGATGGTAAGCCCAACGACGACTCGGCCACCTTGGGCGGCTCCCTTCCACCACTCCCCAAGGACTGCGCAGTTGGCATCGTTATCAAGAGTGGCGCGAAGGCCGGTTGCTTTGCTAACCCGATCGCGCAGCGGCATGTCGGTCCAGCCCAAGTTAGGAGTGGCGAGAATCGTTCCGGTGTGTGTGTCGAGAGGGCCGGGTGATCCTATACCAAGGCCCACCACATCGATGCTGCCCTCGCCCAACTCTTTGCCGGCCCGATCGATTGACTGACCTACCATGGAGGCGATCTGGTCGACAACGCCGTCGGGGCCAAGCCCCGTTTTCGTCGGCTCCATCACTAGACCGTGGAGGTCGTCCCCGCTCTCCGGCATGGTGCCGACAACGACATTCGTACCTCCCACATCGACTCCGACGATCATGCTCATGGCTGAGAGGAATCTGTTGGAGGCATGGTCAATCTACCTGCAGCACGGCTAGAAACGCTTCTTGTGGTATTTGCACGGTGCCAACCTGCTTCATGCGTTTCTTTCCTTCCTTTTGCTTCTCCAGAAGCTTCCGTTTCCTGGTTACGTCACCTCCGTAGCACTTGGCGGTTACGTTCTTCCTGAGCGGACGGACATTGGTGCGTGCAATGACCTTAGATCCGATCGCAGCCTGAATCACCACTTCAAATAGCTGCCGAGGTATCAGTTCCTTCAGCTTCGTCGCGATTTTTCTTCCCCACTCGAACGCTTTGTCACGGTGTATGATGACGCTGAATGCGTCCACCGGATCTCCGTTAATGAGCATGTCCAGCTTTACGAGGTCGCCCCTGCGATAGTCCGTAAACTCATAGTCCATGGCAGCATAGCCGCGGGATACGGTTTTCAGCCGGTCGTAGAAGTCGAGGATGATCTCGGCGAGTGGGAATCCCCACTCCAGTTGGACCCGCGTAGTGTCTAGGTAGTGCATCCCCACATATTCACCGCGTCGCTCTTGTCCCAAACTCATTATGGCCCCGATGTAATCCGACGGGGTCGTAATGTGCGCCGTTATGTAAGGCTCTTTCACATGATCTACAACGGAACCGGTCGGCATCATGGAGGGGTTCTCGATGACTTTCCGGGAGCCGTCAGTTAGATGAATGTGGTACTCAACATTCGGTACCGTGGTAATCAGATCCAGGTTGAACTCGCGCTCCAAACGTTCACGGATAATATCCATGTGCAAGAGCCCCAGAAACCCGCATCGAAAGCCGAACCCTAGAGCTGACGAGGATTCCGGTTCGTAGTGTAGCGACGCATCGTTTAGCTGGAGTTTCTCGAGTGCGTCGCGCAGTTCCTCGTACTTGTTTGAATCCGTAGGGTACAGGCCCGAAAACACCATCGCGTGGGATTCTTTGTAGCCCGGTAGCATGTCGCTAGCGGGACGTTCTGCATCGAGGACCGTATCGCCGACCCGCGTATCGCGAACTCCTCGGACGTTGGCGATGAAATATCCTACCTCGCCCGCCTCGAGTGCCTTCCCGCGCCGCTGGCCGAGTTGCAGATACCCAACCTCGGCTACTTCGTACGAGTCGTCTGGGTGTGACGCGAACGCGATCGTCGTACCCGGTTCCATTCTGCCGTCCACGACTCGAATACTGGGAACGGCACCGCGGTAGCGATCGTAGTAGGTGTCGAATATCAGAGCGCGTAGCGGCGCATCGAGGTCACCTCCAGGGGGAGGAATCCGCTCTATGATCGCATCCAGGAGGGTTGGGATCCCATCTCCCTCCTTTGCCGAGATGTGAAGAATTTCCGACTCATCGGCACCCAGCAAGTCCTGTAATTCGCGCGCGCGGCGCTCCGGCTCAGCAGCGGGAAGGTCGATCTTGTTGAGTACCGGAATGATCTCGAGCCCTGCCTCGAGGGCTAGCAGCAAGTTACTGACAGTCTGAGCTTCGATTCCCTGACTTGCATCAACGACCAGCACCGCGCCTTCACATGCATTGAGGGAACGAGAAACTTCATAAGTGAAATCTACGTGGCCGGGAGTGTCGATGAGGTTGAGTTCGTATTCCTCACCGTTCTGAAGGTACTCCATGCGGACGGCGTTCAGTTTGATCGTGATACCACGTTCACGCTCCAAGTCCATGGTGTCGAGGACCTGAGCCCGCATACGTCTCTTGTCCACCGTACCGGTGAGTTCGAGCAGCCGGTCGGCCAGCGTGGACTTGCCGTGATCGATATGCGCAATGATGCAAAAATTCCGGACCCGTGCTTGGAGCATCCGGAGAATATAACGAGGAGAGGCAGTTCGATTACCGGCCTGCACCCTCCACGATTTGCTTGTAGCTCTCCGGATTCCATTCGGGTTTCTTGGCGGCATTCGCTATGTCCAGGCCCAGATAGAACAGGAGCTTCACGATGCGCGACTCCTTTTCTGCATCGATCTTCCCAACCTCGTCGCTCGGTCTGTGATAGTCCTCGTGAGTCCCGTTGAAGAAGAACAGGATTGGCACGCCCTTGCGGGCAAAATTATAGTGATCGGAACGAAAGTAGAACCGCTCTTGTGGCCATATATCGTCGATGGCCGTCATACCGAGTTCCGGGTGCTCGCCGTTAACTCGGTTCAGCGTTGCGCCCAGATTGGAATGCTCTTTTCCAATCACCACGATAGTGTCGGGCCAGTTGCGGCCTACCATGTCGGCGTTGAGGTCTGCAACGATCTGGGACACCGGCACGGTGGGGTGTCCGGCGAAATACTCGCTGCCCCAGAGACCTTTTTCCTCACCGCTCACAGTGAGGAAAATCAACGATCTCTTTGGATGAGGCTTGAGTTTGGAGAAGGCTTCTGCCGCCTCTACGATCGCGATGGTCCCGGACGCGTCGTCATCCGCACCGTTGTAAATGCTATCTCCGTCTGCTGGCCGGCCCACGCCCACATGATCCATATGGGCGCTAAAAACAACGTACTCGTCCTTGAGTTTGGGATCGCTGCCCTCCAGGATTCCGACAACGTTTGGCGCAGAGAGTTCCTCGATCTCTTGGTTCGAGGTGACGGTGAAGTCGATGTTCTGGAGCTTGTCGGATCTAAGCTCACCGCCCTGGGGCAGGTCGTGTCCCGCAGCCGACAGAACGGCCGCTACCGTGCTGGACTGGACCGCCAAGACGGGAATGCCCTCAGGCCTCCCCTCCCATCCCTTTGACAGCCGTGAAGTGCCCTGCCTGCGGAGCAGAAACCCCCAGGTTCGCTCGGGAAAGTTCGTGGCAACAATGATCGCGGCAGCGCCATGGTCTCCCAGGCTTTCAATGAGTTCTTGGGCCCGGGAGCCGAGTCCTCGCCGGCCGTCCAGCTCGGTCGAGAGTATGACGACGGCGCCGTTCAGGAACACATCGGGCGGCCACTCTCCGCTGCCTGACACGATGAATGTCGAGCCAGATACGGCGTCAGCTCCGCCTCCGGCCAGTTGCAACACCTCTTGGCCTCCACGCCATGTGATCCCGGTCGATGTCTGGACTACCAGCTGTTGGGCTATTCGAAACAGGGGATACTGCTGGATAAATCTGCCGTCGCCACCGGCGGGCTCGAGACCGAACTCCCGAAACTGATTGGCGATGTACTTAGCTGTCAGCTCCAGTTCCGGACTCGGCGTATTGCGGCCCCTCATGGAATCGTCCGCGATCACTCCGATCCTGTGCAGAATGTCGCTGGACTTGATTGACTGTATCGCCTGTTCCACGGTCGTCGAACTTTGCGCCGCAGATGCAGTCGGTAGCAACAGCACAAAGAGAATTGACCACAATCGCCTCATCGGTCTCTCCCGGAGTTATGAGGATCTAAAAAAATCAGTTGCGAAACCGCATTGAGGGTGGCGACTCGCACCGGAAATCTCAACCGGATGGGGTTCTGACAACGGTGGTACCGCGCACCTGCCGGAGGGCTCTCAATCTGCACCACCCCCGAGCGTCTACTTGGTTCATTGCCATATGTCGTTTGACCACAGTGGGTTACAGAGTTTGGTGGTGTTGCTCTTGCCCGCAATGTCCTATGGGGATGACACGTCCGGTGTGTTACACTTCTCCCTCTTGCGAGTATAGAGAATGACACAGGTAGAGGTTTCCAGATGGTAGAGGCGGCCCGAAGGCCAGATCTGCTGGACCCCCACGTCGTTGCTCAATTGGGGGGCATTGAACTCGTCGCGCGCGGCGTGGTCGAGGGCTTCCTGTCCGGCCTCCATCGGTCTCCGTTCAGAGGATTTTCTGTTGAATTCGCCGAGCACCGGCCCTACCAGCCGGGTGACGAGCTACGCTATCTGGATTGGAAGATGCTGGCTCGCTCGGATCGTCTCTTTGTGAAGCAATACGAAGAGGAAACGAACCTTCGCTCTATGATCGTGATGGATGTTAGCGCTTCGATGGATTGGACGGGGAGTGAACAGCGGTTGAGCAAGCTCGAGTATGCCAAGCGACTGGTGGCCGCACTTGCGCTTATCCTGCTGCGGCAACGAGATGCGACCGGGCTAATTGGATTTGACGAAACCATCCGACAAGTCGTTCGCGCACGCGCGCGTTCCCAGCACTGGTGGTCTTTGCTAAAGGCTGTGGAGAACCTGACGCCGGGATTGGGCACCGCCGCGGTACCCGCTCTCGAGAAAGTCACTCACCTGCTGCGCCGCCGCGGCCTTGTGGTTTTCGTCTCTGATCTGTTGTTCGACCGTGAGCTGGCCTTGCGGACCCTGCAATATTTGAGACATCGCGGGCACCAAGTCATAGTCTTTCATCTGATGGATCCGGCAGAGCTGATTCTGGAGGGTCCACCTGAAGCTCGGTTTGAAGACCCGGAGACGGGGACGAGTGTCGTCGCTCGACCGCGGGAGCTGCGTGCAGTTTATGAGCGGACCGTTCGGCGAGCGGTAGCCGGCTGGAGACGGGCCTGTCGTGGCGGTGGAATCCACTATCACCACGTTCTGACGGACACTCCCTTCGGATACGTGCTGCGTCGTGCGACGGCGCGCCGTTCGCGCCTCGGCTGATGGGATTTCTTCAGCCGCTGGCACTGTTCGCGCTGGCAGCTGCGGCCATTCCGACCCTGTTGCACCTTCTAGCGCGTCGGTTGCCACCGGTTGTTGTTTTTCCAGCCATCCGCTATTTGACGGCGACGGAGCGCGAACATAGCCGCCGGCTAAAGCTCCGTAATTTACTGCTCCTCATTCTACGCACTCTGATAATTCTCTTGCTCGTACTTGCTGCCGCGCGACCGGTAGCGCGGGTGGCTTCAGGTGATGCACACCCTCCAACGGCTCTCGCCATGGTAGTCGACAACTCGCTGTCGAGTGGGGCTGTCAACGGTGGCCGGATGACGCTCGATGCGGCGGTGGACGCGGCAAGGCGTGTGCTTGGGCGGGTCAATACGGGCGATCATCTCTGGCTCGTATTGGCGGACGGTGTACCGAGGCGGATGACCAAGATCGAGGCTGGGCAGGTGTTGGACAGTTTAGCTCCGTCCTCTGCACACCTCGATCTCGGTTCGGCCGTTCGGGTGGCTGCCAGTGTCATTCTCGACGATCGCCTGACGGAGCACGAACTCGTGGTATTCAGTGACTTACAAGCGAGTGCCGTGTCCGATGGCGATGTGTCGCCGGTTCCTGTCTTGTTCTGGGATGCGCCTGAGCCACCAGAGAATCGCTGGATGGACTCGGTGCGTTCGGATCCCCCCTTGTGGTCACCGGCTGGAGCGGTAATGGCCACGGTCGCAGGATCCGCACGCCAGCCTGCCGCGGTACGTCTTTCGGTGCGCGGTAATGATGTGGCTCGGGCCGTGGCTTCGCCGGGTGAGGCGGTCGTATTGTCGGGCCGAATTAGAGGTGCGGGATGGATGGTCGCGACCATCGAGCTGGACCCCGACGAATTGCGAGCCGATGACAGGCGATTCGTGGCGCTCCACATAGCGACGGCGGTTGCCGCCAACGTACGCGGTGGTGCGGGACAATTCGTTGAGGAGGCCCTTCAGGTTCTATCGGAGGGTGGGCGAGTGACGCCAGGGGACGCCGTGCGGCTCGACGACCGACCGGGGCCAGGAGCCACCGTCGTCTTTCCGCCGAGCGATCCAGCTCTACTGGGAAATCTCAACCGCAATCTCGCCACCCGAGGTGTCGGGTGGAGGTTTGGTGAAATGATCGAGGGCGAGTGGCAGCTTTCGGCAGGCGTCGAGGACGCCAGCGGTGTTCCAGTGTATCGTCGATACCGCTTAATCGGAACGGGCCCGGTAGTGGCAAGCGTGTCCGGTGGCGACCCGTGGCTGGTGCGGGACGGCAACCTGGTTCTGGTGGGCAGCCGGATGGAACCGGACTGGACCGATCTGCCGGTCAGGGCCGGGTTCGTTCCGTTTGTCGACTTTCTGGTGAATCGGATCGCGGCCCGCCAGAGTTGGATCGTGCGGGCCGCACCCGGCGACGTTGCGGTTTTCCCTCCCACTGCCACTGCACTACTGGGACCGGAAGGCCGGATACCGATCTCCAGCGATGGAAGATTGAAGGTGTCCAGAAAGCCTGGTGTCTATTTCCTTTTGGGCTCGGCGGATGACACGGTGGGCGCTCTGGAGGTCAACTACGACAGCAGAGAGTCGCAGCTCGAGAGAGCCGACCGGCGTTTGCTGCAGGCCCGCCTCGGTACTGACACAAGAGTTCTCAGCGCGAGTCGTTTGAGCCGGGAGGTTTTTCGCGGTGCAAAGCGCGCGGATCTCACGGGTCTCATGCTATTGGCCAGCCTTTTGGCAGCTGTTGCGGAATTCTCAGTGGCTAGCTGGGGTGGACGGACCAGAGGTGTCGCCTGATGCTGCCACAGCTCGTTAAACGATTCCGCGACCTAGTGCAACTGAGGCAGCTGCAGACGGATCTCCCAGTTGCCGGCGCGTCGATTCGAATTACCGGCCTGCCGGGATCCAGTTCAGCCGTACTGCTTGCTGCGTTGAGCGAAGAACTTCGGCAGAGAGTTCTCCTGTTGGTGGCCGCAACACCGACCGATGCCGAGCGATGGTACACCGACCTGAATATGTTGCTGGCCGACGTCGTGCGTCACTATCCTCAGCGAGAGATCGTGAGCGAAGAGGAATCGCACGTCGAGATTGCCGGAGAACGGGCTGAGACTATCGAGGCCGTTCTTTCGGGTCGCGTGAGAGTGCTGGTTACGACGCTCCATGCGACACTGGAGCTGAGCCGAATGCCTTCGCTGATAGCGGGCCGACGGCTTACAATCGACAGGGTTCGGTCGATTCCACTTGGCGAGGTCGTCACGCGTCTGACAGAGATGGGGTATGAGCGATGTCCGGCGGTTAGAGATGTTGCTCAATTCGCCGTCAGAGGTGGCATTGTAGACGTCTATGGATTCGGGATGGCTGCTCCGGCGCGGTTGGAGTGGTGGGATGACGCAGTGACGTCGATCCGCAGTTTCAATCTCGATTCTCAGCTGTCCGAAGTAGAAACTGAAACGGTAACCCTGCTTCCGGTGGCTGCCCCGTCGGCCGACGCCGTCATCAAAGGCATGGTGCGCCAATCACTTCTCGATCTTTTGCCGCCGGACACGCTCTTGATAGTAACTCCTGAGACGGACGTATCGGCGATCGGGCGATTTTGGGAAGAGGACGGACACCACATACGAGTTGCTCACCGGCGGGGTGAAGATGTGCCTAACCGAGATGAGATCTATCGTGAACCAGGAGATTGGTTGACGAGATGGAACTCGTTTGCTCGGATCGAACTCGATCCGAGCGAGGGGAAATGTGATTTCGGTCTGTCGACTCCGGTGGAAATTGGTAGGGATATCAAGAAACTCCGCAAACTCGCTCGATCATCGCCCACTTTGATCTTGTGCGACAATGAGGGGCAGTTGGAGCGATTGGAAGAGTTGCTTTCGGAGGGCGACATTCCAGGCGAAAAGTTGCCGAGTTGGGTGACTCTTGCCCTGGGTTCGCTGCACGGCGGCTTTGTACTTCCCGATCTTATCGTGCTGACTGATCACGAGATTTTCCGACGTACGAGACGGATCCGTCGATCGCGCCGTTACCGTCAGGCGGTGGGAACAGCTGCAACGGAATCCATCTCTCCTGGAGCATACGTGGTGCACTTGGAGCACGGTATCGGGATATACCGTGGAATGGAGACCATAGAGGTTGGTTCGGGGTCGACAATCGACGTTGCCGTCATTGAGTACGAGGGCGGCGACCGTCTCAATGTTCCCGTGTATCGGCTCGATCAGTTGGAGCCGTTTCGTCTAGCGTCAGACGAAACCCGTCCACCACCAAAGATCGACAAGTTAGGGGGAACGCGCTGGCGGAAGCAGCGTGCGAAAACCCAAGCTGCAGTCCGGCAACTGGCGGCCGAGTTACTGGAACTTTACGCGCAGAGGTCGATTGCTCCTGGTTTTGCATTTCCGCCCGACACGCAATGGCAACGGGAACTGGAGTCTTCTTTTCTTTATGAGGATACTCCCGATCAAAGGCGTGCCACGGAGGAAACGAAACGAGACATGGAGCGCCCGCAGCCAGCCGATCGTCTGGTGGTGGGTGACGTCGGTTATGGCAAGACGGAAGTTGCAGTGCGGGCAGTGTTCAAGGCAGTACAGGCCGGCAAGCAGGCGGCAATCTTGGTTCCTACCACGATATTGGCGGAGCAGCACGGACGAACTATTGGCGAAAGGCTTGCGGAGTATCCCGTGACAATCGAGGTGTTGTCGCGCTTTCGAACCGCTGCTGAGCAGAAGAAGATGATAGAAGGGGTGCGAAACGGAACCGTGGATATAGTTATCGGAACGCATCGACTGCTTTCCAAGGATGTCGAATTTCACGACCTCGGCCTGCTGATCGTGGATGAGGAGCACAGGTTCGGCGTTCAACACAAGGAGCGGCTCAAAGCGCTGCGCTTGGCGGTTGACGTCATTACCCTAACAGCTACGCCGATCCCACGTACGCTCCACCTGGCACTGTCGGGGTTGCGCGACATGACCTTGATGGAGACGGCCCCGCGAGACAGATCTCCCGTTCTGACGTTCATCGAACTCTGGGACGACGAGTTGCTCGAGGAAGTGTTGGCTCGCGAGCTGGATCGTGGCGGTCAGGTGTACTTCGTCCACAACCGAATTGAGACTATCGAGACAATTGCTGAACGAGTAAAGCGCTTGGTCGCGCGGCGAGATAGTGTGGTGGAGACGGCGCATGGCAGAATGCGGGAGCGGGATCTCGACCGCGTTATGCGCAGTTTCGTGGCCGGCGAGATAGACGTACTCGTATCGACGATGATTGTGGAGTCCGGGCTTGACGTCCCAAATGCCAACACAATGATCGTACACGATGCCCATAAATTCGGGTTGGCGCAGTTATATCAACTCCGAGGGAGAGTGGGCAGGGGACATCGGCGTGCATACTGCTATCTATTGACACCTGACACCGTGGCCGCTGACGCCGAACAGAGGCTGAAGGTGTTGGAACATCATACCGAATTGGGAGCAGGTTATCAGATAGCCCTAAGGGACTTGGAACTGAGGGGAGCTGGTAATCTGCTTGGTGCCGAGCAGTCAGGTCACACTCATGCGGTGGGATTTGACATGTTCATGCGCTGGCTCAACGAGACGGTGCAGGCACTGAAAGGAGATATTGGTGCGGAGCAACTGCCCCCGCCAGAAGTGGTTCTCGACCGAGCGGCCTATCTTCCGGACGCGTATCTACCGGACGACGATGCCAAACTAGACTTCTATCGACGCCTGGCGCGGGCCGGTGAGCTTAGCGAGATTGTGGACCTCAGAGCGGAACTGCGCGATCGCTTCGGGCCGCTACCCGATGAGGCCGATCGGCTCCTCATTGTTTCGGAACTGCAAGCGCTTGGTGCAAAACTGGGTCTTGCCACCGTGATAGTGAGAGGTGATGAGGCCCGTCTCAAGTTTCGCGCGGGTACAGCCCCTAGGCTTGTGCGGCTATCGGCGGCTCTGGACGATGTACAGTTCTCGGCGGAGGTGAGGAGAACTATGCCCTTGTCGTTACGACTCACACGGTTGGGGGGTGTGGATATTGGCTCGGGCCTGGTTCGAGCTCTCACTGCAGCTGTTGCAGATGATGATGCAGCGGCGCACGCCCTAGCGTTAGGAGTGAGTCAGGAGTGAGAATGAGAATGCAATTGTGGATCGTGGCCGTCTGGGCAGTATTTCTGAGCGGATGCCAGTTTGACGGCCTGTTGGCTCGGAATACCGTTGCCCAGGCCAACGATCAAAAGCTCACGGTCAGCGAATTGGCCGACATATTGGCGCATGGCAAGGTCCAACTCGAATCGGATATGGTCGAGCAGTGGGTCTGGTCTTGGTTGCAATCTTCGCTCTACGCGCAGCGGTTGGCGGCGGGCGAGTCAGTTACAGACACGGCGTCCGTTCTCGAGTCTATGTGGCCGGAGGCAATGGGATGGGCGGTTTTCCATCTGGCCGAGCGGGATGGGCTAGACACCACCGCGGCAGTGGACAGCGCTTTCCTTGCCGGGGACGACCGGATTCTCGACCAGATTCTCATCCGCGTGACGCAGGGTATCGTGCCTGAGGACAAGGCAGCTCTACGGCGACGTGCAGCAAGACTCCGTGCGCGCCTACTGGCGGGTATCCTTTGGGACACTGTCGCGGCACGCACGAGAGACCTGGGTAGGCAGGCGACAGCGGGCAGCATTGGTCTGGTCGAGCGGGGCCAGCTCGCTCCCGAGGTCGAAAAAGCTGGATTTTCTCTAGCGCCTGGGGCGGTATCTGGCGTTGTCGAGTCGTCCTTCGGGTTTCATATTCTTCGTCGACCCCGGTTCGATGAAGTAAACGTGCAATACAGTGCCTTTGCCCTGAACAAGGTGTTGGAGCGCTGGAAATCCCAGAAACGCGAGGAACTCTTGAAAAGCCACGACGTCCGGCTGGAGGATGACGCGGCCGACGTGCTGCGGGATGCGGTCAAGCACCCAATGCAATTGTTGGCGACCGACCGAAAGGACTTGATCGGGGAGTACGATGGAGGACGTTTTACCAACCGCGATTTCATCCATTGGTTGCAAGCCCTGCCCGTACAGGAACATTTGGCCGCGGACACGGTGGACAACGAGGGGCTGAGACGCCTTGCTCGTAGACTCATCGCGAACGATCTCATCTATGCGGAGGCGAAGAGTGAGGGTGTGGGGCCGACGAAGGACGAGTACGCGGCAATGAGCCGCGAGTACACCGGGAGGCTTGCGGAACTGCGATGGGTGATGCGGATAGACACTTTGCTGATAAAGGCAGCCACACCTGCGGAGCGGATGCAAGCGGCGGCTGACGCCACCGACGACTATTTGAAACGCCAGATCGAAACGCTGAGGGACGTGAGAGTAGTTCCCCCTTTTCTGGCGCAGCGGCTGCGTGACGAAGCCGACTGGAAGTTTTCCTACGATGCTTTAGATCGAGCCGTGGAGAGAGCTCGGCGATTACGCGCGAGAACGAACGAGAGGTGAGATAGTACAATGAAGCTTCGGTTTTTGACGGTTGGCGTTTTGCTCGGTGGAACGGTGTTGGCCAGCGGTTGCGACGTCCAGGATGCATTTCGTGCGCACGCCGACGTAGCTGCGCGTGCCGGCAATCACGAACTCAGGGTTGAAAGGCTTGCCGAGATTATTGCCAACTCGCGGAATATCCCGATCCGGCAGGACATTCTCAAGCGTGTCGCGTCGCTGTGGGTAGACTACACTCTTTTCGCACAGCGAATCACCGATCAAGATTCTTTGCTCGATTCCCTTTCTGTGATGAACACGATGTGGAACGCAGCTCAGCTGCAGGTGATCGGCTACTATCACGATCAACTGGTGAGCCAACGCGTAACGATAGATTCCGCGACAGTAGACAGTGTATACAATGCGGGTGAGCGGCGTCTGATATACCACATCCTCGTCCAGACGAGGCCAGACATGTCCCAGAGCGACAAGGCCGACCAACTGCGGAAGGCACAGCGACTCAGGACAAGCGCATTGGGCGGCAGTGCAGGTTGGAACAGGGCCATCACTGAGAGTGAGGACTCGGTGAGCCAATCGCAGGGAGGAAGTCTTGGGATTCTCGGGCGAGGTCAGACAGTTGAGCAATTCGAACGCGTGGCGTTTGCACTGGTGCCGGGGGAGGTCTCGGCCGTCACGGAAACGGAGTTCGGATATCACGTCATCAAACGCCCGTTTCTCTCTGAAGTACGCCAGGAGTTCGAGCAGCGACTGAACGCGATGCTCGTTCGTGATATGGACGCCTTATTCTTGGATGAATTGGAACAACGTTGGGACGTAGAGGTGGTTGTGGATGCGCCGCGCGTGATGCGCGACGCGGCCGACGATATGATCCGTTGGAAGGGGTCTCAGAAAGCTATTGGCAAGTACAACGGCGGAAAGTTCACGGCCTCTGATTTTGTGAAGTGGCTCCAAGCCCTGCCGGCCGAGAACATGGCTCAGGTTACCAACGCGAGCGACGATCAGTTGGTAGAGTTCGCTATGGGTCTAGTTCGGAATACGGTGTTGGAGAAGGAGGCAAGGGATGCGGGCTACGGGCCAAGCGCGGAAGATTTCGAAAGTCTCAAGCTTTCGCTGTCACAGCGCCTCGCGGGCCTGCGCAATGCAATGGGGCTAGATTCCAATATCGTGATGTCGGCCGTTGCTGATAGATCGCAGTTGGTTGAGGATGTAGTCGACAGCTATCTTGCGGCCGTCACAACAGACGTCGCTCAACTGATAATGGTACCGCCGGCACTCGCCGATCGATTGCGTTCTGAGGACGATTGGAGTTTGTCGACTCCCGGTCTTAAACGCGCGTTACTGCGTAGCGCTGAAATTCGTGTGAGATTGGGCGGCGATGTGGCTGGTCAGGCGCCGGTAACTCCGGCACCTGCCGCGTCGCAAGATTCTACCGAGTCGTAAATTGCGGGGGTAGGTATGCAACTGCGTCAATTGAGAATCGCTCTACTAGGCCTGATCGTGATAGCCACTCCGGTCGTAGCGCAAGAAGGCCTGCGAGTGCCGGTCGATCGAATAGTTGCTATCGTGGGCGAGACACCCATCACGTTGAGCCGGATGGACGAGCAGCTCCAGGTGTTTCTCACCCAGGGTGGCGAACTCCCGACCGATGCAGATTCACTGCGCCAGTTGAGGCTTTCGGTTCTCGAACAGCTCGTCGATGATGAGCTGATCATTCAGGCTGCCGAGAGAGATACGCTAGTCCAGATTACAGAGGAGGAAGTGCAGAGCGCTGTAGAAGAGGCCATGAAAAACCTCAGGGAGCAAGTACCGTCGGAACTCGATTTTCAGCGGGAAGTCCAGGCCATCGGTTTCAAGAGTCTGGACGACTACCGCGTTTGGTTGGCCGAACAGCAACGGCGCCAGATTCTGACATCAGTTTATATGCAGGAACTCAGGCAGCGTGGTCAGTTCATTCCAATTCCGCCGACCGAATCGGAACTGCGAGACTATTTTGAGAGCACACGAAGCCAGCATCCTAAACGACCGGCCACGGTAACGTACCGCCAGATCGCCGTGCCGGCCTTCGCAGATCCGGTGGAATTGCGGAAGGCCGAGCAACGTGCCGATTCTCTCGTACTGCGTCTTAGAGGAGGGGAGGATTTCGGGGCTCTAGCGCTTCAGTTTTCGGCCGATTCCGGCAGCGCGCAGCAGGGAGGTAGGTTGGGATGGGTGCGTCGAGGCCAAGGTCTGGTCAAGGAGTTCGAGGATCTGGCGTTTCGGCTCCGACCCGGTGTGGTGTCGAGTCCTCTACTGACCCCTTTCGGATTTCACATTATTGAGGTAGAGCGTTCCGAACCCGCGTCCATTCAGGTCCGGCACATTCTCATCGCTCCCACAATAACCGACGAGCAACAGGCCGCGGCACGGAAGCGCGCCGAGGCAGCCAAGGGAGCCCTCGAGCAGGGCCTGTCGTTCGACTCGCTTTCGCGCAGCTTTCACGACCGCACAGAAGAGCGCTTTCTAGAGGACGTTCCGGTCGATGCCCTTAGTCTGCAGCTCAGAGAAGCCTTTGCGACAGCTAAGCCAGGCGATATTCTGGGCCCGTTTGAGCGCGACCGTGGCTTGGGTCGTGTGCTCTATCCGGTAATAGTCTTTCAAGAGCGGAGAGCAGAGGGGACGGCGAGCTTTGAAGATCTAGAAGATCGAATGCGCTCTTCGCTTGCCGAGAACAATGCGCTCAAGCGTCTCCTCGATAGCCTACGCTCATCGACTTACGTGGACGTTCGCCTCTAGCAATCCCGTGCGCCCGCGCGTCGCGATTACAGTAGGGGATCCGCGAGGCATTGGACCGGAGATCTCCAGGAAAGTCTTGCAACATCCCCCCGAAAATTCGGATTACGTTCTCATAGGTCCCGCGGAGCAAGTTTGCGACGTGGGTGTCGATTCCATTGTCGTGGGTGGAGGTCGAGGAAAAGGGGAAGCGGGATGCGCAGACTTGCCGATCGAAGAGGCGGGAAGGCTCACCGTCCTACAGGTTGAGAAGGCTGTTGCCCTGGCGCTGGAAGGATCCGTGGACGCCATCGTTACAGGTCCAGCCGAAAAACGCGCGCTTCACGCTGCCGGCTGCAAGTACCCGGGACACACCGAGTGGCTCGGTGAACTCGCGGGCGGTGTGGAGACAGCCATGATGCTCGCAGCGGGCGATCTGCGAGTGGTGTTGGCCACTACCCATATTGCGTTGAGACAAGTTCCGGACTCCGTGACGGTAGAGCGAATCGTCACCGTCGGGAAATTGGCGGCCAGGGCGTTGCAAAAATGGTGGGATCTAGAGAATCCGAGACTTGCGATCTGTGCCCTCAACCCGCATGGGGGTGAGGGGGGATTGTTCGGTGAGGAGGACGAGACCGTACTGCGGCCTGCCGCGGAAGAATTGGGAGCAGCAGGGCCTGTGCCCGCCGACACCGTGTTCGTTCGAGCGTTGAGGGGTGAGTTCGATGCCGTAATAGCTCCCTATCACGACGTTGGTATGACGGCAGTAAAGGTTTCGGGATTTGGGAGAGGTGTTAACATCACGTTGGGGTTGCCATTTATTCGAACCGCGCCCGACCATGGCACGGCGTTCGATATCGCCGGTAAGGGAATTGCAGATCCTAGCTCTATGCAAGAAGCCGTAGCACTTGCCGTTCGACTCGCCAAGATGTGTGTTTCGACCGGCGGCTAGGAGTCTGACTGCGCTTTTCCAACCGTAACAATTCTCACTTTTTCCACACGTTTCTCTTCCATCTCGAGCACGTCCAGCATGAGATCCTCCAGCTGTATTCGATCTCCCGGCTGCGGAAGCCGTCCTAATTTGCCAAAGGCGAGACCGCCGATCGTCTGGTAGTCATCGGTCTCTATGGAGAGCCCGAATTTTTTGTTCAGGTCATCGATTTCGGTGTCGCCTGCGACTGTTATGCCATCCGTGCCGGCGTCGGGCAGAGACTCGGCTTCGTCGTATTCGTCATAGATTTCTCCAACGATCTCCTCGATGAGGTCTTCCATAGTCACTATGCCGGCTGTTCCACCCCACTCATCGAGTACCACCGCCATTTGGGCTTTGAGCCGCTGCATGTCGGTGAGAACATCCTCGATCTCCCGGGTGCCGGGCAGAAACATAGGTTCCATCATCAAGTGAGAAATTGCCTCGTTCCTCTTGTCACGGAGGGACACCAATATCTGTTTGACGTGGACTATCCCTACGATGTCGTCGAGTGAGTCTTTGTAAACGGGGTAACGTGATCGTCCGGTTTCAGAGATAAGGTTCAGGGCTTCGTCCACCGTGGTGTCTATGGGCAAACCCACCACCTCCGTGCGCGGTGTCATTACGTCCCGCGCACGTTTCTCACTGAATTCAAATACGCCTTCGATAAGTCGAACGTCTTCGTCTTCGAGTTGCCCCGACTCCTTGCTTTGCTTGACCAGCATCACGATCTCTTCAGGCTGGTGCACGCGTTCGGCTTCGCTAGGAGCTTTGGCGCCGACGAGCCGGAGCAGACCATTGGCTGCGCCATTGAGCAGCCAGATAAACGGATTGGTAGCTTTTGTAAATAGGATGAGGGGGGCGGCGAGCCACCGACTCGTGTCCTCGGGATGTAGGAGCGCGAATGCTTTCGGGGCGAGTTCACCTAATACGATATGAAGGAAAATGATTATCAGAAACGCAATCGTGGCCGCCGCCCCGTGTGTGGCGATCTGGTCCAGCGGAGTGGGCAAGTTGCGAAACAATTGCTCGATTGCGGAGGCAACGGCAGGCTCGCCGATCCAGCCAAGGCCCAGGCTTGCGACGGTGATCCCGAGCTGTGTGCCGGAAATGTACCGATCGAGTGATTGAATCGCCTTTTGAGCGAGCTTAGCTTTCTTGTCACCGTCGTCGGCGAGTCGGTCGATACGGGTACGGCGGGCCGCGACGAGTCCGAACTCCGCGGCCACGAAGAGGCCGTTGGCAGCAACAAGAAGGAGGACGGCGCCGGCACGCCAGATGAAGTCCAGGAGTGATAAGTCGGATTCAGGCATATACTGATGGCTCTAAGGTAAGCAGGGGTACAGTCCCGGCAACAGGACACGGCTGAGGCGCCTGAAAGTGACGTCCAACGATTCTACTGATAACGCTCTGAAATGCGTTCAATCGGCTCCGGTGCTGCGCGGTCACAAGCGCTCGTTGAGGCTGGTCCTGGCAATCACACTCACAGTGATGGTGGCCGAAGTCCTGGGTGGCTGGTTCGCCAATTCGCTGGCGTTGCTGGCGGACGCCGGTCACATGCTTACAGATGCTGCCGCAATCGGTCTGGCCTTGTTCGCGGCCTGGATCTCCGACCGACCACCCACGGCGAGCAAGACATTCGGCTACTTGAGGCTGGAAGTGCTGGCCGCGCTGGTGAACGGTTCGACACTGTTCGTGTTGGCCGGACTCATAGTCTGGCACGCGATCGATCGATTCGTCTCGCCGCCGGACGTAGAGCCACAGCTAATGCTTGGGGTGGCAGCGATAGGCCTTATGGCCAACGTGATTGCGCTCAAGATTCTCCACGGCGGCCACGAGCATTCGCTCAACATTCGAGGGGCTTTTCTCCACGTACTAGGTGACTTGCTGGGCTCGGTAGGTGCACTGATCGCCGGCGTGATCATATTGACGACGGGCTGGACGTTGGCAGATCCTATCACGTCGATTGTGATTGCAGTTCTGATTCTCGGTGGCGCCTGGCGCCTGGTTCGTGACAGCGTTGACGTCCTTCTGGAGGCTACGCCGCGACATATCTCGCTCCAGCAGGTGGCCGACAGGATCTCGAGCATTCCGGATATTCTAGAGGTGCACGATCTCCACGTATGGACGGTTACGTCTGGAGTCATCGCGATGAGCGGTCATGCGATTGTGGCTGAGCCCAGCCGCAACCAGGCTGTGCTGGAAGCTGTGCAGAGGAGGATGGCGAAACTCGGCATCAATCATGTGACCGTGCAGATCGAGGATGGAAAAAACGGCTGCGCCGAGATTAGCATCTAGCTATACTCCACAGCTTTAGTTGAACGTCTAATTGCACGGTAATGGAAGGATTTGCGGTCGGTGCTTAGGAACATCGCGATTATCGCACATGTGGATCATGGAAAGACTACGCTAGTCGACAAGATGTTGCGTCAGGCCGGCGTGTTCCGGTCTAACCAACAGGTAACGGAACGCGTTATGGACTCAAATCCGCTCGAGCGTGAACGTGGCATAACGATTCTGTCGAAGAACACTGCTGTTCGGTGGAACGACGTGAAGATCAACGTAGTAGATACGCCGGGGCACGCCGATTTCGGTGGAGAGGTCGAGCGGATCCTGCGGATGGTAGACGGAGTGCTCTTGTTGGTCGATGCGGCCGAAGGTCCGATGCCGCAAACTCGATTTGTGATGCGCAAGGCGTTGGCGTTGAACTTGAAGCCGGTCATAGTCATAAACAAGGTTGACCGCCCCGACGCCCGTTCTGCAGAGGTTCACGACGAGGTATTGGAGCTGCTGTTAGATCTCGAAGCTAGTGACGAGCAGTTGGATGCGCCTTTCCTTTACGCCTCTGCGAAATACGGATGGGCGGCTAGGGATTTGCCGGAGGACTGGGATCCAGAGAATCACGACCTCACGCCTCTTTTCGAGACGATTGTGGAGGCGGTACCTGCGCCTCGAGCATACGCTGGACCCTTCCAGATGCTAGTCTCTACGTTGGACCATTCGCCGTATACGGGCCGCGTGGCCATCGGCCGGATCGAGCGGGGCAGTGTGACGGCCGGACAGCAGGTCGCGTTGTTGTCGCTGGGCGATCCAGGGTTTGTTGCGCAGGATGAAGCGGTGCATGGGCGCGTACTCAAGTTGTATGGCTTCGAGGGTCTGGATCGAGTCGAGCTGGATACCGCCGCCGCCGGTGATATCATCGCGCTGACCGGGTTGGACGGAATAGAGATCGGCAAGACGGTGGCCGATGTCGATTGTCTCGAGCGGCTTGCAGGCATCGCGGTAGAAGAGCCCACGATCTCCGTCGAATTCATGGTGAACGATTCTCCTTTCGCCGGCAAGAGCGGGAAGTACGTCACGTCGCGCCAGATACGGGACCGACTTTACCGTGAATTAGAACGCAACGTGGCGCTTCAGGTAGACGACACTGAGAAGCCGGAAGTGTTTTCGGTCGCGGGACGGGGGGAGTTACATCTCGGAATTCTCATTGAGACGATGCGGCGCGAGGGGTACGAGTTTCAGGTGAGCCGACCGAGGGTAATCATGCGGCAGGATGCCGACGGCAAGGCGACCGAGCCATATGAAGAACTCGTGGTAGATGTGCCGGAGGACATGGTCGGCGTCGTGATCGAAAAAATGGGTTCGCGCCGAGGTGACATGATCGATATGAGGAACCCGGGGCGGGGCAGCGTGAGGATGCGGTTTCGCATCCCTTCGCGTTGTCTATTCGGATTTCGCTCGGAGTTCTTGACTGATACCAGGGGTGAGGGAACATTGCACCACCGGTTTCTGGAGTACAGTCCCTGGGCGGGCCCGCTGGATGGCCGGTCGCGCGGTGTACTGGTTGCGGATCGTCAGGGCCAGGCGGTAGGTTATGGAATATTCGGGCTACAGGAGCGTAGTACGTTGTTCGTGGCGCCGGGCGACCCCGTGTATGAGGGGATGATCGTGGGAGAGAACGCCCGGGAGAGTGACATGGATGTCAACGTCTGTAAGGAGAAGAAGCTGACGAACATGCGTGCCTCCGGTTCCGATGACAACATTCTATTGGTTCCTCCTCGACGAATGACGCTCGAGATGTCGCTGGAGTACATCGCGGACGATGAGTTGATCGAGGTCACGCCGGATGCGATCCGGCTTCGAAAGCGCGCGCTCAGTGTGAACGCGAGGAAGAAGGCTGTCCGCCAGGCACGTGCGGCGGCTAGGTAGAAAGGTGCATGACCCTTAGCGCGAGGAAATGAAGGAGTCATGTTGTCCCGACAGACGTCGACTTGGCCGGTCCTGGGCCTCACTGACGACGATGACGATGAGGAATGAACGACGAGCGTGATTTCGAAGAAGACGAGGTACTGGGTGACGACGACGGTGATGACGATGATGAATGGGAGGAGGACGAAGATGAGTTGGAGCCGCACCGCAGGAAGCGGCCTGCCGAGTGGGAGTAGAAAAGGCGCGGCGGCCGGGGTTGGCCCGTCTGGCTACCGCGTCTAGATTTGTGTGTCCAAACCGGGCCAGTAGCTCAGTTGGTTAGAGCGCACGCCTGATAAGCGTGAGGTCGGAAGTTCAACTCTTCCCTGGCCCATTGCCGTTGCCGCAGACAACGCAGATGGCACTGATCTACGCAGATGTAGCCCGCCGTGGTCCGAGAGACCGCGGTGGGTTTTTGCGTGAACGGCCTCCGTCTATCCGCGGTGGTCAGTGTAATGAGTGGCCGGGTTGTTGTCATGGAGGACGGGACAGACATCCCGTTACACATCGAGCGCTAACCCGCTACTCAGAGGGATTCATAAGTGAGACTGCAATTGGTATTACCGATTCGGCTGGGACGACCGTATGTTTCAACGCCTTGAGATTGTTGAGATTATCGGGGATTACCCTTGCATGATATTCCGATACGCGGCCTGGGGAGAGCAGACCATGAGCACTCCGGATACAATCCTTATCGTTAGACGCCGCTTCAGAAACCGATATTCTGCGATGATCTTCAGATGCAAGAGCACCGAGCACGTTCTGATTACGTCCCTTCTATGACGATGCCTCGGCTGCTGCGATCGGCCAGGGCTGCGGCCCTGGTCGTCACGACGATTTCCGGCTGCGCAGATGCTCGTCGCGCACCGAGCACTGCCGAGTCTGTAACCCTCGTCCCCATGGATACGCTGGTTGCCACCGCCTCCGAGCTACTCGGCGGCGTGTACGACTTGGCGGTATCGCCGGACGGGGATGTTTATGTCGCGGACTATGGCTACAAGCACGTGCTGGTGGTCGGCCCCGACGGTGCGGTCCGCCGGACGATTGGCAAGCAAGGGTCGGGTCCTGGCGAGTTCGAAATGCCCTACGTCGTCTACGCCGGCGCGGATTCGGTCCGGGTGTTCGACGCCGCGAGCAATCGGGTGCAGGTGTTCGACCGCGCCGGTGGGCTGGTTCGGAGCTATCGGCTGGACGCACCCGGCCTCGGAGGCGGTCGTGACTTCCGGGACGACGGTTCGCTCGCCGCCACGATTGGTGGCTTCGACAATGCGATGATCCTGGTGCTCGACGCGGCTGGCACCCGCGTCGGCAACTTCGGCGAACCAATCATTCCACCGGTGACCTTCTACGACTTCACTGCGCTCAAGTCCGAGATACGGGACGGCCGCGTCCCCGATGCGTTCCGGAATCGGGCAACACTCGCCTGGGGCCCAGAGCAGTCGCTCTATCTCGTCTTCCTCGCCGAGCCCCAGGTCCGCCGGTACGCCGCCGCCGGAAGGCTTCTGTGGACTCGTACACTGGACGAGCCCGTGCTACGCTCGGCCCGAGAGACGTTTATCCGCAAGAACATTGAGGAGCCGAACCCGTCCCGCATACACTCACTCCAGTACGTCACCGACGTCGCGGTGGTGGGTGGAGCCTTGTGGCTCCTGCTGAACACCGCCGATGAGGATGACGGGCTGCTGCTCGTGCTCCGTGCCGACGACGGCGCGGTTCGCCGCCGCGTCACCTTCCCGGGTTTGCCGAACACCGGGTACTTCGCGGTGGACCAGTCACGGCGAAGGCTGTACATAGCGCCGCGCGGTGAAGCGTCGGTACTGATTTTCGAGTTGCCGAGCTTGTGATAGCACGGTTGTCCCAGGCAAGTTTGAAATCATCTATTTCATCCACGCGGTGAACTGTGCGCACGCCGAGTTCTACGGTCACCAGAGACTCGCCCATTATCGCGCGACAGGAGAGTTCTTCGACGTGCCTATTGGGGTTGCCATCGATGCGATCGACGAGGTGGCCAAGCAGTTTGCCATCAACATGGACCTTGCTCGGCCTAAGAAGCGGGGCGGTTGGGGAGACAAGTGGCTCCCCCAGGCTTTCCGGCACGTGGTCAGTCCATGTCCTCATTGCGGGAAAAAGAACAAAATTCACATGCTTGCGGTGCCGTTTATCCCGAAGTGTGTAAAGTGCCGCAGAAATCTCTCGGGCTGAGGACGGATCGCCTCGTGCCGATAACGATGTGCCAGCTCACGGCGCTGCTAGCATTCGCGGCGATCAGTACATTTGCCTGTGGCCAGGGCGAAGCTCCCGGGCCCTGGCTGGGCTCAATCGACACGCTGCCATCCGGCACGATCCGGACTGTGAACCCGGCCCAAGGAATCTGGAATCGCAGGACGGCCTGGCGCATCGCAGAGAACCTCAGGATTGGATCGCTGGACGGTGGACCCGAGGAGTTTGACCGGATCGTGGATCTGGACGTGGACGATTGGGGCCGCATCTATGTGCTCCTCGACCGCCGTGCCGAGATCCGTGTATTTGATGAACGAGGAAACTACGTTCGTACCATTGGTCGTCGAGGCGGCGGACCCGGCGAGTTCAGAGCCCCTGTCAGCTTGGACATAGACTCGCTTGGTCAGATATGGGTTACGGACCCGATGAACCTTCGGTACACCGTCTTTGACTCAACTGGTACGTTCCGCTTTGGCCGAAGTCGCCACAGCAAGTTTTCTACTTTTGGAGGGGTTCGCGGTGATAGAGTCGGTGTCGATGGAGCATTGTTCGATGCGGATGTCCACGCTAGCGCGCCTTCCGTCTTTGAGTATCGCTTCTTCAAGCTCGACACAGCGTTCACGCCCATCGATACCATAATCGTACCCCGGGGCAACCGCACTCCGTCGACCCGTCCACTTCCGTTCCGGCCATACAGTCCGAGAGGGCTCTACTCGCTGGATCTTAGAGGATACGTGTGGTACGGTGTTTCCACCACTTATGAGGTTTTTCAGCTCGGTTTTTCCGGTGATACAGTTCGCTCGGTAGGTCGTGATTTCGAGCCGCAAGTGATAACAGACGCGGAACGTGCGTCGATAGCTGAGGCTAGCCAACGTGGCAACCGGGAGATCGGGATTCCCGGTTCTAGGAGTAGTCCGGACATACCTACACACAAGCCCGCAATAGCGCGGATATTCGTTGACTCGCGTGGCTATTTGTGGGTTGTACCGTATGGCGAAGTAGACGGTGAGACGCACAACCTCGATGTGTTTGATCCAGACGGGAAATATCTGGGTCAAGCAACAGCAGATTTCCCCATTGGTCTTGAGCCCAGCGGGATGCCGGCTGTGCTAAGAGGAACGCCGATAGTCATCAGAGGTGACAACCTGTATGCGGTGACCTTCGACGATCTCGACGTACCCTTCGTTGTCCGAGCACGTATTCAAGTACGGAGGTAGCTTCGTGAGCATGCCTTTTAACCCGAAAACTCCGATTGTTATTACGTATCCGCTGTGACGGCTCTATCTTCCAATGCCTTGGATTGTCGAGATTATCGCTGGGGGAGACTCTTGCCTGATATTCGGGTAGTGCGGCCTGCGGAGATCGTGAACCCGTTACGCGCCGCGCGTAATACTTGATAGAGCTTGAGGGGAGATCGTCGTGAAGCCGAAGGAATTGCTGGAAGCACTACAAAGAGTAATTGGTCTCTCAACAGATTCCGCTGTAGCGCGGCTAATTGGGCTTACTTCGGGTCGTGTAAGCCAATGGCGTTCTGGCAAGCGCGATTTAAGTGCTCGCCAGGTGGCAAACCTAGTGAAACGAGTAGCTTCATTAGCCGGAACCGAGCAACTCGGAAACGCTATTCGTCCAATTGTTGAGTTGTACCCTGTAGATTGTGTCGCGTCGAAGCAAGATGCCCGCTGGCTGATTCTCCCGACGGATAAGCGAAAAAATCCCCGTCGGAACAAGCTACGAAAGCACCTTGAAAAAGCAAAAGGCATCTATTTCTTCTACAACTCAGAAGGGGAAGTGGTATATGTAGGTCAGACCCAGAAACGTACTCTGTGGAAAAGAATGAATGAAACATTCAACCGAGAGGCGCAATCACATCAGGCATATGTTGTGCGGCATCCGTCCACAGGAAGCGCTTTTGTTCCCGCATGGAGTAAGCTGCGCCAGCCCGTCAAGCGAATTGTCTATCTGTATGATATCGCAGCCTATTTTTCAGCCTACGAGGTAGCGGAGCCACTCATAGACAATCTTGAAGCAATGATAGTACGTGCTTTCTGTAATGACTTGGCAAATGTGAAAATGGAGAAATTCAAATTCAAGCTCTAACAAAACACTCCAGACCGACGCTCAACACTTTGCCGGTTCTGTGTTCTCGCTGCGCTCCATATTCACACAAGAACGGGCAAACTGTTGAGCGCGGCTGAGCGTAGTCGTTATACAACCCGACCACCGTCTTTGTGCTAGACTGCAGGTGGCCTTGAACTCACTATTTGGCGGCGTACCTTGAAGTTACCTCACAGTGACCGAGCCCAGATTCCATCGGAGAAGTTGCGTGGCTACTTGCTCTCTTCGGAGCATCCGATCGGTAGGTTCAAGGCGCGGTTCTTCCACGCACTTGGCTACAAAGCGGAGAGTTGGGAGAAACTCGAACGAGACCTCGTCGATGCGGCCCAATCCGCGGAGGCGGAGCTGGTCCCGTCCCCGTATGGCGACAAGTACCTTGTTGGGTGTACACTTACAGGGCCGGCAGGATTGTCGGCCGGTGTGATCTCAGTGTGGATCCTGGCGCGCAGCCAGGATATTCCGCGCTTTATCACGGCATATCCTTCGGAGTGATAATGGACTACAAGACTCTCGATACGGTGGTCCTAGACCGCGATCTTCCAGATCATTCGCTTCGGCGTGGAGACTTAGGTGCGGTGGTGTACGTCCACGAACCAGATGGGATCGAGGTCGAGTTCGTCACGGCATCGGGAAAGACCGAGGCGCTCGTGACACTCAGCTCCTCGGATGTACGACCTGTCGCCGAAACCGATCTGGTTTCGGTTCGTTCCTTCCCGAAATCAGCCTAGCCGTCACAGACGGGTTGCATAACTCGACTAAGAAGTACCTTGTTGAGACGGTGCAGTTTCCCTGCGTGCTGCCATAGCCAGTTTTCATCCCCACTCCCGCCGATCCCAGGCAACGCCCGAAGGATACTTCAAGAATGGTTGTGGCGGATTCCGGAGTGAAATCCAGCCACGCCTATTTAAGTGCGGCACTACGATGGTGTCGATTGTGGTGTCGATTATGGTGTCGATTGATACCGGTACATGACGATCTCAACGAAGCACGATGTGGGCAGATCGCGCGTTCTGTCTAGGAAATGGGCAAGGTGTCGTGATCCGATTGGCCTCGTAGCAGCCTGAGGCGTGTCGTTAGACGGCACGCAAGAGAGCGAGGCGTGGCTCAGATGCGTCGCTGACGTACGTGAGTACCATCCACGATACTGATGTGATCGCGCCAAGTCACATCGGACCGCGTCAGAAGATCTAGAAGCAAACGTGTGATCTCCTCTGCGCTTTTCGGGATGATGCGCAAGAGCAGAACACCGGCAGCCAGTCGGTCAGTGCCACGCACTGCAAGTTCGCCGAAGTCCCGATCGAAAGTCACAATGAGTCGGTCCTCACGAATCGCTCTTTCGACATGTCTCACATCTGCGGCGCCCGGCTCGGCCTCGGTGGTCGAATAGACATCGTGCCCTGCGGAACGCAGGGCACGGACGGTATCGAGGGGAATGTTTTCGTCTGCCAGCAACCGCATCACGCGGCGCCGGGACGGACCGGGAGGAGCGTCTGATCGTGAAGCACTTCAGCCGCGTAGGCGAACACTGCACGAAGCGCATCATCGCCCAGCTGGGGGTAGTTCTTTTGGAGCTGTTCCTGTGACCAGCCTTCAGCCAACAGTCCCAGCACGAAATCGACGGCGAGCCGAGTTCCCTTGATGACGGGCTTGCCACCGACAACAGCGGGGTCGGCATGAATGTGCTCAGTCCAAGTCACCTGTCCCTCCTGGTCCCCTAAGGTACTGCGGGGGCGTGCCGTCTAACAAGCGCTGGCTGCCGGCGCGGTAGGGAGGGAGGTTGTGCGTATGGAGAGTCTGAGAATACGGACCACCGGTGCGTGACGTGCCGTAGGAGGACGTCGAGGAATTCCTAAGGGTCGATTGGCATACGTGCTCGTGTAACCATCGTTCCGTACGCCTGTCTAAGTGAGTGCACCACGATGGTGTCGATTGTGGTGTCGATTGATACCGTTACATGACGATCTCGGCGAACCACGATGTGGGCAGATCGCGCGTTCTGTCTAGGAAAGTGGGCAAGGTGTCGTGATCCGATTGGCCTGGTAGCTGCCTGATAAGCGTGAGGTCGGAAGTTCACCTGCCCATCCCCGTCTCACCCCGTGGTGCGCTAACGCGTTAACTCTTCCCTGGCCCATGACTTGAAACTGTGATCCCGCTTGGTGTTACGACATTAGGCAGGACTTCGCGTCGACGAAGCTGACAGCGCGTGTATTCATTGGTAGCACGATCTCGCTGCTTGTATCATACGTACAATGTATGTACATTAGGAAGTGGCTGAACTCCGCTTTGAATGGGACGAACGCAAAGAGACCTCGAACCGGCGCAAGCATGGTATCTCGTTCGACGAGGCGAAGACGGTCTTCGCGGATGACTGCGCGCTCTTGCTCGACGATCCGGATCACTCTGAGCAAGAAGATCGGTTCGTGTTGCTCGGACTAAGCTCGGCGCTTCGGACCTTGGTTGTCTGCCATTGTTACGGCGAACCAGATGAGGTCATTCGGATCATCTCGGCGCGGAAGGCCACACGACCAGAGCGACAGATCTACAATCGCAGGTGGCGCCAATGAGAAAAGAGTATGATTTCACGAAGGCCCGGAAGAACCCGTATGCAAAGCGGCTGAAGAAGTCGGTGACGATCCGTCTTGATACCGACACGGTCGCGTACTTCAAGGATCTGGCGGCCGAAACGGGCATCGCCTATCAGACCCTGATCAATCTCTACCTTCGCGACTGTGCGGCGTCGCATAAGAAGCTGTCGATGCGTTGGGCGTCCAAGTTCGGTGCTGCCTAGTACCTGTAAGGCCTTCGCTGTCAAGCGGCCGTAGCTAGACAACGCAGACTTTTTTGGTTTCCGTTTTGCGGTTCGTTTTCCAGCAGTGGCGTTATGGTTTCATTGCCAATGTGGTGCAAGAAAATGCTCTGCACGAAACTCCTCACTCGGGTTACCCATCGAGCGCTGACACGCTACCCAGCGGGATTCAGCGGCAAACTCCGATTGTTATTACGTATCGACTGTGACGGCCCTATCTTCCAATGCCTTGAGATTATTGAGATTGTCGGGGGGAAGACTCTTGCACGATATTCCGTTAGGCGGCCTGCGGAGATCGGTAACCCGTCCGGGGAGTCGCGTAATGGGTTGGGCGATCACCAATCGAGAATAGCGATGACACATCTGTTATCAACGGAAGATAGAGATTTTCAGGCCCAGTTTGAGTCCCGCAAGTCTCCACCTGCGGAGTTCAATCATCGTGCGCACCTGAGACTGCCCTACGCTTACCTGGCCGAGCACGACACCGAAACAGCTCATCGATTGATGCGCGAAGCGCTGCAACACCTTCTCGAACATAACAGCGTCGATATTTCGAAATGCCATGAAACCATGACTCGAGCGTGGATTATGGCAGTACGGCACTTCCTGGAGGGGATTTCAAACTCCGAATCATCTGACTCATTCATTGAGCAGAATCCAACAATGCTCTATGCGAAAATCATGATGACGCACTACTCACCGGAGGTGCTCCTTTCGGACGAGGCTTGCGCAAGATTCGTTGAGCCAGATCTAGGCCCAATATCGAGATATGGTGGGTAAGTCGCCCAACCAGCCGCTACAATGGACGCCTCAGCCGCTACGCGGTCGCGATTCGCTCCGGGCTGCGGCCTCCGCCGCCACTGAGCCTAGACGTTGGGCTCCTCGCCCGTGAAAGGAGGGACCAAGAGAATGAGAATGGGCCGTCACGTGCGGTTCTCGTTGAGTGACATCTTCTGCATGGGCGTGGGTCTTTGTGCCCTCTCTGTATGCACTTCGGCCTGTGGGAGCGATTCGAAGATTTCGCAAACGGCTGACTGGACCGTGCGCGACAGCGCCGGAGTCACCCTGGTTTCCAACCACACGGACGGTTTGACACGCGGCTGCGTGACGTTTTCCCAAGACCCCGAAACCACCATACCCTCGAGTGGCTTTAGTCCCCCACTGTACCGTGTGCGAGGAGGAGTAGTGCTGGACGACGGCCGGATCGCCGTCTTGAATGCCGGGAACAAGGAACTCCTCTTCTTTGGAGCCGACGGCAGGTTTGAACGTGCGGTCGGTCGTTCTGGACGCGGCCCGGGAGAATTTGTCGATCCGAGATGGCTGGGTCAGGGGAACAACGACACGTTATTCGTATGGGATGGTGGTTTGATGCGGCTCTCGACATTCGATGGGACGGGAGAGTTACTAGCGCTACATGAAGTGCGAGTCGGCGTTGAGGAGCGAAAGCCCATCGCGATCCGCGGACGGTTCGATGATGGCTCCTTCTTCTTCAGCCCCGGACCGCTGATGTTCTTTGACGGCACCGCCGGTATCTTGCGGTTTCCCGAAACGTACGGACGCTACAACGTTGAGACGCGTCAGGCGGAGCAGCTAGTCGAGGGGGCAAGCTCGGAGACGGTGGCTGGCCCGGGCGTGCCGGTGTACGAGCTGCCCTTCGGCAAGATGGACGTAGCGATCGCAAACGGCGACGCTGTGGTAATCGGCGACAATGGCACGTCCATTTTGCGGTATTACGATCTACAAGGACAACTCCGCCGTATAGTGGAGTGGATGTCAGAACCGATTCCGATCACGGATCGCGACCAGAGGGCATACCGTCAGGATTTTGACGAATCAGTTCCGGCACGTTTTCACCTACCCGCCACTGCCCGATTTGCCAAAGAGCGACCCAGATTCTCGTCAATAACGAGCGATACGATTGGGTGGATTTGGGTACGATCATACACCGCGGGCTGGGAGTCCTCGGGCCATTGGCTGGTCTTTGATGAGGACGGCGTTTTGATATGCTCCGTCAACCCACCACCGGCTCGTCGATTCCGCCCGCTGCAGATAAGTGAGACGCACATGCTGGGCGTGCAGCGCAATGAGGACGGTGAGGAGACTCTGGTGCTTTATTCCCTTGTCCGCAACATGTGAGACCACTCCTTCCGTCCTACACCGGAATGAGGAGAGGCAGTGAGACGCCGGCAGCTATCTTGCACGAAGGCTTAGCTGCTTGTTTGGCGATATGGCAATCGGCATCCCTGACTGTTGCTGATGGTGCTCGCAGTCTAACTGGCGCATGAAGCGTGACGAGCGCGGTAGGAGCAATTGGATTGTTCGCATGGTGACATTGATTGGAACTGAGGCCGGTATCCTTAGGACTTGAAGAGGCTATGAAGGCGATTGTCCAAGAGAAATACGGATCTCCTGATGATCTAGAGCTCCGAGAAGTCGACAAGCCGGCGGTCGGCGATGATGAAGTCTTGGTGCGGGTACGCGCGGCTTCGGTCCATCCGGATGTCTGGCACGTCGTGACCGGGCAGCCTTATGTCCTTCGCCTGATGGGGGCTGGGTTTTCCAGACCCAAGAACCCGATCCCCGGCACAGACATGGCGGGAATCGTCGAGTCAGTCGGCAAGAGTGTGACACAGTTTCGGACGGGTGACGAGGTATTCGGGGAAACCATCGCCGTCAACTACTGGGCCAACGGCGGCGCTTTTTCCGAATATGTGTCCGTTCGACACGACCTACTGGCGCTCAAGCCTGACAACATCACGTTCGAACAAGCCGCCTCCGTTCCCGCTTCCGGATTCATCGCCCTGTTGAATCTCCGAGGAGCGAGGCAAGCCTTCCCAGGGCAGGAGGTATTGGTCAACGGCGCTGGGGGCGGAGTCGGTGGCCTCGCATTACAGATCGCGAAGGCCTACGGCGCGCACGTGACCGCGGTGGACATTACGAGCAAGTTGAGCATGCTCCGCTCATTGGGGGCAGACCAGGTCATCGATTACACCCAGGAGGATTTTACCCGTCGTGGCGTTCGTTACGATCTCATCTTCGATGTTCCGGGGGACCGCCCGTTCTCAGCTTGCAGGCGCGCACTCAAACCTGAGGGGAGATACGTGCCAATTGGACATGGTAGATTTGGCGCGTCAGGCAGGCGTGTTTTCGGACTCTTACCCCATTTTTTCAAACTGATGTTCCTCGCACGCTTCGTGAAGCAACTGCGAGGTCCGGGCTTACCGATGCCCACCAGGAAAGACGCAATGGCCGTGCTCAGGGAATTCCTCGAAGCTGGAAAGATCACACCGATCATTGACAGTACCTATCCGCTGAGTGAGGTCCGCGAGGCTTTCCGGCACATGATCGAGGATGAACTCCAAGGAAAAGTGATCATCATCCCATGACGATGACGGACACCGTTTTGTTTTTGGTGTGGTGATGTGGGCTCATTACGGCCAACGGTTTGGGCGACGTGGAATTCGCGCGTGAACTGATGGAGGAATTGGATGTGAACAATCACAATGTAGGAGCGGACGAAAATGGCGAAACGAAAAATCAGAGTTGTTCAGCCCACCGACCAGGTCAAGGTGATGTTTGGAGCCGGTGATGATTACCGGTTTCTGGCTACTGGAGACGATACCGATAACAGCTATTTCCTTGTTGAGGCTATTGTGCCTCCGGGAGGCGGCCCACCTCCACATATCCAGACGAGAGAGGAGGAAGCGTTTTACATACTCGAAGGGGTGGTTTCGTTTTATGGTGAAGACGGGGAAATCGAAGCTGGACCGGGAACGTACCTCAACATCCCGAAGGGAGCCAAGCATAGCTTTCGTAACAACTCGAACGAGACCGTCCGTATGCTGTTTTTCTTTGCTCCTGCCGGAATCGAAGGACTTTTCGACGCAATGGCCACGACGAAAGAATCAGCCGGTGATATTGAGTCCACGATGGCAGCTTTGAATACATTGGGGAAGAGTTATGGCGTGGAATATTTTGCAGAGTGATCTCCTAGCGGCCGCGCCAGACACCTTTGGCCCGAGCTGCCACGGCACCGATTAGTCCTTCGAGCGCCTTTCGTGCCCTGCGCATGGAGTAAGCGTAGAGGGCTCGGAATCCTTTCACGCCGAGGCCCCCGCCTACCAAGGCACCCCCGACCGCGGCGACCGGTCCAATCCCAATTGCCACTCCAAGCGCAATTCCCACACCGAGGCCCGCACCTCCGGTGAGTGCCGTCGCTAACAATCCCAGAACGAGGCCGATGTTGTGCGCCGTTGCGGGGCTGTGCACCGTCATCTCACAGGAGGACGTAGACCCCTCGATAGGCCGCAGTGAGACGAACACCTGCCGAAGCCCTGCATCTCTCGCTGCGAACGCGAACCCTTGGGTGGAGAAGGGAGTACTGTGTCCTTGAATATCGAAGACCAGTAGGCCTCGATTGAGCGGATCGCCCTGCTGGTCGGTCAACGTCAGGCGAAAAGGTTCGTCGGGAAACACGGTCTCCATCGCCGAGAACACTTCTTGGGGTGTTGCTTCGATCACGCGCCGGACGGTAAGCGTATTGGGCGGATGATTCAGGAATCTCCGGGCAAGGGTATTGCTCTTCTCCACGTTGGGGAGTGTGCGCTCCGCACGCAGGTCGGCTAGGGCGGCTTCCACGAATTCGTTGGCGATGCCGGCCTCCAGTGCCGCGGAGCGAACGTGCGTGAGCGCATACCCCGGTGGGGGCATGGCAGCGCCATGGACCTCCGGTCCCTCGACTCTCCCGGCTGCCTCTGCCTGAAGCTGAGCAGCCCGGTCCCACAGACGGGCCGCCTCTTCCTCGCTGAGAATCTCGGGATCGCGCTCCGTCATGTGGAACCTGAACCTTTCCTGTTCGTTGCTGCGTTAGACAGAGGGGGAAGCCCCTGCGAGCATTGGCTTGATTCGAGAGAACCTAAGGGATATGCTTGCCTAGCGGAGCCGTAGGTGCCACGATGGGGTCGATCATGTCGTCAACAATCACCATTCGTTATGCATTAACGTGCGCCATGCTTGCTTCTCCGGCATGTGGCGCAGGCCCTGAAAGTGGTCGGGACGCCGTGCCGTGCGAGACCGCGGACACCTCAAGGGGAGACAGACTCATGAGCCAAGCTGAGCAAGACCGTCGTGTGGACTACATTGAGTTTCTGACCACAAACATTGAGGAGACCAAGAGGTTTTACTCGAAGGTTTTCGGTTGGGAGTTCACTGACTATGGTCCTGATTACACAAGCTTCACCGACGGTCGATTAACCGGCGGTTTTACTGTTGCGACGGAAGTAACGGCAGGCGGTCCATTAGTCGTGCTCTATTCCACGAATCTGGAAGAGATCGAAGCTAGTATCAGAGAGAGCGGGGGGCAGATCGTCCGAGAGGTATTCGAGTTTCCGGGTGGACGACGCTTTCACTTCACCGATCCGAGTGGGAATGAGTTGGCTGTTTGGTCAGATCGATGATTTCTAGCCTGAACCACAGCGGTGACGGGTGGGCGCTGCCGCCGACCAGCGCGGTACGGAATCTAGTTTTTCTTAGGTCCGCTAGGTGGCCCGGTTATGTCTGGCCCATTGATACTACTTGGTACCCGAGGCCACGAAGATACTGATCGCGGCGGATTCCCCGCCGCTCGACTCAACGCAACAGTCCTCTCCGACACAATCCACTACCACGTCATGGAGCCCGGCTTCGCGAAACCAACGGGCTACATCATCGCGGGCGAACCCAAGCCATCTGTCGTTATGTTCTTCCCGCAGGAATTCGAAGTCGTGTTCGTCGACGTCTGTTATCACCAGCACGCCTCCGGGACGGAGTATGTCTGTCATAGCCGTGATCGCCGCCGGAGGGTCTTCCACGTGGTGTAGATACATGTTGGCAAACACGTAGTCTACACTCTCTTCGTCGATGCCGAGGTTCGAGTCGCCGCCCACTCTGTACTGTACGTGACCCGCGGTCGAGAACTTCTGCTTCATCTGTTCCAGCATGCGCTGCGATTGGTCCACGGCCACGACTTCTAAGCCTCGCGCCAACAGCGCCTCGGTCATGAACCCCGTGCCCGCTCCGATGTCGGCCGCAAGTTGTCCGGGTTTGACGTCGGCTACATCGAGTGCACGGTCCCGCACGGCTTCAGGGAAGAAGCTCTTGCGCATATCGTCCCAGGCATCCGCCACACCATCGAAGTATTCCTTGCTTCCTTCTGTCATCTGACCCTCTACTCTGAGGAGTAACACACCGGATTAGATAGTCGGGTGGGGTCACCGAATCCGTCAAATCCAAAGCGGAGAATAGTGCACGGTGACCAAATCGTGCAAACCTTCTAGATTCAGCGGCTATGTCCTCAGCCGCCGATCGAGCATCAATGTCCGAAAAGTCGTTCCAGTTTTGGCCCGCCGTCCGAGAGGCGATCCGTGGAACGCAGCAGGACTTCACCTCCGGGCCAATCGGCCGGGCGATTCTGTTGCTGGCGGTCCCGATGGTACTGGAAACCGCGATGGAATCGGTGTTCGCCGTGGTGGACGTGTTCTTTGTGTCGCGTCTGGGCCCCGAGGCGATCGCCACAGTAGGACTCACAGAATCGATGCTCACACTGATTTACACGGTGGCACTGGGTTTGAGCATCGGTGTCACTGCGATGGTGGCGCGACGCATCGGAGAGAAAGACCCCGACGGTGCCGCTCGTACTGCCGTCCAAGCGATCGCCCTCGGAATTGGCGTCGCCGCGATCCTCGGCGTCGTGGGGGGGATGTTTGCACCACACCTGCTCGGCCTGATGGGGGCAGCGCCCGAGGTGATCGGACCGGGAGCCGCGTACACTCGCGTCATGCTCAGCGCCAACGCCACCGTGCTTTTGTTGTTTCTGATAAACGCAATCTTCCGCGGTGCGGGCGATGCGGCCATCGCGATGCGGATGCTGTGGCTTGCCAACGGAATAAATATCTTTCTGGATCCCGCGCTCATTTTTGGCATCGGACCTTTTCCCGAACTCGGCATCCAAGGCGCTGCTATTGCGACCAACATCGGGCGCGGCACGGCTGTGCTCGCCCAACTCTGGGTCCTGTCGCGTGCAACCGGCCGAATCAAGATCGCCGCCCGACACCTGCGACTGTATCCGCAGGTGATGTGGGAACTCATTCGGTTGTCGGGAACAGGCATGTTCCAGGTCTTCATTGGGATGGCGAGTTGGATCGGGTTGATCCGCATCTTGGCCGGGTTCGGTAGCGAGGTTCTCGCGGGCTACACGATCGGCATTCGCGTCATCATCTTCGCGCTGTTGCCCAGTTGGGGGATGAGCAATGCCGCCGCCACCATGGTAGGTCAGGCGCTCGGCGCCAAGAAGCCAGATCGGGCCGAGCGTTCAGTGTGGATCGCAGGATTCTACAACATGATCTTCTTGGGAACGATAGGTCTGCTGTTCATTCTATTCGCGCCACAGATCGTCTCCGTGTTCACCAGTGAACCCGAACCCGCGCGCTACGCCGTGCTGTGTCTCAGGATAGTGAGTTCGGGATTCTTGTTCTACGCCTACGGCATGGTGCTCACCCAGTCGTTCAACGGAGCAGGGGACATGTGGACTCCCACGATCATCAATCTGTTTTGCTTCTGGCTGTTCGAGCTGCCTTTCGCATACGTGATGGCCTACGTGTTCGATGTTGGACCGGTCGGGGTGTTCGTTGCCATGACCGTTGCGTTCTCATCCTTGGCTCTGGTGAGTGCGGTAGTGTTTAGGAGGGGCAAGTGGAAGAACACGGTGGTGTAAGGCGTGTGAAACCTGTCATTCGACTCGTACAAGAGTCGTGATTCGTGTCTCCGTACCATCACCTGACACACGTTTGATTCTCAAAGTGTCGCCAGACATGGAGATGTTGTAGGTGTAGCTACTTCCATCCATAGAGTTGGGACTCTTGGCAAGAGTTGGTGTTATCGTAAGAGTCGAATCGGTTGCCTGGTAGGTGCCGGAGTGCGCATGGAACACGTCGAACGCAGCGAGTCGAGCGGAATCACTCGTCTCCGCAGTGAATAGATCTCTCGGTCTGCTCTCGCGTATCTCCTGCACACTGAAATGCCGCTGGGCGAAAATGTATTGACCGGGCTGGGGGCTCGCTTCGCGCCGAGTAGAGCCGTTGCTTGTGAATGACCGCTCCACGACGTGCCACACACCGCGGATCGCCACGTTCTCTGGTTCGTTACTGCAACTTGAGGCCATGCCGGCACATAGCACTGCGATAAGAATCGGCGAACGACGAGCCATTTTGCGATGCGGAATTGCTATCTTTCTGTCTTCTCTTTCTTCGGTTGTGTGAGCAAGCGTTCGTGAAAATCGATACGCTCCTGTAGTTCGATGATCTCTTCGCGCATGCCGTGTGATTGGTCCATTAGCCGATCGATCGTATCGGCCATTCGTTCGAGTGCTTCGGGATCCTTCTGCTGCGCTAACTTGGCCGTTAGCCGCATCTTCAATCCGATCAATATGAACGTTCCGATGCCGAGCATCGCCATCAGCGGTGCAATGGCCTCTACGATCTCTGGGGGCATGTGATCCTCGGTGCCAGTTCTGGTCTGAAGTTACTACGCAGCCACAGGGATGCGAGATTCAGGCTTTTCCACGTTCCACATCTGACGCCCTCCCGCTCTCCAGCACGCCTCGATTTCCGGCCCCGCCGTGCATAAAAAAGGTACGGTCACTGGCCTGCGACCGACGCATAGTAGGCCATGTTTCGTACTTGCGTTCTACTTACCGCCGAGGTGAAATTATGGGTATGGCAGCTCCTGTCTACTACTCCGCCGAGATGGTTCTGGCGTTGCCGGACGACGGCAAGCGCTACGAGACGGTGCACGGAGAGTTGCTCGTGACGGCGACTCCGCACGCGTGGCACCAAGTTGTTTTGGGAAGAATACAATCGGCTCTCTGGAGCTTCCTGCATGACCATCACGTAGCTCATCTGTTTGCCTCCCCGGCAGACATCTCCTGGGGTCCCGACATTCTGGTGCAGCCCGATCTGTTCGTGGTGAATCTGGAACAAGCGCGCACTCTCGATTGGTCGCGCATGCAAGATCTTTTTCTGACAGTAGAAGTCTTGAGTCCGTCCACCAGCCGCCACGACAGGTTCACCAAACGGAGACTGTATCAGGAGGTCGGTATTCCGTTGTACTGGATTGTTGATCCTGACGAGCACGCCGTAGAAGTGTGGACACCTGAGAGTACTTTCCCGACCATCGAGCGTGAACGTGTTGTGTGGCAACCCGATGGAGCAAGCGAGCGCCTGACGATCGGCCTTGAGGAGTTGTTCCGGCCGATCTAGCAGTCCGCCGCTTCCAGCCGCCCGCCCACTCTGGTGGAATCTTCCCACGACCCTTGCGGCCGAGTCCGGTCAACGATTCGCTAAACTGATGCGTAGTCCAGATGTATCGCATCTCTTCGAATACCCAAATACAGAGAGCCCCATGAAACGGTATCAAGTGTTTTCCGTAGCATTCCTGCTCACCATCCTCGCCGGCAGTGCTGAAGCTCAGCTTTCGGCACCGCTCGATTCCACCTTGCTCGACTCGTTTCGGTGGCGATCGGTCGGGCCCGCGAACATGGGGGGACGTATCACCGACATAGAGGGTATCGGTAGCCCTTCGAAGACGTTCTATGTCGCGGCGGCGGCAGGTGGCATTTGGAAGACCACCAACAATGGCACCACCTTTCGTCCGATCTTCGATCAGAAACGTGTGGCAGCGATGGGCGACATAGCGATCGCGCCCAGCGACACCAACATCATCTGGGCCGGTACCGGTGAAGAGGATTCCCGTAATTCGATATCGGCCGGCGGCGGGATCTACAAGTCCACCGATGGTGGGATAACTTGGGAATTCATGGGGTTGAAGCAAACTCAGGTGATCGGCCGGATAATCGTACACCCCATTGATCCCGATATCGTCTTTGTGGCCGCGCTGGGCCACATTTGGAACTCGAACAAAGAGCGGGGACTCTACAAGACCAACGACGGGGGCAAGACCTGGGACCTCGTCAAGTTCGTGAGCGACAAGGCAGGTTTCGTCGACATCGCGATTCACCCGACGAATCCCGACATTCTCTTTGCCTCGAGCTGGGAACGCGTGCGTGGTCCGTATTTCTTGAACAGCGGCGGCCCGGGGAGCGCTCTGTGGAGGACTACGGACGGTGGCGAGACCTGGGTCGAGGTCAAGGGAAACGGTTTCCCGGAGGGAATGAAGGGCAGGATCGGGGTCGCGATTGCCGCGAGTAACTCTGACGTCATGTATGCGTTGGTGGAAGCCAAGGAGGCGTCCGGGGAGGGCCTGGCGTCAGGCCTTTATCGCTCGGAGGATGGCGGTGAGAGCTGGACCAAAATGAACTCCAATAACTCCAGACCGTTTTACTACTCGCAAGTCCGGGTCGACCCCAAGAATCCGAATCGAGTCTACTGGTCATCTACGCCCGTCAATTTCTCGGACGACGGTGGCAAGACGGTCCGCGGTGCCACCGTTGGGGTTCACGTAGATCATCATGCTATGTGGATTGATCCCAATGATCCCGAGCACTTCGTGGTCGGTAACGACGGCGGTTTCGCGCAGACTTGGGACAAGGGCGGCAACTACGACTTCATCAACACGATCGCGCTGGGCCAGTTTTACGCGATCAGCTATGACATGGCAATTCCTTACAACGTGTGTGGCGGATTGCAGGACAATGGTTCCTGGTGCGGACCAAGCAGGCGCAGGCAGGGATCGATCACGAACGCCATGTGGAACAACGTTGGCGGCGGCGACGGCTTCTATACCGCGCAAGATCCGAACAACCCCGACATCATCTTCGTAGAATCGCAGGGCGGCAACATGAGCCGGATGGATCTCTCGACCGGTGAGCGCACGAGTCTTCAGAAGCCGGATTGGCGACGCGCTTACCGCCAGCTCGAAGACTCCATCATTGTTGACAGAGGCGATACGACCAAGCCGGCCAGTAAGGCCGTTGCGCGTCGCATTGCCGACCTACGCCGCCGCGCAACGGCCGACTCTTCGGAGAACGTAATGCGCTGGAACTGGAGCACCCCGTTCTTCTTGTCTCCGCACTCGCCGACCACGTTTTATGCGGCAGGCAACAGAGTGATGAAATCGACGAAGCGTGGCGAAGACTTGTACGCGATCTCTCCAGATCTCACTACACAGGATACCGAGCGCATTCGCGTCAGCACTTCGGCGACGGGCGGTATCACGAGAGATGTGACGGGCGCGGAGACGCACAGCACGATAGTGGCGTTGGCGGAATCACCGCTCAAGCCAGGCCTTCTCTACGCGGGCACTGATGACGGCAACGTGTGGATGACTCGCAACGACGGTGGCGATTGGGAAAATCTCACGGGCCGGTTCCCCGGGGTTCCCAAGAAGACATGGGTGAGTCGGATCGAACCGTCGCAATTCGACGAGGCGACGTTCTATGTCTCGTTCGACAACCATCGTGAGAACGATTTCACGCCGTATCTGTTTGTCACGACTGACCACGGTAAGTCGTTCATGTCAATCGCAAGCGACCTGCCGACCGACGGGCCCGACTTTATTCACGTGATTCGCGAAGATCCCGCAAATCGCAACCTACTCTTTGTTGGAACGGATGTTGGCGTATACATGTCCGCGAATAGTGGAGGATCGTGGCAACGTTTCATGACCGGGCTGCCTACCGTTCCGGTGCACGATCTCAAGATCCATCCTCGTGACCACGATCTGATAGCAGGCACGCATGGCCGGTCTGTCTGGATCGTAAATATCGGACCGTTGGAGCAGATGACCGACGCTATCCTGGCCGAGGAAGTGGTGTTGTTTACGCCTGGGACGGCCTACCAATACAGCCAGGCTCAGGTGGGGGGTGGTTCGTCTGCCCAGAAATCCTTCCAGGCGCAGAGTTCACAATACGGTGCAGAGATCGCCTATCTCCTGACGAGTGGCAGCCGCCGTTCGCGCCCCAGTATCGTCATAACCGACGTGAAGGGCGACACCGTCCAGACTCTCCAGGGAACGGGAGGCCCCGGCTTACACCGAGTCACTTGGAACTTCCAATGGGCTCGGCCGCCCGCAGAGCCACTGTCACCCTCGCAGAAACGTGACAGCGTAATTGCTGCACGTCGTATAGATGTCGTGTTCGACTCGCTGGCAGAGGCGGGTACGAACAAACAGATGCTCGACCGCATAAGAGCGAACATCGAAAGTGGCAACACTCGCGCGTTGTTCCGATCCTTCGGTGGCGGTGGCCGAGGTTTTGGAGGGCGAGGTGGCGGCCAGCGAGATTTCGTCGAGCGACCGGCTGAGTCTTCTGCCGGTGGCGGAGGGAGAGGTGGACGTGGTGGAGGTGGGGGTGGGGGTGCAGGTGGGGCTCCCGACGTCAGACAGATTTTCCGGTTACTCAGAACGCCTGGGTCGCGAGGTCGGTTTGGTGGTCGAAGAGGCGGTGGCGGCCAGGTGGTAGAGAGCGGAGATTATTTGGTGAGCATCACGGTCGAAGGAAAAACCTTGACGCAGGTGCTGCGTGTTGAACGCGTCAATGGCTCAGGTCGTGGTTCGGGGTTTGGATTCGAAAGTCAGTACAGATAGGGCCAGGCAGTATGCCGCGGACCGAGCGACTCGTTCAGCGTTCGGTTCGCGGCAGACCTCGTTTCAAGTATTCCAGTTCATCGGTCGGACCCATGACCAACATGAGGTCGCCTGCGGCAAAAACATAGTCCGCCGCTGGGGCGACGTCGAGTCGTTCGTTTCCGTCGGCCGTCGGCTGCTTGATCATCACTACGCTCACGCCGAACTGCTGTCTTATATCCAATTCTCTGATGGTCTTGCCGGCAAAATGAGCTGGGGCGGGCACCTCGGCTAGGACTGTATTCTGAGTTGATGGTAACGATTCAATCTTGTTGTCTCCGCTCACTGTGGAAGCCATGCTGTGGGCCATGTCGCGCTTGAAGATCTCGGTGTTGTAACGCTGGATGACGTCCTCGGGCCAGATGACACCAACCACTCTTTCGTCCTCGATAACCGGTATCTCACCCCGGTAGCCACCGAGGAGCTTCATCACTTGGGCTAGTGAATCGGTTGGTGATAGGGTGGGGAAATCTCCTTCCACCATGACGTCCTGTGCGATCACGAGAGAATCGAGCGCGGACGCATCTGCCATAACAGGCCTGATTTCGTTGGCACTGATGAGCCCAAGTAGGCAGCTCTCTTCGTCCAATACGAACAGTGTGTTGCCTTGATGGTCGAGAAATTTGCTTACGAGCGGTAGGAGCCCGTCGCCTGCAGAGACACTGGCAAAATCGCTGCGCATTTGCTCTTGAACCGTTACGTGCTGCAGGACATTGAGGGCGCTTCCCTTGCGGATGTCGATGCCACGGCGCAGCAGCTTGATGGTGTAGATGGAGCCGGTCTGAAGCTTTGTTGCCAGCAGTGTCGCAATGATGCAACTGATCATGAGTGGAAGCATGATCTTGTAGTCGCCGGTCAACTCGAAAATGATCAGTATCGCAGTTATCGGTGCCGCAGTTCCGGCCGCCACGACGGCACCCATTCCAACCAGCGCGTATGCACCTGGTCCGGCGGTCGATAGCGGCCAGATCGTGTGAACTACGGTTCCGACTGCACCACCCAACATTGCTCCGATAAACAGAGATGGTGCGAACACACCTCCAGACCCTCCCGAGCCGATAGTGATCGAAACCGCCAGAATTTTGAGCACTACTAGGAGGAGCATCAATTTCCAGATGATCGTGCCGTTCAGGGCCTCGTTGATCGCTTCGTACCCGACGCCAAAGATGTGCGGTACCCATATCCCAATCACCCCGACCGCCGCTCCTCCGAGCAGCCCCTTGATGGCGGGATGCATTCGGATCTTGTCGAACAGATCTTCGAAACCGTACAAGGATCTTACAAACGCTATTGCCACTATCCCCGCCAAGATGCCCATGGCCGCATAGGCGAAGAGTTCGTTGGCGTGGACCAGACTATATGCCGGAACTTGGAACGCGGGAAAGTCACCTAGGAAATGCTGGCTCACGACAGTGCCCGCGACGGATGAGATTACGATGGGCGAGAACTGTGACACACCGAAATCTCCTAGTATGATCTCGACGGCGAACAGGGCTCCGGCGACGGGGGCATTGAACGTGCCGGCAATGCCCGCTGCCGCACCACAACCGACCAACGTTCGGAGTCTCTGTTCGTCGATCCTAAGCCACTGTCCGATGGTCGATCCAAGGGCGGAACCAATCTGCACGATCGGGCCCTCGCGACCGACCGAGCCTCCCGAGGCAATACATATTCCCGAAGCGAACATCTTGGCGAATACAACTCGGGGCCTAATGCGTCCGTTCTTGAGCGCTACTGCTTCCATCACCTCAGGGACGCCGTGCCCCTTTGCCTCTCGCGCAAAGCTATAAGTGATTAGACCGACGAGCAGGCCCCCAACAGCTGGTGCAACGATCTTCCACCAAAACGGCAAGCTGGATATATAGTCCAGCGTATACTCGCCTTCCCGCCAGGACACTTCGTTCATGGTTCTGATGAGCAGGCGGAAGCCGACCGCGCTGAGCCCCCCAAGAAGACCGATTAGAACAGCCACCAGTACCATGTAGACTTGTTCTGTCTGACGCAGCGTGTTGTGGGCCTGCCTAAGTTTTCTCACAACGGCTCTAACCATGGTCGCGCTTGTTCCCAGTGTGTCTATCTTCCAATGTAGTCTGAAAAGTCTTGCCAATGGATACCGAGCCGGCAGAAACTCGATTAGCAAGGCAGATGTTGGCGCTGGTGGGGGTGGTGCGCTACTACGCAGCTACTGTCAGGTGAGCTTTCGAGACCATGAAGGAGCGGTGTTGTTCAGCTGCCCCAGGGTCTTCCCGTCGCAGCTTGTTGTCTAACCTGGGCAATTTGTGCTGCGGTCAACAGCGTTCGATCGGGAGCGTCACAACCGGGTGCCATCAGGTTGCCCTCGGGTGGACAGGCAACGTGCTGTAGTGACAGTGAATGTCCTAGCTCGTGAGCCAGTATGCGTCGGCCGGAGCCCGTCAGGTCCCGTAACCCCGTCGGATCCAGCTCCGGAAAGATCACCGACTGAATACTGGGGAGATATATGCCACCGGCCACTCCGCCGAACGACCGGATCATGAACACGTCCCAGTCGCCGAAGAACAAGTTACCTCCTGGCACGACCGCGGTCAGTGCGTCAGCTTGGAGTTGCCCCGCCAGGACCGCTTCGAATATTTCTTCGTTCTGTGGAAATTCTCGGAAGATTGTGTCGACCAACCAGGTGATCGCGGCCTGACTCCATACTTCATTGACGCCTTCGATGAGTATTGTCACCTCCGCTTCGGTCAATGTTGTGTTGAGCGAGTCGGATGTGGTGGATTCAATGAGGTGGATTCGCAGTGGAATAGTGATGTTGGCGAGGTTTTGATCACGCGTGGTGGGGTCTGTACTACCATCGCCACCACAAGCAATAACTGCTAACGTCACTAGTGAGACGGACAAGAGTCGCAGTAGGGTGCGTGTGGTCATTCGTGCTTGTATCCAGCTTTGATCAGATGCACCTTGTTCAATACCGTTTGATTGCCGGGTTCATGAATCACTGTTGATAGAACGTTGATGGACGCTAGCTAGTTCCCAACGGGACTGCGCAAGATTCGCACTGACAGGTGGAGCTTTCTGTGAAGGCAATCCGCAAGCAAGGTCTTGGTCTGTGGATGACGACCGCTCTCGTCGTGGGCAACATGGTGGGCTCCGGTGTTTTTTTATTGCCGGCGACGCTGGCTGCGTACGGCGGAATCAGCATAATCGGATGGCTCATCACTTCGTTTGGTGCAATCATGCTGGCGCTAGTGTTTGCTCGTCTGAGCGGTATGGTTCCGAAAGCTGGTGGGCCATACGTGTACACTCGCCGCGGTTTCGGAGACTTCGCCGGCTTTCTAGTTGCTTGGGGCTATTGGACGTCGATCTGGACGAGTAATGCGGCGATTGCAGTGGCGATGGTGTCGTATCTGTCGGTGTTCTGGCCCGCCCTGACACAGAACGGAGTGCTCGCTGCATCGGTCGCGATCTCTGCTATATGGCTGCTTAGTTGGGTAAACGCCAGTGGCGTTCGGAACGCCGGTTTCGTGCAGGTTGTCACGGTCATCCTAAAGGTGTTGCCACTCTTGGCGGTAGCGACATTGGGGTTGTTGTACTTCAATGCCGATCACTTTACTCCCCTCAATGTGAGCAAGGATTCGAACTTCTCGGCGATCACCGCCACGGTGGCATTGACGTTATGGGCGTTCCTTGGCCTGGAGTCAGCTACGGTGCCTGCCGGCGATGTAGTCGATCCGGAGCGTACGATTCCGCGTGCTACGATTTTGGGGACACTCGGTGCTGCCACGGTGTACATCTTGGGGACTATCGCTGTTATGGGAATCATCCCTCCCGCCGGACTGGCTACCTCCAGCGCACCGTTCGCCGATGCTGCCGAAAAGGTATGGGGAGGTTGGGCAGCATACGCGGTGGGTGCGGGTGCGGTTATCTCTTGTTTCGGCGCTCTAAACGGCTGGATAATGCTCCAGGGGCAGATACCGTTGGCGGCAGCGCGGGACGGCATTTTCCCGGAAGTCTTCGGCCGAATTTCTAAGAAAGGCACACCCGCCATGGGGATCGTCATATCGAGTGTGCTGGTGAGCGTATTGATTTCCATGAACTTTACTAAGAGCTTGGTAGAGCAGTTCAAATTCATAATCCTGCTCGCTACGCTCAACACGCTGGTTCCCTACGCCCTCTCGAGCCTGTCGGAGTTGATGATTTTCATAAAGGAACGTGCACGCTTTAGCGGACAACGGTTGATGGGGTCGAGCGTCATCGCTGTTCTGGCCTTCTCTTACTCGCTCTGGGCGATCGCGGGTGCCGGCAGCAGAACCGTATACTTGGGATTCATGTTGCTGTTGCTCGGCCTACCAGTCTATGTATGGGTCAGGTGGCGACGTGCCGAGGCAGTCGCTAGTGATGCCGATGCGATTACATGAGTGACCTCAGGCAATCCGACGTTGGCCCCGTCAAGAAAATGTTGCTTAAGCACGCGAGGGATGCATTCATCGATGAGACCACAATCGATTCCCATTGGAAGGAACTCGGCTACCTAGAGCGGCCGGATTTTGATAACGCCGTTAGAGAGTATGACAATTTCGTTGCTGCTCTAAAGGGTTTCGACATCGACGTTTGTTTCCTGCCTGCCGACGGTAGAGTCGGGATCGATTCCATCTACGTTCGCGACGTAACGATCTCTTGTCGGCACGGTCTCGTTCTCTGCAATATGGGGAAACCCCAGCGCAAAACAGAGCCCCGGGCACAGCAAGATTCATTTGAAGGTCTAGGGCTGCACGTCCATGGTCGGATCGAAGGTGAGGGAAGAATCGAAGGTGGGGACGTGGTTTGGTTGGGCGAGCGGACGCTAGCAGTAGGGCGCGGCTATCGCACCAATGACGAAGGGATTCGTCAGGTCGAAAAACTCTTGAGCGACTGCATCGATGAGCTAATCGTTGTGCCACTGCCGCATTGGCGCGGCGCTGGTGACGTATTTCACCTCATGTCGATGCTGAGCCCGATCGATCACGATCTCGCGCTCGTCTATTCACCGCTGCTGCCGGTGCCTTTTCGCGAGGCGCTGGTTAGACGCGGCATGGAATTCGTTGAAGTGCCGGCTTCGGAGTTCGAAACTATGGGCTGCAATGTGCTAACGGTGGCGCCGCGTCGGTGCCTAATGCTTGCTGGAAACCCCGTGACCCGTTCCCGGTTGGAGAAAGCAGGCGCCGTCGTTGAAGAGTTCCAGGGGTGCGAAATCAGCACCAAGGGCTGTGGCGGTCCTACATGCCTCACCAGGCCGCTGGAGTGGCGTTAGAGATTTCTTACGGCGTTATTACGGCTTTCTCCTCCGAACGGACGAACGTGCACGAGACGGTGAGGACCGTTTAACGCTAGGGCGCCTAACACTTGGCCGACTCGTGCGAGGCGAAGAGCGCTTGATGCTCGGCCGATTCGTGCGAGATGGCGAAGAACGCTTGACGCTCGGACGGCTCCTAGTTGCAGTCCGGCTCCTGATTTGGACCGAGGACCGGGACTGTGATGTCCGGCGTCGTACTGTTGGGGTCTTGGCCCGCGAGGTTGAGCGAGACCTCGTCGTCACCGCCTGCCTGCTTCTTTGCGGCGACCTAGATGACGAAACAGTTGCTCTCGACCGCACGGATCGACGCACCGACGCACCGTCGGGTCTGGAAGCTTGTGCCGAGCGTGCGGCGCGACGCTTGGATGTCGATGAAGGGGCGACCACCGTTCCACGCGCCCGGGTGCCGGACGCGCTCGTTGTGCGCCTACCTGACGCGCCATCCAATTTCTGACTGGCTGACCTGCCGGCGCTCGTGCTGCGGCGGCGGACTGCCACACCGGCTGCTCGATTCGTCCGGTTCACGCCGGTGGTTGTGTGTCGTCGAGCGATGGCACTCCGGCGGGCGGTAGATGCCGATCGCGATCCGGGTGTAACCCTGCCACTCCTTCTGGCGGCAGTGAATACTCTTCGTCCCGACTTGCCACTGCTGACGAACGGGCGTGTGCGCGGGTTCACTCTCAATCGATTGCCAGCGAAGAAGACTGTCGAAGGTCTAGAGAACCCGAAACGCGAGCCAAATCCGAACCCTGACCCAAATCCGAACCCCGATCCATAATAGAAAGGATCGTAGAAGAAGGGATCGTAATAGAACGGATCGTAGTAATAGGGGTCGTAGTGTCCAAAGCCGATTCCTATCCCAATGCCGAAACCATGGCCGCCATAGTATGGGCTGCCAAGGAGAGCGAACCGTCTCGCGCGCATATATCTGGGTCCATACAACACACTCAAGCCCAAACTCGGACCATAGGGTCTGTGTGAGCGGTAATACGGATCGTAGAGCGTTAGGTGTTGGTTGTAATCTCGGGCTACTGCGTAACGCTGTTCTACGCCATACTGAACGAGGTCGTAATCGAAGTACGCCCCCGACGCCAGACGCAGCGCGAAGTCGGTGAGTTCTGCCTCGTCATCTTCTTCAACTACCCACGTATCCGCCAGGGTGTAGTCCCAGTGGTCGCCGCGCACCAATCCGTCGAACGTGAACGGATCGCGAGAAAACGCCGCGTAGACAGTACCCGTTCCCTCTGCTGTGTAAACCTGGAACGAGCGGCGGTCGCCCCGGCCGCGTACCTCATACTTCCTTCCACCACGGATGAAATTGTCGTCACCCGGATCGAGCGGGAATAGCACTCGCACTCGACCGTCGGGCTCGGCATGTAAGACCACCAAGTAGCCATCGTATTCCGTGCGTACGTGGGTCTTGACGCGGTCGCCTAGCCGGACATCGGTATCACTGACCCAGATCTTCACGGCAGGATCTGGGTCTTGCGTTGCAGCTGGCGCAGTGTTTGCGCTAGCCCCAACGGTAGGGACCAGTAGGGAAAGCAGTAGAGCACTCAGCATATGCACTCCTCAGTGGAGTCTTGGGCTGCACCGCGACTGCCAAATCTACCGGCAAGGCGGCGCCTACAGCTGACTAAATATAGCGAGATGCGTGCCAACATGTAAATGGTTCTACACCAGGGGGTTAGTGAGTTCCCGGTGAATCGTAGTCGTCCACTTTTTTAGACGATCTGTCCTTAGTTGGTGTCTCGATTCCCCGAACTATGCAGCCCCTCCCGAATCGTGAGTTAATGTCGTCCACGGCGCCAATGATCAGACGGTCACGGTCCCGTTCCGGCGAGGATTCAGAGAGCAAGCTGAGTTGAAGGTGGATCTTGGGAGATGTGACCAGGTTAGAGGCAGAAACGCCTATCAGGCGGACTCCAGTACGACGGGCCGCTCTCAGTTGGCGGAGCAATTTCCGGACGGTCTTGCGGATGGGACGGTCGGAGGCCGTCGGGGCGTCGAATGTGCTACTTGCTTGCCTGGTAGTGAAATCTGCGTCCCGCAATCTGACCGAAATCGTGCGGGCGAAAAATCCCTTGCCGCGCAAGTCGGCGGCAATGCGCGTAGCTTTGCGCAGTACTTCTCTCTCGATGTCTCTGTCCGATTCGAGATCGATGGCGAACGTCTCCTCCCGACTCAAGGACTTGGCGGCCACGTGGCTTACAACTGGGGCAGCATCGATTCCCCGTATTCTTGAGTGGAGCCATCGACCGGTTCGCTCACCGAACCACGCTGTCAAACTCTCCGGGTCGATCGCCAGGGCTTGTTGCACGCTGCTTAGGCCGTGCTTGGCAAGGCGCGCCTGCAGACGCGGACCGACTCCAGGGATATCGGCGAGGTTGAGTTGGGAAAGGAATTGTGTCTCTTTGCCTGGCTGAACGATGAAAACGCCCGCTGCGTGATCGTTGTGCGGTTTGGCGCGCTTAGCCGCCAGCTTGGCGATCAGGCGTGACGTGCCGCCTCCGATCGAGATTTTGAGCCCAGTTCGATCGGAGACAGCCTGGCGAATTGTGGCCGCGATCGCTGCCAGGGACTCCCCGTCATATAGCTGTGCCGTTCCTGTCATGTCGAGGTAGAACTCGTCGATGCTCGCGGGCTCTACGATCGGAGTGAACTGCGACAGCACTTGTTTGATTTCGTGGCTCTTGCGGCGGCATAGCTCGCCCGCTACTGGGACTCGTGTCGCCTGGGGACAGAGGCGTAACGCTTGGGCCATCGGCATACCGGAGCGGACTCCAAACCGCCTGGTTTCGTAGGACGCCGAAGTGACTACGCCCCGGCGAGTGGCTGCACCGCCCACAACCAGCAAGGGCTTGCGGCCCGCAACTTCGGGGTCTGCTAGCCGAGCGACCGCTACGAAGAAGGCATCGGCATCCGCCAGGAGGATCTGCCGTTCAAGGCTACTGGTTCTCGGCTCATCGAGCGGCGCTGCCACTTGTCTCAACCTAGGGGGCTAGGTTTCGACGCACTCTGATTGGCAGGATGGACCAACCGTACCGGATGGGGACGCCGCGCTGAGTTCGGAACGGATCGCCGGGTGAAGGCGAATTCACGCTGGCGTAGTGAACCGCAACCACGCGCTGGCGCAGATCGATGAGTGGACCCCCGCTTCCCCCCACGGTGGTCGCCGCAGTGTGAATGACCTCTGTGCCTGTGGCGTCGCTGACGCTGCCATTGAGAATGAGTGGCTGGATCAACCCTCTACGCGCCAGTTCCACGGCAAGCTCCCGACTGTCCTCGCCAGCCTTGCGTAGGATCTCGGCGCGCTCATCGTCGTCGACTCGGAACAGCAGGTTGTGAACACCGGTGGGATAACCGATGAACACCAAGGGGTCACCGGGGCGTGGACCTTGGGTGGCGGGTGCCAGCGGGAGCGGTGGAGCGTCAACTCTCGACCCCAGAATGTGCATGACCGCAATGTCAGCCTGGTCCGATGAGGAGTCCACCACCATAGAGAATGATTGTCGCCCAGGCGGGAAGAACGCCTCCAGGGAAATGAATCGGCCGGTCGCCCGAATGCCACGCGACTGCATGAACGCGAGTTCTTCGTCCTCGCGCCACGGCTCGGCGACGTGCCGGTTGGTTAGCAAATATCCGGCTGAATCGATTAGGAACGCGGTGGCCGTTCCTTGGCGCTTGACCGGCGGCCCAGACCCGCCGAAACCTACTTGCGGGGTTGGCGGGCCTCTTCCACTGGGCGAGACAATCGGGTTACCCCTTGAGTCGATGGAGTAACGCAGAAGCTCGGTGCCTCCCCTCTCAACGTATCCGTACGAGAAAACTACCAGCGCCACGCCCCGGCTGTAGTCTCGGATCTTGTTCGGATCGATACGTGGATCTTCGGCTAGCTTCTGCTGACTGGCCTCTACTGCGTCTCGCAGGGAATCGTAGCGTGAAAGGACTGTTGCGAGATCTTGTTCAAGTGCAGTTCGTGAAGTCAGTTCGGTGCCCAGCGTGCTCGAAAGTTCGGCTAACGTGCGCTCGAGAGCGGCCTTGCTCCGCTCCTGCCAGATTCCCACCCCCACGATCCCGACAAGTCCGAATAATGATATGACCAAGAGGAGCCGCCGAGTGTGGCGTACTCGCCGCACGGCTACCGCAAGCAGTTCGCGGGTAGTCCGGGTTGGGTGCGCGCCAAGTCTTGACTTCGCATCCGAGTCGGGTCGCGTAAGCGCGAGTAGTTCGGATGCACGGGCCGTTTCGCTAGGGTCGAGGGTCGGCATCACTCCGTCTTGGGCATGGAGTACGAATCTCGCACCGGGGCCGCCTGCTCCGAATTGTAGGAGGTCACCCTCTCTCAGGATGCGCTGCTCAATCCGCTCGGCATTTACGAACGTGCCGTTGCGGCTATCGCTATCGCGCAGGACATGACTGCCGTCCCGACAGAGCAGCGTTGCATGCCTAGACGACACCAGCACCTCGTGAGGTGCGAAGGTTATGGTACACTGTGGGTCTCGACCGAGCGTTATGTCTTCTCCGGTCAGGTCGAAAACCGTTCCTGCTCGGCTTCCCGTGAGGAATATTAGCCGTGGCGCCATCCAATCCCTCCTAGACTGACAAAGCTAGCGTAGCTGGCCTTGCGCAGCGGTGTCAAGTGAGCGTGACCTCTGGTGCGGCCCCAAGTCCGCGTGGCTATCTTTGCAAGACGAAAGGATGGGCTCAATCATGCCGATGGTTCCGTTTGATCAACTACCCGAGAGCGCCAGGCTTTGGGCCTTCGGGTGCTCACGTTCACTGGATGTGGGTGAGGAGCGAGAACTGAAAGAATCGGTCGAGTTGTTTCTTACCGACTGGGCGGCCCATGGCGCATTGCTAACGTCGAGCTGGGAGTGGCGATATCACCAATTCCTGTTTGTGGCGGTGGACCAAAGTGACACGGGACCGTCCGGTTGCTCGATCGACGCGCTGGTGGGGCGTCTCAGGGCGCTCGGCTCGAAACTGGGCGTCGATCTCCTGGCCAACAGCCCTGTCTTCTATCGGGACGATAGCGGCATTCGCAGAGTAACTCGTGACGAGTTCTCCGAATCGATGCAAGCGGGTACGGTGGACCTTGATACCGTGGTTTTCGACAATACGATTCAGTCTGTGAGTGAACTCAGGACGGGACGGTGGGAGTTGCCCGCCAAGGAGTCGTGGCACGCACGCGCCTTTTCTCTGGTCTAAATCGTTTGCCTGGTGCCATTTAGGGGTTTTGTTGGCCGGGTCCTTGGTGCTGGGAGCAATCGGTACCTCGAATGAAGAGTGAAACCCTCGTGTCGGCTTCGACGTAAAGCCCTAGTAGGTAGATAGACATACAGATATGGGAGAGTGAGTTATGAGGCCTGTCAGAAGGCTGTTTGTTTCGATCGGCGCCCCCCTCATCCTTGTGTTGGGAGTTGGGGTCGCCTGGGGTGTTCGGAAGGGCTCGACCATGGTCAGGGAAATCGAGCGCTGGAGTGAGAGCCTCGAGCATACCGCGGATCCCGTAGAGTTGCGGGTGTCCGGGTTCCCCATCATCTCCACCATGTATCTGGATGGCGCGAAGATCGGCAAGCTCGACCGGATCGTCGTGTTGCGAGAGCGGGTCGGTGAAGTGGACAGCGTTCAATTGATCGCGCACGTGGATGACCGCCATCTAGCGCGCGTCAGCGGGTGCAACTTTGCATTCGATCCCGAGGCGATGCAGGACGTTTTTCCAACTGAAGGTTGGAAGCGAGTGTTACAGTGCGAGTCCGACGTTTCGCATCTTACGCCGTTTGGCTCGGTGTTGTTTGAAGGCTCAGATCTATCCTCACCGCTGTACGTGGAGCGTTGGTCTTCCGATTGTAGCGACGAGTTGAGCACCAACGTCGAGACCTCGGTCAGCGCAGCTATGGCCTCGGTGGTGGAAGTGTCGGAGGCATTGGGGGTAGAGGTAGACGCTTCGGTAGATGAATCGGTTGTAGCTCCAAGCGTCGCCCTATCAGTCGACTGTCTCGGGTCTCAGAAAGCGCGGTTGCGCGCGCAGGTCCGGCGATTACGCGATCAGATCCGGAGGGATGTCAGAAGGAGCACAAGAAACGTCCGGGTAAGGGTCCCCTAGTTCAGGCCGGTATGGCTACTATGAAACCCGCCCGGCTTCTGAGTCGGTCGGGTTTCGTCTATTTAGACCCCACACTTATCTGAGATCCGTCAGTACTGTAGATTCGCCAGGACATGAGTGATCGAATCCTCCACACCACGTGTCCCCTGGATTGTCCGGACAGCTGTGCTCTCGAAGTGTCGATTGGGGATGATGGGGATTTTTCAATCGAGGGTAGTAACGACCACCCACTGACATCCGGGTTTATCTGCAGCAAGGTTTCGCGGTTCGGGCGTCGAGTCTCGCATGCAGACCGCCTGCTCCATCCCATGCGGCGAACCGGAAAGAAGGGAGACGGGAGTTTTGAGAGGATCTCCTGGAGTGAGGCAGTAGAAGAAATCACTCAGCGGTTCGGCGAGATTATCTCGAAATGGGGGGGAGAAGCGATCCTCCCCTATCACTATGGCGGCTCTAACGGATTCCTTACGGATGGTTTGATTGACGACCTGTACTTCGCAAGACTGGGCGCGTCGCGGATCGCTAAGACTCTGTGTGCAGCCACGTCGGGCGCTGTTACCGAGGGGATGTATGGGAAGATGCCGGGAGTGGCGATCGAGGACTATCAGCGCGCCGGCTGCATAGTGGTTTGGGGAGCTAATCCGAAAGCGTCCAATATCCACCTGGTGCCGTTTCTCAAACAGGCAAAGCAGCGAGGGGCTTTCATAGCCGCAATCGATCCGATCCGGAACTTTTCGGACCGGGAGATCGATGTCCATCTACCGGTCAGGCCCGGTGCGGATCTGCCGTTGGCCTTGGGGTTGATAAAGCGTTGGATCGATACGGATCAATTAGACAGTGAATTCTTGGACGGTAACGTTCGTTCAGTTGATCCGATCCTGGCCGCGGCCCAAGAGTGGCCACTAGATAGAGCTGCAGCGGAGGCTGGAGTCTCCGAGCATGACATTGTCGTTCTGGCCGATGCCTACGCCGAGCGGTCTCCGGCCGTTATTCGCTGTGGGTGGGGGCTCGAGCGGAATCGAAACGGCGGGCGCGCCATTGCGGCAATTCTGGCAATGCCGGCTCTGCTGGGCAAGTTCGGAGTTCGGGGCGGTGGATATACTCTGAGCAATAGCGGCCACGCCACTTTCGATCGGGCGCGGCTGTTCGACACGTCGGATTGGCAGACTCGGCGGTTCAACCAAACTCGGTTGGCAGCAGTGCTGAGGGAGACGGTAGATCCTCCGGTGAAAGCTCTTTTCGTTTACAACTGCAATCCCGCCGTTACAGTGCCCGATCAGAGATCGGTGCTGCGGGAATTATCGGACGAAGATCTGTTTACGGTGGTTTTTGACCAAGTGATGACAGACACGGCTGCCTATGGTGATATACTGCTACCCGCCACGACGTTTCTCGAGCACTGGGACCTGCGGGTCTCCTACGGCAGCTACACAGTAGGTGGAGTGAGACCGGTTATGGAGCCGCGAGGGGAAGCTAGGTCCAATGTGGAAGTCTTCGCGGAGCTTGGACGAGCCATGGAATTCACCGACAAAGCGTTTTCATGGACATCTGAAATGGCGTTGGAGCAAGTCGCTGCTGCCATGTCGTTGAATGGACTAGCGATCGATTCTAGGGTGATCGCGCGGGGTGGATCGCAACGGCATGAGCAACATCAGAATTTCTTACCGCGGACGCTAGATGGCAAAATTGATCTTTGTCCCCAGCAGCTTGGTGCTGCTCCGTTCAGGTATGATGATACCGCTTCCCCAGGCTTTCCCCTGAGACTGGTTAGTCCAGCCAGCTCAAAGATGATTACCAGCACGTTAGGCGAGTTCAATCTCGATGAGTTGGTTGTGCTGCTTCATCCGGACGATGCGGCAATCCGTGGAATTGTGACTGGTGATGCCGTTCGCGTTTTCAACGAATTGGGGGAGGTGATCTGTACATCGCGCGTAACCGACCGAATTCGTCCCGGTGTCGTATCGATGCCCAAGGGCGCGTGGCGCAAGTCGTCACGTAACGGGCTGACGTCGACCGCGCTCTGCCCTCCACATGTCAATGACGTCGGCGGCGGGGCATGCTTCAACGATGCCCGCGTGGAGGTAGCGGTAACGCATGCGTTACCGCTACCCACCTAGGATGCATCGCCCTGCTGAAACACGATGTCTACAGGAACGCCCAATTCGGCGAGCCGATCGAGATCGGATTGAAGAACCGGACCGACTATTCCTTTCTCATCGAACAACTTGGATGCAGCTTCGTAGTCTCCTTCACCCTGAATAGTGAGAATCAGACCTGATAGCTGAACCATTGCTTGCTTCATCTTTTCAAAATCTACGCTGTAACGTCCGGACGCTTCATCGCGTGTAAATGCGCCCAGTTCTTCAAAGAAATTGAAACGGACCATGTTTGCCTTACCGTGGGCGTCAGATGCCCCGAATCTTACCGACCGGAACACACTTGCCATGAATGTGACGTAGTTGTCGCGTACATCGCCGTCGGTCAACTCTCCATCCTCGAACAGTTTCGTTATCATGTAGAGCCCCAGGATGTCGGCCTTACCTTCTTCCATCGCGGAAGCGTGTTCTTTGAGGGCCTCTCTTACCGTACCCTTCCCGTCAACCGTGTTCTTGATGCCGAGTCCGTGAGCTACCTCGTGAAACATGGTGTTTGCGAAGAAAGCGTCGAATGTGATGTGCTGCTCCTGGTCGGCAGCGATCAATTCGTTCGCAAGCGGTATTAGAATGTTGTCGAACTTTGCTCGCATGGTGTTCTTGAGCTGTAGCCTGCGCGTACCCTTCTCGAGTTGTACGGTCTCGTCGTTGGGAAGATTGATCGCGATTGTCTTTGCGCCCGTGTTGGCCTCACCCGCATAGTAGACCACATCATATGCGTTGAGGTCTGACTGGGATCCGGGCATCTCCTGTTTATAGGCAGGTGTCACAGGTAGCCCGCGCTGCAATGCGGGGAGTAGTGCCGTAAAGCGCGACAAGCGATCGCTCCACGTTTTGTCTTTAATGAGCACATATGCCTCGTACGCTGCCTTATAGCCAAAGAGTTGATCTTCATACGTTTCAATCGGCCCGATGATGATGTCGAGGGTGTTGTCCTTCATCGACATCCACGCCAAGTCGCTGGCTCGATATTCATCGTCAAGCAGTGCATCTGCACGGAGGGATAAGTAGTGCCTCAGGCCCGGATCTTCAGCAATCGCTGACGCTTCTCGGAGCTTGTCCGAGGCTTTCTTCACGTGATCTGCGAACGCCTCATGGTATGGTATCGTCGTGAGTGAACCGTCGGGACCTCGACGTACCAGAGTATATAGGCTACGTAGCTGTTCCGAGCTTGCGGTAGAGGCGGCTTCCGCTTGCTCGAATTCCTGTTTGGTCAGATCGGCAGGATACAGATTGGCGCCGGCGGGCTTTTCACCGACTCCATCCACGAACGGCTTTTCGTTATTCAGTCTATCCCACGGTCCGATGTTGATAGCCACGTACTGTCGTTCTGTCGGTGAATCGATGCTTGCAAGTAGTGAATCCTTGTTACCGTAGGTCTGTTGCCAGAAGATCGGATCCATATGCTGGGCAGCCTCGATCAGAAGCGGAATCATCTGCCGTTCCGACACTGTTAGGCCGGACGTATCGAGGGTGAGTCGCACCGTAGCGTATTGATCGATCTTGTCTTGGACGTTCACTTGGTTATTCTCACAGCTCGTTGATAAGAAGCCCAGCGAGAGAATCCCTGCAGCGGTAGCAAGTCGGTTAAGTCGGGTCATGACGATCTCAGAGTTAGGTTGTGGCCAACTATCGATATCGAGCGATCACGTATCTTATGTGCCGTGCTTGGGATTCTAGGTCCGTTTACGCCGGAGGTCCACCTTAGTGGCAAAACGCCGATGGATGCCCGTACTGCAACTCGCCTCCGGCGCTATACTGATCAGCTTCTCGCCGGTGTTTGTGAAGCTGGCCGGGATAGGACCCTCGGCCATTGCGTTCTACCGTGTGTTCATCGGCGGGATCATTCTCTCGGGCCTAGTCGTGATCGGCAGAACGCGAATCCGGATCGGGTCACGGGCACTGGGACTAGCTGGACTCTGCGGGTTGTTGCTCGCAGCAGATCTGATTCTTTGGCATCGCAGCATAGAGTTGATAGGTCCCGGGTTGGCCACGATCATGGGGAATTTCCAGGTGTTTGTCCTGGCAGGCTACGGTGTTCTTGTCTTACGCGAGCGCCTGACGCCGCGACTCGCCGTGGCGATTCCATTGGCGTTAGTCGGACTGTTCCTGATTTTCGGACTCGAGTGGACTGCGGTCCGGGCGGACTACAAACTCGGCGTCGGTCTTGGCCTGCTCACCGCGGCGACGTACGGCGGCTTTCTCATAATATTGAGGAAAGTACAGTCGGGCCCTGAAGCGCCTGATCCTACCGTTACACTGGCAATGTTGTCGCTCGTTGCAGCGATGTTCCTACCGGTGGTTGTGCAGCTGAGGGGCGAGAGTCTTCGAGTTGTCGATGCAGACACCTGGTTCTGGCTCATCTCGTACGCCATCGTGTCGCACGTGATCGGTTGGGTGTTGATTTCAAGGGCACTGCCCCGTGTGCAGGCGTCGCGCGTTGGGCTAATCTTGCTTCTTCAGCCTTCGTTGGCGTTCGTTTGGGATGTCGTCCTGTTCGGCCGTACCACGGTGCCGCTCGAACTCGCTGGGGCCGGCATGGCGCTAGGGGCTATCTATCTGGGGACCGCTGCGCCGCCCGAGTAGAAGCGCTAGAACCTTCCGCGCGACCGCTCCTTTGCCGGCAAAACCTCTAAGCAGGTTGTCCACCAACCGGTTCTTATCGTCTCGATGAACTCATCCGGTAGGTTCTCGTCACGCATTTCGTTTGCCAGCAGCTCGTAGTCGTAGCGTAGCTGTACGAACTCGACGCGAATCTCGCAGTCTGTTGCGTCGAGCATGGTGTACCATACCTTGGACAGACCGTCGTTAGCGGGCCGGCCGACAGCGCCGACGTTGACATACCAAGATTGAGGACCGAGCCGGCGCTGCCAGTGGACCCCCGTATGTGTGCCCAGCAGTACGTCACAACGGAAATCTTGGGCTAACTTCCGTAGGAAATGGGTCGGGGTAGCGGATTCCCACAGAAACTCGTTCATCTGGCGGGGACTGCCGTGACAGCACAGAACATCCAGGCCACCCAACCGAAACCGAAAGTCGTTCGGTAGCTCGGCAAGCCACGCCCGGTGCGCAGTTGAAGTGTGGGCGAATGTGTAGTCGTACGAAAGCGCTGCGAAGTAGTTGTCGCGTGGGTCGGTGTATCCACATTGACAATCAGCGAGGCCGCGTGCAAGGGAGTCATCATAGTTACCGCGCATGACTTTGACATCGTACTGCTCGAGTATTGGAAACACCTTGTCAGGTGAGGGTCCAAAGGCACCGAGATCACCAAGGCAAAAAATCTGCTCGGCGCCACGCTCACGAGCGTCGCGAACGGCGGTCTCTAGGGCGATGTGATTAGAGTACACACCACCGAGCGCCGCTATTCGCGTGAAACTTGAGTCGGGAGGCTGGTTCACGTGGCGTTCCTACTACCGATGCTGACGTTGGAGCAGATCGCGCCGTTCATGTAGCAGGTGAAACAGGCCTGCTCACCCAGAGGCGTGCGCTTTTCAGCCGTCTCTTGCAGACTATCCCCAAGCCGGGCGCTGGGGTAGTCCACAAGGATCGGGCATGCATAAACTCCTCGTGCCGTGACCAGCCTGGCCCGAGTGCACAGTAGCTGGTCGATATCGTAACCCACCATCATCTCAGGCGAGATTCGTTCACAATCCGAGTACTCGCGCGACCGGGATGCTTCCTCGCCCATGTGCAAAGGTGGTAGGATCTTGACTCTAGCCTTACGGTAGCCGATGCCGGACAACAGTTGGCGGAAATCTTCCAGGATCTGATCATGTTGATCGTCGGGCCAGCTCTGCATCGCCGTTATGATAGGAAGGAACCCAGCCGCTACCAGACGTTCCACACCCACGAGTGCTCGAGTGAAGGTGCCGGCTCCTCGAATCGCATCGTTGGTTTGCGGTGAGACTCCGTCTATGCTGACGCGGAACTCCAAGGAATAAAGTGATTGCTCTGCCACAGAAGCCAGGGCGTCGACCTTTCTGTTACTTAACAGCGTAGCATTGGTCAGAACCGTGGTTGGGCCTAACTTCAACGCGTCGCCCAGTATCTCAACTATCTCGCGGTTCATGAATGGTTCGCCACCCGTGAAGTAGTATTCCTTGACTCCGAGTGAAATCGACTCGTCCAGCGCCAGTCGTACGGTTGCCCGATCCATGAACCAGAACGAGTGATTGTTTGGTGAACAGCTTATGAAGCAGTGCCGACACCGGAGATTGCAGACCGTACCGGCGACCTGGAGCCAGAGCTGATCCAGTGCCGTCAGCGGAACGGTTGGTGGTGGTGGGGCGTCGTAGATCGATTGGGTCATGAAGCATATTATTGAGATTGACTGAAGAACGATAGTCGTCAACAAAGGGGTCGTATTGTGAATTGTCCGAGTGTCGGTGTGCTCTTGATGGCATATGGCACGTCGACGACCACGGAGGAAGTGGATGTGCGCAGCTTCCTAAGTCACATACTCGGTTCTTATAGGGGTGTGGAACCGACTGATGATGACGTCGACGATTTACGAAGGCGCTTGGTCGCAATCGGGCACTCACCTCTCCGCGATATCACGGCCGGCATTGCAAGTTCATTGCAGGACGCAATGAATATTCGTGCGCCCGGAGAGTTCGTTGTGCGGACCGCCATGAAGCATTCACCGCCTTATATCGAAGAGGCAGTCCACGAGATGAACCACAGTGGGCTGCGGCGCGCAGTCGGAGTAGCCCTTGCCCCATTCAGTTCCACCTTGAGCACCGAGGGATACTTCAGGCGGGTCACGGACGCTACCGCGGCTCTTTCGTCGTCCCTGCATTGGCAGTTCGTCGGACAGTGGCACCTTAATCCGTTGTTCACGCAGTTGTGGCAGAGATTGGTAGCGGAGGGCGCTCGAGAAACGAAAGGTGAGCCGCTAGTGGTATTCACCAACCACAGTCTGCCGATTGGGGCAACTAGACTGGACGACCGCTATGCAACTCAGTTCGAGGGCGCTGCCGGGCAGATCGCAGATCGGTGCGGGTTGGGGCATTGGACGATCGCTTATCAGAGTGCGGGAAAGAGCGGTGGGGATTGGCTGGGTCCCAGCCTTGACGAAGTCTTGAGAGGGAGGTCTTCGATGGGTTGCAGAGATTTTCTGGTGGCACCCATAGGGTTTGTCATGGATCACCTCGAGATCATGTACGATCTGGATGTGGAGGCAAAGGTCAACGCTGAGCGGTTAGGTGTTTGTCTGGATCGCACTGCGATGCCAAACAACGATCCGTTGCTTGTCGAAATGCTGGCAGACGAGGTGCTGAAAGCCGTTAGGAGCTAACGTGCAAACGGAAGTTTTGAACTCAGGCTCGTCACCAACTGAGCCCCATTTGGGAAATTTCTGCCAGAGATGGAGAACTTCACACCAACTTCCGCCCAAAGATCTCTTACGACGTTGGCGGAGCCAGCGAGTTGCAAGGAAAGCAGCCGGCGCGTGGCAGTCGGTACCCTCAGGCCCTCTACGGTCCATGCGCGACCAAATAATCCGTCAGCCGTAACCTTGAGCAAGGTCTTGCTCGTGGGGTTGACCCCGACTTCGGTCAGAAATGCGTACTCACCGCTGGGGTCTTTTAGTTTGTTCGTGTTTTTAAGTCGGGCCCGGTAGCCCACCCAAGCGATCGAGTAGAGCGGCAAGGGCCAGAAAGAGTGCCCGATCTCGCCCCATCCCTCGAAATCCCACTGACCCTCTCCCGCCGGGACGGTGCGGGCGTCCAGCGGAGAGGTCCCGATTGGGGCCTTGGCCCCCACTCTGATTGCTATCGGTGTGCTGCCGCCCAGATCGGTCAGCTTCCATCGTAGCCACCAGCGAATATCTCCGATCTGCACGCCCGACTTGAGCGTGTCACCGTTAAAGCCCATGACCCCTTTTTCGCTGAACCGGAGGTCGAAGAAGGATGCTTGCACCCACAGGTCGACATTCTTGTGCAGACCGGTAATGACGTCGATGAATACGGCGCGCGCGTCCGATGTGGCATCTGGAAAGTAGGGTTTGTCGTCGCCCAGTTCATCGAACCGCTTATCGGTTTTTTGGCGGAGGAACGCAGCTTTTACCCAGACACGCCCGGCTGCTCCCTGCGTCCACTGAGCGGCTGCCGGGCTCGTAAGAATGAGCGTGGCGAGCAGGGTAAGAGTGCTTTTCACGGCAAAGTCATAACGGCTGGGGTATCGCATGGCACTCTCGTATGATAAAGTGACCGCACCTACATTACGCACATAATCCGCGACCTGTCCAGTCCATCGGTCTCCGGCACCGGAGTATGGGTTTGCTGGTACTGGACGGAAGGGAAAATGTCGGACCTATCATTTTGAAACGTTGATCGACTTGGTCGAGTTCCTGAACGCGGGTCTTAGAACCATCGGTCACGTGATCGGCTGAGGCGGTTTGGCTGCGACGCACCTGCTTGAGACTGGGCTGCGGCATTCTCAGGAGAAGTCTAGCTAAGCTGTTTATTGCCATTGATTTAGACCCATTGCCCCGAAGTGTTGGAGGGAGTTGGATAATCGTCCTCGCAGGTGGTTCAGGAGCGCTTACAGCGGAGGCCCGTAGCAGATCTCGTGGTGGCGGGAACCCTGGTTGGTTGAGGGTTGTTATTCATCTCACATCGCCGTGAACCTGCGGCGTCGCTCGGTGCCTTCGCGCGCTGGCACCGGGTTCACTTTTTTTCACTCCGGAGGAAAAAGTATGTTGAAGCGTACACTCATGGGCGTTGGTGCAGCTGCGTTGCTAGCACTGCCGTCAATGGCTCAGGCACAGGACATGATGAAAATGCCCAAGGCGCCCGAGGGCCATAAAGCCACTATCACTGGTACGGTCATTGATGTGTCGTGCAAGTTCCGGCATAACCTGACCGGTGACGGCCATCGGATGTGTGCACAAGTGTGTGCCGACAAGGGTATCCCGTTGGCCATCCTTGGCAGCGACGGCAAGCTGTACATGCCGATCACCGATGCAATGCCTGGTGACGGCTCGAACGCGCAGCTCAAGCCTTTCGCCGAGCAGAAGGTTCGCATCAGAGGGATGGTCTACGATGCTGGTGGGGCGAATGCGGTGGTGATCACGGAGATCAAGAAGGCTTGACCCAATCATCATCTCGAAGTGAGGCGGGCCGGGGAATGCTTCCCCGGCCCGTACTCGTAACGGCCGGCGCGCTCCTGCTCGTCGTCGGCGCAGTGGCGGTTGGCCGACTGGCGGGTTCCGGCGACCCCGGCCGCGGGCCGATCGCGGAGTCCAATCCACACGCTCAGCCGGCTGTTGTACGTCTGGATGCCGGAATTAGGCACCTTGACGTGGGTGAGCCCACAGAGTGGCCTATCCTCGATACAATCCCGCCGACAGAGTTGTCGCGACTACTTTGGTTCCGTGGAGTGGCCGCACAGCCGCTGGCAGACGGGGGCAGTGTAGTGGTGGACGGCGGCGGCGGAGTGATACGGTTCGACGACGAGCTACGCGTTCATCGGGTCAGGACGGAACTGGAGGGTCGAGTTCCGATCGGTGTCGCAGCTGACACTGGAAATGGTTTTTGGATAGCCGATGCATCAGGAGGTGTCGAGCGGATCGCTTCCAATGGCCGCATCGTCCAAACGGTCGACGCTCCGTTCGCGTTCGCCCAGATCTATTCGAGCCCAACTGGAACTGACGTGTGGGCGGTGAGATCTAACCAGAACTGGACCTACCGGTTCGCGAATGTTAATGAGCCGCTCTTGGCGCGGCTGAATCTGGACGGCAGCACCGGCGACCTACTGAATGGCATACAGGTACCCGAGCACGTCTTGCTGGCCGATCTCGCGAATGCCGGTCACCTCGTGGTCGAGGACACCACCCTATTCTATGCCCCGTTCATCCGGGATGAGGTAGTCGCACTGAATCGGAGCGGCGATACGCTCTGGATAGCGCACCGCGGACTCGAGCAGGCCGTGGACGAACCCCGATTCGTGGTGGAAGATGACGGTGCACCATACATCGACTACGCTCCCGTGAATCTCGGCATGGCCCGAGGTCCGGACGGATTACTGTACGTGCTGAGCATCCCTGGCCTCACCACTGACACGGCCAGGCTCGACGGTTTCGATCCCGAAACAGGGACACTGGTTCGTTCGGTGCTGGTGGAGTCGGACGCTACGATATCGGTCGACCAAGCAGGACGCATCTATAAGCTCGACCCGTTCAGGCTCATTACCGGGGTGGCGCCACGAGAAAGAGAGGCCCTTAGGGCCTTCGATCTACCCACGTTGAAAGGTGATAGACTGACCTCAACCGACGTGGCGGGAAAAGTCGTGCTAATCAACCTGTGGGCCAGCTGGTGCGGGCCGTGCCGTGCCGAAATGCCCGCTCTGGATTCGCTCCAGAAGAGCATCGAAAACCCTGATTTCAAATTCCTCACGTTCAACGAGGATGTTGCCAAGTCTGAGGCGCAGGAGTTCATCGACGAATTCGGGTTCGATTTCCCGGTGTTGCTCGGTGGTGGCAGATTGCGCAGCAAGTACCACTATATCGGGCTACCAACCACGATCCTGGTGGATCGTGAAGGGCGTGAAATCGAGCGCTGGATTGGTTTCGCAGGAGAGGCACAGCTCCAGACGATACGAGCCCTAACCGAGGCTGAGCTTGCGCGAGAGGCAGGGGGCAGCGATCACGAGCACGGCGGCGGACACGAACACCGTGCCGGAATGGACATGAGCGGGCATTGAGGCCGGATTGAATAACCCCGGTCTCCAATCCGGGGTTTTTTGCTAGGGAGTATTCTCGGCTCGCTGCTGGCGGAATCGGCGAATCGTGAGCCAAGCCACCAGTAGCATGAGTCCCACTACCAGGGCTGTCGCCCCGGGATTGCGCCGGTAGAAGGTCGCGAAACCCATTCCGGACAGTGTGAAGAGAACAGCACCGGGAAAGATCCCGACTGCAGTTGTCCAGAAGAACGTCCAGCGCCGGATGGGGGTGAGTCCTGCTGCCCAGTTGACGGCCGTGAAGGCTACAGCCGGGACCAGACGTAAGAACAGAAGCCCGGGCCAACTCGCCGACAACACCAAGCGATCTGCCTTGGCTAGAGCTGTCGGGGAAAGCAGTCGCGTGCTCCAGGGCCGGCCGAAGCGCCGCGATAATTCAAAACTCACGACTGCTCCCACAACCGCTCCGCCCCACGTTATGGAAATCCCTAGCACGGCCCCAAACACCATGCCGTTCACCATCGCGGGTACTTCAGCAGGAATAGGTAGTATCGCCACCGTCACCATGAACAGTGGCGCTAGGACGTAGGTCCAAGGTCCCGCATGCTCGACGAAGCTTGCTATGGCATCCATGGTGGTAGGGAATCTATGCCAGCCCCGTGAGTTGTGAACTTGTGAAACGTATCTCGTTAGCGTTAACAGACCACTGATCGCTTCGCATGGCGGCAGTTGTCCCTCTGCGCGCTGTGGTTTGCACGCAGAGATCGGGCATCCCAAGTGGGCCTACCGCTCACCAACGCGCGCTCCGGGACACCGCCGCCATGCTGCGCATCCGACGAAACTTTGACTACAGGCAACTAGTGATGGCTGTCCCGAGCCGCCAAACAAAGAACCCCGGACCATCGTCCGGGTCTTTTCTCGAACTATCTGAACATGTGTCAGTAACCGGCTAGGGACTCAACCAGTAGTTCATCTTCACTACGAAGGTATTGGTGCTCGGCGATGAGAACAGGTCGCCAAGGCTGGACCCGAGCGCGAACTGTCCATTGCCGTTCGAATTCGACCTTCCGTGCTGCCAGACGAAGAATACCGTAGAACCCAAAACATATTCCCACCGCAGCACGACGTTAGAGCGGAACGAAACGAACGTGAAGTCCGGATTGCCCAGTCCGATATCGGTAGTGCCGTCTTGGTCCAGATCGACCGCTAGGTTGCCCAGGGTGTCACTCGATAACTGATTGGATCCGAATGTCTCGAACCGACCTGCGAAGTTGTTGCTCCGTGGATCGGTGACTCTCTTGAATCCGCTATGCTCGCCGGACGATATGAACGGCTCCATGTACAGTTGTAGCGACAAGGTCGGTGAGGCGTGGCGGCTTTATGCCCTCTATTCCCACCAGCTCGCCGAACTGTGATACGACTCCCGACTGCTCTTTTGGTTGCAGCTTCCACTGCTGCTCTTCGTTGAGCCGGTTGATGGTCCGGTACACGTTGAAGCCGAATTTATGCTTGCTTCCGTTCGAGAACCGAATCTGGCTGAACGGGATGCGGAACTCAGCTGTCCAGCCTTCATCGTCTCGGCTTGTTGCCACGTCCCAGACGGCATCCCATCATTCATCCCTGTTGTTGTCGTCGAAAAGGTAGATGTCGCGCTTGACACCTGCCGGATTCACCATGAATTGGAAGCCCGTGCGGCGGTCGAAGTACGAGTCGATTGCCACGCCGACCCAGTCGGAGGGAGAGTGCTCGCCGCGTCGTGTTAGCTGGGCGGTGATCAATTCCGGTTTGGAATCGTACGCACGGATTCCCACATAGATGGCGGCGTCGGTATACAGAACTTTGACTTCGGTCCGCTCGGTGGCGGGCTTGCCCTCGTTGGGATCGCGCTGAGTGAATCCGCCCATCGCCGGTGCGTCGGCCCAGGCCGGGTCGTCCAACTTGCCATCGAGCCGTGGCGGGTCAGGTCGGGCCCGGACAGCGACGGCAATTGCGGGCGGCAGGACCTCAGTCGCCCGAACGGCGTTCTGCTGAGCGTCTGCGTTGCCCGCGACTACGGAAGCCGCCATGAGTACCAAGCCCGCGGTAGCGGCAAATCTATGGTGGGACGTGGATTTTGAGCGTTCTATTCCTGAGTGCACCGGTCCCCTCCCGACGGATGCGCGTTTGTCTCTTTTCCTTAGTTTTGAAGCATTACGGAACCATGCGCTATCTGGTTTCCGATTACTGTCTTAGATGTTGTGGAACCCTCGATGGTTGCAACACGGTTCTTGCTTCACGGAATCGGGGTCGGTAAGCTAAGGCGGCTGTGGTTTCAAGTTGAACTCAATTGCATAGTGAGCGAGCAAGATGGCCTTGAAATGAAAACATTGGTGTTGCTGCGTCACGGCGAGAGCACATGGAACAAGGAGAATCGGTTCACCGGCTGGACTGACGTCGATCTTTCGGAGAAGGGAATCGAGGAGGCCCACGAGGCGGGCAGAACGTTGTTGGAGGAGGGCTACTCGTTCGACGTGGCGTTTACTTCGGTCTTGAAGCGCGCGATCCGGACCCTGTGGATTGTACTGGACGAGATGGACCTAATGTGGATCCCGGTGCATCGGCACTGGCGGTTAAATGAGCGGTACTATGGCGCGTTACAGGGGCTGAACAAGGCGGAGACGGCCGAGCAACATGGCGAAGCCCAGGTCAAGCAGTGGCGGCGCAGTTATAGTGTGCGGCCGCCAGCTGTGGAGAGGTCAGACGATCGATTTTCGGGCATGGATCCCCGCTACCATCTGCTTGCGGCCGGTGAACTTCCGGTCGCGGAGTGTCTCGAGGATACCGTCGTACGGTTTCTTCCGTATTGGGAGGACGAGATTGCGCCTGCGGTCAGCCGAGGCGATCGGGTTATAGTAGCCGCCCACGGCAACAGCCTACGCGCGCTGGTCAAGCACCTGGACCGGGTCTCTGATGACGAAATCGTGGGGCTCAACATCCCGACCGGTATTCCGTTGGTCTACGAATTGAACGATGATCTCACGCCAGTCCGGAGCTATTATCTTGGTGATGCGGAGAAAGTGAAGGCCGCTCAGCAAGCAGTGGCGAATCAGGGGAAGGCCAAATAGGGTTTAGAGCCATTGGGAGTGTCCCCGTTGACCGGTTGTCGCAGGGCCGCTAAGTTCAAGTGCTCTGGTATGTTACGGAGTCGTGGTGGCTGTAGCTCAATAGGTTAGAGCGCCGGACTGTGGCTCCGGAGGTTGGGGGTTCGAGACCCCTCAGTCACCCTTATTCTATAGGCTCGTAGCTCAATTGGCAGAGCACCGGTCTCCAAAACCGGGGGTTGCAGGTTCGAGTCCTGCCGGGCCTGTCAAAGCCCCGCCATTTGGCGGGGCTTTGTCATGCCCGCCAGGCTCTTGCCCTCGCCTCTCGCTATCGCTCGAGGCGTTCGGGTCGAGTCCTTACACGCTCTTGCCCTCGCCTCTCGCTCTCGCTCGAGGCGTTCGGGTCGAGTCCTTACACGCTCTTGCCCTCGCCTCTCGCTCTCGCTCGAGGCGCATAGAAGATTAAGGGCGGGGAACGCTCCACCGGGGCGGGGTATATCTCGAGTATGCACCATCGGGCCGCATGTTGTTTACGACGGAGATCCCCTGGATGAGCAGAACTGTTCTCTATCTATTCTTGGCGCTAACTGTCCCACACCTCTTGTGGGCTCAGGAGGAGTCCTCGTCAAGAGACCACCACACACAAGTAGCTGTTTGGGCCGCCGGGTCGGTTGGCACCGCAGCTCTTTTTGGTGAAGTGAGAGACCGCGGACTCTATCTAGTCGGTCTACAGTACAAGCGATCACTACTCGATGTCAGCGTCGTGACGTTTAGCTATCGCCTCGATTTGTTGCCGTTCGTGATGATTACCAATGTGCCAACCATTCGGGACGACGGAGGGCGGGAGAGGAATATTGGATTGTCCCGGGTCACTATTGGGACTGGGAGTGCTCCAGGAGTGGGGATCATGCCTGCCGGGTTGGACGTAACGTTTTGGCCGGGAAGTCGGTTGCATCTCAGCTTGGCAGGTGGTGTCGGCTTGCTGATGACGACCCGCGAAGTGCCGCGAGAACATGGTACCAAGGCGAACTTCCTAGTTGACACCGGGTTAAGCGTGCATTTCGCTTGGGCGACCAAGACGGAGTTGGTGGCCGGATACCAGTTCTATCACATGTCGAATGCGAACTTGGGTGGGCTCGAGAACCCCGGTTTGGATGTGCATACGTTGCGCGTAGGAATTGCGCGACGGTGAAGCGTGTGCCCTCGATAGCGTAGTGGGCTCATAGTCGCATCGACGCTGGTTGCGAGGATTGGGAATCAGGTGTCTACTGTAGGGTTGCCTGGTCAATAGTTACGAGTAGATCCGAGACCTCATCGGTGCTATCTGGCCCTGGATCTCAACATCGAGGAGAGGTGAAGTGCCATTGTTCACGAAATGCTTGAAGTGTGGCGGGTGGCGACAGATGCCCGATGATCCCTCCGCACAAAGTCACTTCCCGACCGGTCTCATGATGAATGTCGACCAACCGCCCGGTAATCTGTGCAGGTGTGATGATGATGCGGCAGGTGACGACGCAGCGTAGCTTGCGAGTAGGCTAGAGGCTCTCAGCGGCGAAAACTCTCCTCTGGATTGCTTTCCTCGCCGTCGCTTGACGAGTCGAGACAAGGTCCTGGATCAGGGCTAATTGTACCTCTTCAAGAACCTCGCAATCTGCTGTGCAACATGTTTAGAAAGGGATTCCTCGTGGATGGCACAGAGACTCAACCGTTCGGGTTTTCGAGCCGAAAATGACCACCACGTGAGGCTCCCCTGGACGGTCCACTAACCCCGCTCTACCTTGCGAGGTCCGATTGAAATCCCTGGTGTTGAGTCGAAAAGGAGCTTTTGAATGAACCGGATCCGTGGGTTGTTGACGGCGTTGACCGTGGGATTGGCGTTGCCGAGTTTTGCTCAAGATCGTGACTCGTCGGATGTGAAAGTCCCCGCTCCAAAGGTTTTTGTCACGCAACACCGAGGCACTTTCAACGGCGAGTCCCTGGACTACACCGCGCGAGCCGGTGAAACGTACCTCAAGGACGACAAGGGCAAGCCGAAGGCCAGTGTTTTCTCGTTCGCCTATACCAAGGACGACGTCGACGACCTCACACACCGTCCAGTGACATTCATCTGGAACGGTGGCCCCGGCTCGGCATCGCTCTGGTTGCACATGGGTACCTTCGGACCTCGACGCGTGGTGGTGCCCAGCGACGCGCACGATGCCGGAGCGCCGCCCTATCCGTTGGTGGACAACACGCAAACGCTGCTTGACGTCACCGACATGGTGTTTGTTGACCCCGTCGGCACAGGCTTCAGTCGGCCGCTCGGTGACCACAAGGGCACCGAGTTCTGGGGACTCAATGAGGATGCCAATGCGATGGCCGAGTTCATCCAGCAGTGGATCACAGAGAACGGCCGTTGGAACTCGCCAAAGTTCTTGGCGGGCGAGAGCTTCGGTACGACGCGCGCCGCGGCGGTGGCCGACATTCTCGAGGGCCGCTCATCGATCAGCCTCAACGGTATCGTGATGATCTCACAGGCCCTCGACTACACGGGCTCTACTCCGGTTAATGACAACCTCGTTTCTTACATCACATATCTGCCGACCATGGCCGCGACCGCTTATTACCACGGCAAGGTGAGTCCGCGCCCCGATGACTTGGAGGGCTTCCTTCAGCAAGCACGGGACTTTGCAATGGATACGCTAGCGCCCGCTCTAATCAGAGGATCTAGGCTCGGCGATGCAGAACGTGCCCGTATTCGGGATCGGTTGGCGTACTTCACCGGATTGGATCCAGGGTTCATTCAACGCTCAGATCTGCGCGTGACAGGTGTGCGGTTCGTCAAAGAACTACTCCGGGCCGAGGGGCTCGCGGTGGGCCGGTTGGATTCGCGCTACACGCGCGACGACATCGACGATACAGCCGACAGTCCAGAGGCAGATGCGGCCAGCGAGGCCATTGGCGGCGCGTTCGTCGCTGCGATCAACCATTACATGCGTGATCAACTCGACGTGGTCATGGACCGCGCGTACAAACCCTCTGGACGATTTGGCGGAGAGTGGAAGTGGCGGCCGGTACCACCCGGCCGGTCCTGGGAACCGTCATATGTCAACGTCGCGCGAAGACTGTCCAACGCGCTCCGGCGCAACAGCGCCCTCAAGGTGTTGGTGGCGTCTGGTTATTACGACATGATCACGCCGTTCTTTGATGCGGAATACACTTTCGGGCGGCATGGCATTCTGAAAGATCGGATCGAGTACACGTACTACGAGGCCGGACACATGATGTACGTGCACGGACCGTCGCTCGACCGGTTCATGGCCGATGTGCGCCGTTTTATCATAGAGACATTGAGTGATATCATTTGATCATGCGAGCGGATGCTCCGCCGGGATGACACGTAGGTCGCTCCTACCATAGCGCCGACTCATGCCTCATGGCAGCATCTCAAACCCTGCGATCTGAAAGTGGCGATCGAAGGTGAATGCGGCGGTAATCCCACGCCCCCGCATCACCGCAAAACTCACGGCATCGGTTAGGGTAAACGACTGGTCACCGAACCGGTGAATCCAGTCGTCGAACGCCGCCCCCTGGAGTTCATCATCGCAGAACACCTGCTCGATTGACGGGTCGGCAATGAGGGTCGTGATGTTTCCGGCGGCACGGTCCGGTCCGAAGCCGTGAACAAGATGGAGATGTAGTTCGGCTAGGATAAGGTCGGTCACCACCAGGTGCGCGCGCTCCGCACGCAGACGGCTCACCAGGCGCGACGCCTCAGCATGGTATTGATCGCGCCGGTGAAATGCGGCGAGCCACGCACCCGTGTCTACCAGAACCTGCCTACCCGTCAGTCTCTAGCCCCCGAGTCTGGGTCGGGCTCGGCGACCCGGTGGAGCGGGTATCCCCGTACGGCATACTCGTCGTGACGAGTCGAGAGGTCGCTGGGTACTGCCGGATCGTCGAGGCTACCGATCAAGCCGAGTAACGGATCGGAGTGCCCCGTCACTTCCACGGCCCAGCGACGGATGGCCTCCCGCACGGCCTGGGCCTTGGAGAGACCGAGTTGTCGCGCCAGTCGCTCGAGCAATGACCTGTCCCGTGAGTCGAGATAGACCTGAAAGGGAGTCTTATTCATGAGTAAATAATAATGTAATCATTCACCATCAAACACTCAAGACTTGGGCCTCTCTTGCCGGGAGCCAAGGCGCTTGAGCAGCCCGCCTAGTCCGAGGAGACTACGCCGCCGCCAAAACCAACGCCGCACACCTCCCCCCAAAACTCTCCGCCAATAGCAGAATAGTGCTCGCGTCCGACTCCGCAGTCTCTTGCTGCACGGTGCAGGGCGGGAGAATCGAGTCCAATTCCTCTAGACCCAGCGTCGGAGGGATGAAGCCCTCTTTTAGTGCTAGCATAGCTGCAACGCATTCCACCGACCCGCTTGCACCCAAGCAATGTCCCAACATGGGCTTTAGGCTGGTAAGCGGGATTTCCGGTAACCGTTCACCGAAGACAGTCGTGAGACCATGACACTCGGCTGCGTCATTCATCTGAGTTCCGGTTCCGTGGGTTTTGATCCAACCGTCGAACTGTCCGTTGGTGCCGGCAAGCGCCTGGCCGACTGCACTCGTGACCCCGGACCCATCCGGTTGCGGTGCGACCATTGAATAGGCTTCACTGGCAAAGCCGTAACCATTGAGTTGGCCCAGAGGCGCGGCACCTCGGCGACGCGCGCTGTCAGCGGCTTCGAGAACGAGAACTCCAGATCCCTCTCCCAGCACCGTACCCGAACGCCGCGTGTCGAAGGGACGACATTCGTCACTATCAGTGATGACACCAGCAGCTCGAAAGTTGTTGACTACATCCGGTTGGAGGGGACATTCCGCGCCGCCTGCTACCATTATGTCAGCCAACCCGGCAGAAATTTTCTGATATGCTTCTCCGATAGCGCAGGTCGCGGACACGCTGCCGGCAGACACGTGCAGCACTGGCCCGCGAATGTTCCGCTCTTGAGAGAACGCGGCGGAACCTGCTCCAGTCATGAACCGAATGAGTGCCGAGGGACGGACTCGCGCGCGCGAGCTTGCGAGCTGTTCCTTGTAGGTATCGAGCAACTCGGCCATCGGCCCTAGTGATGACCCCTCGATTACTCCGCAACGCGTCAAGTCGATATCGTCCACGTCGAGACCGGCATTATTCCATGCTTCCGTTGCCGCCGAGAGGAATAACCTCGCGCTCCGGTCGAGGCGTCGCGCGTTGTGCGGTGTAGCTGGGTTCGGGGCGCGCCCACCAGCGAGTCCTCCCAGCTCGGGCAGTGCCCTCACTCCGCTGGTGCCGGCGGTCAGCATTTTGCGCAATGAGTCCAGTCCGGCCCCGGCTGCCGTCACTGCTCCCATCCCCGTAATCCAAATTTCGCGGGTTGTCATTGTGATTTCACTCCCAAGGCACGCAGTGCCTCATTCATTCGTGTTACGGCAATGCGCGACGCTGCGTCACGATCATTCACTAGGTCTGCGAGCAGAGTGATCTGTGGCGACGCCGTTTCGTCGGTGTGGACGCGGTACCAGCCGGTTGAACTCAGCACGAAACTCCGAGTTTTTCCTGGTGCTGCACGTGGCAGGTCGAATTCTAGTTCCGCGTAATCGCCCGTCGCCATGACAAACTCGGCGCCATCGATTTCGGCGAGCAAGTGTCCAACGTCACGTCCGGTATGATCGATCGCACGGGTGATATTGATTTCCTGCGTCGTGAATGGGCGCGTCCTCGAGAAGTCCGCTGTTACTTGGTCTATGTGCCAGAAAGCTGGGGCGGACTCTAGTCGCACCCGCACTGTGTCCCCGTTCACGCCCGAGAGGTCCAAAGAGAAGACTTGTCGCTTAATGATTTCCGGACCGGCTTCCCATACGTATCCCTGATGTTCCCAACCGTTGGTAGTCTTCACCGACACACCGAGGAACCCAGTGTGGGCTGCCACGGACCCGAATTGCTGCATGAACTGCGGTTGAGTGTCGAGGGAATCGTACCACGCAGCGGTAGCGTTGCCGTGAGCCGCAATGAGTTCGGTGAGCATATTGGCCGCCCAACTGGTGTTGCGTCCGTCTATGACCAGTTTTCCGGTATCCATGCCGGAGGAGCGTACGAAGGTGAGTTCGAGGCCGTCGCGCACGTCCGCTGCTACCAGAGGATCGCGACCGAGTGGGTGCGATTCCCAGTTCAGGTCGTCCAGGCGGTCAACCCGGGCAAGCACATCCCGTCCTCGAAAGTCGTTGGCGTAAAGCGGAGTCTGCAACGGGCCGAGCGTGTGCACGTTACCGGCTCCGTCGGGTGCGACCGTAACATCCGCGTCGTGATCTATCACGAGTAGGGACAGGGCGTCGACATGGTCGGTTTCGGCGAGTTCGTTGGCAAGCTTGAGCCGCAGCCGACCGTCGTTCGGCGTGGCATAAACCAAGTTGTCCAGGTCCGTCCGTGCGGCCCCTCGTGTGATCGCCCCGCCGAAGGTTCCGGAATCCAGTCGCCAGATTTCGCCGTCCCAGCTATAGACGAGCGGGCACGATATGTACTCACCGCCACTCGACGTAGTGGTGCGGCGCGGGGGTGGGTCGTCCTGAGCCGCAGCAGCGACCAGCAACCCGGCTATACCGATGCCGGCTGCGACAAGGGCGAAGGTCCTGACGGGATCGAAACGCGAAACCTCGACGAGACCGATTTCATCCAATGCCAAGGCCACAAGTCGCCTAGGCGAGTTTTCCTCAGTCGTGCCGAACAGGCTGTCGCCCACAATCCTTGGGTTATGAACCATGACCCGAAATCCGTTACGAAGGGTCAGCCGGAGCTGCTTCGGGTTCTTCGACTGAACCGTGGCTTCCGGCGTAAGCCGTTGGATCTCCCATCTTGCGCAAGACGACACGTACGTTGCCATCAGGATCAGGGCGATGCTGCGGGCAAATGGCGAATATGTTCGCATGACGGACATCAGGAACTCCTTGTGATAGTGCTGGAGCCAAGCTGAATAGGCGCCGTCAAGAAAACGTCAACCGGACTGAACTCGAGCTTTGCGCGCTGCGCTCCCAGGCCGTACGTTTCCGTATGGCTGTTTACCCACCGTCGAGCCACCGTCGAGCAATGGCGACCCTGAGAATCTCACTGTCCCTGTCAGTAATGGCCCTCCTGAGCGTAGCGGCGCTGAGGGCGCAGACGGTGGAAGGTGCGTTGATTCAAAGCAGCACCCTGGCGCCGGTACGCGGAGCCTATGTCGTACTGCTGGACCAGGATTCGGTGGAGGTGACTCGGGCTCTCACGAACCCGCTGGGGCGGTTCACGATCCATGCGCCCCGGGCCGGATCCTATCGGCTTCGGACAGAGCGAATCGGGTATAGCAGTGTCGTTTCGTCGATTTTCGCGCTGGCCGAGGGACAACTTCTCAATCGTCAGTTTAGGATTAAACCGGTGCTGGTAAGGTTGGCGCCGGCAACGATCGAGGGGGACGCTCGCGAGTGTCGAGTGATCGGAGAGCAGGCGTTTCAAACGCTTGCCGTTTGGGAGGAGGCTCGCAAGGCGCTGAAGGCCATAGCATGGGTGAATCTCCAGGAGCATCTCGTCCATGAGCTGGAACGTTTTGAACGGTGGTACACGCCCAACTTCAGGCTGCTGCACGACAAACGTACGCCTGTGAAGGCCCTCCATGTCATGCCGTTCCGCAGCCGGTCGGTTGAAGAGATGGATGAACGAGGGTACGTCGTAATCGAGAACGACAGCGTGGTGTACCAGGCGCCGGATGCAGAGGTGTTTTTCTCGGACCTGTTTCTGCAGCATCACTGCTTCTCCCTGGATGAAAAGCGGCAAGGTGGTCGCCGCAAGGTGGGTCTCCGATTCGCGCCTCTGGCGAGTAGAACTATTCCCGATGTGAAGGGTGTCTTTTGGCTAGATGGCGAGACGAGTGCGCTCGAACTTCTGGAACTCTCCTATGTGAATGTGGGTATGTGGCAGCGCGAGCGTGGGGCCGCTGGGGAGTTGCAGTTCGAAAGGCTGCCGGATGGCCGCTGGATTGTGAGTCGCTGGTGGATCCGTATGCCCATGGTGACCAAAGTGGAGTCATTGAAGGGTCCCGTGTGGAGCCTGAAGGAGGCGATCGTAGGGATCCAAGAAGACGGTGGCGAAGTGATCAAGGTTTACGCTTCCGACGGCCGGACCATATATGCTCGCGGGCGGGCGACCGTAGCAGGTACTGTCTTCGACAGCACGACCGGCACGGGGTTAGCGGGTGCCTTCGTCCGGCTCCAGGGTACGGAGTTTGTAACCATAAGCGAGGTCGACGGTAGTTACTGGCTGACGGATCTTCCGGAGGGTGACTTTGTGGTCACGTTCGAGCACCCGCGCAGCGCACTTTTGGGTTTGGCAGATGAGAAGGAGGTCGATCTCAAGGAGGGTACGCAGCTCAACGCCGATCTAGCTATTCCCGCGCCGAAAGTCCTCGTGGAACGTGTGTGTCGTGCTGCGACCGCCGGTGAAAGGGACGGTCTGATCGTGGGACGAATCCGTGATGTGGCACTAGACACGGTCGTAGCCGGGGCGCGGGTCAAAGTCGTGTGGTTAGAAAATGTCGAGGCGGGTCAAGTTGTGAGCTGGGCGGAGGTGATCACAGACTCAGTGGGCGTGTACAGGGCGTGTGTACCGAAGAGCGCGGCACTATCCGTAGAGGTCACGGTCGATGGTGTGCTTGAAGCTGCTGTCCCGGCCATGTTCGGCGAGCGCGTCATCCACGTACTGGATGTTGAGATCCGCGAACCAGAGCGATTGATAGAGCGCGACAACTGAGGTAACGCTCGCTTCATCTACTAACACGGTTGCGTCCCGACTTCTTTGCGCGATATAGAGCTTGATCCGCTGCTTTGATCACCTTGTCGGCGGTATTTCGGCGGTCGCTGCGCTCGGCGAGACCAATACTTACGGTGACGGACAGATGCTTGGTCGCGCGTTTTCTCGCGGCGCGAGCTTGAGGTTTCTTGGGCGGCCGTCCGGGGCCGCGAACCGCGAACGCAGTGTCCGCGACGATGTTGCGGACCTGCTCCAGGTGGTGCTGGCACTCGTCTCGAGTCTTGCCTGGAAAGAGGATAGCGAATTCCTCCCCTCCGTAGCGGTAGGCCCGGCCACCTCCGTCAACGCTCTTCAGATGGTCCGCAACCATGCGCAGCACCTGGTCACCCACGTCGTGTCCGTGTTCGTCGTTGAATTTCTTGAAACGATCTACGTCCACCATCGCGACAGTGTAGTCACCGTCAATTTGGTCGAGGGCTTCATTTAGCGCTCGCCGCGCCGGAAGTGCCGTCAGCGCATCCCGGTATGCCATCCTATAGGAAGTTTCTATAACACCCACGACCATTACCAGTCCAGCCGCAGCGAAGTAAAAGGTCACAGCGGCCGCGCTCGAAGTTGTTTGGAATGCCAAGAACGTGGCCACTAGTGTCCAGATCATGCTGCTTCCAGCCCTGTCTCGCTTTACCGCGAAGCCGGCACCGGCGATCGCGAACGATCCGAAGAAAACGAGCAGAGTGGGATCACCGATATGAGACCATGTAACGAGAGACCTAGGAAGAACGACAACCCGCAATAGCTCCGCTACCGCTGCCGGCTCGGGATACGCCAGCAGTATCACCCCTCCGGCCTGCAGCCCTATGATCGTGAGCCGCACCAACCCGGCGGCGGTAAGCACTCCTCTTTCCGGTATCAAGGTCAAGGCCGCGAGGTTCAGCGGCACGAGAAAAGCTGCTGCCTCAAACGTTACCCGCAGGGGATCCGACGCTACCGACGCTGCAGCCAGTGCGCTGGATGCAGCCCACGCGCCGAGTGCCAGCACCAAGAGCGAGAACAGCGCACGGCCACGGTGGAAACGCCAGCTCAAAAGTATTCCCGCTCCGAAGACGGCGTACGCAGAGAACCGTGCAAAGGTTGCCAGCGGGACCAGTGTGCTTTCCCAGGTCACGAGGATGACTGCCACGAGAACGACAATACCCTCGGGGGCCAGGGACTGAATCAATCGTCGAATCGGTTTGCGATTCATTGGACTAATCTACAGCCCTGCGGAGGTTACGCAGACAGCATGGAGTGATCGGGCGGATGAAGTGACTCGGACCACCGGTGAGAGGTGATCAGAATGGCGGGGCGGTGTGGCTTGGTCTTATTCGGAGACGCTGGTAGGGACGGGGGCGCTACCCGTCGCCGAGTTGGAATCGGCGGCGTTTGCGGTAGGCGGCTCCTCCAACACCTAGCAAGCCCGAGCCTAGCAGCACCATCGTGATCGGCTCTGGCACTACCGAGCAGTTGAGGCCGGCCGTGCAGACTTGTCCGCTGCCGTCTGCAAACACCGCCTGATAGTTCATCTCCACGTTGCCAAGCTGCGCCACGTCCCACGCGAAGTTTGTAGTGAAGTTGAATGTGACCCAATCATCGCATGTCTGTATCGCACCGGTAGTAGCCGGCAATGCGTCACAGCCAATAATTGCACCGCCGTGCATCAGATAGCGGTCGTAACTGAAGCCACCATTAAGAGGATTCGACTGGTCAATTACGTGCTGGTGCCACTCGACAGCTGTTGCGGCACCGTTGACAGTGCCCGCGACGTTCTGGAGGTTGTCGCCCTCCAGCACGTACGGATTTGAGCTTTGATAGGCGCCGGGTGAAACATCGAACCAAACGGACGCAATGCCGTATGCCGGAAGGTGTGTGAAGTTGGGAGTGCCCTGAAGATTCTTGACACGCACGCTGATGTTGGTAGTGCTGCCTGAAATGGTCGTCATGATCTGCACGCTGGCACAGGTGCGAATCGCACCTGTCGTGCAGTAATTCAGCCAACTGAGTTCACCGGCTCTCAAGGTTCCGGTGGCCGAGAGGGCCAATCCGATGACGAGACCAACGACCTTGCGGTTCATATCACCCTAACGTTGCACCTCTGGGACGGAAACTGTCAAGGAATAGATAGAAGCAAGACTTGCGCCCCGCGGTTCGAGCACCAGTATGTCGTGTGATAGCAACATCTTATGCCGATGTCCAGAGGGCGTAGCGGTGCCGAATCTATGGTGACCAGTATGCACCAGTGGCATCGTCATGGCAGAGTCACCAATGCTGTGACAAAGTTGTCCAAACCGACCTGCTCCTTGGTTCCCGATCCGCCGGCTACGAACCCCTCGACTAGGAGCATCTGCCTGAGCGGTATGCTCGCCACAATTCCGATAAACGATGGCATGGTAACGTCACCGGACTGATTGTCCACAGTGAAGCTCACACTCGGGCTGAGGTCGGTGATGACCACGAGATTTGCCGCCGTCGCCGTCGGATCCTGAGCAATCAGATCAAACCCGAGAGCATTCCGAGTTGCGGCTGCGTCGAAGTCGAGCGTATAGCTTCCGTTACCAGCTTGGCGACTTGTGGCGTCGAAGCCGAGCAAGAACAGATTGTTCGATGAGTCCGCCACCTCGAGATTGACGAAAGCGGAGGTCGCAGTTACCACGTTCGGGATAACCGTCGTGATTGCAGTTCCCGCCGTCTGCGATTCGAAGTCCTGTGTCTCGCTGGCCGCACCTCCCAGAGCCGAGTTGAATGCGGCCACCGTTCTGAAGGACTGAATCATCTCTTGCGTTACGGGGCTCGATACGCTGCTCCCGAAATTGGCTGTGGCCAACAACCGAGCGGTTAGACTGTGTGTTGCGAGCGAGAGATTCGACACCGCAAGCGTGGCCGTAGCACCGAGAGATACCGCAGCCGTTCCGAGCGATGTCGAACCATCGAAGAACTCCACCGTCGGATTCTCGACAGCCGGGGGTATGGGGCTCACGGTCGCCGTCAGAGTGAGTGGGGTGCCCACCACAGCCAGTGGGGCGCTCGTCGTCAACGTCGTTGTGGTACCAGTCAGAACTGTGATATCGGCTGTGCCCGTAACCGTTCCACTGGTGGCAACAATCTGAGCTGTGCCGACCGCCACTGCAGCAACAAGACCATTCACATCCACTGTAGCAATACCATTAGCAGTTGAACTCCAAGTTATGGGAGCACCGGAGACTTGGTTCCCGTTGGCATCCCTGGCAACGGCGTTGAGCTGTACCGTCTCATTGATCGAGTTGAGCGTTGTAGACGCAGGAGTAACATCGATACTGGCAACTGTCTGAGAGACTGTCACGGCTGCGCTACCAGACACACCCCCGCTGGTGGCAGTAATGTTGGTGGTGCCGTTTGTGACGGCGGTTGCCAGGCCGGCGGCGTCGACGGTCGCCACGTTCGCATCAACTGGACTCCAGGTAAAGCTTGCACTTGCAATCGCGTTGCCGTTGGCGTCCCGTGCTTCAGCACTGAACTGCTCCGTGGCACCTATCGAGTTGAGCGTGGCCGATGGGGGAGTCACAACCACACTGGCAACTGTCTGAGAGACTGTCACGGCTGCACTACCAGACACGCCTCCGCTTGTGGCGGTAATGTTGGTGCTGCCGTTGGCCACGGCGGTTGCCAGGCCGGCGGCGTCGACGGTCGCCACGTTCGCATCAACTGGACTCCAGGTAAAGCTTGCACTTGCAATAGCGTTGCCGTTGGCGTCCCGCGCCTCGGCAGTGAACTGCTGCGTAGCTCCTATGGAGTTGAGCGTGGTCGACGGGGGAGTGACAACCACACTGGCAACCGTCTGAGAGACTGTCACGGCTGCGCTACCAGACACACCCCCGCTGGTGGCAGTAATGTTGGTGCTGCCGTTGGCCACGGCGGTTGCCAGGCCGGCGGCGTCGACAGTCGCCACGTTCGCATCAACTGGACTCCAGGTAAAGCTTGCACTTGCAATCGCGTTGCCGTTGGCGTCCCGTGCTTCAGCACTGAACTGCTGCGTGGCTCCTATGGAGTTGAGCGTGGCCGATGGGGGAGTCACAACCACACTGGCAACTGTCTGAGAGACTGTCACGGCTGCGCTACCAGACACACCCCCGCTGGTGGCAGTAATGTTGGTGCTGCCGTTTGTGACGGCGGTTGCCAGGCCGGCGGCGTCGACAGTCGCCACGTTCGCATCAACTGGACTCCAGGTGAAGCTCGCACCCGTTATCAGGTTGCCGTTGGCGTCTCGTGCCTCTGCAACAAATTGGACCTGCTCGTCAATCGAGTTGAGTGTTGCGGATGGCGGCGTAACCGTCACTGTCGCCGGCGTCTGGGTTACGGTGACCGATGCAGCACCGGTCTGGCCCCCGCCGGTGGCGGTGATACTGGTACCGCCGTTGGCCACTGCTGTGGCCAAGCCGGTCGCGTTGACAGTAACGACTGTCGGATCGACGGAATTCCAAGTGAAGCTCACACCCGTCACCGTGTTACCGTTGGCATCCCGCGCTTCAGCACTGAACTGCTGCGTAGCACCTATCGAGTTGAGCGTGGTCGATGCAGGAGTGACAACCACACTGGCAACTATCTGAGAGACTGTCACGGCCGCACTGCCCGATACGCCGCCGCTTGTGGCCGTGACGTTGCTGCTGCCGTTGCCCGTGGCAGTTGCCAGGCCGGTGGCATCGACAGTCGCCACGTTCACGTCACCGGGACTCCAGGTGAAGCTCGCACCCGTTATCAGGTTGCCGTTGGCGTCCCGCGCCTCGGCACTGAACTGCTGCGTAGCACCTATCGAGTTGAGCGTTGTGGATGCCGGAGTCACAACCACACTGGTGACTATCTGGGAGACTGTCACGGCTGCACTACCTGACACGCCGCCGCTGGTGGCAGTAATGTTGGTGCTTCCATTTGCTACGGCTGTTGCCAGGCCGGCGGCGTCGACAGTCGCCACGTTCGCATCAACTGGACTCCAGGTGATGCTCGCACCCGTTATCAGATTGCCGTTGGCGTCCCGCGCTTCAGCACTGAACTGCTGCGTAGCACCTATGGAGTTGAGCGTTGTAGATGCCGGAGTCACAGCCACACGGGAAACTGTCTGAGAGACTGTCACGGCTGCACTACCTGACACGCCGCCGCTGGTGGCAGTAATGTTGGTGCTTCCATTTGCGACGGCTGTTGCCAGGCCGGCGGCGTCGACAGTTGCCACGTTCACATCAACTGGACTCCAGGTGAAGCTCGCACCAGGTACGGTGTTGCCGTTGGCATCCTTGGCAACTGCGCTGAACTGTACGGTTTCTCCGATTGAGTTGAGTGTCGCAGCCGCCGGTGTGATCTCTACGGTCGCGGTGTTACCGGGAACGATATCAAAAGTGCTGCTCGTGACGTCGGCCACGCCGTTCGTCGAAGCGACCAGTGTGTAGCCCGCGCCGGCCTTGTCGATTGACAGGTCGCCGAACGTCGCGACGCCACCAGGCGCGACTATCGAAGTTTGTCCAGAGAGGATACCGCCACCGGGGTTTGTCCCGATGCCGAGCGCGATGGTATGCCCCCCGACAAGATTCCCAAAGGCATCCTTGAGTGTGACCTGTATAGCCGGACTGATCGGGTCGCCGGCTACGGTCTGGCTGGGATGGACCTCGAAAGAGAGTGTTGACGCTGCTGCGGCTATGGCTTCGACCGAGAAAGGAAGTTCGTCGAGGTTCGGCACCAAAATCCCGAACGCATAGGACTTCGATTCAGTCCCCAGCGTTGCTGTCGTGCTTGCAACGCCGTCGGAGTCGGTTACGGCAGCGGGTTCGATTGAGGCACCAGCCGGGGCCTGGAATGTTACCGGAACCCCGCTAATCCCTAGTCCGTCGTCACCTAGTACCCGGAAGCCTAGCTCCACCGAGGTGCCGACAACGGCCGAACTGGGATTCGAAACGAGGGCAATAACACTCGCCGGGAGAGGTATGATGGTGACCGACGTGCCGTTCGTGATTCCTGTGGGCGTGCGTGCAGTGATTTGCACGACTCCCCGCCGAGAAGTGTTTCTTACGAGGCCATTTGCGTTGGCCGTGGCCAGCGTTTCATCGTCCGTCTCCCACGAGACGAAGAACCGGTCAACTCTGTTGTCAGCTGAGTCTAGCGCGACGATTCGTAGGTCGAGGGAATCCCCAAAGGTTAATACTGAATCTGCGGGAGCTATCGATATGCTAGCGATGTTCTGTCCCGGACCCACATAGTCGAGCACTATTTCTGTGATGATGCGATCACTCTCGTTCTGATCGCGCAGCAGCACCAGGCTGCCACCGTTGAATAGGAGTTCGGGACCCGCAAGCAAGCGAAGCGATACCACGAACGTGTCGACCTCTGATCTCAAGCTGAGGGCCCACCCGAGGTTGACGGTACTCGAGTCGGGATCGAAGTAAACAGTAGTGTCGATGACAAAGACGCTCGGTGCGTCGGGTCGCGCTACAGTGATGGCAACACTGTCGAGCACAAGCCCGAAGTCAGCTACATCTAGCGCAGTTCTGAAAACTGGCTGAATATTCAGAAAGGCGACCCCACCACCAGTCGGTCCCACTCCACCACCGTCGTCACTGCAGCCCTTGGTGAGTGCTACGATGAGCAGGAGCCCGATCGCAGTCCTATAGCGCTGGGAAAGCCGGGGATTCATCAGTTTGTTACCGGCTGTATCTGAGCAGTAGGGCTGCACCGAAGCCCGCGATGCTCGACGTGAGCGGAAGTGCGCCCGATTCTGCCAACGCAATGTTTCCGCGGTCAACACGCACGGAGGGAGCTAAGGTGAGGTTGGGTGATACGCTGTACCGAGCACGAATCTTAATCCCGTACAACTGTCCGTCGCTATCATCTCCGGCGACCCAAATACGTGTCTCGAACGACGGGTCGATCTGTAGTCGATCGGTCACAGGTATTACGATGGCAGCCCGTCCGTAGTGCAAATTCTCCTTCGCGCCCGGCACGCCGACGTTGTTGGAAAGTCCCGCCGCCCTAAAGTAGGTCCAACCCGAGAGCTGAAGCGTAGAACGGCCGAGCAGGTGTGAAACCCCGACTTCCCCCACGTACCGGTTACCGGACTGATAGTCGAAGCTGTTGATCCCCTTCAGCTTGTCAGTGCCGAAAGTGCTGAAGGTAAATCCGGCGGTTACGGTGGTACCATCGCCGATTGGCCGCAGAAGACCAAGCCGAATGCGGCTCTCGACGCCTGGTGAGAAGTCCTCGGCGAAGTCATTGAACGGTTCGTACGTCCCTACATACCGCACGCTACCGGCGAGTCCGAGGCTCCAGTCTCCAACCCGCTGCGCCACTACCAATCCGCCGGTAACCCCAAAACTCGTTCCGTAGTTGGAAACGTCGAACGGTAGGAAGTCCTGCGCGGTGGACCGTAATAGAGATAGCTCTTGGTTTGATATGCTGGACCGACCAGTCGGGAGATTAACGGAGGTAGAGATGACAGCCAGATCCCGCCCCAGGGTGTAGCTGAGTCGGAGTTGTGTGTCGGTCGGCCCAGACAAGCTTGTCTTGGAGCCATCTAACCAACGAAGCGTTGTCGTGGCATAGTTTGTCGTTAGATCCACAAAGAAACTGCGACCGATCGGCGTACCAGCGAAGACCGGCACAACGACTTGCGAGGCGCTCTGAAGATCGAACCCGCTGTTGAAGTGAAACGATCGGAACTGGAGACCGGATCCTCCGTTCGGCTCTGGGTAGATTGGAGACTGCGCAGACAGCGGGGCCGCCAATAGCAATGAGATGGCTAAGGCGCGTATCATCGGGGCCGCTTCACCCGCACGCCGAGGCGTCCGGTCCTGACTATTCGATCGCCACCTCCAACTTCTCCTCTGCCATCATCTCCACTCGGTGGTTTGTTGCCTTTGGAGGTCTGGATTTCATCGCTGGTCGCCATGCCGCTCGGCATGACGTAGTTGAGGTTGTCCGCAAGAAATCCTACCGAAACTTTGGGCGCATCCAGCAGGCCAGCCATCTGAACTAGAGTGAGATCCTGGGCCTGGTTCATGTCTTCAGCATCACTGGCGCGCTGCGCTGCTTCGGCAAAATTCGGATCGATGGCGGCGGCGCGTCGGTAGGAACGCGCGGCGCTCAGGAAGTCGCCTTTGTCTTCGTCGGCCAGGCCCTCGCTGAATGCCAGGAATGCCAGAAGGTTGGATGTGGGTCGTTCCATCAGAAGTACGAGTTCGGCGGGCGTTAGTTGGATGTTCATCCGGCTCAAGAGCTGACGCAGGACATCCTTCTCCATGTCGAACACCGCCTGTAGGTCATCGGTGGCGGCCCCGCTCGCAGCGACTTCACCCGTTGTGGTTCTAACCGCTGACGCCGAGAGAT
>JAZDCZ010000366.1:0-22899 GCA_036679605.1 Gemmatimonadota bacterium
GGCCGAGTACCTCGAGGTCGACACAGCGACCGTCTCGCGCTGGGAGCGCGGCCTGACACGACCGCGCCGCAGAGTGCAGGCTGCGATCGAGCGCCTAAGCACCGGTACACCGGCCGAGGCCGCAAACGACAGCGCCGATCCCTCGATCAACGAGTTGGTGCGCATCCTCGGATCCGAGCCCGCGCGCCGCGCACTCCGCCAACTGGTACTGCAAAAACAGAAGACGACGCAAGTCGAATTCCCCGTTGATCCGACCGCCCGCCTTCACGAACTCGAAACCATACTGCGCGAACAATCCGAGCTAATCGCGCGCGCGCGGGTTCACTGACTGCTGTGCCCAAGCCGAAGGATCGCCCCCCGGTCAGTAGTCGTCTAATCGATGGGCTCACACGAGCCCATCAAGTACTCAGCGAAGCAGGTCTCGCCCACGCCCTGCTCGGCGGTATCGCCGCCAACTTGTACCGCCGCGAACCGCGTGCAACACACGACATAGACTTCGCGGTACGAGCTTCCGCATCCGAGACTCTCGCACTGCTCGATGCCTTTCGCAGCGCGGGTTGGACCCCCGTCGTGCGAACGCCAACCACCCAGACGCTGAGACTGGCTCACAACGATCTACCCCCGATCGACATTTTGATCGCCGGCACACCGTTTGAATATTCGGCGATCGAGCGCGCAAAAACTCTGAGCATCGATGATCGCGACATGTTGATCGTGACTCCCGAGGACCTAATCGTCTACAAGCTGATTGCCGGTAGAGGCCACGACTACGAAGCTGTCGGCGCGATTCTCAACACCATCCCAAACCTGGATGCCGCCTACGTGCAGGGCTGGCTCGATCAGTTCGACATGGCCGATCGCTGGCAACGAGCCGTCGAGGAGGCGCGCCTGCTGACCGAGTCCTAGCTGCGAAATAGGCGCTGAGAAAACTCGTTCGGCCCAACCACTGTAACTGGTGCCAAGGCCGACCGTCTTACTGCTACGCCGCGATAAGCTTAACACGAAGCTGTCCGGGAATCCGCCGCGCAGCCAGAGCCGATCCTGCGTCGGGGGGTCATGCCTCCAAGACACCCAGGGGGGTGAGCGCCACGTAGGCGATGGCAGAGGCGTCTCAATCGCGGCCTGGTTCCTGACTCGACAAGGGGTTCCAGCACCGGGACGGCAGGTCTCGTAAACCCTCTACCAGCGCATCGTGCAGTATGAGGTGACCTCGGGGATTTGGATGGGAGTCGACCGGCGAGGTCCATAGCGACGGCGGGTCGAGTCCACGAAAATGGGGCCACGATTCGACGACCAGGAAATCTCGGTCTCTACCGGCCTCTGCTACGGCCGCGTAGTGGCGACGGAAGGGATGAAGCGGGCCGAGAGAAAAGAGGTGGGTGTGTACGAGCATGACAACACACAGGTTGCGCGGGCGTGCAACTTCGCTCAGTCGGTCGAGCGCCCGCGAGACCTGGCCCCACGCTTCATCGTTCTCGAAGTAGTTGTCGTCCAGCTCGTGGCGGTATGAGCCATGAGGCGAGCCCAGCATCTCACGCAGGGCGTTCACCCGTGGACCGAGCAGTCGCCACAAGTAGGAGCGGGAGTTTCGGAAAGATCCCGAGTGGCCGAAATTGTCGACATGACTGCGTCGATACGAACGCCCCTCGATGTCGTTCAAAGTGTAGCCGTAGACGATCAGGTCGGGGTCATAGTGAAGGCCCAGTTTTTCCAAGCGGTCCACGATGTATCTCGCGTTGATCCCACTAAGGCCGATGTTGAGCACTTGCACACTTTGGCCCACCAATCTTGGGTCCTTGGCAAGCGTGGGTTCCAGCTTCGCCGCGTATGTGTCTTCGTAAACCACGCCAGAGCCCATGGTGACTGAGTCTCCGATGACGACGACACGGAACACGCCTCGGGGCTTCTCTAACGTCCGGTCGGGGCCGCGAAAGCCTGCTCCGTTGTTCTCGAGAAGCGCGCCCCTGTAGATTCCACGAAGCCTTGGGCGGCGGAGATCTAAAAACCTATCCTGTACTCGACGACGTTTTGGGCGGCTGAAATCTACGAGCCCCTCCTTCAGCCTAGGAAGCTCCTTCCACTCCGGCGGTACGAGCCGAGGTGCCGAAACGGGCCGTTGGCTCGACAGCCACCACGCACCTAGCTCGGCGATGGTGAGGACCAGCGTCAGACCGGCAAGTACAAGGGCCAGGCGCGCGAGTAGCATACGCATCAACAGCCTGCCTGGCCGAGGACGGCGCCACTCTCATATCCGTGACGTAAGGACAAATCAGATTCCGACGAGGAGCGAATCAACAGAGCCGCGATCGTCGCCACGAAACTTGCGTTGATCCGAATCACCACCAGCATCCGCACGCCGAGTATCTATGCGAAAACCGAGGATCTGCCAACCGGCAAGTAGCTATCCCGAACCGGACTGCCGCCGAAAGAGTAGGCTTCGCTTGGCGGCGCCGCAGACTCTGAGTGGAGCAGAGCCGAAAAGCGACTCAGTCTTCCTCATTCGGCGTAAAGTAGGTGTTTACAATGTCGACCTTTCGATACTTTTCTATGCGCCGGTAGTTGTGCTCCGAGAAGTACTTCAGAATTTCCGCACGCCGCTCGGGAAAAGTCGGCCCCGCTTCGATACAAAAACCCGCTAGGGCCATAGGTTCACCTTCCTCGATATCCATGGAAAGCAAGTCAATATGATCGATTCCATTTTTATCCAGAAGTTCGGTCAGAGTAATCGTTGGAACCGTAATTCTTTTTGGTTGATGTTTCCGATTCGGCACGAAATGGCTAACGTGGTCGGGATTAGTTGAGGACAACCCCATCGCCAAATAGAAAGATTCCCAGGTTCCTGAATGATCGGTAACAATATACTGCACGAATGTAGATCGTGGTCGGTCGGCCTTCCATCTCGCCGCAAGACCTGGCTGGGCATCGACCGCAACCCCCGACCAGCCAAGCTTCTTTTCGAGGTACGCAGTAGTGCTGTTTCTGAACGGTTCATAACAACCTACGTCGACAAAGACCCCCTCCCGACGGTCGTCGAAGAAATGGCGGATCACCAACTCCTCCTTCCCCTGGGAGAACTCGGCCTCGCCGTTGGTCAAGATGTCGTCAGGTGCGTGTTGCCGCGCCGGTCGCGAAACGCAGCCACTCAGCCCAACCGCAAACACCAATAGAATAATAATTCCACATATTCCGTTCAGTTTACTCACAACAGCGATCTCCTGTATCAGACAACACGGCGCCACCTTAGCCAGAGCTTAAGAGACATCACAATCGTGCCGCCGGTCACTACCAACCTCAAACGCGGCGCTCTGCCTAGAATCACCTTGTAGGCTCAACCGGCTCAGGCGATTCGAGTCCCTCGATGCGTTTTGACAAGACGACACGGTGATAAAAGTAGGCAAGAATGAGAATACCAATTCCGAGAAGCGGGTACCAAGCTCCCCGCTCGCCCGAAAAGACATTGCCTACCGACACAACGACAACGAAGATCGATGCAACGATGTAGAGCCCGGGGATTAGGGGATAGCCGGTTGCGCGATACGGGCGAGGTGCGTCGGGCTTGCTCATTCGCAACGCAAATAACGAACTGACCGTTATCGTACCCGTCACAACCATTGCCAAGCTGACCATCGAGTAAAGCTGCTCGAACCTACCGCTGACGACAAGCACAACGGCCAAGCCGGCCTGCAACCACAGCGCGCTGTTCGGAGCATGATGGTGCAGGCCTACGGTACCGAGACGCGGCCACATAGCCCGTTTCTTACCCATAGCATAAGCCACGCGGGCTCCGCCCAACACCGTCCCATTGATACTGGCCAAGAGCGCGCTTGCGATCAACAAGGCAATCAGGATCCTGCCCGTGCCACCGGCTAAGATCGCAGCGGTCGCGGTTCCCGCTTCGCCGGCATCGCTGAGTCCGGATAATCCGAGCACCCGGGTAAAACCCAGACACATCAACAGATACAAGACGGTGACAACGAGCGTTCCTAGAATCAGACTGCGTGGAATATTGCGTTTTGGATTCTCTACCTCACCGGCTACGTAAATTATGTTGATCCAACCGGAGTACGCGAAGTAGACCGCCATATAAGAGACGACGAACGAGTTCAGCGTGAGTCCACCAGCGCCCGCAGATCGCGCCGGAGCAACAGACGACGCGCCTGTCGTGTGATCGCCGGTCACGATGGCGTAGGCCGACATAATGGCGAGCACGGTAATCGGTACTAAGGTTAGTACCGTTTGCGTGCGTGCAGACGGCGAGGCGCCCATAGTGTTCAGCCAAGTAAGCCCAACGACGAGCACGATCGCGGCAAACTGAGACCCGGATAACGCAAAGGAACTCCAAGGCAGCGCGATGAATGGACCCGATAGGTCCATTCCCAGCAACACCGGCAGTTGATACTGACACAGCCCTACCGCCATGGTCGCAATCGAGCCAGAAAAGATCGCGATGAACAGAACCCATCCGCTAGCGAACGCGACAGAAGGACCGAAAGCCTCGTACTGGAAAACGTAATCCCCTCCCGCGCGGGGTATCATCGTACCCAGCTCCGCACAGGCAACTGCCCCGGCAAGTGATATGACGCCGCCCAAAATCCATAGGGCGAAAAACAACGGTAGCGAGCCAGTATTTGCGGCCACAATCGGGGGCGATAGGAAGATACCTATGCCCAACATGGATCCGGCAACCACGGCGAAGCCACCCAGCAAACTGATCACGCGCGGCTGTTCGGATTTCGCGGGAGAATAAGACACTAGATTGGCCGGAACGGGGACTTACGGCATAGTAGCAGCCGAACACCCTCGTAGAAACTTGACAACAGCAAGGCGCCAGGAAGCGTTAGTGGCATGTCGAGCAAGGACCGTGCTGCGTGTCGGACTAGGGCGTCAGACAATACACTGTCGTGAGCCCAACAACTGACTACGAGAATGACCGCAGCATTACGACCAGTTGCTAATCGAAGCGCTCTCCGATGACCAAGAACTGCTTCCCGAGGATCCATTGTGCGGGCGGAAAAGCGAGATAGAGACGTACAAGAGACGACGCCTGAGGGATTCCACTTTTAGTCGTATATGGCAAAAACCGCGCGCGCGACTCAGTCACCCGTAGTCCGGCGAGAGTCAGCGCTTCAGCCATCCCTTTCTCTGTCAATGGAAGCGTATGGTCGAAGAAGTCCCAGAAGCGGCCGCCGACCAAGCGCACGTTGGGTTGCATAACGATCAGACGACCGCCGGGTCGCAGCGCAGCACGAACAGCACCGAGAACGCGCAGGAGGTCATCAGGGCTACGCAGATGCTCGAAGACGTTGCTTGCAAATGCAAGGTCTACGGATTCGGCTTTGATGACCGAGCCGAGTTCCGGCAATGCAATGGAGTGGACTTCAACACCAGGAGCCGCAGCGTTAGGAGTTTCGGGGTTGAGGTCTATAGCGATGCGACGAGATGCTCGGATCTGATTTATGAAATCGCAGTACCCGGCTCCAAGATCCAACACGGTTGCCGACGGAGTAACGTAGTGTGCGAAGAACGAATCACAGAGCGTTTTCCAAAGTTCGATACGGGCGCGCCGCTCGGCTTTGGGAAATCGAGCGGCGTAGAGACGGTCGAGTCCGGCGTCGAGCTTGGATGGTTCGGATGGTAGATCTGTCACGGGCGTCTCAGTTCGGGCCCTCAGGGAGCTGAGCGTTCCACGGCGTGAAGCGCTCGTCTGCGGGGCGCCGGTAATCGCCCTTGGTAAGTAGTTGCTCGAGCCATACGTGGAGCACGATGAACAAGTAACGCGAGCCCTGCTCTTCGAGACGAAGACTGCTAGTACCGCTGGCACGGTTACGCCATGTGATAGGGATCACGCGATAGCTATAGCCACGCACGATGGCCTTTAGTGGTAGTTCGACCGTGAGATTGAAGTGCGGAGAGATGATCGGCGCGCACCCGCGGACTACTTCGGCGCGGTATCCCTTAAACGCATTGGTCGCGTCATTATATGACATCCTAAAAAGGATGCGTATGAACAGATTTGCCAATCGGTTGATCGCATACTTGAAGCGCGGGTAGTCTATGGTTCCACCGCCTTTGATAAAGCGGGAGCCGAAAGCACACTCGGCTTCGTCACGAAGCACATAGTAGTATCGCACTACGTCGGCCGGGTCGTCGGATGAATCGGCCATCGCAATTACCACAGCGTCGCCCATAAAATTCTCTAAGCCGTAGCGTATTGCACGCCCGAAGCCATTCCGCCCCGGGTTCTGAATCACGCGTATCCCGGGTACTTTCGCGGCGCGCGCTTCAACGACGGGTACGGTCTCGTCCGTGCTTCCGTCGTCAACGACTAGCAGTTCAAAGGGAATATCCGCGTTGGTCAATGCCTCGACGAGCCCGTCGAGGGTCGCGCCGATGTTCGCTTCCTCGTTGCGGGCGGGGATGACGACCGAGAGAAGCATGGGGCGGTTCACGCGGAACTCACCTCTTCGAAGATCCGGTCAATTCCGTACTGAAGATCCCATTCCGGATAGTCCGTACGTATGGACGTAAGGTCGCTAATGTAGCAAATGTGGTCGCCAACTCGATTTTCGTCTACGTATTCTACGTCCAGCTTTTTCCCGATGCGTTCTTCGAATCGTTGGATCGCCTCGAGCATCGACACGCTGTTCGAGCGACCGCCGCCGAGGTTGTAGACCGCCGCCACCCGTGGGTGTCGCCAGAACGCTTCGAAAAACGTGCATACGTCAAAGGAGTGAATGTTGTCGCGGACCTGCTTGCCCTTGTAGCCGTAGATACGGTAAGGTCGGCCCTCCCGAGTGGCACGTGCCAGGTATGCGAGGAAGCCGTGCAGTTCGGCACTCGAGTGATGGGGTCCGGTAAGGCAGCCACCGCGAAGGCATACGGTAGGTATATCGAAGTATCGGCCGTACTCTTGCACCATGAGGTCCGCCGCCGCTTTCGAGGCACCGAACAAACTATGTACGCAGGCATCTATGCGACACGTTTCCTTGATTCCATCCTGATCTTCGGGATTCGCGTAGTCGTAGCGCGTTTCCAATTCGACGAGCGGAACCTCGTTCGGCACATCACCGTAGACTTTGTTCGTACTCATGAAGATGAACGGAGAGGTCGGGCACGCCCGGCGAGCAGCTTCAAGGAGATTCAGCGTTCCTACCGCGTTCACGTCGAAATCGTCGAACGGCCGATCCTTTGCGAGGTCGTGCGAGGGCTGCGATGCACAATGGATAATTAGATGGGGACGTTGCTCGGCCACGAAGGCGAGAACGGCTTCGCGCGTTCGAATATCGATATCGTGGTGCGTAAAACTGCGGGTCGTTTCTTTGAGCCGCTTTAGGTTCCAGGTCGTGTCTCCGTCCGGTCCGAAGAAATCGAGCCGCATATTGTTGTCGATACCGTGGACTTGCCACCCACGGGTGTCAAAATAAGTTACAGCCTCCGAACCGATCAGCCCGCTACTGCCCGTAATGAGAACGGTATGAGGTCGTGTCACGCTTTCGGTTCTCCGCGCGCGGGGCTTACAAGACCGAAAGCCCGCAATTCCTTCTCCGCTCTGGAGAAGTCGTCGGTGGTTGGCGCCGCTTGCGACCACTCGATCAACTCGGTAAGGCTTTGCCCCCAGTCGGTACTAGGGACGTAACCGAGCATGTCGCGAATCTTGGATGCATCAGCAACGCAGTGCCGGATATCGCCAGTGCGAAACTGGCCGCTTGCGGTCGGAGCAAGTTCTTCACGACCCACCAGAGATGCAAGGTTGCGGCCAATATCACCGATCGACCGTGCGATGCCGGTTCCAAGGTTAAACACTTGTCCCACGGCGGCTGGATGAGAAATCACCGTATCGACCGCGCGGACGACATCGTGGACAGAGATGAAGTCTCGGGTCTGTCGTCCGTCTTCGTACACCACCGGCGCTTGGCCTGCGAGAAGGCGGCTCAGAAAGATGGCGAGCACCCCGGTATAGGGATTGCTTAGCGACTGACGCGGTCCATACACGTTGAACATCCGCAAACACGTTACCGGGAAGTCGTAGATTTCTCCCAATGCCAGAGCAAGTTCTTCTTGGTAGCGTTTGGTTAGGGCGTAAACGTTGCGAGCAAGCAGGGCCGCATCCTCGGGGGTTGGAGCCAGCTCCAGCACTTCATGTGTTTCCGGATCCACGAGATCCCAACCGAAGCGGTCGATATCTTCACGGCTTCGGATCGGTACTCGCAAGAGCGAGCCGTCACTCGGGCGTCGGTAGAGGCCTTCCCCGTAGCCCGTCATAGAGGTGAGCGCCACAAACCGCGCGAGTTTTTCTTTGCGCTCGGCAATCGCCTCGAGCAGCGCTCCCGTACCGCCGACGTTGGTGTCGAGATAGTGCTGCACTCGGTACAGAGACTGCGCGACTCCGACGGCCGCCGCGCAATGGACGACTACGTCGACGTCTTCAAGCGCTGCTCGGACCGCATCGCGGTCGCGCACGTCGGCGATTCGGAGTTCCACCCCCTCGGACAAGTAAGCGGGGCGACCGGCCGGATGGACTTGCGGATCGAGGTTGTCCAAAACCCGAACCGGAGTCCCCGCTGCAAGGAAGTGGTCGGCCAAAAAGGATCCAATGAATCCGGCCCCGCCCGTGATGAGAACCCGTTTGTTCACGATACATCCTGAAGTCGCGATCGGTCGCGATCAAGGAGAGACGCATTCGACTGTTCAGTTTGGTGCAAGTGAAGGTTAGGTGCAAGTGACACCGGTGGACGGATCTGTGCTTACTTCTGAGGGTTGCCAGCTCCAGTTCGAGAGGCAAGGTCGGACGCAACTGTGGCTTGCGGAGGGGGAGAGAACCACAGAAGCGGAGCCCCCAACACTCCGATAAGTACGTTGATCCCGAAATACTGGAGCGAAAGCGCGGTAGCTACCTCAGCCGTTACTCCTTGTAGAGAGAGAAGATAAACAAAGGACAATTCTCGAAGGCCTAATCCCGATATTGAGATCGGGATGGCGGAAACTACCCAGATGATAGAGAACACCGCGGATAGCGTCAGAAAGGAGATTGGGATTTTGTCACTGAGAGCGAACGCATACAAGATGCCAAACGTTATTAGATGTATCGGTAAGCACAGAGCAAAAGCACCAGCTACGCGTCCTTTCTCATGGAGATAGAACTCCATGACGCTCCTCACTCGGTCATGGAGATTGAGGATGAGCCGTCGGGCGCGGCCGCCGTCCACGAGTACCCGCCGCGTGAGTTTGGGTAGAGATTCGCTGGTCACAATCCACACGCCGCAGACCATCATCACGAAGAAAATCAGAATAATCGCGAGATACTCGACCCTCCTCGATTCCGCGGGAAGACAGAGAATCGCGACTAGGCCCACTGTCAGGATGGATACCATCCCAACGTATCGGTCCGCTGCGATCGATAGGATATGGGTGAAGCGCTTGGGGCTATCCGTGTTGTAGAGCATCAACGAACGCGCGATATCTCCACCTAGGGCGCCGGGAAGAAAGAGATTAAACGTGGCCGAGATCATCATGTAGCGAAAATAGCTCCGCGGGGAAATCTCTCTGTCCTGATCGGGGTTCAACAGTCGCCAACGCACACCGCTGATCCAGACTCGGAGCAGTGCAAACAGAACGCAAATTGCGAGCACGGCGGCCGGGACGCTGAAGACCTGAGCGAAGACTTGCTTCCAGTCAACGAGTCGGTCGAGTACTCCGATCGTTAGAATGAAGCCGACCAGCCTCGCGATGACGCCGAGGGACGACTTACGACTCATCCACTCTCTGCACTACACACCAATAGCAACTCAAGATCGGAATCTTGATTATCACGTGGTGAAGCTTCAGCCTGTCGATCACAGCCCAAAGAGGTTTTATGCCCAAGAAGCCGAAGAGCTTTGCGAGGTTAGTGTACTGTATGTCCTGCTCGTGCTTGACGATCCGCCATCCGAAGCGGTCCATCATGGCCTTCATCTGGGGGCGCGTGAAGTGGTAGAGCACGGGCGGACGGTAGAGCCAATAGTTTTCTTTCTGGAATCGTGCAAGCGCATTGTCTATATCGAAGTAATTGAAGATGAAGAACCCGCCGGGAGCGAGGTGCCGCCGTACCTGCTGAAATATTTTCGCAAGGCTGCTCATGTTGTTCAACGCACCGAGCAGCATAATCACGTCGAAACTCGCATCTCCCAGATCCGCCTCTTCGGCCGGACTCAGGATCATGGAAACCCCGTAACGCTCGCGAGCGACTTGAACGAAGGTCGGAGACGCGTCGACTCCGAGAACCTGATGTCCGTTGTCTTGAGCAACTTTAAGGAAAGATCCGCTGCCACAGGCGATTTTGCATATAGATAGTTTCTTGCCGGCGGGGAAGAGCCTTTCGACTTTTCGTAGGCGGTAGCGTGCGAGCCGCATTCGAAAAGGCTCGTCGGCCAAGTAGTCGTAGTATCCGACGATTTCGTTATCGGGTCGACCGGATTCACGACTCGACATGAATTCCTCGGACGCAAAGAGTGCGAGAAGACTCTCGGATGTGGGGCGCGGGTTCTGGTACACCAGTGCGCACTCGTCACATCTGACGAAACGGAGCTTCCCTTCTCGGTACTTGTCCACCTCAATGACCGGGGAGATCTCCGAAGAACCGCATACGTTGCAGTTCGTGGACTCAAACTCCAGCTTCATCACCCTCGATTATGCAGGTCCGTAACGGGGTTACAACCGGTCGCAAGAGTGGCCCACTGGACAATACCCCGGGGGCCGAAGCATACTCGGGGTGTGATCGCGGAGTGTGCGAGCATACCGCACGCGTGCGATACTGCTTCTATGCGCTGCAGCAGCCTGAGCGAAACATGAAACGAAATTCCAATCTCCGCCGTCTTGGCGACACCCTCGTCGCGGGGCCAACCTATTTGGCTATCTTCCTAGTCGGGCTCCAGTATTCGTTTTACAAGGTTTTCTCGCTGTTTCGCCTCCACGACGACGAAGGCACGATGATGCTACGGGTGCAGGCGTTCATCAAAGATCCAGCATCCTACGATTCCCTCTCGGGTATGTACGGGCCGTTATACTACCTGCATAAGTACGCGATCTACGGCGTGCTCCAGGCCGATGTCTCCCACGATATCAACCGACTCACGACGATCGTCCTTTGGGGAATGATTGCTGCAGCTTGTGCCTTTTTCGTTCATCGGGTTTCCCGGTCGATCGTTTTGGCCGCCGTCGTACATATGCAGCTCATCCTGCATCTCACGGCGTTGACTAACGAACCCGGGCATCCACACGAGATAGCGCTTCTTCTGATCGCCGGGGCCCTGGTCCTGTCGAGCTTTGTCGATACTCGACGAGTCGGTTTGATGAGCATGATGGGACTTGGCGCCGCAACCGGAGCTTTGCTTCTCGTCAAGGTGAACTTGGGAGTGTACCTCGGTGCATCACTTGCCCTTGCGTTACTTCTCTTTCTGCCCCGGAACACGCGGACTCTAGGCCTCGGCTGGCTGATGGCCGCGGTCGCCATCGTTTTGCCGGCGGCGATCATGTGGAGACATCTCCATACGCCCTGGGGGCGGAACTACTGCGCGCTGGTCACGATGGTGATTGCCGCTAGCTTGGTCATGTCGTCGCGCAGGAGCGAGGGGGGAACATTGCGGTGGGCCCACGTCTCCGGCGCTTTGAGCGCAGCGGCAATCACCATCGGTTCTGTCTGCGCGGTGATCATCTGTTGGGGGAATTCTCTTTGGGCAATCGCCAACTCGGTATTCTTGCGTGCGGCGACTCTTCCCTCCTCTTTCGTCATCTTGGCTCCGGTAAGTGTCACCGTCGCGAGGGCAAGCGCGGCGTCACTATTGCTTGCCCTGTGCTATACGCTCGCAGCCCCAAAAATTCGGGGACGCGAGTTTCCCGTGGTAGCGCTCTCCGTCGTAAAGCTGGCGTACGCTGGTTTCGCATTCTACAGCCTGAACCGCCACCCTGCCGCTCTTTTGCTCCATACCATCCCGATTCCGTTCCTCTGGCTCGTACTTGTCGAGCCAAATGCGAAAAATAGGAAGTCGGCCCGTGAACTCTTCCCCCGTGTTTTTCTCTGCCTGCTAGCTGCTTTCCAAACACTACAAGCCTACCCGGTTCACGGGTCCCAATCGCTATGGGCGGCGTTCCTAGTTGTCCCGGTGGCCGCCATCTGTGTCGGTGATGCGTTACGCAGCCTTTGGGACGTTGCCAAGCACCGTTTGCGACGTACTGGCGGCTGGCGCATACCAGCGTGGCTTCAACCGACGTTCACCTTGTTACTCCTCTGCAGCGTCGGGGCGACGTACTACGCAAAGGCCAATCTCGCGGGCCTGGAGGTTGCCTATGCGCAGCGAGTCCCTCTCGATTTACCCGGTGCGAGCAGAATTCGACTTCTGCCGTTCGAAGTCGACCAGATTCACTGGCCGGTCGAAAATCTAAAGTCCTATTGCGATGGTTTCATCGGTTTGCCGGGCTTCGCGAGCCTGTACTTCTGGACCGAGATCCCCCCGCCGGGCACCATCAATAACGCCTGGATCCTCAATCTTGACGACGACCGCCAACGTGCGATTATCGAGACGATGCGGACGTATGATAGACCTTGTGTGCTTCACAATCCGAGATTCGTTTCTCTCTGGACACGCGGTCGGTCGTTGGATTCCAAACAGCCCCTTGTTCAATACATCCAGACGCAATACAAGCCTCTGCAAAAACACGGACCCTACTCGCTGCTCGTAAGGAAAGATCGCCCGATCGATATCGAGCCCAATAGGTCCGGCACGTGAGAAACCCGATTTTCGTCCTTGGAAACCCTCGCTCCGGTACGACGATGCTAAGGCTCATGCTGACATGCCATAGGAACATCTTGATTCCTCCGGAGGCCGGTTTCGCGGTTTGGCTACACCAGCGATACAATCGGTGGCTCGGGAACCGCCCGGATCAAATCGACGCTTTTGTAAGTGATCTTCTCAAGACTCGAAAGATCGAGACGTGGAGACTGAATGAGTCCGGGTTGAGACGCTTCTTGCATGAGGCGAGTCCGTCGTCCTACCCGGAAGCCGTATCCCTGGTGTATCAGTGGTACGGCCGCTGCTTGGGGCGAAGCTTCAAACGATGGGGAGACAAAAACAATTTCCACATTGACCATATCGATGTCCTGGATCGAATGTTCCCCGATGCTCAGTTTGTGCATATCGTTCGGGATGGCCGCAACGTAGCATGCTCGTACCGCGATCTGGCGAAGCAGGCGATACATTCGGCGTATGCACCAAGGTTACCCGTTGAGATCGAGAGTATCGCCGATGAGTGGAAACGAAACACAGAGACGATTCATCGAGCCTTCCAAAAGATTGGGAACAGCAGATCGCATGAGATGAGACTCGAGGATTTGGTATGCGATCCGGAGAAACAATTGACGGCGCTCACCGCTTTCCTCGATGAGGAGTTCGATCCGATGATGCTCGAATACCATCGTTTGAATTCGGACCGGCAGCTGGAGCCGCAAGAGTTTCTGCAATGGAAGGAGAAGACTTTGCAGCCACCGATTACCACGCGAAACGAAATCTATAAGAGTCAGCTCGAAGTCGATGCGATCGCGACCTTCGAAGCGATAGCCGGAGACGCGCTCCGGCGCTATGGCTACCTGCGACGATGAGCGCGAAAACCGAGCAGATGCCCATGTCTTCGGGGGTACGAGGGGAGGGTTGTGACTACTCGATCGTTATCCCGGTCTATTTCAACGAGGGCTCGTTACACTCCACAATGGAAGCGATTCGAGAGGAAGTCGTTGCAAAGAACCCGGGCCTGACCCACGAAGTAATCTTCGTCGATGACGGCTCGGGCGACAATTCTTTTTCTGAGTTGCTCAAGATCTACAAGAAGTATCCAGGGGAAGTCCGCATCATCAAGCTCACCCGGAACTTCGGTCAACCGAGCGCGCGTTTGGCCGGGCTGTTCCACGCCCGTGGACGCTGTCTGATCTCGACGGCCGCGGATGAGCAAAACCCGACCGCCCTGATGAACGAGATGCTCAAGGCCTATTTCGACGAGCACTACGAAGTCGTGATCTGTGTGCGCACGCATCGTGATGAGTCATGGTACCGAACTCTCACGTCGAGGTTCTTCTACTTCCTGATGAGGCAGTTGAGTTTCAAGAACATGCCGATCGAGGGATTCGACTACGTCCTGTTGGGACGAAAAGCGATTGATGTGATTCTGAGGAACCAAGAGGCGCACTCGTTCTTTCAGGGGCAGATCTTGTGGACTGGATTCAAGCCCAAGTTTCTCGAGTACCGTCGGCTCGAGCGCAAGGTCGGTCGCTCTCGTTGGACCTTCGGCAAGAAGGTCACGTTACTCATGGATGGAATGCTCGGCTATTCGTTCTTGCCGATCCGATTGATGTCGCTGATCGGGATCTGCATCTCCCTTATCGGATTCGGGTACGCCGTCTTTGTACTCTTTCGCAAACTGTTCTGGGGTACGCAAGTATTGGGCTGGGCCACGCTAACAATTGCGGTCTTCGCTATCGGCGGGGTCCAGATTCTCATGCTGGGGGTTATCGGCGAGTATCTTTGGAGGTCCTTAGCTCAGAATCGAAATCGTGATGCCTACGTAATCGAAGAGTTCCTCGAGTGACGTCGTTCAGAGTGCGCCAAAGTCGCACGGCAGTTCGATGAGAACCGCGGGAACGGATGGAGTTGGATTGAATACGCCGGAGCTACCCGAGCATATCGCTCTAAGTTGCCCTGCGTGCGATACGGGGAGCTTACACGACGGGCAGTTGCAGTGCCCATCATGTGGTTTCACCCTTGAGCACGAGGACCCGGTCGCTATCCTCGAACACTCCCCCGTGAAAGAGGACTACTCCGATCCAATCGACTTGGCCGTGAGTACGAAATCAATGGAAGGGATTCCCGGAGCTTTTGCGTGAAGACGAGTCTGAGCGAACTAGCTATCTTGGGGGGCCAGCCGGCGTTTGACGATCTATTGCACGTCGGTGTCCCGAATCTGGGTTCGCGTGACGACCTACTGCGAAGATTCAACGACATTCTTGATAGGAAGTGGTTCACGAATAACGGATTGTACGTTCAGGAGTTCGAACGCAAGATCTGTGATCTCCTGGGGAGCCAATACTGCATCGCGACCTCAAACGGAACGATTGCGCTCGAACTGGCTATTCGGGCACTCGGCCTACGTGGTGAAGTCATCGTCCCGTCGTTTACGTTCATCGCGACGGCTCATGCTCTTCAGTGGCAACAGATCAAACCCGTGTTTTGCGATATCAATCGTGATTCACACCAAATCGATGCAAGTCAGGTCGAATGCCTCATTACTCCCCTGACGACCGGCATCGTTGGGGTGCATATGTGGGGAAACCCATGCGACGTCGACGCTCTGGCCGACATCGCCGATCGAAATGGCTTGAAACTTCTCTTTGATGCCGCGCACGCATTCGGAGTCTCATGTGACGGCCGAATGATCGGGAACTTCGGCAATGCCGAGTGCTTTAGCTTCCACGCTACGAAGTTCTGTACGTCTTTTGAAGGGGGCGCCATCGTCACCAATGACGGCGCGCTTGCAGAGAAGCTGCAGTTGATGAGGAACTTCGGCTTCGACGGGCCGGACAACGTTATCCATATCGGCACAAACGGTAAGATGAACGAAATTTCAGCCGCGATGGGGGTTACGTCGATTGAGAGCATGGATGAACTCATTGACGTGAACTATCGCTGTTACAAACGATACCAGGCGGCGCTCGCTCGGGTTCCGGGTGTTGAACTGCATCAACACAAGGAGACCGAGAAGCATAACTATCAATACGTAGTAGCCCTCGTGGACGAGAAGGTCACCGGAATTTCCAGAGACTCGCTGCTCAAGATTTTGCATGCCGAGAACATACTCGCGCGCCGCTACTTCTACCCGGGTTGTCACCGAATGGAGCCATACCGGTCGTATCAGCCGCAGGCGGGATTGTTGCTGCGTGAGACGGAGGAGGTGGCGACTCGCGTGCTCGTGCTACCGACCGGGACCTCGGTCGACCAGAACAAAGTTCAAACGATCTGTGACGTGCTGCGTTTTGTAACTGAGAATGGATCCGAAATCGCCAAATGTTTACCCGTCGACGTCGATAGAACCTAAGGGCATCTCTTAGACATCAGACCGATTTGGCTCAAGAGATAGACGCCCAGGTTGATTTTTATGAGTAACATCGCGGCCACCACGTTCCCGAGGAGGGCCGGAGCGGCCACTGCGCGGACTTTCAAAGGGCGCCCGTTTGGGCGAAATTGTCGCGATACTGTGGCGAACCTCGGCCCCTCCGTTCAGCGCGGCGCCGTGGCAATCGCATTGGTGGTGCTGCTCGGACTGCCTTCGTGTATCCCCAAAGTCGATCCGCCACCGAACATCATCGTGATCGTGATCGACTCACTTCGCGCCGACTACCTCGGGAGCCAGGGCTTCGAGGGCGCGATCTCGCCGCACCTCGATCGCTTCGCTGCCGAGTCCGTGACCTTCACGCAATGCATGTCGCAGGCCCCATGGACGAAGCCGTCGATCGCCTCGCTGTTCACGTCGACGCATCCGACAACCCATGGCATGAATAGCAATTTGGACACGTTCTGGAAGCAACCCACAGAGGTCGACGAAATCGAGGTGCTTTCCCCAGACTTCATCACGCTAGCAGAGGCCGTGCGCGACGCTGGCTACACGACCTCTGCTCGCTCCGACAACCCCTGGCTGAGTGAGGTTAACGGCTACGCCCAGGGATTCGACCGGTTCCGCCCAACGAGTAAGGGCGGGTTGGGCTCGCCGAAGGCCATCCTGGAACACGTCGCGGAGCTAAGAGGCGAGGCCCCATTCTTCTTGTACCTGCATTTCATGGACGTACACGCTCCCTACCCCTATCGGGCGAATAAGTTCCGCGAGCTATCCGCGAGCCCAAGCCTGGGCGGGAAACGTCGCATCGAACCGGCGGAAGCGCAACTTCGGCCAGCCTACATGAATACTCCGCAGACGAAGCGTTTCGACATCGGGGAGCTTCGCGACTGGAAGGCGAGTTATGCGACCGGCGTGGCACTAGCCGACGCCAGGCTGGGTGTCATCTTCGACGGGCTGAGGAAATCAAACGCACTCGACGATACACTGATCGTGGTGACATCGGACCACGGCGAGGAATTTCTCGAGCACGGTCAATGGGAGCACGGCAAAACCTTGTGCAATCACCAGTTGCACGTCCCGTTGATGATTCGTTTTGCGGGCGCCACGCGTGCAGGTACACAAGATTCGCGCCTGGTTCGCTTGATCGATCTGATGCCGACGCTGCTGAAGCTGGCAAACCACGAGGAAGCGCTCCCCCAGATGGAGGGTCACGACCTGTTTACGCCAGACGAAGAAGGCCTGGTAGCCCTGGCTTCCGGACTCAAGGGACACCCCACGTTTGTCGCCGCGCAGACCCGTGATGCGAAGCTGATCTGGGACTACCCGAGCGGTGCCTTGCGCTTCTTCGACTTGTCGCTCAGCCCGGCCGAACAACGCGTCAGCGCGGCTCCGTCCGAACTTGCGTCGGTCAGGGAGCGGCTGGAAGCTGCCATTCGAAGCCTGGCCGACCAGCCGGCGTACCATGCAGCCGCGCCTCTCGCAGAGCCGATGTCCGAGAGAAAACTCGAGAAGTTCCGAGCGCTCGGTTACCTTGAGTAACGTAAGGAACACCTACGCGGCGTGCGCCTAACGCCCGGCCCACGGCAGGTGCAGGGTCGAACAGACATTCGGGCGCGATTGAGAGAGAGTCAGGAGAAACCCTGGCGCTAAAACAGAGTGCTGTTCAACTCCTTCGAGTTCCTGCAATTTTTTGCAGTCGTCTTTGTCGTCTATGCGGCATTGAGCCACCGCTGGCAGAACCGTTTCCTGCTGGTCGCCAGCTATTTCTTTTATGGCTCTTGGGATTGGCGCTTTCTCTCCCTGTTATTGATCTCGACCGGAGTCGATTACTGCTGCGCTTTAGCGATGGAACGCTCCCCCGGACGCAAGAAGCGCTACCTGTTGGTTAGCCTTTGCACCAACCTCGGGATTCTCGGCACCTTCAAGTACTTCGATTTCTTCTCCCTTTCAGCGGCACGCCTTCTGGAGCAACTTGGATTCCACGCCGATTTTCCCACCCTGAACATTCTGCTTCCGGTCGGGATTAGTTTCTATACCTTCCAGACGATGGCATATACCATCGACGTCTATCGCGGCAGGGACAAGGCCGCCCGCGACCTCACTTGCTTTGCGCTGTATGTAGCCTATTTCCCCCAGTTGGTGGCAGGGCCCATCGAACGGTCCACACACCTGTTACCGGAGTTTCAGAAGCCGCGCGTCATCACTTGGAGCAAAATTGCAAGCGCACTGCCGTTGGTTATTCAGGGTTATTTCAAGAAGGTCCTGATTGCCGACGGGGTGGCCCCGGTGGTGGACCGCTGTTTCTCCAACCCAGGGGAGTTTAGTAGCCTCACCTTGCTACTTGGGGTTTATCTGTTCGCAATCCAAATCTATGGGGACTTCTCCGGTTATACCGACATCGCGCGCGGTATCAGTCGTATGCTCGGGATCGAACTCTGCCTAAACTTCCGGCAGCCATATTTATCCTCTAATATCACGGAGTTCTGGCACCGTTGGCACATGTCCCTCTCCTCGTGGCTACGCGACTATCTCTACATCCCTCTGGGTGGCAACCGGCGCGGTCAGTATCGAACCTACATCAATAACATGCTCACCATGCTGCTCGGCGGCCTGTGGCACGGCGCAAGTTTGAAGTTTATCGTCTGGGGCGGACTTCACGGCGTTTATCTGGCAATCCATAAGCTGACCCTACGCGGCCGGAGAGTGGCGCCGGATCAGCCATCCGGCAACACGCTAAGCTTGGCAGTCTGGCTGATGAAGACCGTGGTGACCTTCCACCTGGTTTGTTTTGCGTGGATCTTCTTCCGCAGCGATTCCCTCACCGCGGCGATGCACTACATCGGTGGGATTCTACAGGGAGGTTCCGCCCCCAGTCCTCTGATCATGTATTCTTTCCTTTTCTATGGAGCCCTGACTCTGTTGGTGGATCTGGCCTGCTTCTTTCAAAACTCAGAAGTGCCCACAACTTCCAAGGCGCCGCCTTTTGTGGTCGGGGCAGCCTACGCCGCCATGGTGTACCTCATCATTGTCCTGGGAGAGAGAAATGCGCAGCCCTTTATCTACTTCCAGTTTTAGGTCGGCCTGTTGGTTCGGGGTCATTCTGGCTTTGTTGCTGGTGGTGCATTCCACCGTGATGAACAGCCGCGCCGTTGATCTGCGTGTTCACGGCTCACGGATCGGGAAGGTCATTCAGTGTTTCCGAGCCAACATCGATCATGCCAAAACGGTGGAGCAACGCCTGATCGTCTTTCTCGGCAGTTCGCGTTTCCACTCCTGTATCGATACCGAGGAACTGCAGCGTCTGGACGAGCGCAAGGATCTGGTCTTCGTGAACCTGGCTCAACCCGCCATGGAGGGATGGGAATGGGACGTCATCCTACGCAATTTGCACCGCCCTACCGACGTGGTCACCGCAGCAGTCATCGAAATCGACCCATGGGTGTTTAACCAAAATAATCTGCATCCGCTGACCCACAAAAAAGAAAAATACCGCCACGAGTTCGAGCTGTGGGCATCGCTGCGAGAACGCTGGGAGATCGAAAACCTGTGGACGCGGCTAGAATTGATCGCCCTCATGGTGCCGAGGAATACCCTGCAGGATCTCTTGCAAAAATCGGAGAAGGTTCCTCCCCTGGCCAGCCTTCTCAAGCTAGCCCCACCGCCCTATCACTTCCAGGACTCGGCGTTGCAAACGCGTCTCGCGGACAAGCACTTTTTTCCCGAGAACATCTCCCGTATGCACCTGCACGACTACCAGTTCAGCGAGCTAAAACAGAAGCGATTCGAGCGCATGCTTGATCGCTTGAGTACCGCAGGAATTCCTTTCGTCATCGTCCATCCGCCAGTTAAGACAACCTATTACGACTACGTACGGAAGGACGAACAACGAACTCGAGAGTTCCAGAAGCACCTAGATTTCATCCAGCAGCTACAGCGGGAGCAGCGCGTAGTGTATTGGCAAACCACTGCAGATTGCGACCTAGATGACTCTGTTTTTATTGACTACGGGCACTATTCCGCAGTCGGGGCCACCCGCTTTTCCGACCGGCTCTTTCTGGAGTTGAACTCCTTTTTCGGAAACTGAGTCCCATTCTTGAGCGATTGAGTCCCTCCGCCGATTCTCGAATCGGCGAATCAAGAACAGCTAACGAGATAAGACAACTGAGGAGCCCGAGCCCGCGAGGTCTCCGCTCGCGAATCTCTCCCCCGAACGTTGCGTAGCACACCCCGGTATGTCAGCGCTGTCGCGATGCCGTTTGAACCAGGTCTCCGAAGAATCGTGCGCGCCGTCGTGCTCGTTGCGGGCTATTTCGGAGTCCTAACGTGACTCGTCCGTCCACTCCGCGCGTCGTCGTGTCGACCACACAAAAAAGCAGGACAGTAGCAAGAGGGCAGCCGTCGCGATGGTAATACCCGCATAGAAACTCTTCGGCACGTACTCAAAGACGATATCGACCGGTCCCGCCGGCACGCTGACAGCCCGCAACATGCCGTTCGCACGAAGAATCACTGCCGACTTGCCGTTCACTCGTGCCTGCCACCCGGGATAGTAGGTATCGGTCAGGACAACATATCCTGGCCGATCCATATTCGCCCGCAACCGGACCCGCATAGGCTCCAGATCGACAATCTCGACGTCGGGCCCGCGCATTGGACTCGTGGCGACGCGAGTCGTGCACCCGGATGACCGGTCCAACATAACGGTTGTTCGTAAATCGAACTCGGGTGAGAGAAGGCGCCGCCACTGCTCAGATCCTACATCGAAACACTCGGCATCGTACACCGCATAGGCGCGCGGCAACCCGTTGGGATTCCGAAGGAAGATGAACGCGCCGACGGACTTGACGTCCGCAAACGCTGCTTGCTCGACGGTACGCCATTGCCCGCGTATATCCGCATCCAGCCATGCCAACTTGTGCGCCACAGCAATGTCCACGCTCAGTAAATCGAGGCAACGCTTGCGTGGATACACAAGCAGCCGCGACCGGTCTCGGATGGGCGGCTGTCCCCAGTATCGCAGCCTGCCACGCTGGCCACCGGGTTTCGGATAGTTGGGGTCGGCGTGCAGAAAACATTCCTTGTGTACCCGTGGAGCCAACGGGTCGTAATCAAAAGGCGAGAAGAAACCGAAGACCTGTGCGTCCTTGACGGGAGGCAAGTTATCAAAAGCGGTAACCACGGCGACGCGCTTGGGCCCCGCTAACTTGCCGAGCCGCTGATACAAGTCCGCCGATTGATAAATAGCAGCCCAACCTGCATGTGCATAAGGAAGGCGTAGGTCGTTGCGAGAAACGCCAATCGCGTCGTACGCCAGCAGTAGCGCGAGAACCAGCCCAAGTGCTGTCGCCCCGGTGGACCGCTTCAGCTGGGCCAGAGCCCACCCGCTGAGCAAGATGACTGCCCCCACGGCTGCCAGCACTGCTGCTGAGGCATGCCCGCCGCGATACCACGCACCCCAAAACATGCATGCGGCACCGGCGGCGACAGCAACGCCCGTCCAGCGTCGACGCATATGCGGATCGTTCAGCACCGACATGCCCCGTGCTACGAGCAACGCAATAGCAAACTGCGCAAGAAAAAATTCCCGGAATGGAAGACGAAACCATCCAAAGACTGGGATGTCGGCACGAAGAGAGAGAAACCACAGTGGCGCGAGCAGGGAAAGTACTCCGTATAGAATCAGCGTTAAGCAGAACAACGTCGTCCCATCAAGAGCAACCAGACCTACGACGGCCATTCCAACCGCGACCACACCTAGATAAGTCCGGATGGAGAGCAAGCCGTCTGGAGGGACTAACGCCGCATGCGTAACGGACGCCATAGAGTCCAACGAGTTGCCTAATGGCATGACCTCGGCCAGTGACAGCGCCTGCGTCGAACGGGCCGCCTGCTGAGCAAGCTCGGCCGTAGGCAGGAGCTGCGGCGCTGCCACGGCCATGCCCACGGCTACACATATTCCGATTCGCAGTACGGCCACGGCGCGACCCTGGCTCACGCCACCAGAGCTACCTCGACCGAGCAGGACCACCACGGCGTACCAAGCGTAGGCGGCCAGCATGTACGCACTCGTCTGATATCCGCCCGCGAGCACGGGCATCGCCGCAGCCAACGTGAGGACCGCCATCCAACGAACCCCACCGTTGTGGAAGATCCTATCGACTGCGGCAATGCCAAGCGGCAGCCACGCAACGGCCTCCATTCCCGGCGGCCACGTATATTTCGGCACCACTACCACCAACGCAAAATACAGCCCTGCCGCAAGCGCCGCAGTGGGACGTGCGCCGAGGACGCGCGCCAGCCATACCATGTTCCAACCACCGAGCAGGCTGTGGAAAACACCCATCAACCCCATCCCTACCGCCGTAGGGACAAAAAGGTAGAGGAGATGAAAGGGGTAAAGCATCCCGCTCTGTAGCGTTGCCAGCCCCGGCACCCCGGCAAGTTGGTACGGGTTCCACAAGAATAGCCGCCCGTGGCGCATGTCCGCATACGTGCGATCGAGCATCGGGAAAAAATAGCTAAAAAGATCGTCGGTGCCAAAAAAGTTCAGTTGCTGAGGCCCTGGCTCCTGACTTATAACGCAATACCGCCAGGTGACGACGATGACTACACTGACGGCGAGCCATGTTGTCGGCCATACACAGCGACTGTAATTGCGATCAACCCATCTACGCATCGAAAATCCGTCTCATGGTCATCCCGTTGCTGTAGTCGCGCCAACATCGCGTGTTAGGGATCGCGATAGCGTCGACCGAACCGCGTCTCCAA
>JAZDCZ010000367.1:0-2077 GCA_036679605.1 Gemmatimonadota bacterium
AGTTCTGTCTGGTGAATCTCGACCTTGACGTCTTTGAGCCTACGGTGTGCGTGCTCGAGCACATTGTTGATCGTGTCGTCTCGGGCGGTGTCGTATTAGTCGACGACTACAATGCGGTCGAAGGAGCAACGAAGGCCGTCAACCAGTTTCTAGAGAGGAACCGGTCACTGAACTTGCTCAAGAGCCCCGTCAACCACATTCCGGCCTACATTAGGAAATGAAAGAGAGATGGGATTAGGGCTTGTAATTAAATAACTGGTATATATCAAGTTCGTCGGTTCGGGTGGATCGTGTAGTTCCAGTCTCCATGAAACGCATGCGGCTGCAGGTTGATCTTGGCCATTTGCTCCGCGCTGACAGTGACGCCGTTGGGATAGCTACGCTGATCGATCTCGGAGCGGACCCTCAGGCCGGACTCCGTCCTGGTGGAGCCGATCAGGCTGACGATGGTGGCAAGGCTCACGAGCGGCTTGCCGCGCCAGTTCATGGCGATGTGGGAGAAGAGCCGATGTTCGATCTTGTTCCACTTGCTCGTTCCCGGAGGAAAGTGGCAGACGGTGATGCAGAGCCCGGTCCGGTTGGCGAACTGCTGGAGCTGCCATTTCCAGACCCGCAGGCGGGGCCCGTTGCTGCCGCCAGCGTCAGCGGTGATCAGAACACGCCGCGCCGAGGTGTATGCCGGCCGTCCCATCTTCTGCCACCAGCGCCGGATGGCGTTGACCGCGAAGCTCGCCGTATCGTGATCGATCCCGACGCTGACCCAGCCTTCGTTGCGGTTCAGGTCATAGACCCCGTAAGGGATCGCCTTGCCGAGCTGGGGGATGATGAAGTCGTGTACCCGTACGATCTCCGGAGTGCCCTTCGGTCGCCACTCTCGGCCGGCGTTCTTGAACTCCCCGATCAGCTCCTTCGAGATCGCCGGCTGCCCTTTGTCTTGATGCTGGCACACCTGTTGGCTTATGTACTGGAACTGGGCATCGCGATCCGGGTGCGAGGTGCCCTCACGGCTCTTGCGGTTCGCCTGCAGGGAGTAGCCGCTCTCGTGCAGCAGCTGCGCCACGAGGCGATGGCTGACACAGTGCCCCATGGCCTGTAGCTCGGTGGCCAACCTACGCACGCTCTTGGTACTCCAGCGCAGCGGACCGCTGGGGTCCCCCGAGCTGGTGGGTTCCACCAGCGCCTCCAGATCCACCAACAGGGTGGCGTCCTTGTCCACTGCACGCTTGCGGCCCCCACCCGGGTGCCGGGTCCGATCCGGGCTCAGCGACACTCCCGATCTGATCTCTCGCAGGCCGCGCACGATTGTAGAACGCGAGATCCCGGTTGCGCGCTCTACCAGCGCAATGCCGCCGTGGCCCAGCGCCCTTGCTTCCGTCGCCGCCCACAGCCGCCGGCTCCGTTCGTTCAGTACCGGCTCCAGGGCCACGAACTTCACTTGCAAGGTCTCTACGTCCATGCACGGAGTATACGTTCTTCCTCTACTAAATCAATCAGTTATTTAATTACAGTCCCTAAGCACGAGGAGGAGCCGCTAGCCATCAACGCTTGGGACAAGATCGAATCAGTGGCCGTCGTACACCACTTGCCGGGACGTGACCTACCCGAGTCACTTCTCTCAGCCGGAGTCAGTGTTGGTACAACACCGATTTTCGCGCCCGGCTAACCGTCATAGCGATATAACATCTGGCTGGGGGTGAGTGTCATCGGAACCGCAGGGCGAGCTTGGCGCCAGCGAGGCCGGGCAGGGTATCGGGGAGGTGCTGGTAGGGCACTGTGCGGAGGATCGGATTGTGTGCGCGGCGCGGATAGGTAACCGTGAGCGTGCCGGCGCGAACTTCCAGTGTACCTTTGCCTGCGACGAAGTGTCGGTACAGCTTGGGTGCGTCGCAGCTCTCGAAGCCGCGCAGCTTCTGGGCCAGCATGCTGTAGAGGGTATCGGCGATCATGGTCATCGCCACATCGAAGTGGACCTTGGTCAGGATGGGTGAGGCAAGGGCATTGAGGTGGAAGAACTTCACCGCCTCGGCGATGCCGTTCTCCACCCGCCACCTGCGGGCGTAGTTGCCGACGATTAGCT
>JAZDCZ010000368.1:0-2894 GCA_036679605.1 Gemmatimonadota bacterium
TTCGATCACCTCTGCACGGACCGTTCGGTTTTCAACCATGGTGACGAGAGCCGCCTTGCTTTCAGGTCCGTAGGGTTGATCCAGCTCCGGAGCATCGATCTGCGCGAGGCGAACTTTGACTTCTTCGTTTCCGACGAGGAGGGTCAGCGAGTCACCATCATGGACACCAACAATTTTTCCGCGGAGAACCTTGGAAGTCGCATCGGCTCCAACGGAGTTCGTCGCGGGGGTGCAAACCGTCGTGATGACGAGCAGGGCGAGCCCTGCGAGGTTCCAATAGGACACCGAATTGCGTTAGCAGCTCGTGCGGTTCTGCTGAATTCCGCGTAGCCCGATTGGGCTTGGCGAAGAGTGAGCGATGTTCAGTCGATTGCATACCGCTCAACGGCATTGTCGTGTTGTCATCCGGCTAGCTCGATCAGCCTCTCCAGAATCCGCGCAATTGCCAAGGTGTCCAATCGGCAATATTCAATGAGGTTATTGCGCACAGCGTCAGCGGCCTGATCCACCACCTTACCTTCGAACAAGTCTTGAAAGCTAGACGCAGCACTCAGGCCCTCCGCGATTTCATTCCCCTCGGTGACGCGGAGGACCTTCTGGCAATCCTCGACTTGAGTTTCATATCGGGCACGGTCCCGATCTAGCTCTCACTAGAGCTTCTTGCGGAAATGCCGGTAGGTCGTCCGGCCTACCGGCTGAAGACGCGCTGTTGCGACTGCACGGTGACATCCTGATGGAGCGCCGCGAACTACTCGAGCGTCCGTGAATGTTGAGCATTGGTTCCTCTCGAACGCTTCAGCTCAGTATTCTAGGAACAATGTGTCTTGCGCTTCCTGAATGAGTTGGCCGCCAGTCGCCCACACACTTAAGTTCAACGTGGCCCGGGTACATGCCACGTGAAGTTCCGCTCGCGCCTTCTTTTGGTTCTTGGCACCACGTTCTTCGAGCGTCTCGACGAAGGCGACATGCACGACGTGGGCAGTGAACCCCTTCGCCTGAAAGATTGTGCACACCGTGATCTTGCCGTCATGGAAGAGCGGCTCGTCTCGCTGATTTTTCGGAAGCAACGGGCAATGTGTCGGAATTTTTGCAGCGGCCATAGCCGTGACCAACATTTCCATCTCGGCCCGATCGGGTGTCATAATCAGAATGTCACTCGGCCTTACGTTTGCTTCGTCGATATCGTGACGCACTTGTTTCACGATCTCGTCAATCAGGTGATTACTTCGTGGGATGCATCTCTGGGTTGGCTTTGGACCGTTCCAGACAGCGAAGTTGATCACGTATTGCCGAGGGCCCAGTTGCTCGACACAGGGCTCGCCAGCGCGCCGGTGATCCAGGGCTGGGTCTTCAGGAATTCTCTCATTTTTGTATGCGGCCAGGTTCGTATACTGTGCCGTTTGCGGATCTTCGTCTGCACAAGTCCCGAGCAACATGTTGAATGAGAATGTCAAGATTTCGTTGGTGTTTCGATGGCCAGTGCGCATGACCGTCGGCAATCCCATGGGGTTTGGATAGGCGCCGAGCAAATCTGTCCATGTCTTGGTCGATCCGGTGCCCGGGCGCAGCTGGCCGTAAACGTTCTGGGCCTCATCGCAAAAGATCACGATCGACGGTCCGTGCTCACCCGGCTTTGCCATCGCTTGAATAAATGGATACCAGCCCAGATCGAGATCCTGTGCCTCATCGATGAAAATGTGGTCGTAGCGATTAGCCTCTGGAATCCCGGCTTCAATCAGTTCTCTCGAAAGCTCTTCCTTCTCGCAACTCAGCGAGTACTCAACGCCGCAGTCTTTCGCCACGGCAAAAGCGAGTCGATCGATGTTCCTCACGGTGAGCGTCGGCGGAAGCGACCATTCCTGTGTGGACTTCCGCTCATCGAAACACCGCATGATTTGATCTTTGAGGAACGGTGCCAGTACCCGGTTGTAACAGAGCACGAGAATCCGGGGAGGCGAATCAATCTCGCCGAAGAGATCGCCCTACTCTGAGAGCTGCATGTAGCGCAGGTATCGCTCCGCCACCGCGTTCGCGAGAACAATCGTCTTCCCGCTGCCTACCACTCCTCGTACGACCTTAGGGCCATTGACGATCAAGGGATTGAATGCGAGGCGCTCTTGTTCCCTGGTCAAGATGGAGATCTGCCGTTCGCGTTGATCGATCTGATAACCCAGCGTTCCAGGTATGGTCGGTGCCTCGCGCCGCTCCTTTCGAAGCCCCGAGGTGCAGCCAAAGATACCAGCGAATCGATCGAGATGATTGCGATCCGCACCTGTGCCGCGCGTGAGGTTCTTCATGGCCGGAAGCTGAGCCAAGAAGTAGTCGGGGTCGCACATATCGGACAGCCATACGACTTCCTGGCGCACGCTGTGACCTTCGTTGGTCACATCGGCAAGGGATACGTTTGGAAGCCAACCGGCAAAGTACAGCGCGGGCGCGTCGGATTCCTGGTCATCAAACAGTCGGCTCAGTTGACCCGAGAGCTTGTACGCAAAGTCCTTTGGCTGTTCAATGAGATCCTTATCCGCGTGGACCTCACCGTGATAGACCACTTGCGGCACGCCGTTCTGGAAGCTACGGATCCCTCGGATCGAATGACTCTTGACTTCGATCACGAAGACCCCGACGTCTTCGATCCACGCAACGAAGTCCTCGGGCCGAGCACGACAGCCGAGCGCTGAGATCTCTGCCTCCAGAACCGCGTACACCATCCGGTTTGGAAAAGCTTTGATAATTGCTCGCAGCGCGTCACACACCGCAGCGGCATGGACGCTATAGTCGTCTAGGGCGTACTCGAGATTCACCACCGTCGCGGTTCCGTGATCCCGGATTGCGCGTGCCAGGCGCTCGCGCGCTTTCTGGATCAATTCAGATTTCTTGCTCATTTGAATCTC
>JAZDCZ010000037.1:0-14182 GCA_036679605.1 Gemmatimonadota bacterium
GAGATCCTCCAACGCTGCCTGCATCTCCAGGGGTAGATCCGTGGTCGACTCGGCCGAGACGATCATCGTCTCGCCATCTACTACGATTTCGTTAGTATCGCCCTTGCCGATCCAGAATTCATAGTCCGAAGAAACCAAGTGCGTGGCCACGCGCCAGATCAACGATACGTCTTTGTAGAAGATCCGCGGGTAAATGACCTGGCGACTACCAGTCGTGCGTTTATTAGCCCCGGCATGTCGTGGAACGACGTAGACGACAAAAAAGCGTAGATCAGGATTCTGCCGTACATTGGTAAGGTAGAAACTGTTACCGAACAGTTCAACTTTGTATTTCGGGGTAAAACCAGAAGAGAGCAGCTGCAACGGCCGACGTTTGGCCTCGCCCGCCGGACGGATCTTGGCCCCTTCGTCTAGAAGCCTGCGAAACCTGCGTTCGATCCGACTCGGGCTCGCCACCGAAGGCCGAACGCTCGGCACGATACGGCTCTTGTTTGGCCCTGTTGCACGCTCGCGTTCCGTCACGGCTAGGGTGCCATCTCGTAGGCACCGTCGAGCACTTTAACGTGCTTCTCCCACACCTCAGTAGCACGCGCTTGGTCGTAAACCGACTTGCGTATCATACGTTGACACAATTCCATCTGTTTGTCCGTTGAGTTGGTCTTGGAGTAAAGCTGTAAAGCGTGCTTGGACATGTCGCGCACCATGAAATCGAAGATCTGATCCAACAGTCCGTCGTCTATCGCGTAAATGTCGGAGTTTTCGAGGATCAACTGCGCGTAGACCACCAGCGCGAAGATCTCTCCACCGGCCAGCAAGAAGTCCACGTCCTTCATTTGATCCGGCCCCGGAGGATCGGAGGCTAACAGCTCGCGGTAGATTTCGGCCTGCTCGAAAAAAAGTTTCACGTTGGGCAACTCACATTCAGCAAAAGCGCGATGGTAGTCGTGAAATTGAATCTGCCCGAGCCCCCCGGCGCCGCCTTGATGAAACAGGAAGTCATCGTTGACGGCTCGGTCCTGTTTGGTCACTTCTGGATATTCGGCTGGATTGAAAAAGAAATTCGGCATGAACTTGACTATCAAAGCAATGTTTACATGCACCGTTCCTTCGAGCTTGGGTAGGGCGCGGATGTCGACAGCCGCCTGCGAGAAATACATGTCCTTCTCGAAACCCTTGGCCGCTATGGCGTCCCACAAGAGATTGATTACGTCTTCCCCCTGTGTGGTGACCTTCATCTTCACCATGGGGTTGTAAAGGAGATAGCGTCGGTCCTCGGCCGAAGCCGCACGCATGTAGTCGGCTGCGCGCAACGCAAACAGTTTCATTGCTACCAAACGGCAATAGGCGTCGACGAACATCCGGCGCACGTGAGAAAAATCGGTCACGGGCATGCCGTACAAAACCCTGTTGGCCGCGTGCGTGATCGCTTCGTAGAGCGCGTGCGTACACATACCGATCGAGGCCCAGCCGAGGTTGTACTTGCCGATGTTGACGGTATTAAGCGCGGCGTTCCAAGCCTCGCGTCCGCGATGCAAAATATCGGCTTCGCCAACGGGGTAGTCACACAGTTCAAACTCGGAGACGTAGTTCTGGCTGGCAACAACGTTCTTGATCAGTTTGTAATTCTCGTGCGAGGGATGCGAGGCGAAAAACACATACTCGTCGCCTCCTTCAAAACGCCCGAAGGTCGACACGATCGCCGCCTGATTGCCGTTGCCTATGTAGTACTTGCGTCCGTTGGCCCGCCATCGGTCACCGTCGGAGCCAAGGATCATGTCGGTCGAATAAATATCGGCACCGTGGGTCTTCTCGGACAAGCCAAACGCGAAGATCCCACCCTCCTCCAGCGCCTGGGCGGCCTGTTTGCGAACCTCCTGGTTCTCGCTCATCCAGATGGGACCCAGGCCGAGTACCGAGACCTGCCAGGTGTACCAATACTGTAGGCCGTAAAACCCCAGAATTTCGGCAAACTCGCAATTGCACCAGGTATCCCAGCGGCAGTCGTCGGCCCCTTCGCCCGCCGGTGTGCAAAGCCGGGCGAAAATCCGCTTCTCGCGTACGAACTCGAGGAAGTCCTCGTACCAGGGGCGCGCGTAGTAGTCCGCGAGTAGTTTCTCTTTACCCTTAGCTTCAAAAAAGCCGATGGTATCCTGCATGATTTGCTTCGAGCGTTGATCGGCATACGCACGGTTATGCTGTTTGGGGTTTAAAAGGATCATGGCAAAAATCTCCTTGCAGGTCTTGCAGGTCGACGTCGCATATCGGTACCATCACCCTGAGCGGTACTGAGGCTGAAAGATAACGGTGACATCCTTACACCAAATGCGCGGCTAACCCCATAGCGGACTAGACGAAATCAACGCTACGGGCTGCTCTGAAGGTAAAGGGCCGGACGGCTATCGGGGCGCGAGGCGCCCTATGTATTGGGTTGCCTAGCCCTTGGCGAACGGATACGAAACCATAGACGATCGCACGTGGAGGCATGACGATGACGACCGATCTCTGGATGCTTGTGTACAGTTCGCTTCTCTGTCTGGGACTGCCCCTGGTCTACGTAGGCGGCCACCTCTCGGTACCAGGTGGAATCGCCTGGGGGTTTGGCAATCGAGACAAGCCCATGCAGTTCCCCGAGTGGATGGCGCGGGCCGAGCGAGCCCACCGAAATCTGTTGGAAAACCTCGCGCCGTTCGCGGCCCTGGTACTGGTTGCGCACCTGGCAGGTAAGGCCAACGAGACAACCGCCCTAGGGGCGGCAATTTTCTTTTGGGGACGGGTAGCACATGCCGTGGTCTACACGGCCGGAATCCCAGGAGTTCGCACAGCGACCTTCATGGTATCTTTGATCGGCGAGACGATGATCCTGCTCCAGCTCTTCTGATCCGCTGGCTCTGAGTCGATCGCCCGCACGGGCATCCTCGTACGAGTTACTCGCCGCCGACCACTACCTTACCGCAGGCGAGCATACTGCTACCATAGTACGGGTTCTTGATATCGCCCACCGTTTGTAGCCAGCTCGCGTCGGCCATCGGACAGAAGACGACGTTAATTCCCGCTGGTGTAGACATCGTCGCCCACATCGCCAACGGGCCGGACAAGAGCTTGAACGCCTGTCGCGCTTCTTCAATGGTCTGCGCTTTCGCCAACTCAGCTGACGCCGACACGATGGCAGCTGGAAGTTTCTTGTAAGGCTCAGTAAGCTCATCCCTGATGTTCTCCACGTCGAGCTTCGCCGCTAAGACAGCAATGCTTGTCGCGGTTTCCGCGACGCCTTCTACTGAGTCCGCGGCAAGGGCTTCCTGCGCCGCAATATAGCCAGCCAATATCGGTTGTATACCCGCGTCGAATTCATGAATACCCGAATTCGCTAGCGCCGACGTCACGAACAACGCGGCGCAGATCAACGCCATGGCCGGTATGCCAACGGTACTACAGTTAGTTTTCATTTTAACCTCCCTATTGCTAGGGCCCCGAAGGCGTCCCGACCAAGCTCAGGCATTGCATTAGCCCTCCCCGTTCTCGGCTTGCGCCCTCGCAAAGCGGCGTTCGAGGATGATCTCGTAGACAATCGGGATGACGATGAGTGTGAGCGCTGTCGCGCTGATCAGTCCTCCCACCATCGGGGCAGCAATACGCTTCATGGTCTCGGCACCGGTCGAAGTCGCCCACATGATCGGCAGCAGGCCGATCAGTGTGGTGGAAACCGTCATCAGTTTCGGTCGCACACGCTGAACCGCACCGTCGATGATGGCTAACCTCACGTCGGCGGGACGCTGCAGTTTCCCTTCGCGTTTCATACGATCGTAAGCTTCATCCAAGTACACGAGCATGACGATGCCGGTTTCGGCGGCCAAGCCGGCGAGTGCTATGAAGCCAACGTAGACGGCAACCGACAGGTTGTAAGCTTCACCGCCGGTGGCCTTGCCGAGCAAGTCAAGGAACCAGAGCAACCAAACCCCGCCGATCAATGCGAAAGGAAGGCTCAGCATCACGACCGAGGATTCGACGAAATTTCCGAAATGCATGTACAGAAGAAAAAAGATCGTGAGAATCGCCAACGGGATCAGCAATTTCAATCGCGCTGCCGCCTCCTGCATGTACTCGTACTGCCCCGACCAAACTATGCTGTAGCCGGTAGGCAGCGTCACCTCCTCAGAGACCGCCCGTTTGGCCCGCGCCACATAGGAACCTACGTCGACACCGGCCAGATCGACATAGATCCAAGCTGTGCGCCGGGCGTTCTCGCTCTTGATGACCGGAGGACCTTTGCTGATGCGAATCTCCGTGAGCTGACTGATCGGCACCTGAGCACCACTGGGTGTGGCAATTAAAGTACGCTCGAGGGCCGAGCGGTTGTCGCGCAACTCGCGAGGATAGCGGACGTTGACCGGATAGCGCTCCAACCCTTCTACCGTATAGGTTACGTTCATTCCGCCCATGGCCGACATGATCACGTTCTGCACGTCCTGTACGCTCAGGCCATAGCGGGCAAGTTTTTTACGGTCGATTTCAAAATCGAAATAATTCCCGCCGACTGTTTTCTCCGGGTACGCAGACAGCGTGCCCGGCAGTGTTCTGACGACGGCCGCAGTTTTTTCGGCCAGTCGACCTAGCTGTTTCAGATCGGGACCCATGATCTTGATTCCTACCGGAGTCTTGATGCCGGTGGCAAGCATGTCGATGCGTGTCTTGATGGGCATCGTCCAGGCATTGGTCAGACCGGGTAATTGCACGACATCGTTCATCCCCGGCAAACGTGTACCCGAAGCGTCTTCGTAGCCGTAGATCAGTTCCCTGGTCGTGATCTGACGTTGGAGGGGCAGCACCTTGGCAAGTAGGTCACGCAGGGGCGCGGGCCAGTCGGCGAAAAAGCGATCAATCGAAACCTGCCTCCACTTGCCCCCGTCCTGCTCGAGCATGATCGTACTCTCGATCATGCTCAGCGGTGCAGGGTCGGTCGCGGTTTCGGCGCGGCCGATCTTGCCGAAAACATGATGCACCTCGGGGAATGAGGCGATAAGTTTATCGGTCTGCTGCAGAATCTGTTTGGCTTTGGTCACACTAATGCCCGGATCGGTAGTCGGCATATACAGCAAGTCACCTTCGTTGAGAGGCGGCATGAATTCGCTCCCGAGACCTGGAAAGAGTCCGGCAGCTCCCCTCACCACGACATCGGCACCTCGGGCCAGTCGACGAAGCAGCAACGTGGAATCGGGACGGCTCCACCGGCTAAGCGTCGGTTCGACGCGTTCGGCAAGTGGGACCAAACCGACTAAGGGAAGTACCGTCAACACGAGCAGCAGCCCAGCGCCGACCAAAGTTGCACTGCGCCTGTTGAGCGCAGCCTCGAGAACCGGCCTGTAGATGCGGATCAGAAACCGCGAGACCGGGTTTTTTTCTTCCGGCCGGATACGGCCATGAATGAAGACATCCATCAAAACCGGGATGACCGTGATGGCTAGTAGGGAGCTGAAGGCGATGGCAAAGGTCTTCGTGTAGGCAAGAGGTCGGAAAAGACGGCCTGATTGCCCCCCCAAGGCGAAGACGGGGAGGAAGCTGACTGTGATTATCAGCAGGCTGTAGAACAAGGCCGGCCCGACCTCTCGGGCCGCCGCGATCATGATCTCTCGATGGGGTTTTCTACCGCCGTCGCGTTCGAGGTGTTTGTGAGCGTTTTCGACCATCACGACCGATGCGTCGACCATCACGCCGATCGCAATAGCAATACCACCGAGGCTCATGATGTTGGCGTTGAGTCCGAGCCAGTTCATCATCGCGATGCTCATCAACACCGCAAGCGGAAGGGTAAACACGGCTACCAACGCCGAGCGGAAATGCAGCAGGAAGATTACGCAGACAATCGCCACGACCGCCATCTCTTCGATGAGCTTCTCACGCAGAGTTTCGACGGCACGCTCGATCAATACCGAACGATCGTAGGCTGTCTGAATGCCGACACCAGGAGGAAGACCGGCCTCGAGTTCATGCAAACGGCGCTTGGCTCGCTCTATCACCTGATACGCGTTCTCACCGAAGCGCATGATGACGATACCGCCAACCGCCTCGCCTTCTCCGTTCCAGTCCGCCAGGCCGCGGCGGATGTCGGGGCCGGTCTCAACTGAACCTATGTCGCCAAGATAGATTGGAGAGCCCGAAGGCGTGGCTCCTAGGCTGATGTCGCGGATATCGTCCAGATTGCGTATGTAGCCGAGGCCGCGGACCATGTACTCGGTCTCGCTGGTCTCGATCACCCGCCCACCGACGTCGATATTGGAGCTCCGAATCGCGTCGCGGACACGTTCGATTGAAATGTTGTAGGCAAGCAGACGGTTGGGATCGACGGTCACCTGATACTGGCGCACAAAGCCACCGATGCTTGCTACCTCCGAGACTCCCTGCACCGCAGCGAGTTCGTACCGTATATACCAGTCCTGCAGACTGCGAAGGTCCGAAAGGTCCTGCTGCGCCGAGACGACGGACCCGTCCCCGATCGGGCAGCTCTCCAAATCCGCCGGTAACGCTCTCACTTTGACTATATTGTCACGCCGCTCAGCAGGAGCGTCCTCGAGGCGCGCGTACCAGTCGATGTCGGTACGGCGCCCGCCTTGGTCGGCTGTGGCAGCACCGTCGCCGACGATATTCCGACCCCAGGTCGACAGAGCATCCCCTGGATCGTAGGCCCACAGTCCGCCGGGGTAGTCTGTGCAGTAGTTGCCTGCTGTAATCACGTACTGGTAAACCCAGCCCACACCCGTGGCATCCGGTCCTAATTGAGGACTCACAGTGCTCGGCAACTTGTTACGAACGAAATTCAGATATTCGAGCACACGTGAGCGCGCCCAATAAATGTCAGTGCCGTCCTCGAAGATAATGTAGACGAAACTGAGTCCGAAAAAGCTGTAACCACGTACGACCTTGGCAAACGGCACCGACAACATCGCCGTGGTCAGCGGATAGGTTACCTGGTCTTCGACGACCTGGGGAGCCTGGCCGGCATACTCGGTGAAGACAATCACCTGAACATCGGATAGATCAGGGATCGCGTCCAGACGGATCGTAAACACAGAGAAGATCCCCAAGGCCGCAGCAACCGCGGCCCCGATCAAGACTAGGCCTCGGTTGCGGATACTGTACTCGATAATGCGTGCAATCATCGTCGACTCCGTTCGCCTATTGCTGCGGCGCAACCGCCGGTTCAGTGGGTAGGCTCACCGGATCGCCGCACTGATTCATCGAAAATCCATAGTAGGGATTGCGGGCCTGGTCGCCGGTTTGCAGCCAACTGCTGCCGGCCATCGGGCAGTAGAAAGCGCTCAGTTCCATGTCTATATTGTCCGGGCCGACGAGGGCCAGCAGTCCGGTCAGTTCTTTGGAGAGTTCGCTGAACTGCGCGCGAACCGAATCGAGCGAACGACCGCGCATCCGAGCAGTCGTTCTGAGCGCCGCCTCTACGTGGGCGCGCGCAGATGCGTGACCCGCGTTCTCCTCGTCGGCGACAGCCAGAAATACCGCCATTGGTGCCTCCAGTTGATCAACAACCGCCGCGAGGCTGTCGCGCCCGTCTTGGGCAAGGACGTTCTGTAAAGCCAAATAGCCCGCAAAAATAGGTTCGGCGGCTGTCGCCAGATCCGAGGCCGAACCCATACGCGGCGCATCGACAAGGACCGGCGGCACCCCCTCTTCCGATGGTACCGCCATAGCCATCTCGGCATCGCTAGACATCTCGGCACCCCGTTGTGAGTTCTGTTCGTCTGCGCCGCCCCCTTTCTGGTCAATCATTTTCAGCACTGCCTCGCGAAGCTTAGACTCGCTGTCCAGCAGGAACTGACCGCTCGTCACAACGAGTTCGCTTTCGCTAAGCCCTTGAAGGACCTCGACCAAATCGTCACCGAGATCGACGCCGATTTGCAGATAACGGGGTTCGAAGCGCCCTTCTCCCAGAGCAACAAAGGCGACTTGCCGTGCACCGGTATCGATGACAGCCGAGCGAGGTATCTGCAGGCCTTCGCGTCCAAGATCCGCACGGAGCTGCACGTCGGCGAACATCCCGGGCTTGAGCTCCAAGTGGGGATTGTCGAATTCAAGTCGTACTTTAACGGTTCGCGTGCCGGTATCGACGAAGGGATACACGTAGATGACTTTGCCGTGGAAGACCTTCCCCGGCAGGTAGGACAATTCCACCGTCGCGTCCTGACCGATCTTGACGAACGAAACTTCGTTCTCATAGATATCCACGTATACCCACACACGCGACAGGTCGGCGATCGTGTAGAGCTTCATGCCTGGACGGACCTGCATCCCGTCGCGCGCCGTCTTTTCCGTGATGATCCCGGTGTAGGGACTCATCAGTTCGAGCGTCTTTGTGGGTTTTCCACGCTGTTCGAGCGCGTCGATCTGCTCATCGCTGATATCGAAGAGCTTCAATCGCAGCCTTGCAGACTCGACCAACTCTCGCATGTAACGCCCGGCCTGCGGTAAAATGTCGGAGGTGACCGTATCTCCGGCCCTAATGGCTAAGAGGTACTCCTCCTGCGATGAGTACAGTTCGGGTGAATACACGCGAAACAAGGGCATACCTTTTTCGACCTGCTGCCCTGTGTAATCGGCGTACAGTTGTTCAATCCATCCATTGAACTTCGTCGTGACCTCACGAACGTTCCGTTCGTCGTAGTCTATCGAACCGACGGTACGCACCGTACGCGCAACCGGCTTTCGTTCGACCGAAGCCGTCCTCACTCCCATGTGCTGCACGACGACAGGGGAGATACGAATCTCGGCGCTCCCCTGCCCGCCCCTCTCGTCTTCGTAGACGGGAACCAAATCCATACCCATAGGACTCTTGCCCGGATGATCGGAAATAAAATCTGGATCCATCGGAGCACGCCAATACTTCACTTTACGTTTGGCTCCGGCTGAGTGTTTCTGCGGAGGCTGGGTCTGTACCTTGACGGGCGTCAACTCCATCTGACAGATGGGACATTCACCCGGTTCCTCGGAAAGAACTTGTGGATGCATGCCACAGGTGTAGAGTTCTGCGCCGGCGTGTTCGTGCTTATGCGGGTCGACCGCTACCGGAGTTGCAGATTTGCTCTCCGGCCAGAAGGCCAGCAACAAAACAGCGGCGCAGCCTGCGACGATCAGGATCGTCCATATGCGAATGCTCCCTCCGGCGATGCAGCCGAAGCGATACCTGGTAGGATGGGCGTCTCTCATGACTCTATCTCCAGACCAGTCGGCGAGATTGGTAGGGAAGCACCTATCAACCTCTCCAATTCGGCCAGTTCTTGCTGGAATGAACTCAGGCTTTTCTCGTACGAGATTTCAAAGTCGAGCAGCCGTCTCCAGTTCTCCACGAAAGTCAGGAAATCCACCTGCCCGGCACGATAAGCCGATACCGTCGCATCGAGAGTCTGGCGGGCTTCGGGAACGATTACGCTGCCGAACAGTTGCACCAGACGTTGCTCAGCGTCGACTTTCAGCATCCCTTCTTGAATCTCGAAAGCCGTAGAATCCTCGACTTCAGTCAACGCCTGACGGCTGGCTTGTAAACGGGCTTCGGCCTGTTCCCGGCCGGCGCCTAGGCGCCCAAACCATATGGGAAGCGTGATTCCCAGCGTCAGTTGGCGATTGTCTTTGCCGTTGGCCACGGGGCTGACGCCGGAACTGTCGATCTCCGTGTAGCGATAGTCGACCGTTACATCGGGCAGGTAGTCGAGTTGTGCGAGCTTGAGCGATGCGCGTGCACGCTCGATATTCTCTCTCGCCGCGGCAATGTCCGGATTCGTCTCGGAAGCGGTCGCAATCAACTCGGCCAGCTCGACTTGGACCTTCGCCGCCTTTATCGGCGTAGTCACGGGCAAAGGACGGTTTACCGGGTATGACATGAGACGGTTCAACCGAGCCCGCGCTGTATCACGGCTCTGCCGCAGCGTAATCAGTTGGTTCTCGAGGTCGTAAAGTTCCACCTGGGCGCGAAGGACGTCTTGCTGAGGAACGCGTCCGGTTTCGTACTTGCGCGCCGCAATATTGCGAAAATCGCGAAGCAGATTGCGGCTTTTGGTCGTTAGCTCGATCGAACGATCGGCGAAGTAAAGCACATAAAAAGCGCGGCGAACCTCAGCACGCAGCCGCAGCAACTCGCCACGATAGGCTTCATAGGCCGCAGCCGCCACGTGCGACGCCGCCCGGCCACGTGTGTAGAGCTTGGCGGGAAACGGAATTTTCTGGCTGATGCCGATCGCTCCGCTTACCTGACCCGCGGCCGTTTCCGTCAAATCTCCCGAGGAAGGGACGACCGTAAGCGATGGGTCGGGCAAACTGGTCGCCCGTGCGATCTCGTAGCCGGCCGCTTCCGCGTTGCGCAGTGCCCGCTTCAATCCAGGATTGCGCGCGAACGCCGTCGCAAGGTAATCCTCGACGGTCGCCGAGACCGGCAGGCCAGGGAGTTCCGGCTTCGCCTCCGACGCCTTCGACCTTGCGTGATCCTCGCCGATTGTGCGGGTGAGGCCGAGACTCGTGTAAGTGCCGTAGGCTTCCCTATTGCTGCCGAGGAGGGCCGGACTGCAGCTCGCCGAAGCGATCGCTACAACAACCGACGCAGCCAAATAGCCGCTTCTCCTAGTCGCCCTCATAGGCTTTACCCTCACCTGCGCGGTCGCCATTTGCGTGTAGATGTTCATCGTCATGTTCATGCCGGCCCCCCTGACCATGGTTCTCATGGCCGTGGTCTACTGTTCCGTGTCGTGCGTTACCGTTTTCCCCGTAGCCTTCAGGGGCGTAGCGGATTTCTTCAGCAACATCCCCGCCGCCGTGCAACTCGACAACGACCCGCATTCCAGGGCGTAGGTCTTCTAACGTCCCGGACTCCTCACCGAGCGAGTTATATCGTGTAGTTGGACCGATCTTGACGACAACGGTTCCGTTGGCCTCGGATTCGATCCTGATCTCCGACCTGTCGATGGCCTGGATGGTTCCATACAAGACCTCTTCTGCGCCACCATGCGCATCGGCGATTCCACAGAGGCCGAGCATGAGAACCAGCACCAAGGTCGGGGTTGATATTCGTTTCATCGCATTGACTCCCTCTTCGCGTTCAATGATGACCGTCTGCAGCCCGTGCCCGAGGCGCCCCATGCAGCACAAACTCGGCTTCAGCGGTCCGTTGGGCGCATTCACGCGGGCTCATCGGATTCCATCCTTTCATCTGCGCTAATTCGCTTCCCGAGATGTCCGGCAGATGTCGGATGAAGTGCACCAGATTCCCGCTCTCCATATCCTCGTCCGAACGCCCGTTCCCCCAAGCCGGCATACCGTTGAGGCGTACTCCGTTCGAGATAACGTAAAACAGCTCGCCATCGGTCAGGGATTGTGTTTCGTCCCTACGCATATCGGGAGCCTTCGGGTACAGGTTACGGCCGATCGCCGTGTCGCCACTTCCGTCGTTGGCATGGCAGACAGCGCAGTGGTCGGCGAAGTGCTCGAGTGCGCTTTCTAGAACGCCGGGCGAGACAGAAACCGGATTCGGCAACTCAGCGGCCCCGGCGGGCAGCGCCAAACGACGCGCCGCGCGGGCGAGGACTTTTTCCACAGCGCTCGGTCGCTCTCGCGCGCTGAAGCCACGCCCACGGATCGATATCCATCCGATCGCAAGAGCGACCGCTATCAAACTCAGCAGCATCGCTGTTCTTTTCTTTCCCATCATTTCGACTTGCTCCGTCGACTCGAGTCGTCTTTTCATCGTGTCCGCATCACCGCTGGCCAGTCGACGGGCCATCGCCGGAGCCACTGCAAAACTTACGCGATCCACGCCGTTGGACATGCATCTATCGGGCAATGGTCGCGAACGTCGTCGCCGTGCGCGTAAGACTCGCCCCGCGTAAGCGGAACGGGTCCAATCTATTCGGGGTGGGAAGTCAGATTAGAAAGGAAGCGTTCGTCAAGTATAGAGGCGGAGACAGAGCCAGGTTAGCCACAGGCTCGCGCGTAACCTTCTCGGCCCGGCAATCTGCAAGCTCGCACTGTATCAGCGAAACCGTAACGACGCCGGTGGGAGCGTCGAGGTCGATGTTCTTGCTGACCGTGACACGGAACTTGCCGGTCAACTCGCAGCAGGTACGAGCGGGCATTTGGTCATCGGCGCTAGAAGCATCGGCATGAGTAAGCTCGACACCGTGAGAGCCGCTATGCCCAACAGCATGCGAGTCGTGAGAATCCGCTTGGGCGGAGTGTTGCATGGGACCGGCGAGCATGGGGCAGCACGCCGAGGACCCTTCGGCTCCCCCTAAGGGAGCGGCAATGCAACAGACGGACATGTAGGGAAGCCATACGGTAGCGACTACGGCCAGTGTCAACCGTGACCGTCTCAATCTCGAAAAACGCATACGCTCAAACATGATACCGGGAATCGTCCCTTTCTATGATGGACACTTCACAGCACGTCCGTCAACCGCAACTTCGCCTACCCTCGCCCGGCCCCGGAAACAGGCCTATTCCGCCGCCGTCGGCGCCGAGCCCGGAAGAAGTTTTGGTACCAGGAAAAGGACCCAGACCAAGGTCGCGGCAAGGAAAGCGCCGGCCGATAAACCAAGCCAGAGAAAAAAGTGAGATGGGTCGAAATCGACAAGCGCGCGACCCATGATCGCCGACCCAACGAGTCCGCCGATAGCCCCTACCTGCCAAGGGCGACCCGTCATCTGTTGTTGATGGCCGCCGTGGCCAAGCACGACTTGGGTACTTACGGACAGGGAAAGAAGAGCGAAACCTCCTATAAACGCTACATGAAGACCGGCCTTGTACTGCCCCGGAAGAGCCGCAGCCAAAAAGTATCCGAGCGGCAGCATCCAAGCCGAAATCCATAGGAGTCGACGATTCCATCCCGGTTGCGACGGTGGTTTCCACAAGCCCACGCCTAACAGCAGTTCGGCCAGCACCACTACCGCCCGCAGGAACCTCCCCGCCGAGGGCCAGCCTCTTACCTCGATGACAAAGCCGATGACCAGCAACGCCGCCGCCACAATATGCAACACGCGCACAAGGTAGTCCCGAGGACTGGACTGACCGTCAGCCGGTGCCTCGCCACGCGTCATCAACGGTATGGCCAGCCCTCCAACACCAAGGATGAAGGCGGTGAACATGCCCTGAGTGAGCAAGACCAATCCGAGTGTATGCAGCCATAGATAGTCGGTGCCCAAAACCCCGTAGGCTCCGCCCATCAACGAGCCGCTTATCCCCATGAGCAAACCGACGGGTATCCACACGAAACTGTTGGGTGGACGGCGTCTCGAAGTCGAACTGATAAACCGGCGCACGGCGAATCCGATCAGCGTAAAAGCCAGCACCAACCAGGAGCCCTGGGCTATAAGCCAATGCTGGCTCCAGGCGGCCGCGGCCGTAACTAGCGGCGCGCCGATGGCGATGAACATCTGCCAGACCTCGGGAGGTGCGCTGCCGGTACGCCGAGGGATCATCGTGAAGAGGAAACCGGTGGCAAAACACATCAGGAATCCCTGGATCTGCACCATCGCGTGAAATACGGGGCGGTAGTTTGCAAGTATGCCTACGGCATGTAGCAGCCAGTGACCCACCCCGGTCCAGGCCAGGGCTACACCCAAGGGGAAGAGCAGACGGTAGGGCTCACGCCGCCATAAGGGTGCGGTCGCAAGCTCATCACTGACCTTGACAGTCCCGGGGGGAATCCATGCGGGGGTCGGATTGGACACAACAACGGGAATGTTAACAATCACGGCATAAGGGCGCCAACGACAAGGGGGCACTCCGTTGCCGATCGGTGCTTTGTTGCGGAGACATATGGATCGATTCCATGACCGCAGGGATGCAGGTCGCCGGCTCGGCGAACAACTGCAAACCTACAGATACAACGATGCCCTCGTGCTCGGCCTTCCTCGCGGCGGTGTCACGGTGGCCGAGCAGATTGCACTCGCTCTGGTCTGCGATCTGGACATCATTGTATCCCGAAAACTGAGGACGCCGGGGCAGCCTGAGTTGGCAATCGGAGCGCTCGCCGAAGGCGGCATCGCGACATGGAACGTCGAGTTCATCACGGAATTCGGATTGACAAGGGCCCAACGCGAAAAGGAACTCAGTCGGGTTCGCAAAGAACTGGAACACCTCTCCGCCGCTTACCGCTCCGAACTTGAAAGGGCTCCGATAGGCGGTCGGGTCGTTA
>JAZDCZ010000369.1:0-10856 GCA_036679605.1 Gemmatimonadota bacterium
GAGGGGATCAACAACAAGATCAAGGTCATCAAACGAATGGCCTACGGCTTCCGGGATGACGACTATTTCTTCTTGAAGATTCGTGCAGCGTTCCCCGGAATTACCGGATGAACCCTTTTCTTGCCCTACAATGTCTGCGACTCTTATACCTGCTCTGTGTCGTACATCTCGGCATTCGTCTTGGTTCGCTTCATCAGTGTGCGGAGGGTGTTCATCGCATCCAACGGTGACGCGTTCCCCAGTTCCCGGCGTAACGTGTGAGACAACGCCAAGGTTTGCTCATCTAGTAAGAGTTCTTCGCGCCGCGTAGAGCTCGCGCTCAAGTCTATGGCAGGATAAATCCGTCTGTCGGCCATGTCACGATCCAAGACCAACTCACTGTTACCCGTACCTTTGAACTCCTCGAAGATCACTTGATCCATTCGAGACCCCGTGTCGATGAGAGCGGTGGCAATAATCGTAAGCGATCCACCTCCACCCCCTTCATCGACATTGCGCGCACTGCCTAGAAAACGCTTCGGTTTCTCGAGCGACGTAGCATCGAGTCCACCCGTCAACGTCCTTCCACTACCTGCCTGAGCCGTGTTGTAAGCTCGCGCCAGCCTCGTAATCGAATCGAGAATGATCACGACATGGTCACCCAGCTCAACCCTGCGACGTGCCCGCTCCAAGGTGATTTCGGCGATCGCGATGTGACGGTCGGCTGGGTAATCGAAGCTGGAGGCAATGACCTCCCCGAAACCACAGTTCTCCATCTCCGTGACCTCTTCCGGCCGTTCGTCGACTAAGAGAATGAAGAGAGTACACTCGGGACTGTTGGCGACTATACCCTGGGCAATCGCCTGGAGCACCATGGTCTTGCCGGCTTTGGCCGGTGCCACTATCAAGGTTCTCTGCCCCTTCCCAAACGGGCAGAAAAGATCGATCACACGATTTGTATAGTCGACCTCTCCCAACCTTACCAGGTCACATTCTAGCTTCATCTGTTCTTTGGGATGCAGGGCCCGCAGGCTAGTGAAGTCCGCTCGCCGTTTCATCGTCTCGGGTGGTTTCCCGTTCACCGTTTCGAGTTGAGTGAGTGGCTTGTTCTTTCCCCTTCCCGAAGGCTTCCCCACCTGGCCGGTTATCTCGTCACCGGTCCTCAATCCAAACTTCTGTATCAGCCGAGGTCCTACGAAGATGTCGTTGCGCCCAGGCAAGTAACCTGAGGCGCGGCGGCGAATGAAACCCGCCCGACTGCCCAGCACTTCCAGGACTCCCAGCGACTCAGAGTCACTCATACGTAGAACTCCGCCGAGTTCGTGTCGGCAGCAGAATTTCCATAGCTAGACCTATTTGATTGACATTACTTTGTGGATTGCAGCGTTCACCTCAGCCGCGATCGTCGTACCAATACTCCTGGGCGAACTTTTCCATGCGTCGCCCGGTAAGAAACAGCCAGGGAATAGAAGCGGAAACGCACATCCTCGGCAAAACTGAGACCCTCTTTAGCTCCGACCACTCCAAGAGCGGCCCGCCGATGGAACACAAGACCTGTGACCGGCCCTGCAACCCATACAATCGGCACGAGGAACGCATAAGTCAATCCTGCGCCCAATCTCCCTGCGGGGCAAGGGATTTGGTCATCGCAGTATCGGCGAGGCCGAGCTAGTTCCCCACCTTCGCCTTCAACTCCTCGAAGAAGTTCTCGACCACGATCAACTCGGTCGCATCGACTGCTTCCCCTGCCCCTGCGGGGCGGTAAGTGATGAACCGCTGATCATCACTCGAAACGTCGTATCGTGCGTTCGGAAAGTAGTTGGCGAGTCCAGCCGGGAACGTGAAGAGCACACGACGCTCCACCACAGTGAAAGTCGGTTCCGTTCTAACGGTCGCTGCTACCAATGCCCGCGCCGGGTTCTTGTAGAACAGTTCTTGTCCGCTGTGCGCCCATCTAGGCTCCACGCCACCCTCGGTAGAGACCTGCCGTTTCGTGTCTGCCACGTTCGGGAATGATCGAACGTATACCTCAGCACGTCCCGATTCGTCCGAGACATATGCCAGCCAATGCCCGTCCGGCGACAATGTTGGCGCAGCCTCACGGAACTCCTCAGTCAACAGCGCCACCGGAACGCTGTCTTTGCCTGGCCGGATGGCGTAAACATCCAGTGCATCAGTACGAAACACCAACCATTGCCCATCGCTCGACCAGAGCCCCTCGGCAAGGTCTCGGTCTAAATCCAGCAGCACGTCAGCCGGACCAGTGCCGTCCGCACGGTTTACGAAAAGGGCGTATGAAAGACCAACGTCAGACCTGTACACCACAGACAGGCCGTCAGGACTCCACGCCGGGCGGATGTTGAAAGCACCATCAAACGTGAGGCGGGAAAATGGGCCATCGATGTCCTTGATCCATATGTCCGATCCCTCCGATCCCACCACGCCGACGGCGAACCGAGTTCCGTCGGGTGAGAGCACCGGCCCGCTCGATGTGTTTGGATTGATTGTCCACCCCGACTCAATCGTGGTCGTTCTGCCAGCCCGATCCACCCAAACGACTTCCACTAGGCCGGAAGCCTGACCACTTGTCGAGTACACGAGCCGGCCGCTCGGGGACAGTGCAAGATCAGGCCCTGGTTCGACCGGCATCCCTGCGAGGAGCGGAACGGGGGGTCCTGTCAACACGAGCTTGTCCTGATCAAACGGCGCGGCCAGCAGGGAACCGTCGTATCGCACGAATACGAGGTGACCTGCCACGTACCTACCAAGGAGACCCCGCACCAACGGACGGTGTTCACCCGTTGCGAGGTCCACCACCGCCACATCATCATTCTCGCTGGCCTGGTTGGTCGTCCGCATCACGGTGAATAGCACCCCTCTGCTACTCGGGAGCGCGTCGGGCCACGAGTGGCTCAACTCTCCTTGCGCGGTGTCGAGTGTCGTTACCTGCTCTGCCTCACCGCCAGCAGCCGGTATCCGTGACAATGCGCTCCCGTATTGTTGCAAGCCTACATACAGATAGCCGTCCGCGCCCCATGACCCGCCGTTGCGCCAAAGTCCCGAATCAGCGACGGCGAACGGTGGCCGGCCGGTGAGCGAGACCACCTTGAGTTCACGAGCGCCCGTAATGAATCCCACCCGCTGCCCGTCGGGGGAAAAGAACGGCTGCCAGACTCCCTCGGTGCCGGGTACTGGACTGCCATGTAGTTGGTCACGCTCCCGCAACCAGAGTTGGCTCGCTCCCTCACTCGTACCAACGTATGCGAGAAGCGAACCGTCGGGGGACAGCGCGGCAGAGGGACCGTAGACAGAAAGGAACGCCTCCTCCTCGCCAAAGGCCATGCTGTAACGGATGATGGGCTTCGGTGTCTCGGCTTGCGGCCGCAGCCAGCCCCACAGAGCAACGATGCCGAGCAACGCCGCGAAGGCAGCGAAAGGCACCGCAAACCGCTGTCGCCAATCAGGTGCCGCCGCACCCACCACGGCCGCCTGCGTCGTGGGCAGCGTGAACGCAACGTTTGTCAGCGCCTCCGCAAACTTCGCCGCACTCTCGAACCGATCTGCCGCCAATCTCTCCAATGACTTCGCCGTAGCCGCCGCAACGTGTGGTGGCACTGACTTGCGCAACTCCGTGACCGGGCGTGCGTCATCGGTCACGATCTTCATGATGATCGCTTGCGCCGAGTTGCCCATGTGCGGCGGCTCGCCCGTCAACATCTCATACAGCACACTGCCGAGGGAGTAAATGTCCGACCGCGCGGTGAGATCCTTCTCCGCTGTCGCCTGTTCGGGACTCATGTAGTGCGGTGTGCCAAGACTGAGACCCGTCTCGGTCATCCGCCCACCTGCCGCCGCGCTCACTGCCAGTGCAATGCCGAAGTCCGCCACCATAGGGCGGCCCTCGTGCAGCAGGATGTTCTCTGGCTTTATGTCTCGATGGATGACGTTCTGCCGATGGGCGTAGTCGAGCGCGTCCGCGATGGCGGTGGTGATGTTGACCGCTTCCTCGATGCCGAGTTGGGTTTCGCGGTTGAGCTTGTCCCGCAGCGTCTCGCCGTCGATGAACGGCATGACGTAATAAAGGAAAGAATCCGCCTCGCCCGAATCGAACAGCGGCAAAATGTGCGGGTGTTGAAGGTTGGCGGTGGTCGTGATCTCCTGCACGAAACGTTCAGCGCCAAGCACCGCTGCGAGTTCGGGGCGGAGCACCTTCACCGCCACCTTGCGCTTGTGCTTCAAGTCCTCGGCGAGGTAGACCGTCGCCATGCCACCTTCACCAAGATGGCGTTCGATCCTGTAGCGGTCCGCGAGGGCGGTCGAGAGATTGGACGTGATTTCGGTCATGGGGCTAAGATGCAGCGTACTGCCTCAGCTGGCCAGCACCCAGCCCAGACGATACCCACTTCACCCGGCTCACCGCTTCACGGCAACGCCTTGCACCTCGAACCGGGCTTCGAAAAGCAACGTACCGGCACCGATGAAGGCCCTCGCTGGAAACTCTCTCGTGAAATACGTGCGATAAACCGCATTGAACGCAGCGTAGTATGCAACGTCGGAGCAAAACACCTGCACCGACACGAGGTCGTCCATCGTCGATGGTTCCAGACAGATACAGCGTGTTGCCCACCAGCACCGCGCCGCTAAATGGCAGTGCGGTCGAATCGGTCGCGGACCGTGCGTTGATGTAGCGTCGTACCTCCTGCGCCGACAGGTCAGCGGAGACGGCCGAGACCAACATGACCGAAACGAACGCTGCAAATGTTTGGCACCTCATAACTCGTACCTCCTTAGTTGGGAAGATTCAAACCTGCTGCTGCTTGAGGGCGGTCGAGAGCCGGGACGTGATCTCGGGCATGGGGCTAAGATATGCCGCGAGGCCAACCACCGCGAGGTTACAGCACTGGCACGTAACGAAGGGGGATCACGTTAGCGGATACGCCGCCGATTTGACGGGCATTAGTATTTGTGTACAATTGGTTGGGCGCAGCCCGTTTCAATCACCCGAAAAACAGACTCGACAGCATGGCGAAAACCTGTCCGAACTGTGGTGCTTCCTTTCAAGACGATCAACTGTTTTGTTCCCACTGCGGAGCCGCTTCGAGTGAGGCCGAAACGGTAGTAACGGGTGAAAACGCTGGCAGAGTGACTCCACAAATTGGAGATTTGGAGAAGAAACTTTCCGAGGCGCTCGCACCGAATTATTTACTGATCAAGAAGTTGGGTGAAGGTGGCATGGGTAGTGTGTTCCTGGCCCGTGATCCGGCACTGAAGCGGATGGTGGCCGTGAAGCTCCTGTCTAGGGAATTTGCGGTGATGCCGGAGCCGAAGAAACGATTCCAAAGGGAGGCGGAAGCCGTTGCTGCCATTACACATCCCAACGTCATATCTATTCATGGTGTGGGAAACTTGGCTGATGGCACACCCTACTTCGTTATGCAATATATCGATGGAAGGGATCTGGCTCAGGTACTGGAAGAGGACGGCGTTTTAGATAACACTTCCGCGTCGAGGATTCTTGGTGCGGTTGCGTCTGGTCTTGCGGCTGCACACAAGAGCGGGATCATTCACAGAGACATCAAACCCGCCAACATTCTATTGAACAAGACCGGTATGGTTCTTGTCTCCGATTTCGGTATTGCTGCAATAGATGATGCAAAACTGGAACGCACCGCGACGAAATTGACCAGTGTGGGGATGTCGCTTGGAACACCAACATACATGAGTCCCGAACAACTGACCGCGGACGAGATTACTACGGCAACTGATGTTTATAGCTTGGGCGCCATGGGTTTCGAGATGGTTGCCGGGCGCCCTCCTTTTGTCGGTGGGACTCCGCACGAGCTAATTGCTGCAAAACTCAGGGACCCTGTTCCAAGGTTGTCGAAACTTGAACGGTCGGTCACACCGGAGTACGAACAGACGATAACTCGGTGCCTGACAACCGAACCAAGTATACGTCCAACCGCAATCGATGTCGCCGATCGTCTGAGCAGGATGGTGACTTCGGATCTGCGGACCAAGTGGCTAGGAACCGCACTTTTGGTAGGTGTGGCTGCTCTAATATGGGTGACCTTGGGTGCACGGTGGGTGATCGAAACCACGGCAAACGCTCGTGAGGCAAGCCGTACCGGGGGAGAGGTTAATGAATTTGCGGATGGCGTCAGTTTCGCGGTAGGCAATTTTGTCGTACCCGTGGGGGTCATGGCCGCGTTTTTCCTCGCACTTACAATCCTGGGCCTCACAATCCACATGAGGCGATTGGGGCTACAGCATCGCAATTTTGGGAAAATGATGAGGTTCGGTTTTGCTCTTCCGGGGCCTTGGGGCATCTTTTCCATTGGGCTTGGCGCAGTGGTCCTCAGCGTGGTGCCCCTAATCTTTGTCATACCGGTTCTTCAGAGAATGTCTGCCGCTGCCGGTCTTACCCTGCCACTTTCAATGCGGTTATATATTGGCTGGTCAGATTTCCTTCAGAATTGGTGGGTACGGCTGGCGGTGGCGGCCATCGTTCTATTTGTCGCAGTACTGGTGCGGAGGAGGTCGTCTCCGAAGCAGGGTGGTCGTGCGACACGCTGACGAGACCATAGAAATCGAGTTACTTCCGATTGGCACGGTCTCCATGAGTTGTTCCAGTTCCGCGCCCCCAGACTCAGGAACCGCCAGCCAACTCAGCAGCCAATCCCATTATGAACCCGCACCACTTCATCTGATTAGTCCGGATATCGCATAGAGTCCTAACCGAGCATCGAGCGTCCCAGAAATGAAGAACGCTAACTTCACTCTATTACGTTGCTTAATAGATCCGTCTTCCATTACTCCCACTTCACGACGGTTGAACCTGACACCCATCTGTAGGTCCATGCCGCCCTCCTCGGCGAGCAGATCCCAGGTTCCTAATACCTTTTTTATCCAGGGAAGGTGCGACACGACGTGGAGTGCCGACGCACCGAGGTAGAACCTACGGGTGGGTTCAATGAAAGATGTGCCAGCGGCGAGCCGCAGCCAATTCCAACTCGGTACCAAGGCCCAGTTGACACCTATCCACGTATCGACGTCAATCTTTTCCACTGTCGGATCGATGGTCGTCACGGTCACCGTGTCCCCCTCTTTGAACGCGTCGAAGTCGGCGGCATTCGGTACGATCGCGAATCCGCCTATCAAACGCGCAGGGTATCGTGCGCGCCCGTGTAGTTCAGCCAGGAGCTTACCAATACGAGCCCGGACCAACTGATGGCCCAGTTGGTTACCCATTCTCCAGTACGTCGAAGCCACGCAAACCGGGGTGGTCACCTTCTGGTTGGAGTTGTTCGTGTATGTGACGGCGTCCGAACGCGCCTGAGTGCTGTCCGGAACCATCGTACCGCCTCCCAGCGCCCCTCTGAGAGGATTAGTGGTTTGGGGGATGTGATTGTTGGTTTCTGTGACAATGCCAGGGCGATCATACTCGGCGTGGACCCACGTCGACATCAGCTCCTAGCGGAGTTTGAGCGCAGGGCGAGTGACATGGAACGCATCGAAGACATAGTAGCAGCTTACCGCAGATCGCTCGACCGTTGGATCGCGGAACCGTCTGAGAAGGTGAAGGAACGGATGGGTCCGAGGTACTCGAACCTGCAGCGGGATGCTCGGCCGCTCCGACTACTGAAGCTCCCAGGATTCCATGCGACGTGGGACCGGATGATGTTTTGCATATTGGGTGGCGACCCCCTTCGCCCGGGGCTCTGAAGAATCCCCCCCTTCGCGGTCTAGCAGCTTTACCTGTACGGGCTGGCTTGAATGCGCGAGACAATTTCTTGGCGTTTGACGCCACCGAGCCAGCCTGCATATTCGCTAGGTCATGACCGTACCTGCCCATCCTGCGAGACCCCCGTTCCAGAGGGGGCGCTGTTCTGTGCTGCCTGTGGCGAGGCGACCCCGACTCAGATTAGTGACGAGACAGTCCCAACGCCCAGCGATGGCCGAGAATGGGCCAGGCCCTACGCCACAGCGATCTTCAAAAGCTTAAATGGCTGAATTGCTCAAAGACATCCGTTACGGCACACGGATGCTCCTTAAGACTCCCGTGGTCTCCTTCGCGGCCATCCTAACCATCGGGCTGGGCATCGGGGGTATCACGCTCGTGTTCGGCGGGAGCTACAACCTGGTCATACGCGGACTGCCGTTCGAGGGCGGCGACCGCCTCGCGCGGATCTCCCAAACCGTCTCTGTCGACGGTGCGCGACGAACCGTACCGATTCACGACTACGTCGACTGGCGGGAACAGCAGGCGTCGTTTGGGGACTTGGCAGCTCTGCTTTGGACTGACGTCAACCTCGCGGACACCGAGGCCCATCCGGGGCGGTACCCGGGCACACGCGTCAGCGCGAGTCTTTTTTCCGAATTGAACGCTGGGCCCCTCATGGGGCGGGTGTTCCGTGAGGAGGAAGATGCGGGCCACGCCCCCCCAACGATCATCCTCAGCTACCACGTATGGCAAGATCGCTACGGCAGTGACGCGGACATCATCGGCAAGACGATTCGCGCCGATGGTATCCCGACAACGGTCGTGGGTGTCATGCCGGCAGGGTTCCGGTTTCCCTTCGACCACGATCTGTGGATGCCACTCGCCGTCGATCCCGGTCATGTACCGCGGGGACAGGGTCCGCGGTTGTGGGTCATCGGGCGACTCAAGAAGAATGTAAGCTTCGCACAGGCGGAAGCGCAGATGGCGGTGATCTCCGATCGTCTCGCCACGCAGTACCCCGAGACCAACGACGGCGTCGGTGCCGCCGTGCGGGCATACACTGACGACTTCATGCCGCCCGAAATCATCGACATTCTCTGGGTCGAGATCGCCGCGGCGCTTGGGGTGCTGTTCATTGCGTGCGCGAACGTGGCCAACCTGTTGCTGGCGCGCTCGGCGGCCAGGGTGAAAGAAATGGCGATTCGCACCGCCGTAGGTGCAACCCGCGCGCGCGTCATCCGGCAGGTCATGGTCGAAGCGACCATAGTCGCGCTCATCGGCGGCATTGTGGGTCTGATCTTGGCGGTGGTACTGACCAACGGACTGAGCGGTTTTATCGAGGCGATCGAGAAACCGTACTGGATCGAGTTCGGACTTGAGACCCCGATCGTGCTGGTTACCGCCGGGATGGCGCTGATCGCCAGTGTCGCGTCCGGCATTGTCCCAGCAATCAAAGCCTCCGGGATCGACGTACAACAAATCCTCAGAGACGAGAGCGGCGGGTCGTCGAGCTTCCGTATGGGTCGATTCAGTACCGGCTTGGTCGTAACCGAGATCGCGTTGTCGTGTGCCTTGCTTGTCGGTGCCGGCATCATGATCAGAAGCGTGATGAACTTTCAGTCGCTCGATATGGGGTTCGAATCGGCGAACGTGTTCACCGGGCGCGTGGCGCTCACAGACACCGACTACCCGAACTACGAGAGCCGGATGCAGTTCTACGACGGACTGATGCAGCGCCTCACCGTTCTGCCCGGCACGGAAACCGCGGCGCTCGGCGACGTGCTTCCGGGTATGGGTGCCGGTGCGTGGTTCTTGGGTATCGAGGGCGTCCAATACGCGACCGATCAAGATTATCCATCCGCCTCTCGGGCAACGATTACGCCCGGATTCTTCACCACGTTCGGCGTTGATGTCCGTGACGGTCGTGACTTCTCGACCCAGGATCGCCAAGGGAGTTTGCCGGCTGTCATCGTCAACGAGAGTTTCCAACGACGCCACTTTCCGGAGGGGTCACCTCTCGGAAGACGGTTCCGTCTTGGGCGTTCGGATTCGCCGAACGAATGGTTGACCGTCGTTGGCGTGGTGGCGGATCTGCACGTGGGCGACCGCGAGCTCGGAGGCATGCGCAGCGGCGATGTGGGGCCGGAGCAGTTCTACACACCGCTCGCCCAGACTCAGCAGCGGCGGATGCGGATAGCGGTCAAGACCATTGGAGATCCCTTGGCGATCGCCCCGATGGTGCGCAACGCCGTCGCCGAACTCGATTCCAATCTTCCCGTCTATGAGGTGGATTCGATGGACGGAGCCCTGCGAGCCGTCACATGGTCGTTCGCCATGTTGGGGTGGACGTTCTCGACGTTCGGTGCGATCGCGCTGCTGATGGCGGCGGTCGGCCTCTACGGGGTGATCGCGTTCTCGGTCAGTCGCCGGACGCAGGAGATGGGTATTCGCATGGCGCTCGGTGCGTGCCGCAATGACATCCTTAAGCTCGTGCTCAAGCAAGGCATGAAGCAGATCGGTGTTGGCATGGCCATCGGGTTGGTCTTGGGCGCGGCCCTAAGCCGGCCGCTCCAATCGGTGTCGTTCCGGGTGAATCCCAATGATCCCACGGTGTACGCTGCTATCATTCTCACATTGACGCTTACCGGGTTGCTCGCGTGCATCGTGCCGGCGGTGCAGGCTACGCGGGTCAACCTCGTCGACGCAGTGAAGGCGGATTAGGGTGTGAAACGTGAAGCGGAGGTAAGGGAGCGACGGGCGCAGCACCTTCACCGCGACCTTGCGTCTGTGCTTCACGTCATCGGCGAGATACACGGTTGCCATGCCACCTTCGCCCAAGTGGCCTTCGAGCTTGTAGCGGTCGGCGAGGGCGGTCGAGAGCCGGGAGGTGATCTCGGGCATGGAGGAAAAGTGTTAGGTGGCGCTGACCGGCACGGCGAGTGACGGGGAGCGCGGACGGGTGTACCTGATCCAGAGTTCCGCCGCACCAAGAGTGATGAGCCAGCCGGTCCAAAATGAGAGCGCAAAGATTTCCTGTGAGCGATACCCCGCCGGGGTGAGAACCATGTCGAAAACGCCGCCGACAACTCGTATCGTGGATATGCCGAGGGCAATCGCAAACGCTCGAATCATCCATTCTCGATGACGCGCCACC
>JAZDCZ010000370.1:0-3438 GCA_036679605.1 Gemmatimonadota bacterium
CAGGTGTTCTCATATTGTTAGAACCTCGCCTATTGTTTGCTTTGCAGGCGAGATTCTAACAAAAAGGACAGGCGACCACCATTCCTAAAAATGGCTTACGGAGGCCTATTCCTCTCGAATTGGGGTATTCCGAGGAAAGAATCGCTAAGAGGACAGGTCAGAGAATCGACGGAATCACGCTGAAACCAATGTAATTAATTCTTGCCGGCTGCTTAGGTGCCATGAAACTCCAGTTCTTCACAATCTCCGTTCACGGATCGCATGGCGCGGATGAGTTGAACCAATTCCTCTCGACGCATCGTGTCAGCTCGATCAATCGCCAGTTCGTCGCCGACGGACAGAACAGCGTCTGGTCGGTCTGCGTTACGTACGAAGCGAGCGATCCGCCGCACCCGGCTACAAAGCAGAAGGTGCGAATCGATTATCGCGAAATCCTGCCCGAGGATCAGTTTGCTCTCTACGTGAAACTCCGTGCCCTGCGCAAAGAATTGTCCGAAAAGGAGGGGGTGCGAGATCGGCCGGGCACGGCGGTTTCGGATCCGGGATCCCAAGCCGCGGACGATCACTGCCGCCTGTTTTCGTGAACGTGTTTTGCAGCAGGCCGTGATGTGGCACGTCGGGCCGGTGTTGGAGCGTGCGATGGTTGACGACACGTTCGCTTGCCTGACCGGTCGCGGCACGCGCGCGGTCGTGAGACGCACGCAGCACCACTCCCGCCGGTTTCCGTGGTACGCGAAGATGGACATCCGCCAGTACTTCGCCAACATCGACCACGACATTCTGAAGACGTTGCTCCGGCGTCGGTTGAAGGGCGCCGGTACCCTGGCGCTCGTTGATCGCATTATCGACGCCTACGGAGACGGCTCTCCAAGCCGTGGTGCAAGGAGCGCCGAAAGCAAGAGTCAGGGACTTCCCATTGGCGCACTCACGTCACAGTGGTTCGCCAACTACTACCTCGGGCCACTGGATCGGTTCTTGCTCGAAGAAGAGCGTGTTGCCGGTCTGGTCCGTTACTTGGACGACTTCGTGGTCTGGGGCAGCACGGTGGACGAAGTGCACAGCACGGTACAGGCAACCGAGCGCTTCCTGCAGCAGACTCTGCACCTGCAGTGCCGGCCACCGACTCAGATCAACCGGAGTGTCAAAGGTGTGACCGTCTGCGGCTACCGCGTGTTTCCCGGCACCGTCCATCTGGCGCGTACGCGCCGCGATCGGTTCGTGTACGCAATGACCCGTTGGGAGCAGCAGTGGCTGGCGGGACGAATCAGTTCACGGGAACTACAGCGGTTTGTCGATGCCGCGCTCGGAATGACGGTGGACGCCGATGCCCGCAACTGGCTGGGGCAATGTGTTCGGATGCGGTCGCGCTTTGACGGGAGCGATCCGCAGTTCCCGATCGGGGTGCAAATCTCCACGGACCTGGACTGACTCCTGGATCGCCGTGTATTCGTTTTTGCACCGCTGGAGTGGTATGGTGGTGACGAGTTGGGGGCACGGGTCGAGACATCAGCGAACCGGGTCATCCGTGGTGGTAGCTGGAACAACCCCGCGCGGAACGTGCGGGCGGCGTACCGGAATGGCAACCACCCGGGCAACCGTAACCGCAACCTGGGTTTCCGCTGCTCCAGCTCACGTAGGAACTGGATGGTTCCTCCCTGAACAGACCCGGGTCCCGACCGGTGGTCGCGCCGTGAGGCGTGCCCGGCCGGCGAATAGAAAATGGCCGCCGGTGTGTCAGTAGCGTCCAGCAGCAGCGTTCGCGAAAGCTCACCGGACGGGCCGCTACTCTTTCGGGATCGCATCGCCATGCCCACACTCGGTCCATCTACACACGATCACCCACTCGCCAACGGCATCCCTCCGAACTGGGCCGCTGCCTGGGGCGACGACGACTACGGCCCGTGGGCGGAGATCCACATCGGTGACGCAAAACAGAACCTTCGCTGGATCAATCCAGGCACGTTCCTGATGGGGGCGCCAGAATCTGAATGGAAGCCGCATGGCTTTGACAGGGAAGGCCCACAGCACCCGGTCACGATCAGCCGCGGGTTCTGGTTGTTCGAGACCCCGTGTACGCAGGCACTCTGGGAAGCGGTCATGGGGGAAGCCCCTAGTCACTTTAAGGGCGCCGACCTGCCTGTGGAGAGTGTGAGCTGGCTGGACTGTCAGCTGTTCATCGAGGCCCTAGACAGTCAATTGCCTGACCTGCATCTTTCACTCCCCACCGAAGCAGAGTGGGAGTACGCATGCCGGGCGGAAACGGAGACGTCGACTTACGCCGGCGACCTGGTGATTGACTCGAATCATCACGCGGCGGGGCTGGAACAGATCGCGTGGTACGGGGCGAACGCAGGCCGTAAGACCCACAGCGTCGCGGAACTGCAGCCGAACGATTGGGGATTGTACGACATGCTCGGCAATGTGTGGGAGTGGTGTCGCGACTGCTCCCGCCGTCCCTACTCGAGTGCCGCGATTACGGATCCTATGTATGAGAAGGGTGGGGCATCGGCGAGCCGGGTCTTCCGTGGTGGTGGCTGGGGCGACCCCGCGCGGCACGTGCGGGCGGCGTACCGGGATCGCCTCCCCCCGGGCCACCGTGTCCACCTCGTGGGTTTCCGCTGCTCCAGTTCAGGGGAGTGAGCCCGGACTGCGGAGCAGCGGAGGGAGGAGCCGGAGCGAAGCGGTCGTAGCCGTCGCGGAGCAGGCGGAGACAGCGCAGCGAAGCCCGCCGAGGAAGCACGAGAATCCCCATCCGGTGACGTCAAGTTCCGCCAGCCTCGTCGGGCTGCTCCCTCTCCTCCGGCTCTAAGCAGGTTCGGGGCTCGCCCATCCTGCCCGTCACCGTCGATTTCGGTCCCATTCGCTTCGCCTGGGGTGCGACCGAAACCGACGGTGACGGGCAGGACGGGCTCGACGGCGTCTCTTGTTCCAATGAAGAAGAAGAAGAAAGACGGAAAGGAAGGAGAGCAAGAAGCCCGGTTCAGAGAGCCTCGAGATCGTCTTGACCTCTTGACCCTCGATCGTGACGAAACGATCGCAGCGGTTCGAAACCGGCTATCATGACGAGCGATGAGTCCTCTTTGGTTTTCCGGATGTCCGGAAAGATCTCAGGAAGAGAGAAGGCGTCCTCGATTGAATCTCGTGCGTCGATTTCCACCTGAGCTTGAGGATATACCCGACGTCGTGGTTCATTTTCCAATTTGGAATTAGTCCACACGAGGCCGCATGACGGTTTGCGAAGAAGTCTCACGGGGGTTTCATTTTCCGGAATCCGGAAAATGAACCGTTGCGTTCGGGGAACCTCGCGTATCCCCACTATTTAGGACCCACTCCTTTCTTTCAGGAAACGTACGTTCGGCGAAGCCCCCTGCTGCCCGTCGCCCTCGGTGTCGTTCTCACCCCTGGCGAAGCGAATGGGATCGACACCGAGGGCGACGG
>JAZDCZ010000371.1:0-9026 GCA_036679605.1 Gemmatimonadota bacterium
GATCGGACGTCGTCGTTTGTCGGGGTGGGTACGGTCAGCCTCGCGATCGCTGATATCATTGTGGAGATATCCGGCGCTGGCCACAGCACAGAACAGAACAAATGCCCCGGTTGCCGCGATGGCTTGTTGAGGGTCGGAGAGACGTTCGCTGAAGAGAAGCCCACTGAAGACGAAAGCGTTCTTTACCCATTGATCGCTGCGCAAAAGTCGAGCAGCCAGCTTGAGTTTATCCGTCATTGCTTCACACGCTCCCAGTGGATCAAGTCGATACCGTGAAATTGCCCGTAGTGCCCGGTTTGTTCGAGGCCGAGGGCTTGAAGTGTATTCGCGATTCGCTCTACGTCGCGCACGTTTTGCAGTTCCCATCGGCGATTATCGAGGATCCAAACATCGTCGGTGCTGGGATCGAAGTCTTTCGAGGATCGTGTTGCGGCCCTTGCCGTTGTTACATAGTACGAGGCTATATCTCCGAGAACGTAGGCAGCGCCGTTTGAAGTCTGTTCGGCAAAACGCACGGCGCCACGGGCATCGTCCTTCCAGTAATAGCCATTGAACAGCAGCCCGGCTAGCGCATAGGCCTGGAGCACCAGCACAGTAGCGTAGTAGGCTCGTCCCCATTTCAGTCGAGTCAGAGCAATCGCCAAGACGAGGGGGAGCAGGGGCCAGACGATCAGGAGATGGCGGATGTGTAGAGGGAAGTCGAAGGCCGCACCGTAGACGATCATCGGCCCGGCGATGGTCGCAGGCGCGACGACGAAGGCCAGTAGTTTCCATCTACTTTCGACATTAGAGGCGGCGAGAAGAACCAGGCGTAGGTAGGCCGCTACCGTTGCCAAGACCGCCCCTCCCCCGAGAATCAGAGCGGCTGGGTGTTCCGAGAACAGCACGGCGAGTGGTTTTACATGAAGGTCGGCAAGATTGGGTCCGAACGACATGCCGAAGTGGGCCGCGAACAAGTAGTAGGGCACATTCATGACAGTGAATTCTCTGGTCCACGGCACGCCGGCCTGTCCGCTTACGAACTCTTCGATCAGGCGGATAGTCCAGGGGACAAAAAGAATCAGCGTTACCGTCTGTGCGAGCAATCCGAGCGTGATCAAGCGGCGACGAACTGTCGGGTGCTCGGCCTGCTGTGTCCATATAATGGCTGCGATGACTACCTGAGCTGCAGGTACGAAAACGTGGAATATATGGATCCATAAGCTGGCGGCGTTTGCCGTTCCCCAAGCGAGAGCCCAAGCGAGGCAGGCGCGTTTGCGCGCCGGATAGGACAAGACGGCGGCGTCAAGAAAGGCGACATATACGTACCAGGAAGCGGCTGATGCAAACAGCCAGAGTCCGTAGTTGCGCGCTTCCATGGCGTAAAAACCGAGCAAGGGAGATACTTGTGCCGCGGCAAGGAAAGCCAGTCCGGTCTTTGCGTTCCAGAGGCGTGAGACCAGGAGGTAGAGCACTACGAGTGCGGCCTCGACCGCGATCAGGGAGGGCAGGCGCAAGAAGAATTCGCTGGCAGGCAGAAACGACTGCAAGACGTACAGCAGTGCATGCGAGCCCGGTGGCTGAGTGTCGAACTGTTGGACCAGCGACGCTAGTTCGCGTAACGAGTGGGATTGGAGGACGGGGGCGACGGTAAGGCCCTCGTCGATCCAGAGGCTCTGCGATCCGAGACGGGACAGCAGAAGAGCACTGCCCGTCAGTACGATCAGGGCGGCCAGTCGGGAGCTACCTGAGACACTATTCCAGGTAGCCAAGGGCGCGGAGCCTCTGGCGTATCGCCGGATCGAGCGTGTTACTAGTCCCTTCATCGACATTGGAGCGCTCGGTATAGGCCGCCGCCAGCCGGCGCAGCGACGCCGCCTCCGGCGGTGGGTCCGTTATGATGTTCTTGGTTTCCCTTGGGTCGGAGCGCAGGTCAAACAGCAGCGTCTGCTGGTTGTTCAGGAGGCGGTAGGAGCGTGTTCGCCTGCTTGTCCGGCAGCGGCACCACGGCTAGAGAGCAGGGCTAGAAGCCCCTCCAAGCACCGGTCAAATTCCTTCTGTCGTTCGACCCGTAGAGACTGCATCTCCGTCACCAACGCGGGGCTACGTCGAAGTGCTTCTTCTATCCCTCGGCGTATAGAGTCCGGCTCGTTTCGGACGTGGACTGTCCCTCGAGAGAAGGTTTCGCGAAGCAATCCCCAGTCGGAGGTGAGTGGTCAGAACGACTACGACGTCGGCCGCACGCAACAGGCCGGCGTATTTCTCCTCGGACACGAATCCGGTGAACTCCACGTTGGTCGGCTTTGATGCCAGTAGGCCGCGGCGGGCAAGTTCCGGATTGCCTGTGACAAAAAAACGGAGTTCGGGTAAACGGCGAGCGGCCTCTAGGAGTTCGGCTAGGGGTTCATCGACCGCAAAGGAGTTGACTACTACCACCCGTTCTCCCTCGCAAGGCGCTGGGGCGAGGCCCTCTACGAATCGTACCGGAACAGTCCCGATGACTACCGGTTTGCCGAACAGTCCCGATGACTACCGGTTTGCCACCCCAACCGCGGACGACATCTGCCAGGTACTCGTTGGTGACGATCACTGAGGCGGCTTTTCGAAAGACGTAGCGGGTCAACGGTAGCAAGAACCTCCAACGTGCGTGATCGAAGATTCCGGTATGAGCATCGACAACAAGCTTCACCCCACTGAACGTGGCAAATAGTAGTACGGGCAAGGCGGCGAATACCGGTGGGACGGCGACGAAGACGACATTGGGGCTTTCCCGCCTTAGCACACGAAGCGTGGCGAAGAACTGCAGCACGTATTTCAACGGTGCGTGCAAGGGTTTTCGAAATCCTAGGTAATGAATCAGATGAGAGTGTCCGCCAAGCGCGGCTGCGATCGTGTCGCTGCGGCGGCAGTACGGGTACCATGTAATAAAACTGCAGTTCACGGCAGTATTTCCACGCGGCGTTTGCCGATACCTGACTGTGCCGGAATAAGAAGTGTGAAACGGCGTCCGATCGCGTCGCGGAGGCCGCATGCTATATGGTCGCCTGAAGACGTGGGGTCGATCTCAACTGATAGCGATCCGTCTCCGCTACGTCCGGCACGGGCGAGGAGGGTGAGGCGCAACGCCGGCAGTCGGCCCTCTTCTCGGAAGCCGATTACCGGCGCATCGACAATCTCACCGTAGTTTGGTGAATATGGGGCGGTTTCGAAATGGACGCTTGTCGTGTGCTCATGGCCCGGGAGAGCCAAATCGCTTACGTCAAGGCCAAGCTCACCAGACGGCGTGCGCAAGTGAACCGTGGACTCGTTAGCACGCTCGACGGAAATTCCGGTAAAAGCCATAACGTGTCGGCCCTTGAGCCAGTCTATCACGATCCAGCCGCCGGCGAGGCCCAGAACTCCGCGTCTATGGGTAACCGGTGAGCGCAGTCGACGGTAACCGTGATGGACTGCCTCGACATAGGAAACAGTTTCGTCGAGGCGATGATCGGTGATGGCTGCGGCCGTGTAGTTTAGCCACTTGAAAGGATCGAAGGGGTCGGCCTGCCCGCGCCCGCCGATTTCGACCGTGTTATGCGCACGAGTCGAACGGAAGTATGCGCGTCTGTTTTGCGTATCGTAGTAGGCGTAGGTCCCCGTATCGACGAGGAACTCGCGGCCCGATACGTCGACAATTATAGACAGTAGATCAGCATGTCCATGGCTCGCGTGCGGTGCCAGTCCGAGGGGGCCGCAGTCGAAAATCAGACGGCTGTCACCGCCATCGGATGGATCACGTAGAAACGCGTAACCTCCGGTGGGCAAAATACTCGAAGCTGCGGTCGCGATATCCGCGCTTCTCGGCCCTTTCGCGGCTCCAGCGCTCTCGCCCTGGAATTCATCGCTCGAGCCGAAGGCGCCGCCCAGCCAAAGAACGGCATCGTTATTGGTCGCTGCTGCAGTGCCTTGCGAACTCTTCAGCACGCTCGCGCCCTGCTCCTGGACGCCTCGGAAGTCCCAAAACTCACCGTCGAAAAAAGGCAGGCCTCGCGCACCGTCGCTATCGCCGATCTGCGGTGCATGCCCCGAGGCGCCAACGAACTCGGCTAGAGCGTCGAGCATCCGTCGGGTCGTGGGCCGGATTGTTGCAGGTAGGGCGATTCCGTTGCGATCCGCAATGCGGATGACCTGCAAGCAAAAATCTATGACAAATCGTTGATAGCTGGTGGACTGCTCTCGGCTCATGCCGTCGGAGTGGACTTGGCGCGCGAGCTCCTTGGCGAGCACGCTAAGCGCTCGCTCTCGGAGGCGAGCGCTCGGATCCCATTCGGGAAATCGAATGCAAAGAACAGCCAAAGCCGCAGCCTCGCCGATCAGGTGATTGGTCGGGTCTGTGTAGACAGAGAGATTCGCGTAGAGATGTTCGATGTGTTGTCTGAGCGAAGCGAGCCAGAGGCGAGCATCGTCGTCGGTAAGGGCCGGAGTCCCCGCCAACATGTCGAGGGTCCAGGTAAGGGACAGCCCTCGAACGGCGACTTCCAGGTTGCTTGCCCAGTTGACACCGCGAGGGTGCGGGTTCGATAAGATCCACCGCCGCGCGATGTCGACGCAAGTGTTGCCGTACTGCTCCTTTTCCGTGTAGGCGTAAGCCCGGGCGAGCACGGTCAGAAATTGAAGTCGGTTGACTTCCCAGACGAGCTTTACGTCGGCATTGACCCCGCGGACGGCGTCGGCATCATCGAGGATATCGGTCGGCCAGAGCCTGCCTCCCTCCGGGTCGGCCTGCCAGTCGAAGTCGGCGCGGGCGGGGGAAAACTGTTGGCTGAGCAGAACCAGCCTGTCACCGAGGATTTCGTCCGCCAGGCTGCAGTCGCTTCGGACAGCAGCGGAAAAGTCGCGCTTTGCACGCGTGACGATCGCCGCGCGCTCTTGGATATCCACGAACCCGCGCGCCGTTTGTCCTTCACAGAGATACGCGGCCGGGCTCGAGCGCATCGGTAGCGTGAGAAGAGCGCGCGCGCTTCGACTATCGAGCGTGATTGACGCCTGGCGACGCGCCAGGCGTTTGCGGAGGAGTTTGCGCAAGCGGTGAACGATCTCCGCCGGCGACATTTGCGCTAGTCGCGTTAGTAGGCGGACCCTGGTCTGAACGGCAGAGCTACGGTACCAGGTAACGCTCGCTGGGTTCATCTTTCGTGGATCGCTCCTCGAAAGCTCATGCCTGTGTATTGTCGAACAATCCGACCAGATCTATAAGAATCTGGTCCTGGCGAAGCAGCCGGGGAATATCCGTGAAGTCGGGATCCCGATTGCCGATGACCACAACCTCGGACGTGTCGATGACCGTCGGTATGTCCGCTTTCAACAGAGCTGCGATGTGCGGGATATGCTGTTCCATGTAGTCACGATTGGTGCCGACGAGATGGGCGAGAGACACGCGCCCGTCATAGATCGCGACCTGAATTCCTTTGCCCAGCAGCACTTCGACCATATCGACAAGTGGGCTCTCGCGTAGGTCGTCGGTGCCGGCCTTGAACGAAAGGCCGAAAATTCCAACACGTTTCCTGCCATGCGCCAGGATGGATTCCAGGCTACGTCTCTTCTGGGCCTCATTGCTCGAGAGAATGCCAGTGAGCAGGGGAGCGTCGATATCGCGGGAACGTGCGAAGTAGTTGAGAGCCCGCGCATCCTTCGGAAGACACGATCCACCGAAAGCCATGCCGGGACGGAGATACGCGTCGGAGATATTAAGAGCGGTGTCCATGCAGAAAGTGCGCATGACCTCAACGCCGTCCGCGCCTACCTCGCCGCAGAGTGCTGAAATCTCGTTGGCAAAAACCACTTTCAGTGCGTGAAAGGCGTTTGATGCGTACTTCACAAGCGGGGCTGCAGAACGATCTGTTTGAATGAATTTGGTGTTGAGAAAGCCGTAGAGTGCTATGAGTGCCTCCGCGGTTTCAGTTTCGGCACAGCCTATAATCGTAAATCTAGGGTGGTAGAAGTCCGTAATGGAGGTTCCTTCGCGCAAGAACTCAGGATTTATCGCGAAGCCGTATCCATCCCCGATGGGCTTGCCTGCGGCGGATTCTAACCGCGGTACGATTGTTTCTTCTATGGCGTTTGGTAGGACCGTGCTCCGAACTACGACCACGGGAAACTCGGACGCGTTGCCCAGATATCGACCTATATCGTCACAAACCGCCTCTACATAGGAGCTATCGAGCGCCCCGTTGTGAGAAGATGGCGTTCCCACGCACACGAAGACTACATCCGCGTTGGTCATCGCCTCGGCGACATCCCTTGTCGCTCTTAGACGGCCCTGATCGACAGAGGCACGAATGAGTTCTTTAAGGCCCGGCTCAAGAACCGGTGTCTCGCCTTTGTTGATTGTAGCCACCTTCCCTTCGTTGGTGTCTACGCCTATCACGGAGTTGCCTTCGGCAGCTAGGACGGCAGCGGTTACCGCGCCTACGTAACCCATGCCGAAAACAACGATATTCTTGTAGCTTGTGGTCATAACAGCCTTGTGGCGTTCCCCATGCTAGTACCCAAGGCGGCCGCCGAGCAAGATGATATTTTAGCGCAAACCGTCCGGGTATGCGGTAGATTGTCGTCCTTCTATGAAAGTCGCCGGTTCATAGCTGCCGCGAACCGCGTATATGCGAGTCGCCACAGTACGCCCGAACTCCCGGTTGGCTGCCTTGTGGCCACAACGGATCAGAGGTGGCCAGCCGCAAGGGTCACCCAGGGCACACCAAACCAGAAGTTTCTGGCTACGTCAGATCCCGTTGTTGGGGAGGAGGTCGGAGTCGTTACCGTCGGATAAGCGTACGGCAGATATATCGATGTGGCCAGGGCCCAGGGCGGCTTGCTAATCTAGAAGATGGAGTTGCACTATTGTCTCGACGATTCGAGCAGCGGTAAAGCGATGGCCGGACGCATTCCAATGTCCATCTACTTTGTAGTAGAGGTCCGGACGACTCTGTTTGGTGGGAATAGCGACAGTTGGTACGTCGCGGGATGAAAAGAACCGTTGCATCTTCACTAGGTGGTCGTCCGGAATGTCGGCAAGAACAGCTAGAATCGGCAATTGCTGATCTTCGCAGAGCCTCAATACCTCTTCCAACAAACGGGACAATAGCTGCTGGCCAATAAGCGTCCTATCTGAGACGACGCTTGAACTCTTGGTTGCATGTGCCCGCGACTTCCAGTCGCTGGGCCATGACAGTTGTCTGCCCAAACCTATCAAGTATGAGTACGCGAGGCCAGGTACATGCTCCAAGAGAGATTGTATTATCCTATCAGTTCCCGGGGCGGGCACAGGCAGCTCAATCAGTTTGTCTGCTGCGCTCAGATCGAACAGTCGTTCTCGAATATTATCATGGAAATCGTTGGCATGAATTTGGATCACGACAAGATGGGGGGTGTACTTCCAAGCTTCCGTCTGTAAGAATTTTACCCAGCGCCCGTTGCCGCTATCACCTATCCCAGCGTTAATCACGGGAAGATCTTTCAAACTACGTTGACTCAAGGCTTTGTGTATGAGTGCTGGAAATTCCTCCCCATCATTCACGCCGTATCCCATAGTGAAAGAGTCCCCTAAGCAGAGGATTGGTCGGGCAGAGGGATAGCGCGGTTCCGGTCCTCGGAACCCGTTCGAATTCGTCGTGAAGCTCATCGTAAACTCGGGCGTAATCCTCACAGTTGAGAAGTTCTTCTTGAGCGTTTTGCCGTAGTAAGGGTCGTACACGGTAAACGAAGGGCCAACGTTCCTGACGAGAACAAGATTGCGGACGAGTACCTCGCTAACGCCTAGACCAGCTATCAGGGCGAAGAGAAAGAGAGCAACCTTTTTCCTAAGGAGCATGTGATGGCCGCACGAAGCGTGTCGTCGTTGCGGACGGTTAGCAGCAGAATAAGTTTGCTTACTATGTGCTTCCAGATAAGGGAAGCTCACGGCGCTACCCGGAGGCTATAGCATTCAGCTGTGTTCCGAGGGAGGGGCGGCCCAGGAGGAGGTCACATCCCCTAACGCTCCGGCGGAGGCTATTGTTAGAATTGCCCGAATCGGGACGGAAAGCGCGCTACATGCTACAGTAATTGATTATGGTCAAGAGAATTGTCGAAAGTCCGATTCATCCCTAGCTCACATCTTCTCGCTGACAGCGACGCACTCTGATGCTCTTTAATTCTTTTGAGTACCTATTCCTGTTTCTACCGCTGACGTTAGCCGGCTTCGTTCTGCTCTCACATCGGCGAGGTGAAGCAGGGATGGGCCTACTTGTATGTGCCTCCCTGTTCTTCTACGCGTGGTGGGATTACCGCTACCTAGCTCTGCTCTGCCTCTCGATGTTGGTCAACTATCGAATAGGAGTTCGGCTTAGTAAGGGCTACGCCCTTGGTCGTCCTTCCCGGGCTCTGCTCGTATCCGGGGTTGCGCTCAATCTCTTCGCACTCGGGTACTTCAAGTACGCCTCGTTCTTGATGGAAAACCTCGCGACCCTGCTTCAGTCGTCACTGCCGGTTTCGAAGGTAGTCCTCCCTCTCGCGATTTCGTTTTTTACGTTCCAGCAGATCGCGTTCCTTGTGGATGCTTATCGAGGCGAGACTTCGGAGTACAAGTTTATTCATTACGCGCTGTTCGTGACCTTCTTCGCTCAGTTAATCGCGGGACCGATCGTGCACCACCGCGAGATGCTGCCGCAGTTCGAGCGCGGCGCGCGCGTGAACGCCGAGGGGGCGGCAAAAGGACTGACATTCTTGATCATCGGCCTTGTCAAGAAGGTAGTTATAGCCGACTCCTTTGCTCCGTACGCAAACGCGGTGTTTCAGGCGGCTTCGCTTGGCCCGGTATCCGTTGCCGATGCATGGGGTGGTGCCCTTGCCTATACGCATCAGCTCTATTTCGATTTCTCCGGATACGCCGATATGGCCGTTGGTGCCGGCTTGCTGTTCGGAGTCATACTGCCGTTTAACTTCAACTCGCCGTACAAGGCGGAAAACATAATCGAATTTTGGCGTCGTTGGCATATGACGCTCTCGCGGTTTCTGCGCGATTACTTGTATAT
>JAZDCZ010000372.1:0-4373 GCA_036679605.1 Gemmatimonadota bacterium
CCGAGTTCCTTCCACGGGAGGAGCGCCAAGAACGTCTTCGGTGGTCTGAGGCTCCTTCCAAGGTCGAGAGTGTTCTCCTCGGATTCGAGTCCGCCGAGAGCCAGGCCCAGCGCGATGAACTCATCGTCATAGACCGGTCCCGCAACCTGTTCCACTTCGCGACCCAGGGGAGCCTCGATGGTATGCCATCCCTCTTCGAGGTCGACGCATCCCTGAACGGAGACATGCCTGATTTCACTTATCGACAACTGCCGCCGCGCGTACAAGTTGAGCATATGAAAAGCCTGCACGAGCGCTGCACCTTTGTCCTGGGTCCGCCACGACAACACCTGCCACGCCAGCGGCCAATGGCGATCGCCAAGCACGGCAAGCCCTTCCTGCTCTCCGAGAATGTAACGCAGATGCACGCCACCCCGGTGTTTCAAGGGGGCGAAATAGAGCGACGCACGCCACGCTGCCCATGGGCCGGGCTCGAAGCGTGGCCGGCGGCGCAGATCCTCTGAGTCCGAATCGGGCAATGCGCCTTCTATTTCTTTGCTACGTACCCGTCCGGTCAACACGAACTTTGTCTTGGCTACGGTTACGCCGATGCTGTCGATTAAAACTCCCGGCGCGGCTTGTGCTGCGACTGCTGACGATTCCACCTCGCCCCCACTTCCGTCCCAGGCTTCTTCCGCCCGGTCGGCATCGGCAACGAAGTCGACAGCACTCGGACGAATCCCGACCGTAACCGTCTTCATGCGTTCGCGCTCGAGAATCTCTAATAGCAACGCCCGGATCTCCTCACGGCCTTTGTGCGTATCGCTATCGTCATCATCTTCGATACGCCGGGAACGGATACCGGCCAAACCGAATGGGGTGCGCATGGTCTCTACAATCGCAACCCTCTCGCCACTCGAGTAGAACCCGATCGCGGAACGCAAACCCGCCTTGAGCAGGTTTTTGATCACGCCGGGTTTCACGGCAGCGACACCGGGCATTGGGTTTTGAACACGCTCGGGCAATCCGGGTCCTGACCGGCGACAGTGGTCGCCTGTATCTGCCAGATTTCCGGAGCCGTTTTCATGTAATGTACGCGGAATCGGTTCGAAGCCCCTGCCGGCCTGTCGTGCAGGTCGAGGGTACAGACGACATCGTCAGAAGCGGGCACGCCTGTCTGCAAACGCGCGACCGCGACCCCGAGGGCCTGCTCGATAGCGACAGTCCCACCCGCCGAGGCGAAGGCTTCGGACTCCACTCTCAGGGCTTCGTGCAGGCGTTCGTAGCTCGGCAGCATGACTATAAAGGCAATCACGACAAACACCTGAACCGCAACGATAATGAAACCCTCTTGCGTCCTCGGCACAGTCCGCTGCCCTGGAGCAGTCCTTCTCTTGTATCGGCCTGTAGGCATGCCTCAGCCGGCCTCCGTGACTTCGAACACCAGCCTTGTTTGCTCGCTCGCGGTACCGAAGGCCATCACGGCTTCGAGTTCTCCCGCACCCGCGTCGACACAGCTCAGCGACAACAACCCTGACGCGACGCTGATGTTCTGGCCCGTATCCAGGCGCACCCGATGAAGTCGGCCACCGACCAATCGGTATTCTATGGTCGTGACCGGTTCGTTGACACCGTTGGTCACGAGCCCGAGTACGTTCGGCCCGTTGCACAGAAACGAAGCTGCCTGTTCGGCATCAACCAAGAGTCGGTCCCGAGCAACTCTGCTGACAGTGAAATTGTCGGTGAGCTGACGGAAGGCTGCTGTTTGACGCGCAAAACCAGTTGACGCGCCGGCAACCACTGTTACCAGAAACGCCACGATAGATGATGTAAGAATGACCTCGAGCAGCGTCAGGCCGGATTCCGAGTGTTTCATCATGGGCCGGGATTCCTCGTGACCTGTACGTCTGCCGTTGCTCCTTGCCCCTGCGTCGAGGTTTGCAGCAAAACAACATCACAGGTCGGCAGCGGTAGAGCACCGTCCTCCTCTGTAAGCGTCATCACCACCCGCGAAGCGGCAAGATCGACTATGCCGTGCGCTTTCCCGTACTGCTCGATCCAGGCCAAATGCCGGTGCTGAAGCGCTCCGTGGACGGAGACAGACATCAAGGCCACCAGAAGCAGAAGCATGGCGACCTGAACTTCGAGTAAGGTGAATCCGGCCGTCCCCTTGCGGGCACGGCCGTACTCACGCGAAACCGCCCTCCGGCACCGCTCGCCACGCTCTGCATGCTGAAGCAAGAACATCAGCTTTCACCACTTCGGCCCGTTGATTACCCACACATAAACCCCTCCGGCATCCGACCGACAACGACGGCAAAGCGCCCGTCGCCGTCCTGTCTTTAGCTGATCGGGTTGATGGCTGGAATCGCTTCTATGGTGCTTACAAGTGGATCGTTGACATATCCCTCTTCGCTCCAAGCGACCGTGTAGGCTCCAAACCCCGCCGCTGCTCCAGCGCGGGTGAGGGTCATCGTCCAGCAAGCCTCGATGTCCGCACACACACCCGCAACGGGCTCGGCTATGGTGAAGTATTTCGGCGTCCCCATCGACACATCCAGGTCGGCTACCAATACAGCGTACGACCCGCTCCGGGCATGGTAACGCTCCTGGGCGGCCCGTATCGATGCGAGATAGGCAAATGCCTCCCCGGCTTTCGAACGCTCGACCGCGATGATGACGATGACGATGGCCAATTCAACAAGGGTGAATCCCCTTTGCTTATCTTTGCGATTCAACCTTTTCGCGATCTGATTGATCATTCCACTACTCTCCTATTGCTCGCAGACCTCTGCTCCGCACATCACAAGGTTCGCCGAGCAAACCGTGTAGCATTCAACGCCACCACAACCACAACCAAGACACTACTAGCCGGCGGGATCCTTTCGGTTCCGTACCCGAGCCCTGAAGTCGATGTTAAAACGAACGCTGTAGGGGAATTATAGCCGAGCCGATCCTGTCTCGGCGCAAGAATTCGTCACAACCAGCAGCAAAGCGGCACAATTTTACTGCGCAACCGAGGCGATCAGCACAGCAGTGTCCACGCTTGGGCCACCGCTCACTTCAACGGCAAAGAGATCGGTATGCCGTTGCTGCGGCTCGAGCGAGTACGGGCTGTCCGCGTAGAGCTTGCCGAGAACCCCCTCGACAGCCGGCCGCAGGGCATCCCCGGTAGAGCGCGTGTTCGGAGCTAGCAATCGGTCGCGAGAGAACAGGCGCAAGTGAGAGGAATCAACCTCGAGCCGGGTGCCAATGTCGGCCTCTTCACAGAGAAGACGCGCGCCCTGCAATGCGTTACGACATGCGATCTGCCACCGCGACGCGATGTCGAGGCCCCCCGGTCGTTTCTGATAATACTCCAGCCCGGGTTGTGCGCCCGAAACTGAAAACCCGTAGTTGCCTTCGTGTGCGATCAGCAAAACCCCGGGACCGTGTTCGACATGACGGTAATCGGCCACGTCGATAAGTAAACCCGGCACCGAGCTATTCTGGATCCAACGGTGAAACACGGGAACCGCCGCAGCAAGATCGAGCCCCGGCAGGTCTTTGAAGTATACCCTTACGCCGACACGATATAGTTCTTGAATATTCGGCACCTAGCTTCTCTAAGCAGAAGGCCGCCCGACTTCCGGCGCAGGCGACTCGGCACTCTGCTCGGTAATCCGGCCGTGGCATGCATGGGCTGCCTCGATAAAAAGACCCGCCTCTTCGATCAGATGGTGAGCCCCCTCTTCGCTGTCGATCATCGTGGCGGTGGAACAGGTAGTTCGCAAACTTGCCGCCGGCGTAGGTATCGAAGAAGACCCCCGTATCGCAAAATCGCCTGCGGAACTCCGCGACGATTTCATCAGAATCGTCGCCCACATCTTGCTTCTGCATTTTAACCAGCGCCTTGGCCGCTTCGAGCATAGCGCTATAGGCCATTCGATCGGCTTTCTCGAACTCTTTGCCCTCCAGAAATAATTGCGCTTCGAATGCTTCGCGCTCGGCCGCAGCCATGTCGAAATCGACCAGCGAAACTCGTGAAGATCCTCGGATCTCCCCAGTCCGAATAATACGACTGATCCTCTTCTATAGGGGGAACCGGAACCATGTCGGCGAACATCTTCTTCAAAGCGGCTTTACCGACACGCGCGGCATAATCCTGGAAACTCTCTTCGCCCTCACGCTCGCGAAGAAAACGATCCGTAATACGAGTGACAACGTCGGGGATGCGCTTCGAGGGGATCGCTCCAATGGCCAACCCGTAGGCCCCTCCGTTCTCGGTCCATCTACCGCCGAGCACCACCTGGAAATGCGCAACCGTAGTCCCGCTCACCTTACGGCTGACACCGTAGAAACCTATGTCGGCGATGTTGTGTTGACCACAAGAATTAAAGCAACCGCTAACCTTG
>JAZDCZ010000373.1:0-3353 GCA_036679605.1 Gemmatimonadota bacterium
GCTACCCGCTATCGCGTCCATCTTAGTCCAAATGACGTCTCGTACGTAACGGATCGCGGCACGCGCGTTGACTGCTCCAAAACGGTGTACCGTAATGCCGGGAAAGACATTTGTCGTCCCTCCACCGACGTGAACGTCCTGCGTGCAGTAGGGTAGGAACACATGCGTCCAGTCCTTGAAAGGATTACTGCCCGTCGTCTTCAGCCACCCGACATCTGGCAGGTTGTCACTTGACGCCTCGAAGCGGCCGGGGGGTGCCGCCAAGCACTCTGCTTCAGTAAAGCAAGCGCCGCCGCCCTGCAGGTGAAAGACAATCTTTTCAACCGGAAAACCGGCAGGCGCTAGCCGGATCCAGAATGCGTACGGACTGCCATCGCCGCAGCGTGTCCCCCATGTGGCCTCGTCAAGCACTATCTGCACTGCCTGACCGCGGGGCGGAACCGGCACCTCGGCCCGTGGGCCGCAGTCAAGGCTCAGCGGTGTGGGATCTCCGTGCGCGGTCGCTACCATACATCTGCTCTGGGCAGCCGTGCGCGACATGAACGTGGACGGATCAACCGCGACCAGGCTTTCCAGCGCCGTGCAGCTTGCCGTAATCTTCTGTGTCGCGGACGCCTCCCACTTGGAGATCTTTGCATCGGTGCGCGTCGGATCACAGGTCGAGCCAGATCGCGTCTTGGTTATACAACGGCTCTGGGCCGCAAAGGCTTTCTTCAGGAAGCGGGATCCCTGCTTCTCCGCCGCCTCGAGGCATTTCCTACCAGTGGCGTCGGCGCCGGCAAGAGCAGCTGCGTGCGGACCGCCAAAAGACCTTACTGCCACCGATGCAGCCTCACCTGAACAGGATTCCTGGAGTCTCGCTACCAGGGCAGTCGGGGTCATCAGCGGCCCATAGCCGGCGGCTGCAACCGTGGCGCTGTCCGCGCACTTGGCGAGGACTTTCCGTTCAATCCGCTCGAGGTTCTTCACCACCTTCGGGTTGGCCGGCGCGCAAGCAGCCCCGGTACCGCCGTAGCAGTCCGCGCTTATGCGGGTCATGGATCCAATGCAGCTTCTCAGTGCCCCTGCGGCAACCTTCTCGCACCTACGACCCGACTGCGGCGTGGCCTGCTGCTGAACAACCGCCTTGGCGAGCGTTACAATGTTGATCACGTCGTTCGCAAAACCAACGGCGTCGATTACCGTCGGGTCCGCTGTTTCCTCGTTCGTGACCGGATCAATGGACAAGCCAAAATCCTGGAGGGCTGCCCGAACCTCGATTGCAAGGGACATGAAGGCGCCCCCCGGCTCGCCCGTACCCGAGTCTACGACATACCAACCGTAGGTCTGTGCATTTTCGGCTAGCACGGCTCCTTGGGGTGTGTTCCAGCTGATGGACGCAATGTCGACATCCGGGGGGATCGCAAGCAGCGTTCCCAGGGTATAGTTGGGGTCTGGGCCCAGGTATCCAATTAGCGGGTCATCGGCAAACCCGTCAGCGCTCTGCGCCGGCCAGACGAAATGTACCTGCTGCGAATACCGCCGGTGTGAAAACAAGACGGCAAGCGCGTGTGGCACTCCTGCGCTGAGTTCCCCCACGCGCAGCGCGCCGCCTAGTGAGGGTAGGCCTGAAGCTCGGCCGTAACCCTGCAGGCCATCTCCGTTAAGTACGTCGATGTTATGGGCGCGCGCAGCATCGGGGAGAAACGTCAACAGCGAATCCCCGGGGCAGCGCCAACTCCCGACACCCTCGTCGGCCAGGCTGGTCGCCGCGTCAATTATATTCAAGAGCCCGTTCCCTATCCGATGCCACGAGGTCCCGACACAAGCGTCTTGGGCCAGACGTCTCTCATACAAAAGTTCTCCAGATGAAGTCGCCCGATCCGGGTAATTCCACCCCAGGTTCTTTTCCACGGACACAAGTGGCAGCTCTGGACTGGTGTAGCAGACTGTCACAATGTCGGGACCGACAGCCGCAGGCGCTTGCGCCGGATCACCGAAGATCGCGTCAGACACGTCAACATAGGTGGCGTTCGAGGGAACCGGCCGATTCCAAATAGAATCGTTCGCGAACGGCTGAAGGATGGGGTCGGGGGTCATAACGGGCGCAACCGCGCAAGACTGCGCCTGCGCCATGCCTGGTTCGGCGCCGAAGAAAACACAACTCAAAAAGAGAATGATGCTTGCCGCGCGCCTCACAGTCGTAACTCCCAGCAGAAGACCGGAACGCGCAGCCTTCGTGGCTTCACTACCAATCGTTTGGATCATGTCACGCTGTGGCGATCGGCGTCAAGAGTCTTTTCCAAACCTTCCTGCAGCTCCAAGGCAGCAAGGATGACGTTTACAGGCGGATTGAGCACACTCTGATGCGGTTCCGCAGAAGCTCGCCGAAGGCTTTGGAGAAGCAGACCGCCGACCACGGCGCGGAAGCGTTCACCAGACTATACCCGTGGTCAAGGAACGCTACGCGGACGTCACCTTCCGCGGAACTCAGGTTTGCGCTTGGCCAAGATGGCTTGGATGCCTTCTGATGCGTCCTCGCTTTCGAAGGTGAGTGCTTGGCGTTGCGCCTCGATTTCGATGGCCTCGTCGAGCGTTCGGTCGTAGCTGCCCTGAAGGGTCTCTTTGAGCGCTCGTACGGCCAGCGGAGCGCTGGCGGCTATGTCGGCGGCGAGATCCTCGACCACTTCCTCGAAGTCGTCGTCGGCCAGGCGATTGGCGATGCCCATCCCGAAGGCTTCCTCCGCCGAGATGATCCGTCCGGTGTAAAGCAAGTCGGCGGCGCGGCTCGGACCGATCAGGCGAGGAAGGTTCCAGGTTGCCGCCATTCCGGGGTGGATCCCCAACTTGACGAAGGTCATGCCGAGTTTTGCTCCGCAACGGACGACCCTGAGGTCGGCGGCCAACGCGAAACAAAAACCGGCGCCTATGGCGTGACCGTTGACAGCGGCGATCGAGGGGACCCGTAGACTGCGTATCGACAGAAACAGACGGTAAAACGCCGCCCCGCCGCCCAGGGTTTCGGCCTCGCTATCGATGCCGGCTTCTTTGCCGAGGGTCTTCAGGTTGGCCCCCGAAGAGAAAGCCTTGCCGGCGCCACGTATGACGCAGACACGAACGTCATCGGTTGCGTTGATCCGTTCTACCGCGCGCACGATCTCGCGCCCCATCAAGGGGGTCATGGCGTTGCGTTCGGCGGGGCGATTGAGCGTAATACCGGCGACGCCGTTCTCGTTAGTGAAAAGTATGGTTTCAAATTTCATGGTTGCCACCTGCCTAGCGCGCGAATACAATCGGCAGCCGTAACCCTCGCTACGCGTACTGTCAACGTTGTTGCATCGATAGACGGAGTTCTACCCCATGAGAAAACTGCC
>JAZDCZ010000374.1:0-2685 GCA_036679605.1 Gemmatimonadota bacterium
CGTGCTTGTTTACCTATTGGACAACCAGGGTCCACGTCTTACTGATTTGGTCTGGGTAGATCGTACGGGCAAGATCACGCCCGCGTCGCAGCATTCCCGAGTGGCGCTCTCCCAATCCCTGTCGCCGGATGGCTCACAGATTGCGTGGGTCTTGCGCAGCGGTACCGGGCTCCCACCGGATATCTGGTTGTTGGAAATCAAGCGTGACATGTTGACCCGGCTGACCTTCGACGATGGCGTGGAAATGTATCCGGTATGGTCGCCCGACGGCTCGTGGGTCTATTTTAATTCTGATCGCGTTCATGGCGTTGCGGAGATTTACCGCAGGAGGGCCGACGGGAGCGGCGACGCCGAGCGACTGACCACCGCGGAAAACGCCCAGTTTCCGGCAGCTATCTCTCCCGACGGGCACACGCTAGTGATTGTTGAGTCTCTTCAGTCCGGCAACGAGATCATGTTGCTCCACATGGACAAAGAGCGGACGGTGGAGCCGTTTCTGAAAACGCCGTTCGCCGAGCAGTTCCCCTCTGTTTCGCCGGACGGATCGCTGATCGCGTATTCGTCCAATGAGACGGGAATCCACGAGGTGTACGTCCGGCGCTTTCCCTCGGGCACTGGTAGAGTCAAAATTTCTCCCGGTTTGGGGGGCATTCCAAAGTGGTCACCGGACGGCACTGAACTCTTCTACACGAATTTCAGCGGCGCGTATTACTCGGTAACCATCGCGGTCAAAGACGATGTGCTGATTCCAGGCACGCCCAAGCTCGTGTTCAAGCTACCAGATAATGAGTACGCGCCATTTTATGACGTGTCGCCGGACGGACAGCGTTTCCTTTTTGCGAGATCACCAGAAATTGTCGGAGACGAACGAAGCCACCCAATCGTTGTGGTGAACTGGTTCAAAGAGCTAAGAGAAAAAATGGCAGCCGTGAAGGAGCGTTGATGTTGAACCCCGGTACGAAACTTGGTCCTTACGAGATCCACTCGCCCTTGGGCGCGGGCGGCATGGGTGAAGTCTATCTTGCAAACGATTCCAAGTTGGATCGAAAAGTCGCCATCAAGGTCTTGCCAGCCGACGTGGCATCCAGTCCGGAACGATTGCAACGCTTTGAGCGAGAAGCAAAGACGGTAGCAGCCCTAAACCATCCCAACATCGTCACCATCTTTGGCATCGAAGAATCAGATGGCCACCGCTTCATTGCCATGGAACTCGTCGAGGGCGAAACGCTAGACCGCATGATTGCTCCAGGCGGTATGCCGCTAGCGAAGATTTTCGACATTGCCATCCCACTTGCGGATGCGTTGGCGGCGGCTCATGACAAAGGCATCGTCCATCGAGATCTCAAGCCCGCCAACGTCATGGTGACAAAGGAAGGTCGCGTCAAGGTGCTGGACTTTGGTCTTGCCAAGCTGACGGTCGAGGGGCAGGGTCGCTCGGCGCCAGATGACGTGACCATGTCCGCACCGCTGACGGGTCGAGGCGTGGTCATGGGCACTGTACCGTATATGTCACCCGAGCAGCTTAACGGGGAAGACTTAGACCACCGATCCGATCTCTTCTCGCTTGGCATCATGCTATACGAAATGGCGACCGGGCAGCGTCCATTCAAAGGGAAGACCTCGGCTATTATAACGTCTTCAATTCTTCGTGACACGCCGCGGCCGGTGCAAGAACTCAACGGCGTACTGCCTCGTCACCTCGGTCGAATCATTGAACGCTGTCTCGCAAAAGATCCTGAGCAGCGTATGCAATCAGCGAAAGACATTCGCAATGACTTGCAGGCGCTGTCGAAGGAAGTCGATTCCGGTAGCGAACTGTCGGAATCTCAACCCGTAACTATACAAACTACCGTTTCGCAGCCCCCGTCTTCGACATCGCCCACCTCGGTTTCAGGTTCTTCGATGTCCGCCCCGACCCGTCGCGGAGAGTTTTGGATTGGTGTTATTGCCGTCATCATGGCGATTGGAGCCGGAGCTTGGTGGCTTGGCCGAGACGGTAGTATCGCGAATAAAGTAGCCGTCGTGGAAGAGACGTCACAAGACTCCGGCATAGCAAGGAGTGGATCAACGGCCACACTATCAACGGAAGATTCTTCACGACCTTCCGAGCAAACCGCAAAAGCATCCATCACCCTGGCTGTGTTGCCATTCAAAAACCTTGGATCGCCGGATGATGAGTATTTCTCGGATGGAATCAGCGATGAAATTCGGGGGCGGTTGGCCAAAGTTCGAAAGCTCGGCGTTATTTCCCGCTCCAGCGCTTTTCAATTCAAAGATACGGACAAGACGAATAGGCAGATCGGTTCTGAATTGGGAGTAGATTACCTCATCGATGGCACGATTCGCTGGGACAAACGGGGCGGAGGTGCAGGCCGGGTCCGCATTACGCCGGAACTGATCCGTATTTCTGACGACATGTCGGTCTGGTCTCAGCCTTACGACCGCCAGCTAGAAGATATTTTCGAAGTTCAATCCGACATTGCCGCGCAGGTGCTGAAACAACTTCAGATCACGTTGCTGGAACCGGAACGCCAAGGCATCGAAGTAAAGCCGACCGAAAACTCCGACGCTTATCACGCCTACCTGCGCGGACTCGTTTACATGGAACAGCCCGATTGGTCGGAGGAGCAGTATCGACTTGCAACCCAGATGTTCGAGCGTGCGGTTTCGCTTGATCCCAGCTTC
>JAZDCZ010000375.1:0-4563 GCA_036679605.1 Gemmatimonadota bacterium
AAAACAGGGAAATAGAAGGCAACTAGAGCAAAAGGAAGACTTGTGGATGTGAGTAGGATATGTCAATATTCAACCGACATCATGTGAAGTTGTTTTGGCGCGGCCCCTAAGGGCCACCGCGCCAGTCCTCGACCCTACGTGGGGGGCCGATCTATCCGTACCAGAGACCATTGACCCGATACCGCTATTCACCATATGATCTGATCCACAAGGGCCACAATTCGGGTGAGTAGGAAGAAATCGGTCAGATGCCGACATGGGGAGGGTTTACCCTGACCGCACCAACGCACTGCCCCTCTTCTACGATCCTGGATCGTGGCTCATCGAATCCCGGATTTGGAGAAGAGATGATGCGGATCCTGCTTTGGCACAACCCTCATCGCCACCTTTCGTCGGTCTATTCTGGTGTCAGCAGAGTAATAAAAGGCATCTCTCGCTCCGCAATCTCATCGACGGCATTTCCTGAACGTATACTTGGCAAGGCACAACTTCGAACGCACTCTAAACCATGTCGAAGAATGGGGGGAAATCATGCTCTTACCTCGTATTGCTTCCGCTCTCCTAGCGCTCATCATTCTCACCTCTTCGCAGGGTTCCGCCCAAGTTCGGCTAAAGGTGCTCGGGTGGAACGTTGAGGCTCGCGGAAGCAGCTCCTCTGCGATCGCAGAACTCCTAAAGAAGTTTGAAGGCTTTGACATCGTCGGGCTCTGTGAAGTAAGGCCAGGAGACTTCGGACGATTTCGATCTGCGGTCGCATGGGGCGAAGGGGCAAACAATCAGGATCCGTCGTTCCGTTACATTCCTGGATCCACAGGAGGAGAAGTATTCCGCCTTTTGATCGTCTACGACACTCGTAGACTACGGCTTATTGGCGATCCACAAGAATTGCACCACATCAATGCCGACGACCGTGGCCATCGTTCACCTCTTGTCGCTCGCTTCAAACTTGAAGACACCGGAGACGAGTTCCTGTTCATGGTCAATCACCTGGCCCGTCGGGACAAAGATCTGCGCAGAGAGCAGGGAACGAAACTTCGTGACTGGGCACGTGACCAGGACCTGCCGGTTATTGCCGTTGGTGACTACAACTTCGACTACAGCATCGACAACGGGAAGGGCAACAAGTCGATGAGGAATATGCTACGGGGCAACGCATGGGTTTGGATCCGCCCCGAAGAGCTCCATCAAACGCAGCTCGCTTCAAACTACTACAATGTACTAGACTTCGTCTTCATCGCTAATAGACCGACTCATTGGAAGCTTGCCTCCAAGATACTTCACCATGGATTTCCCTTTGCCGACACTGACGAGACCAGTGACCATAGACCCGTCCAATGCAGGATCTTGATCGGTGAACATCACTAGCTCCCGTAGGGGAATCAGATACGCCCTGAGAACCGACAACTGAGGAAACATCCACGCAGTACGTACGTCGATCAAAGAACGCAATCACCGCCGACAGTTAGGAAGCGCTTGGACGTAAACAACCAATTCTAGAGACGATTAGAGCTGCCTCGACGGTGGTCCCATCACCGCGTGACAAGCACACGAGGACTCGTGGGAAGCGGGTCGGATGGAGCGGACCCCTTGGCGTGCGTGGGAACGCTCCTTCTGGCCGGGAGGCCGATTGAACTTTCTATACACATGAGTTTTGCGTCAAATGACGCCTGAACAGAGTGAAGCTCCGCGCGCGAAGGCAGCGTGAGGATGATCTAGCGAACGAAACGAACCACGAGAGGAGTGATTCATGACTGCCAAGAAGTCCGCTGACAAGAAGTCCGCTGACAAGGACGCCGACTATACCTATCGCTGCGGCGTCCGCCTCAATCTCAAGAAACGGCCGGACCAGTTTGTCGTCCGGCGATTGCCCGCTGACCTGCCCTCAAAGATGAGCGCCGCGGAGCAAACGTCGACCGCTTCCACCCGGGTGACCTGCGCCAAGGGCCAGCTCGAGAGTCTGATGACGGACGCACGCAAACTAGCGCCCACGCACCACGCCTACGAGACGGTTGACACGGGAGGCGATTTTCTGATCACGGACCGCGTTATCGTCACCTTCAAGGAAGCAGTGGACACAGAGGCGGTCGGAGCTTTCGCCGGCAAGTACGCGCTCGAAATTCTCGAGCGCATTTCGGATCGTGACTATCTTCTCCGTTTGACCGACGCGACCGGAATGAATCCGGTCAAGCTGGTGGTGAAGTTGACCGAAGAGGAAGACCTTGTGGCCAATATTGATCACGATCTCAATATGGTCTTCAAGAAGACGGCCGTACAACTGCCCATGGATCCTTCCTACCAGGACCAATGGCATCTTCACCGTCGGCGCGCGCCCTCCAGCGACTACGACCCTCGCTCCTCGGCCAATTGCGAAGCAGCCTGGCAAGCTCTGGATGGCTATGGAAATCGCGATGTTGTCGTCAGCGTGGCTGATGACGGTTGCCAGTTGGATCACCCTGACTTCGATTCGCCCGGGAAATTTGCGGGTTGGGGATATTTTCCGGGAACGAGTATCACGCTAAAACGACGCGGCGACATCGGGGCGGATCCGGACGAGATGTATCATACGGGTGAGAACCACGGCACCGCCTGCGCCGGAGTGATCGCGGCGGAAACCGACGGGGCGTTGACCGTCGGGGCGGCTCCCGGATGTCGACTGTTGCCCATCAAGTGGCCCACTTCGGGATCGAGGCTGTTTGTCGGAGATACGCGCATGCGGCGTGTATTGAACTACATCGGAGACAAGGCCGACGTGATGTCGAACTCATGGGGGAGTTCGCCGACATCGAGCTGGTCGAGCACGACGTTGAACCTGATCGAGCAGTTGGTTCGAAACGGCGGCCGCCGAGGCAAAGGCATGGTATTTCTATGGGCCGCGGGCAATGAAAACTGTCCCATTTCCCACACGGCCACTGTCGACGTGCCCTTTACTTCCGGCATTGATTTTTCGACCTCGCCTCTGACCTGGATTGGAGTGCAGACGAGTCGGACGTTTTCCCACGACCTTGTGGGACATGATGGCGTCATGTACATCGCGGCTCTGGCCAGCACGGCCCAGCGAAGCCATTACTCAAACTATGGAACGGGAATCTCCCTGTGCGCGCCGTCCAGCAATGTGCACACATACAGACGCCTTTCGTTGCCGGGCCTGGGGATTACGACCACTCGCGGCGGGGACGCCGTTCGGGATGATTTTGGCGGCACCTCGAGCGCTACTCCATTGGTAGCGGGCATTGCAGCTCTCGCAATTTCCGCCAATCCCGAGCTGACGTCGCTCGAAGTCATTTCGTTGTTGAAGAAAACGGCGTCGAAGGATCTCAACATGACCGGTTGGCCGCGTACGCCTCCTGGCTCGTTTGATCCCGACCCGACCGCCAGTTGGGACATTTCCCCGATCGCACCGTTTGACTCGGGAGCCTTTGCAAATCAGGGGTTTTCGGAGGGGACCTGGAGCCCCTGGTTTGGCCATGGAAAAGTTGACGCCGCCGCCGCTGTTGGCGAGGCGATGGCGATGGCCGGAGCCCGCACTGTGCGGGTCAGCGGATCGCGCGCCGCGAATCTGAATATTCCGGATCGCGATCCAGCTGGCGTGGTCAGCCGCTTGGTCATCAACGATCACGGCCGGATTCAGAGTCTGACGGCCAGCGTCGATATCACTCATACCTGGATCGGCGATCTCATTGTGCGTCTGGTGGGTCCGGGCGGTCAACGGGTCGATCTGCATCTTCGTGCTGGCAACAGCTCCAACAACATCATCCGGACCTACGACGAGGCCTCGACGCCCGAGCTGGCTCAATTCCTCGGGTTGGATATCAACGGCGTCTGGTCGATGGAGGTCTCTGACCTGGCCTCGCGTGACCTGGGCACGCTGAACAGCTGGAGGATCGACGCCGAAGTCCTCACCTCCGGTGAATTGCGCGCCGAATCGACGCCCTCGGTGGTGATTCCAGACAACCAACCGAATGGCATACGGGACACCATCCGGGTTTCCGATGCCCGAACAATTGCCGACATCGAAGTGGAGTTGGACATTACCCACAGTTGGACCGGCGACCTGACGGTTCAGGTTGCTGGGCCCTCGGGCGCCATCGCCTTGCTTCACGAACGAAGCGGCCAGAATGCGGACAACATTCAACGGACGTTTCAGATCGCGGACACAGCGTCCCTGTCCGCCTTTGTCGGCCAAACCGCCAATGGGGATTGGACTCTGTCCGCTGCCGATCATGCCAGCCAAGACATCGGGAAACTCAATCGATGGGCGTTGATTATCAAGTAGCCCCTCACCGCAGACCGGGCGCGGCATCCGCAGAGCGAACTCTGGATGTTGCGCCTGGCTGTCGGTCCCGAAGTTGGTGCGTAATTCGGCGGGCGTCCCTGGAGAACGACCGCGTAGTGAAACTATGAGGCCACTCTAGCCGAGAGCCCTGCTCTCGGGCCAGGCAAAGCCTGGGTCTGGGGTTTGGCCATTTTGGTGATCACTAATAGGGACGATTATGGGTCCGCTTTTCGGTCCAATCTCAACGGTCCGAAAAAAAGATTAGAGGAAGCTGGACTCAATCCGTTCTT
>JAZDCZ010000376.1:0-2981 GCA_036679605.1 Gemmatimonadota bacterium
TAGTCCGAGGGCGGGAAAGCCGCCCACATGGCGAAGGGAGGCAGGATGTTTTGTTCTGGATGACGGAAAGGTTCAACAATCGGGAGGGCTCCCGATGAACGTGGAAGAAGTCCAGAGAAGGCTGTGGGAGCGATCAAAAGCGCATAGTCAGCACCGTGCAGAAGACACCCCTCTTTTCCCAACCAACCCATATGATGGCCGGTTGCGGAATTTGATGGACCTGATGCACCATCCGCAATGGCTGCGGGTAGCTGCCGAACGCGCACTGAAACGTTCTCATCGTAAAGCAGCCGGCGTAGACGGAGTGAGGGCTCGCGAGTTCCGCAAGGGACTCGATGGAAAACTCGAACGTCTTCGCCTCGAGCTGAAGCGTGGGACCTATCAACCTCAACCGACGCGTCGGGTAATGATACCCAAGGCCAATGGCAAACTGCGCGGCTTGGGCATTCCCTGTATGCGCGACAAGATCGTCCAGGAGTCCATTCGCATGGTTCTTGAGCCGATCTTCGAGGTTGAATTTCACGACAGCTCGTACGGGTTTCGGCCCAACCGGAGCGCGCATCATGCCATCTTCCGCTGTCAAAACCTGATGAAGCATGGCTTCACTTGGGTGATCGAGGGAGACGTGAAAGCGTGTTTCGACGAAATCTCGCATAAAGCCATTCTCCGGGTCCTGCGGGAGAAGGTCATGGACAATAAGTTCCTCTCCCTGATCTGCCGGATTCTCAAAGCTGGTGTTCAGGTTAAAGGAATAGTTCAACCTACCGAGAAAGGAGTTCCTCAAGGAGGTGTGGTCTCACCATTGCTCGCAAATGCTGTCCTCAACAAGCTGGACTGGTTCCTGCATGAAAAAGGCAAGCATAAGCAAGGCATGGCGCGAGCGGCATACCATGGGCGACCGAATCTGCGGTTCGTCCGGTACACCGACGATTGGTGCGTCTTTCTCACCCGAACGTCTAAGCGCTATGCTGCACAGCTACGTGACGATATTGGGGAATTCCTACGTCGCACATGCGGCTTGGAATTATCAAGCGAGAAGACACACATCACGCACGTTCGAGATGGATTCCATTTTCTCGGATTCCGTATGATCTATAATCCAGGCCAAAGCGGGAGATCCGTGCCGAAGATCAAAATCGGCCGTAAAGCATTTCGGAATCTCAGGGAACGACTGCGGGAAGCAATTCGCCGCCGTCCACAGCAAGAGTCTGTGGCCTTGCGGTTACAACGCGGCTCAGCCGTCGTTAGTGGGTGGTCCGGGTATTACCGAATCGCCCACGACTTCACGGGCATTGCCGGGACGCTCGACCACTGGGCGTTCTGGATCACGGTCAAGACAATCTGTCGAAAGTTTGACATCACCACGGCCCAATGCGTGAGAAAGTATGGTCGGACAGGAGTCATTCGTGTCGACGACTCCTGTCGGCTCGCCACGTTCAGTGGACGTTCTATGAAACTGGACTACCGACGCCCAGAACCATACATCCCTGGGAATTCCTTCTATGCGACCGACGACGAAACGGAGGTGGAAGGTGGAAGCTCATTATCTCAGTGAGCAACGTCGTCCCGGGAGCTTGGACCTGAAATGGCAGACTCTCCAACACGATGGATACTGCTGTCGTCGTTGTGGATGCGCTGTGACGGCCAAGAACTCCCACGCCGACCATATCGTCCCTGTTCGCTGCTTTCCAAGCTACGCATTGTCCAACACCGAAGACAATCTTCAGACCCTCTGTCTGGCTTGTCATAAGGGAAAGCACTGTGCGTAGTAACGCCAAGAAACATCTGGAGAGCCGGATGCACGGAAACGTGCACGTCCGGTTCGGGGTTGGGGCCGGGGTGCGATTCCCCGGCCTACACCACGTGAAGGTCGAACCCCGATCGAACAACGCGATCGCGGCCGGGCTCTCCTCCTTCAAGGGCCACCACCAGAAGCTTGATCTCGCCCGTCACCCCGGCAAGTCAAGACCCACATCCAAAAGACTCCGGGCCAAAGACCGGCCGCTCGAAAACGACTTCGTCTCCGACGAGGAGTTCGAGAAGCTCCTGGATACCTGGTTCAGGAACATCGCCCGGGTGCTCCTTCCGGGACGCGGATTCTACATCTGGGGCGGCTACGCGAACATCGCCAACTACCCGCGGCCCCTTGCCGATAACGGCCTCTACTTCTCGCAAGCCATCATCTGGGACAAACAGCACCCCGTCCTCACGCGCAAGGATTTCATGGGTGCCCACGAGTGGTGTTTCTACGGGTGGAAGGAGGGCGCCGCCCACAAGTTCCTCGGACCCAACAACGCGACCGATCTCTGGGCGATCAAGAAGGTCAACCCGCAGTCCATGGTCCACCTGACCGAGAAGCCCGTCGAACTCGCCGCTCGCGCCATCCATTACAGCTCCCGCAGGGGCGAAAATGTCCTCGATCTGTTCGGGGGCTCTGGCTCGACCCTGATCGCGGCAGAACAGACCGGGCGCAAGGCGTTTCTCATGGATCTCGACGAACTCTACAGCGACGTCATCATCATGCGGTGGGAGAAGCTCGCGGGACGGAAGGCGACCCTGGAGGGAGATGGCCGGACCTACGAGGAGATCAAGACCGAACGCCTCGGCAGACAGGAGGACCAACCGTGCTCTACTGGCTGATGGCTGTGCTATCTCTCCTCGGCGTGGTGCTCAACATCCACGGATACCGGGTCTGCTTCATACTGTGGGCGATCACGAACGCGACCTGGGCCGTGGCCGACTACCGACACGGGCTTCCCCAGCAGGCAGCTTTACAGTTGGCATACTTCGGGCTTTCAATTTACGGGATCTGGAAGTGGGGCCGGCCTCCCAGCCGGACAGGATCGACTCGCGAGACCGCCACGGAGAACCCGCCATGGCCGTGACCGCGATCATCGACAAGGACCTCTTCTTCGCCGACCTCGGATACACGCCGCATCCCGGTCAACAACTCGTGCACGATTCTCATGCGTCGAGACGGG
>JAZDCZ010000377.1:0-3421 GCA_036679605.1 Gemmatimonadota bacterium
CAGTCGATCGCCGTTGATTTCATGGTGGTCCCTACGATCCGCTTCTCACTGCTCTATGTATTCGTCGTTCTCGATCATGGGCGCAGACGTATCCTGCACGTCGCGGTCACGTCTCACCCGACAGCCGAATGGACGGCGCAGCAGCTCACCGAGGCCTTGCCCTGGCAGTCGCACGCTCGGTTCATCCATCGTGACCAGGACGGAATCTTCGGCCACGAGTTTCAAAGACGCGTCAACGCGCTCGAGCTTCAGGAGGTCGTCAGCGCCCGAGGCTCCCCATGGCAAAATGGCTACTGCGAGCGCATCATTGGGACCCTCCGGCGCGAATGCACTGACCACGTCATCGCGATCAGTGAGTATCAGCTCCAGCGAGTCATCAACGCATACGTGCGCTATTATAATGATACACGTACCCATCTCTCCCTCGCCAAGCGGACGCCGAATGGTCAGCGAACGCCGACAAAGCATCGTGGGCACGTAGTCGCCAAGGCGCAAGTCGGCGGACTACACCATCGCTACGACCGACTCGCAGCTTAATTGTCGACGGATGAGGTTTTGAGGAAGGACAACCCGAAGAGATACCTGCTTGTGAGGCTATCGTGCCCGGGATGTCAGCATTCGCACTCAGACCGGACGATGTGTTCGGCGCCGGGATTGCCAACGTCAACAGTTTCCGCGGGCCGACTGATCTCGTGCGATGCCCCGTCCAACGTACGGGTCCAATCGGTGAGCTTGCACAGCCCGTGCTCGTGGAAGACGTGAGCGACCTGGATTCGCGACCGCTAGAGCCTCCGCCGTTTGTCGGCTATCGGATTGAGTGAGTGTTTGCGTGTCAGTTTGGCGACACTATGAATTCCTATGGCACGTCGACTACATCCGATATCGAAACAACGACGTGGGGAATCGGAATCTGGTCATGATACGCCTCCACGTAGTCGAGGATAAAGGCGTCGGCGTCGACGCTTTCACCACGAACGAGGAACCTACAGGTCGCGGGCTGAAACGTTCCTCCGGTCGGTGTATTGAAACCTACGTCCACCACGAACCGTTCAGGCTTGTCCGCCGCGTACTGGAAGCGCTTGCACGTGGATCCGTCAATGTCCGCAGGTCTACCGTTTACACCGAAGGAGACGTCGATGACACTCGTAGACTGCATCTCGATGCATTCGATCGAACCGTCGCTCTCGTTGAATGTCCCCAGGTCCGGTCGATAGCTAAACGCGAACTGTAAGGCTGTGAGTGGATGCGCGCTAGCAACCGAGAACGATACGTCCGCTGCGCCGCGTGGAGGGCTTAGTTCATACTCATCGGGTTCCGGCACCGAGCATTCTCCGAGAGCGTCAGTGTTGGACGCGGGCGGGAACTGTCCACGACGGTCTGCGAGTTTGGCCAGCCACAGCCTCCCCCGGAGCGCGCCTTCGGGCGTATCAGCGAATCTCGATATAGAATTGACGATACCGAACCAAACCTCGCCGTTGCCGCTTATATCTCCGAGCGCCGCCGAGCCGATATCGGGCCCCCAACTCGAGAAAACCTCTTCGCCGCCAAAAGCGTCGGCATCCACTCGCTCTGTATGCTTAGCACTGCCTCCAACACCGAGATAAACGATCCAGAAACCCTGCCTAGCGTACTCTTCGTACCCGAGGTAAGCATGCACGAGCAACTCGTGGATGCCGTCTCCGTCAAGGTCGCCGAGATCTCTCAGGTTGTTACCGATCCTCGTGCCGAACAGGCCGGCCGGGCGATCTTCTTGCAGTCCCGGAAACAAGCGCCGTACGCACTTCACGCTTCCGTCGCGGTTCATCAATACGATGGTGACGTCGCCAGACCGGGGTGACCACTGGTGGGGTGTGGCAAGAAAGCACGGAATCATCGAGGAATCGCCTATCGCAAGATCGGGGACACCGTCGCCGTCTACATCGCCGACACCTGTAATGCCTAGCGGGGTTCCAGCCGTAGCAACATCCGGGAGGAGTCGGTTGGGTACTCGTGCATTGATCGCGTGCCATTCCGTCACGTGGCCGTCACTCGCCATGAACGCGACCCAAACACGGGAGCCCGCTTTGTTTTCGGAGATCAGAGGCGCGGTGGTGACGGCGAGGTCGGGGACACCATCGCCGTTGATGTCGCCTGCCGGGGCGGCATTGCGAACGATAATACGCTCACTATACGCGTCAAAACCGTCGATGAGTCCGAAATCTACAAACCCGGTCGAGGTGATTTCTCCCGAAGCGTTCAGGAAGTATACGATCAGCCCTTCATGAAACGACGTGCCGCCGAACCTTTCACCATGAATCGCAATTTCCTTGATTCCGTCACCGTTAAGATCTCCGATAGCAGTAAGGACGTTGCCGTCCCACTCGCGCAGGATACGATACTCGTCGACCAGTATCTCGAGCGGCGTGGTTGCTAGGATCTGGCCACCATCTCCGAGGTATACGAGTTCGTAACCCGTGGTCCCCCCCAAGCCGGAATTTGTCGATACACCTTGGGCGACTAGATCGGTGATTCCGTTGCCGTCTACATCACCGACCGACGCGATCCAGGGGCCGATCCACGCTTCGGTGTAACCGCCGCTTCGTGAAGTTGAGGCGCCCGGGTCGTCGTGTACGACTACGTAGTCGATGGTGCCTACCGAAGTGGCGTCACCGCATGCGCTCGCGAGTGCGAGTGTAAGCAGGAGAAGAAGGGCTGGTGGCAAGCGCGGAAGCGTGCGGTTGTGACACGTCGTCAAGGGTAACCTCTATCCTGATGCTACCGTTCGGGTGCCACTACAGGCGCCCTAAGTTTATGGTACGTCTACTATAACCTATTGGGAGCAAGGCGAACGGCATGTACAAAAGGCTACAGTCTGATCAGGGGGAGGAGGACCATGCGGTTGTCCCCTGTCAGCCGTGTTGGGACAAGTCGACCCCGCGAAACTAGATCGAGGTGATGTGCCTTGACAGTACAGATCTTGCCCGATCGTGCTGGGAATCAGCTCCGATGATAATCTGCTCTGCGCGGTTTCAAATCGCCAGGGCAGGCGCAGCGTTTTCTAACGCTCCATGGCCTGGTTCACAATCTGTCACCTCAACACTTCTAGATCGCTTTCTTGCGTGCCGGTGCGCGCGCCTTGCGCTTCGTTTTTCGCTTTGCGACGGTGGTACCGGCGTGGGGCTTGCCGCCCTTCCTTCGGTTGAAACCCCTTGTATCTGTATCGACCGGGGTAAAGCTCACCTCGACCCGATGTCCTAGTACCGCCGCAATGCGGCGAAGCATAGAAAGTGAGTGGCCTTCGTAGTCCGCGTCCTCGAGTTTACAGATGACGGACGCGGTGGTGTCCGCACGCTGTGCGAGCTGTCGCTGCGTTAGACCCGCCTGTTCGCGAAGATCACAAATGTTTCTGGCGATCGCCGCGTTCTTTCGCTCCTCATCAAGC
>JAZDCZ010000378.1:0-2923 GCA_036679605.1 Gemmatimonadota bacterium
CGAGCACCATGATCGCTAGTATCGCACCGATGAACCGGGCGACTCGAACTCGTAGGGCGCTGAGGTCGGTCTCTATGTAAACACTCCCTATGGTTTCGCCGTCGAAGCGTATCTCTCGGTGTACTGCGAGCCTGTGTTTCGAGAACTTGTACCCGGTCTCACTCAGTAGCGGGACGACGTCGCCAGTTTGCACATTCCAACGTCTGTACTTAGCCAATGGCTTTCCGTCGGTCGCAGCGAGGCAGGCGAAAGTGATCGTGTCTTCCTTTTGTAGCGACGACAGACTGCTGCTGGCAGCGTCGTAGTCGTCGAAGGTCAGAGCCCCGGTGGTGTTGACCGCGATGATGTCGGCCTGGACAGTAAGGTTGCGTACCATCGATTCCTTGTAGGTCGTGACGTCGTAGGCAACCAGGGCCGCGGCAGCTACGGAAAGCGAGAGAAGGCTGGTGATGCCGATGATTGCGAGAAGCTTGTGGCGTATGGGAAGGTTACGAAACATGCGGATCTACCTCTTTCAAGTCTATTGCTCGACGTTTCGGGCCAAACTAAGCAACTGGGAACGCAGACGAATTCCCGCTTGGCCGGCGGACCTAGCATTGACGTCGAAACGAATCTTTCCCCCGTGGGTCACCAGACGAATCATCCCGCCACTTGCTGCAAACGCCGCGGATTCCCCTATGCTGAGAACGGGTCTGCTATGGAGTTTTCGCACAATGTGTGCCACCTGTGCGTCTTGTGATGCATCGACGAATACGATCCTGCACACCGAAGATGGGTCGTCGTCGAAGCTTTCCAGGCGAATGGTTCTCCCTTGGGCTGTGCGACCGACAATCGATTTCTCCACTACCTTGGCCAGGGGGTGGCTGCCCACTACGCATAGTGTCAGCGGTTCATCTTCCGACGAGAAAGCGCTCTCAGGCCACACAACAAACTTGGCGAAGTTGTACATCAATGCCGCTTCGACCTGATGTTCGATGTCTTGCATGGCGACTGCCGTAGCGGTCAACAAAATGAACGCATACAAAGCCACAAGGCCCGAGAACGGCCATGCTGTGGTTTTCGCTCGTTGTCTCATGCGTCTCGGGTTCACAGGGGATGTCTCGTTTTCGAACCCTACTTCTCCAAAGTCACTTGCAGAAATACCGAACGTTGCACGCCGGTGGCTTCACCGCTCGCGAAGGCCGATTCGCCGAACTCGAGGTGTTGAGGGTCGAAGAGATCGCGGCCTACGAGCGAAACTACGAGATCGCTGAGTGGTCGCCAAGCCAGGCGAAGATCTCCTGTTAGGTAACTGTTTACCCGCGTGGTGTTGACCAGGAGACTGTCGACCCAGCGAAGGGTGGCGTCGATTTCCATGTGGTGCGGGAGTTGTAGAATGGATCGTACGAAGGCACGGTTTTGCGCCGAGGCGTTTTCGTCACCCTCCGAGATCGAGGGCGCGGTAGCCGTCGGATCCAGATTCAGGTCTATTTCCAAGTAGCTATAGCCGCCGCGGAACTGAAGAAAGTCGGTGGGTACCCAGTCGATGGCAATTTCGCCGCCGTAAGTGTTCCCTTCCAGTAAGTTGGTGGCGTCGACTATGAAGGCGAGCCCATAGAGAGGATGCGGCGTGAAAGCGCCGCGCGGGATGACCGCACGTAACTTGTCATAGTCATTGTAAAACAGCGCGATATCTACCGAAACGGTGTCGCTGATTTGCGGACGGTATCCCAACTCGTAGGCGATCAACCGTTCGGAGTCGAACCCTCGATTTCCGCGAATGAGGATAGCCGCTGGGATCGGAGGTGCTCCCGGCCCGAAGGTGTCGGGGGGTATGACCGAAGTGAAGATATCGATGTCGTTTTCCACTCGCGAAGGCGTACGTACGGCTCGAGATACGGCACCCCATACGGTTTGTCGTTCGCTTGCTTTCCACAAGAAGCGTGCGGTGGGTTGGTACTCGAATCCGGTGTAGTCGTTGTGTTCGAACTTCGATCCGAGCGTCAACACGAGCCTGTCGGCGAGCAGAGACAACTCGTCCTGGATGAACCCGGAGAAGAGATTCGTCGTGTCGCTGCTCGGCGTGAGGGTGAAGACCAGGTCTTTGGCCGTGTGGTCGCTGACTAGGCGATAGTTCAATCCCCATATAGCTTCGTTGTGTTCACCGAGGGGGAGGTTGTGCTGAAAATCGATGTCGACGGTATCGGTGTACTGGTTGAAGCCGCTCGGCTGGCGGTCGGTCCTGTCATAGTAGAACTGTAGTTCGATTTGTTCGTCTTGGTCGATCTCGTGTTGCCAGCGGCCGAGTAAATGTCCACCCCCGAAATCGGTTTTGGTCCGCGTACGCGGCGTTGCGAAAGGTGGAGAAAGTGACGGCAGCGTGGAGCGAGCGAAGAGGTTGCCGTCGTAGTACTCACCGAGAACGGTGACCGAGTCGGCGTCGGAGGGATCCCAGTCCAGGCGGCCACCCAGGCGGACGGTTCGCCACTGATCGTCTCCGGAAGTTTGCGTCAATCCTCTGGAAGATTCACGTTCAAAAGACTTTGCGTATACACGGAAAAACGCGTTGTCGCCCAGTTGTCCGCCTTGGCGGGCGACGAAAGTGCCGTTTTCTTCATCCCCGGCGAGCGCCGATAGCAGTGTTCCTTGGGTATCCTTGGCGTTTTTGGTGATGATGTTGATCACGCCGTTGACGGCATTGGCACCCCAAAGAGTACCTCCGGGACCTCGAATTACCTCGATCCTTTCGATGTCTTCGAGAACGGTATCCTGAATGTCCCAGTAGACGCCTGCGAACAGCGGGGTATAGACGCTGCGACCGTCCATGAGTACGAGAAGCTTGTTGGAAAAGCGGTCGTTGAAACCACGGATACTGATCGCGAAGGTGTTGCGATTGATGTTGGCGACCTCGACACCCGGTACCAGTCGTAGGGCATCCATGATC
>JAZDCZ010000038.1:0-52330 GCA_036679605.1 Gemmatimonadota bacterium
GTAGCGGTCCGCGAGGGCGGTCGAGAGCTTGGACGTGATCTCGGTCAATTCCCCACCTTCGCCTTCAACTCCTCGAAGAAGTTCTCGACCACGATCAACTCGCTCGCCTCCTGCCCTCCGAGATTCCTTATCATCACGAACCGCTGATCGTCCGGTGTCACATCGTAGAACGGATGTCCCAAGGACCTGCGAAACCCTTGTATTGAAAACAGCACCCGCCGTTCGCCAGTCACAAACGTGGCTCCCGGCAATACCTCTACAACCATCAAGCTCCCGCTTCCCTTGTAGAATAGCTCCCGCCCGCTGTGTGCCCACACGGGCTCAGTTCCTCCGTTCGTCGAGACCAGCCACCTCCCATCATTCGTGTTGGGGAACGGGCGCACGTAGACCTCACGGCGGCCTGCCTCGTTAGAGGCGTAAGCCAACCACCGGCCATCCGGTGACACCGCCGGCGAGGTCTCCTCAAACTCCGTCGCCACCAACGGCACCGGCACACTGTCCCCCCCGACGCGGAGCGCGTACAAATCACGGCTCTCCACATTCACCCGGTACACGAGCCACTCCCCATCGGGGGAGTACGTCACCTGCCAAATGGGCTGCTCCTCGTCCAGCAGCAACTCGGCCTGTCCACTCCCGTCCGCCCGCCGCACATAGAGATCACGATTGTCCCCGCGAGTCGACACGAACGCCACCGACCGCCCATCGGGCGTCCACGCTGGCCGGAAATTCTCCGTGCCCGTGAACGTGAGTTTCGGGAGCGGTCCCTGATCCAACTCTTTGATCCAAATCTGTGTCTCGTCGTTCGCATTGATGGTCACCGCCAGTTGCTTCCCGTCCGGCGAGAGCTTCGGAAAACCGAAGTCCTCCGTCCAACCGGGGTCGATTTCCTCCGCCGTCCCGTCCCGCGTCACCCACACCACCTCCGCAAGCCCGCCGCCTACTACGCCGCCGCGAGGTCCATCATACCGGCAAAACTGACCCGCAGACCCTCCACGAGGGCCACAGCGTCACCCGTCACCGCCAGTGTAGTCTCATCGAACGGCACCACCATCAGCGTCCCGTCCGCTGTCACGTACAAGAGATGGCCCGACGCGGCATACCGCGCCCGCACCCCTCGCAGCAACACGGTGTGCGTGCCCGTCGCGAGGTCGGCCACGGCGATGTCCCACTCGGTAAGGTTCGCCAGCCCCCCACGTCGCACCGAGAACACGACGCCCCGGCCACCGGGGAGCGCCTCGGGCCACATGTGCTCTAGTTCGCCCTGCGTGGTGTCCCTCATCGTCACGACCTCCGGCGCACCACCACCTTCCGCCACACGCACCAACCCGTCACCGGGGAGGCTCCCGTCGAAGTAGAGGTAGCCGTCGGACCCCCATGACCCACCCCAAAATCCAATACCGGAATCGGCGATGGTGATCGGGGGACCGCCGCCGAGCGATGCCACCCGCCACACACCCTCACCCTCGACGAAGAACCCCACCCGCGATCCATCGGGTGAGAAGAACGGGTTATTGGCTACCTCCGTGCCCGGCAGCGGGGTGGCGTGGAGTTGATCCAAGTCGCGCACCACCAGCCGGGAGTTCTGTTCACCCGCTCCTTTATACACCAATCGTGATCCGTCCGGCGAGACCGCCACTAGTGACCCGCCGCCAGTGGACAGCGCCTCCTCCTCCGGTAACGCGATGCTGTAGCGCGAAACGGGCTTCGGCACTTCCGGTTGAGGCCGAGAAATCGCCCATACGAACAGCACCGTCATCACCGCCGCGAGCATCGCGACGGCAGCAAACGGCACCGCCAATCGCTGTCGCCAAATGCCGGCTGGGCCACCCACCATTCCGGCCTGTGTTGTGGGAAGCGAGAACGCGGGATTGGTCAACGCTTCCGCAAACTTGGCAGCACTCTCGAACCGATCCGCCGCCAGCTTCTCCAACGATTTGGTCGTGGCGGCGGCGACATGGGGCGGGACCGACTTCCGCAACGCCGTCACGGGCTGCACATCTTCCGCGACGATCTTCATGATGATCTGCTGCGCCGAGTTGCCCATGTGCGGCGGTTCGCCCGTCAACATCTCGTAGAGCACACTGCCGAGGGAGTAAATGTCCGACCGTGCAGTGAGGTCCTTCTCGGCTGTCGCTTGTTCGGGACTCATGTAATGCGGTGTGCCGAGGGACAGGCCCGTCTCCGTCATACGCCCACCCGCTGCCGCGCTCACTGCCAAAGCGATCCCGAAGTCCGCCACCATGGGACGGCCCTCGTGGAGTAGGATGTTCTCTGGCTTTATATCTCGATGGATGACGTTCTGTCGATGGGCGTAGTCGAGGGCGTCCGCGATGGCGGTGGTGATGTTGACCGCTTCCTCGATGCCGAGTTGCGTTTCGCGGTTCAGCTTGTCGCGCAGTGTCTCGCCGTCGATGAACGGCATCACGTAATACAGGAAGCCATCGGCTTCCCCCGAATCGAACAGGGGCAAAATGTGCGGGTGTTGGAGATTGGCGGTGGTCGTGATCTCCTGCACGAATCTTTCAGCGCCAAGCACCGCCGCGAGTTCGGGCCGCAGCACTTTGACCGCTACCTTGCGCTTGTGCTTGAGGTCCTCGGCGAGGTAGACGGTCGCCATGCCGCCTTCGCCCAAGTGGCGTTCGATCTTGTAGCGGTCCGCGAGGGCGGTCGAGAGCCTTCGCCTTCAATTCCTCGAAGAAGTTCTCGACCACGATCAACTCGACTGCTTCCTGCGAACCGGGATTCCGTATCATTACGAACCGTTGATCGTCGGGCGTCACGTCGTACCGTTGATGGTTGCGGCTCGTGCGAAACCCTTGTGTTGAAAACAGCACCCGCCGTTCTCCGGTCACAAAGGTGGCTCCCGGTAAAACCTCCACCGACATCAGGCTCTGGCCTCCCCGGTAGAACAACTCACGCCCGCTGTGCGCCCACACGGGCTCCAGCCCTCCATCGGTCGAGACCTGCCACTTGCCATCATTCGTGTTGGGAAACGGGCGCACGTACACCTCCCGCTGGCCCGATTCGTTCGAGACATAGGCCAACCACCGGCCATCTGGAGACACCCGAGGGGCGGTTTCAAGGAACTCCGTCGCCACCAACGGCACCGGCACACTGTCCACCCCGATGCGTAGCGCGTACAGATCAGGGCTCTCTGCGTTCACCCGATACACCAGCCACTCCCCATCGGGGGAGTACGTCAGCATCCCAATGGACTGCTCCTCGTCCAGGAGCAACTCGGCCTGACCCGTCCCGTCCGCCCGCCGCAGATAGAGGTCCTCATTGTCCCCGCGATTCGACGAGTAGGCCACCGACCGCCCATCGGGCGTCCACGCTGGCCGAAAATTCTCCGTGCCCGTGAACGTGAGTTTCGGGAGCGGCCCCTGATCCAACTGTTTGATCCAAATCTGTTCCTCGTCGTTCGCACGGATGCTCACGGCCAGTTGCATCCCGTCCGGCGAGAGCCTCTGAGAACCGAAGTCCCCCGTCCATCCGGGGTCGATCTCCTCGGCGGTCCCGTCCCGCGTCACCCACACCAACTCCGCAAGCCCGCTTCCTGTTACGCCGCCGGTCGTGTAGAACAGCGTCCCCGTCGCGGAGACAGCGAGGTCCATCATACCGGCGAACCTGACCTGCAGATCCTCCACGAGGGCCACCGCGTCACCCGTGAGCGCCAGCGTCGTTTCATCGAATGGCACCACCATCAGCGTCCCGTCCGCCGTCACGTACAAGAGATGGCCCGACGCGGCATACCGCGCCCGGACCCCTCGCACCAGCACAGTGTGCGAGCCCGTCGCATGGTCAGCCACGGCAATGTCCCACTCGGTGAGGTTCGCAAACCCCCCACGCACCACCGAGAACACGACGCCCCGGCCACCGGGCAGCGCCTCGGGCCAAATGTGTCCTTGTTCGCCCTGCGTGGTGTCCCTCATCGTCACCGCCTCCGGCGCACCGCCACTTTCCGCTACACGCACCAGCCCGTTGCCGGGGAGGTCCCCGTCGAAGTATAGGTAGCCGTCGGACCCCCATGACCCACCCCAAAATCCAATACCGGAATCGGCGATGGTGATCGGGGGGCCACCGCCGAGCGATGCCACTCGCCACACACCCTCACCCCTGGCGAAGAACCCCACCCGTGATCCATCGGGTGAGAAGAACGGGTTAGACGCTCCCTCCGTGCCCGGCAGCGGGGTCGCGTGGAGTTGATCCAAGTCGCGTACCAACAGCCGGGAGTTCTGTCCACCCTCTCCGAGATACACCAATCGTGATCCGTCCGGCGAGACCGCCACTAGTGACCCGCCGCCAGTGGACAGCGCCTCCTCCTCCGGTATCGCGACGCTGTAGCGCGAGACGGGCTTCGGGATCGGGCGTAGCCAGCCCCACAGCGTGGTGATCAGGAACAGCGCCATGCCAGCGGCGAACCCGACGGTCCAGCGATTCCACGGACCGCTTGCTGGTGCACCCGCCATCGCTGTCCCCGGTGCGGTAGGCAACGTGAACGCCGGGTTCGTCAGCGCCTCGGCAAACTTGGCCGCACTCTCGAAACGATCCGCCGCCAACTTCTCCAATGACTTCGCAACGGCAGCAGCCACGTTGGGCGGCACCGACTTCCGCAAGGCCGTCACCGGCTGCACATCTTCCGCTACGATCTTCATGATGATCTGTTGCGCTGACGAACCGACGTGCGGTGGGCTCCCGGTCAACATCTCGTAGAGCACACTGCCCAGCGAGTAGATGTCCGAGCGGTTAGTGAGATCCTTCTCGGCGGTCGCTTGCTCCGGCGACATATAGTGTGGTGTGCCGAGCGAGAGCCCCGTCTCCGTCATCCGCCCTCCCGCTGCCGCGCTCACTGCTAAGGCGATCCCAAAGTCGGCCACCATCGGTCGGCCATTATGGATCAGGATGTTTTCGGGCTTGATGTCCCGGTGAATCACGCCTTGGCTGTGAGCATAGTCTAGCGCGTCTGCAACGTCGGTGGTGATGTTGACCGCTTTCTCGATGCCGAGTTGGGTTTCCCGATTCAGCTTGTCGCGCAGTGTCTCGCCGTCGATGAACGGCATCACGTAATAAAGGAAAGAGTCCGCCTCTCCCGAATCGAACAATGGCAAAATGTGCGGGTGTTGTAGATTGGCGGTGGTCGTGATCTCCTGCACGAACCGTTCGGCCCCGAGCACCGCTGCGAGTTCGGGTCGCAGCACTTTGACGGCGACCTTGCGCTTGTGCTTGAGATCTTCAGCGAGGTAGACGGTCGCCATACCACCTTCGCCCAGATGGCGTTCGATCTTGTAGCGGTCGGCGAGGGCGGTCGAGAGCTTGGACGTGATCTCGGTCAATTCCCCACCTTCGCCTTCAACTCCTCGAAGAGGTTCTGGACCACGATCAACTCGCTCGCTTCCTGCCCTCCGAGATTCCTTATCATCACGAACCGCTGATCGTCGGGTGTCACGTCGTATTGCTGATGGACGTTGTTTGAGCGGTAACCCTGAGCCGAAAACAGCACCCGCCGCTCGCCGGTCACAAAGGTGGCTCCCTGCAATACATCCACCGACATCAGGCTCTGCCCTCCCCGGTAGAACAACTCCCGCCCGCTGTGCGCCCACACGGGCTCCTGCCCTCCATCGGTCGAGACCTGCCACCTGCCATCATTCGTGTTGGGAAACGGGCGCACGTACACCTCCCGCTGGCCCGACAAGTTCGAGACATAGGCCAACCACCGCCCATCTGGAGACACCCGAGGGGCGGTTTCAAAGAATTCCGTCGCCACCAACGCCACCGGCACACTGTCCACCCCGACGCGGACCGCGTACAGAAAATTGTCGCCTACTTCGCCCCACCGATAGATCAGCCACTTCCCATCAGGGGAGTACGTCACCTCCCAAATAGGCAGTTCCTCGTCCAGCAGCAACTCGGCCTGTCCAGTCCCGTCCGCCCGCCGCACATAGAGATCACGATTGTCCCCGCGATTCGACGAGAAGGCCACCGACCGCCCATCGGGCGTCCACGCGGGCCGGAAGTTCCCCGTGCCCGTGAACGTGAGTTTCGGGAGCGGCCCCTGATCCAACTGTTTGATCCAAATCTGTTCCTCGTCGTTCGCACGGATGCTCACTGCCAGTTGCTTCCCGTCAGGCGAGAGCTTCGGAAAACCGAAGTCCTCCGTCCAACCGGGGTCGATTTCCTCCGCCGTCCCGTCCCGCGTCACCCACACCACCTCCGCAAGCCCGCCGCCTACTACGCCGCCGCACCCACACCACCTCCGCAAGCCCGCCGCCTACTACGCCGCCGGTCGTATAAAACAGCGTGCCCGTCGCGGAGACAGCAAGGTCCATGGTACCGGCAAACCCGACCCGCAGACCCTCCACGAGGGCCACCGCGTCACCCGTGAGCGCCAGTGTAGTCTCATCAAACGGCACCACCATCAGCGTTCCGTCCGCCGTCACGTACAAGAGGTGCCCCGATGCGGCATACCGCGCCCGCACCCCACGCAGCAACACGGTGTGCGTGCCCGTCGCGAGGTCGGCCACGGCGATGTCCCACTCCGTGAGGTTCGCAGGCCCCCCACGTCGCACCGTGAACACTACGCCCCGGCCACCGGGGAGCGCCTCGGGCCACACGTGCCGTCCTTCGTTCTGCGTGGTGTCCCTCATCGTCACGGCCTCCGGCGCACCACCACCTTCCGCCACGCGCACCAGCCCGTTGCCGGGAAGGTTGCCGTCGAAGTACAGGTAGCCGTCGGACCCCCATGAGCCTCCCCCACGCCCTGTACCAGAATCCGCGATGGTGATCGGGGGGCCGCCGCCGAGCGATGCCGCCCGCCACACACGCTCACCCACAGAGTAGAACCCCACCTTCGATCCATCGGGTGAGAAGAACGGGTTGTTCGCTCCGTCCGTGCCCGGCAGCGGCGTGGCGTGGAGTTGATCCAAGTCGCGCACCAACAGCCGGGAACCCTGTTCACTCACTCCGAGATACACCAATCGTGATCCGTCCGGCGAAACCGCCACTCGTGACTGGTCTTGAAACAGCGCCTCGCCCTCTGGTAGAGCGATGCTGTACCGCGAGACGGGTTTCGGGATCGGGCGCAGCCAACCCCACAGCGTGGTGATCAGGAACAGCGCCATGCCAATTGCAAGGACGACACTCACGAGCTTCCATGGACCACTCGCTGGTGCACCCGCCACCACTCTCCCCGGCGCGGTGGGCAGCGTGAACGCCGGGTTCATCAACGCTTCCGCGAACTTCGCTGCACTCTCAAACCGATCCGCCGCCAACTTCTCCAGCGACTTGGTCGTGGCTGCGGCGACATGGGGCGGGACCGACTTTCGCAACGCAGTCACAGGCCGCACATCTTCTGCCACTATCTTCATGATGATCTGCTGCGCTGAGTTGCCCATGTGCGGCGGTTCGCCCGTCAACATCTCATACAGCACACTGCCGAGGGAGTAAATGTCCGACCGCGCAGTGAGGTCTTTCTCGGCGGTCGCTTGTTCTGGCGACATGTAATGTGGGGTGCCCAACGACAGACCAGTCTCCGTCATCCGCCCACCCGCTGCCGCGCTCACGGCCAAGGCAATGCCAAAGTCCGCCACCATCGGGCGGCCTTTGTGGATCAGGATGTTTTCTGGTTTGATGTCACGGTGAATGACGCCTTCGCCGTGGGCGTAATGCAATGCATCGGCCACGTCTGTCGTGATGGAGACAGCCTCCTCGATGCCGAGTTGGGTTTCGCGGTTCAGCTTGTCGCGGAGCGTCTCGCCGTCGATGAACGGCATGACGTAATAAAGGAAAGACTCCGCCTCGCCGGAGTCGAACAGCGGCAAGATGTGGGGGTGTTGGAGATTGGCGGTGGTCGTGATCTCCTGTACAAAACGCTCGGCGCCGAGCACGGCAGCGAGTTCGGGCCGCAGCACCTTCACTGCCACCTTGCGCTTGTGCTTCAAGTCCTCGGCGAGGTAAACCGTCGCCATGCCGCCTTCGCCTAAGTGGCGTTCGATCTTGTAGCGGTCCCCGAGGGCCGTGGAGAGCTTGGACGTGATCTCGGTCAATTCCCCACCTTCGCCTTCAACTCCTCGAAGAAGTTCTCGACCACGATCAAGTCGGTCGCCTTCTGCTCCCCGACAATCCGAATCATCACGAACCGCTGATCGTCCGGCGTCACGTCGTATTGCTGATGCACGTCGCCCGAGCGATAACCGCGAGCCGAAAACAGCACGCGCCGTTCGCCGGTCACAAACGTGGCTTCCGCTAAGACTTCCACCACCATCAAGTTCACGCTTCCCTTGTAGAACAACTCTCGCCCGCTGTGCGCCCATACGGGTTGATTGCCCCCATCGGTCGAGACCTGCAACTTCCCATCGTTCGTGTTCGGAAACGGGCGCACATACACTTCGTACCGGCCCGATTCGTTCGAGGCGTAGGCCAGCCACCGGCCATCCGGTGACACCGCAGGCGAGGTCTCGTCGAACCCTGTCGCTACGAGCGCCACCACGCTGTCAGCTCCCATCCGCCGCGCATAGAGGTCACGCTCACCGGCCTGCCCGCCAACGCGGTACACCAGCCACTCCCCATCGGGGGAGTACGTCACCTCCTCCACTGTCCGCCCCTCATCTCGCAGCAACTCCGCCTGTGCACTCCCGTCAGCCCGTCGCACGTAGAGGTCGGGATTGTCCCCGCGTTCCGACACGAAGGCCACTGCTCGCCCATCCGGCGTCCACGCGGGCCGGTAGTTCAAGGTGCCTGCGAACGTGAGGTTCGACAGCGGTCCCTGATCCAACTGTTTGATCCAAATCTGTTCCTCGTCGTTCGCACGGATGCTCACGGCCAGTTGCATCCCGTCCGGCGAGAGCCTCAGAGAACCGAAGTCCCCCTTCCAACCGGGGTGAATCTCCTCCTCCGTCCCGTCCCGCGTCACCCACACCAGCTCCGCAAGTCCGCCTTCTTCCGCACGCCCGGTCGTGTAGAACAGCGTACCAGTGGCGGAGACGGCAAGGTCGATATTGCCAAAGACCCCGACCCGCAGACCTTGCACCAGCGACACCGCGTCACCCGTGAGCGCCAGTGTCGTCTCATCAAACGGCACCACCATCAGCGTCCCGTCCGCCGTCACGTACAAGAGGTGACCGGACGCGGCATACCGCGCCCGCACCCCTCGCAGCAACACGGTGTGCGTGCCCGTCGCAAGGTCGGCCACGGCGATGTCCCACTCGGTGAGGTTCACATCCCCCCCACGTCGCACGGAGAACACGACGCCCCGTCCACCGGGGAGCGCCTCGGGCCACAAGTGCGCTTGTTCACCCTGCGTGGTGTCCCTCATCGTCACGACATCAGGCGCACCACCACCTTCCGCCACACGCACCAGCCCGTTGCCGCGAAGGTTGCCGTCAACGTAGATGTAGCCGTCCGACCCCCATGAGCCTCCACCACGCCCTGTACCGGAATCGGCGATGGTGATCGGGGGACCGCCGCCGAGCGATGCCGCCCGCCACACATTCTCACCTACGACGAAGAACCCCACCCGCGATCCATCGGGTGAGAAGAACAGGGACTCCGCGTCGTCCGTGCCCGGCAACGGCGTAGCGTGGAGCTGATCCAAGTCGCGCACCAACATCCGGGAGTTCTGTTCACCCTGTCCGAGATACACCAATCGTGATCCGTCCGGCGAGACCGCAATACGTGACCCGAAGCCAGTGAACAGCGCCTCCTCCTCCGGTAACGCGACGCTGTACCGTGAGACGGGTTTCGGGATCGGACGGAGCCAGCCCCACACTGTGGTAAATAGCAGCACTGCCGCGAGCACTGCGAACGGAACGGCCAACCGCTGTTTCCAACCACTTCCCGCTGCCGGAGTAACCGCTGTCCCCTGCGCAGTGGGCAGCGTGAATGCTGGATTGGTCAATGCCTCCCCGAACTTGGCCGCACTCTCGAAACGATCGGCCGGCAACTTCTCCAACGACTTCGCAACAGCCGCCGCCACATTCGGTGGCACCGACTTCCGTGCCTTCGTTACCGGCGCTACTTCCTCCGTCACGATCTTCATGATGATCTGTTGCGCCGTGCCCCCGATATGTGGCGGCTCGCCCGTCAACATTTCGTACAACACGCTACCCAGCGAGTAGATGTCCGACCGAGCAGTGATGTCTTTCTCCGCAGTCGCCTGTTCGGGACTCATGTAATGCGGTGTGCCGAGCGAAAGCCCCGTCTCGGTCATCCGTCCACCTGCCGCCGCGCTCACCGCAAGCGCAATCCCAAAGTCCGCTACCACCGGGCGACCCTCGTGAAGCAGAATATTCTCTGGTTTTATATCTCGATGGATGACGTTGTTTCGATGCGCGTAGTCGAGGGCGTCGGCAATGGCGGTGGTGATGCTGATCGCTTCCTCGATGCCGAGTTGGGTCTCGCGGTTGAGCTTGTCCCGCAAGGTTTCGCCGTCGATAAACGGCATGACGTAATAGAGGAAAGAGTGCGCTTCCCCCGAATCGAACAGGGGCAGGATGTGCGGGTGTTGAAGATTCGCGGTGGTGGTGATCTCCTGCACGAACCGCTCGGCGCCCAACACCGCTGCGAGTTCGGGCCGTAACACTTTAACCGCCACCTTGCGCTTGTGCTTCAAGTCCTCGGCGAGGTAGACGGTCGCCATGCCGCCTTCGCCCAAGTGGCGTTCGATCTTGTAGCGGTCCGCGAGGGCGGTCGAGAGCTTGGCGGTGATCTCTGTCAATTCTCCACCTTCGCCTTCAACTCCTCAAACAAGTTCTCGACCACGATCAACTCGACTGCTTCCTCTGCACCGAGATTCCGTATCATCACGAACCGCTGATCGTCCGGCGTCACATCGTATTGTTGATGATTGCGGTTCGCGCGAAACCCTTGGGTAGAGAACAGCACTCGGCGTTCGCCGGTCACAAAGGTGGCTCCCGGCAAAACCTCCACCGACATCAGGCTCTGGCCTCCCCGGTAGAACAATTCCCGCCCGCTGTGCGCCCACACGGGCTCCTGCCCTCCATCGGTCGAGATCTGCCACTTCCCATCATTCGTGTTGGGAAACGGGCGCACGTACACCTCCCGCTGGCCCGACAAGTTCGAGACATAGGCCAGCCACCGCCCATCTGGAGACACCGCAGGGACGAACTCATCGAACTCCGTCGCCACCAACGGCACCGGCACACTGTCCACCCCGACGCGGACGGCGTACAGATCACGGCTCTCTGCGATCACCCAGTACACGAGCCATTCTCCATCGGGGGAGTACGTCACTTGCCAAATGGGCTGCTCCTCGTCCAGGAGCAAGTCGGCCTGACCCGTCCCGTCCGCCCGTCGCAGATAGAGGTCCTGATTGTCCCCGCGATTCGACGAGTAGGCCACCGACCGCCCATCGGGCGTCCACGCCGGCCGGAAATTCACCGTGCCCGTGAACGTGAGTTTCGGGAGCGGCCCCTGATCCAACTGTCTGATCCAAATCTGTTCCTCGTCGTTCGCTCGGATGCTCACTGCAAGTTGCTTTCCGTCAGGCGAGAGCTTCGGAAAACGGAAGTCCCCCGTCCATCCGGGGTTGATCTCCTCAGCCGTCCCGTCACGCGTCACCCACACCAACTCCGCAAGTCCACTTCCAACGCTCCCGGTCGTGTAGAACAGCGTCCCCGTCGCCGAGATGGCCAGGTCCATAATACCGGCAAACCCGACCCGCAGACCCTCCACTAGGGCCACCGCGTCACCTGTCACCGCCAGCGCGGTTTCATCAAACGGCACCACCATGAGCGTCCCGTCCGCCGTCACGTACAAGAGATGGCCTGACGCTGCATACCACGCCCGCACCCCTCGCACCAACACGGTGTGCGTGCCCGTCGCAAGGTCGGCCACGGCGATGTCCCACTCGGTAAGGTTCGCCAGCCCCCCACGCGCCACCGAGAACACGACACCCCGGCCACCGGGGAGCGCCTCGGGCCAGATGTGTCCTTGTTCGCCCTGCGCGGTATCGATCATCGTCACCGCCTCCGGCGCACCGCCACTTTCCGCCACACGCGCCAGCCCGTTGCCTGGGAGTTCACTATCGAAGTACAGGTAGCCTTCCGACCCCCATGAGCCGCCCCAGAATCCAATACCGGAATCGGCGACGGTGATCGGGGGGCCGCCGCCGAGCGACGCCACCCGCCATGTGTCCTGAGCCCAAAACCCCACCCGCGATCCATCGGGTGAGAAGAACGGGTGGTTCGCTCCGTCCGTGCCCGGCAGCGGTGTGGCGTGGAGTTGATCCAAGTCGCGCACCCAAAGCCGGGAGTTCTGTTCACGCGCTCCCATATACACCAGTCGTGATCCGTCCGGCGAGACCGTCACCCGTGACCCAAAGCCCGTGAAAAGCGCCTCCTCCTCCGGTATCGCGACACTGTACCGCGAGACGGGCTTCGGTGGTTCCGGTTGGGGCCGCAGCCAACCCCACAGGCTCGTGATCGTCATCACAACCGCGACGACCGCGAGCGGAACGGCGAACCGTCGTTTCCAGTCACCACCCGCTGGCAAAATTGCGGTTGCCCCCGGCACTGTTGGCAGCGTGAACGCCGGGTTCGTCAATGCCTCGGCGAACTTTGCTGCACTCTCAAACCGATCCGCCGCCAACCTCTCCAACGACTTGGCGGTGGCGGCTGCGACATGGGGTGGCACTGACTTCCGCAACTCAGTGACCGGGCGTGCGTCATCGGTCACGATCTTCATGATGATCGCCTGCGCTGACCCACCGACATGTGGCGGTTCGCCCGTCAACATCTCGTAGAGCACGCTGCCCAACGAGTAGATGTCCGACCGATGTGTGAGGTCTTTCTCCGCCGTCGCTTGTTCGGGTGACATGTAGTGCGGTGTGCCGAGGCTTAATCCGGTCTCCGTCATCCTCCCCCCCGCCGCCGCACTCACCGCTAAGGCAATACCGAAGTCGGCGACCATCGGACGGCCATTGTGGATCAGGATGTTCTCGGGCTTGATGTCGCGGTGGATCACGCCTTGGCCGTGAGCGTAGTCTAGCGCGCCCGCAATGTCGGTGGTGATGTCTACCGCTTCCTCGATACCGAGCTGTGTTTCCCGATTCAGCTTGTCGCGCAGCGTCTCGCCGTCGATGAACGGCATGACGTAATAAAGGAAAGAGTCAGCCTCGCCCGAGTCGAACAACGGCAGGATGTGCGGATGTTGGAGATTTGCGGTGGTCGTGATCTCCTGCACGAAACGCTCGGCGCCCAAGACCGCCGCGAGTTCGGGTCGCAGAACCTTGACCGCCACCTTGCGCTTGTGCTTGAGATCCTCGGCGAGGTAGACGGTCGCCATGCCACCTTCGCCAAGATGGCGTTCGATCTTGTAGCGGTCGGCGAGGGCGGTCGAGAGCTTGGACGTGATCTCGGTCATGGGGCAATAAGATGCAGTGCCGAGGCTCAGGTGGCCAGCTATACCCCCGGAACGGTGCTTCCATTCCGAGAGGGACAATTACGTGGACAATCGGCCAAAACGGCCTGATCGTTAGGCCAGGCGAAAAATAGCCCTGACGACTTAAACGGTTTCGGGGCTACGCCTTACTTGCTACTTTCAAACCCCCGCGACCGTGGCGGAATTGGCATACGCGCAGGATTTAGGATCCTGTGGGGAAACTCATGAGGGTTCGAGTCCCTCCGGTCGCATTAACAACCCTTTCACAAGCTGTGCAGGTTAAATTAACCCTGAACTATGACGGAAATTCTCATTACAACGGCAAGCGAAGAGCCCGGCGCCCGGAACCTCAAGATAGAAGTTCCCGTTGAGCGGGTCGAGGCGGCCCAAACCAAAGCTGCCCGCTACTACGCCAAGAAGGTGAAGCTCCCCGGCTTCAGAAAGGGCAAGGTTCCGCTCGGCGTTATCCGCAAGAAGTTCCGCGATGCGATCCGCGAGACGGTAGTACGGGAACTGATAGGCGAGAGCTGGAAGGCGGCCATCGAAAAGGACGACTTCCAGCCCATAGCTGAACCGCGGGTATCAGACCTCAAGTTCGAAGACGGCAACCCCATGACGTTCGAGTTCGCGGTCGCCGTGAAGCCAGAGATGAACCTGGAGCGCCTAGGAGGGTTCGAACTCACTCGCAAGGTCCCGCGTGTGACTGACGAAACCATCGACGCCCAACTCGAGGAACTACGAAGGCAACGCGCCCCATGGGTACCGGTCGAGAGTGGCAATCCGAAGGACGGGGAACTTGCCTCGGTTACCATAACGCAGCTCGAAGACGCCGAGTCCGAGGACGGGCAGCAGTACCAACTGCTCCTAGGGCAAGGCCAAGCACTACCTGACATCGAAAACAAGTTGAAAACAATGGAGACTGGCCAGAGTGTCGAGACGACGGTCACATTCCCCGAAGATTTTAGTGATGAGTCGAAGCGTGGCCAGACTCGGCAGGTTCGAATAGAGCTTCATGAGATCAAACGCCAGGATCTGCCGGACCTTGACGATTCCTTCGCCGGTGAGATCGGCGATTACGACTCGATCGACGCCCTAAAGGTGGCGATCCGAGAGGACATGGAAGCCGAGGCCGGACGCGAGGCCGACGCGGCGCTCCGCAGCCGTCTGCTCGAGGAAATAGTCGAGGCCAACTCAGTCGAAGCTCCGCGACCCATGGTACACCGCGTGTTGAGCGCGTTCGCCAAGGCCTATGAAGTGCCGGACGATCAGGTCGAAAAATTCACGTCAGAATTCACGCCCGTTGCTGAAGCCCAGGTAAAGCGAGACCTTATCATCAACCATGTTGCCGAGACAAACAAACTCAAGGCCACGGAAGAAGATGTCGATGATCGTATAGCAGAGATCGCAAAGAAACGAAAGGCCGAACCCGGCCAGGTATACGCCTCACTTCAAAAGGCGAACCGGCTGAACGAAATTGAGCAAAGCATCACCGAAGAAAAAGTGTTCGCGCACCTATTGGAGCAGTCAACTATCAACGAGGAAACGGACTAAACTAGACCATGGCCAGCATTTTCCCACCGTATGTTATAGAACGGTCCTCCCGCGGCGAGCGGAGCTACGACATCTTTTCTCGGCTGTTGATGGACCGCATAGTTTTCTTGGGTACGCCCATCAGTGACGACGTATCGAACATAATCATCGCTCAACTTCTTTTCCTAGAGGCGGACAACCCCGAACGCGATATCTACATCTATATCAACTCACCAGGTGGTGTTATTTCTAGCGCGCTCGCGATCTATGATACGATGCAGCATATCCAGGCCCCTGTTAATACAATCTGCATGGGAATGGCAGCCTCGGCTGGGTCTTTCCTGTTGGTCGCAGGCGAGAAGGGCAAGCGGGCCGCACTGCCGAATGCTCGAATCATGATGCACCAGCCTTCGGGCGGTGCTCAGGGAACTGCGGCCGACATCGAGATCGTGGCCAAGGAAATCCTCTATGCCCGCAACCGATTGAACGAGCTATACGCAAAGCACACCGGCCAGTCTATCGAGACGATAGCGCGAGACATGGATCGAGACACCTTCATGTCGGCCGAAGAGGCCAAGGAATACGGCATAATCGACAAGGTCATTCAACAGAGGAGTGAGCTGCAAGAAGAATCTGCTTGACGCCGAGACGGCCAGAACGCATACTAGGCGCCAACTAGAGCATCATTTCATGCCTCAAGACAAACACCTCCGTTGCTCGTTCTGCGGCAAGTCCAAGGACGCCGTCCGGAAATTCATCTCCGGTCCGTCGGTCTATATCTGCAACGAATGCATCGCGCTGTGCAATGAGATCCTCGCTGAAGACGAGGAACGCGAGGTCGCGGAGGCGATTACGCATGTCCCAACACCATCTGAAATCAAAGAGGTGCTGGACGAATACGTCATCGGGCAAGAGAAAGCCAAGAAAACTCTCGCCGTCGCAGTCTACAGCCACTACAAACGCATAAATTCCCACACAACCGGTAGTAGCGAAGTTGAATTGGAGAAATCCAACATACTTCTGCTCGGCCCTACAGGCGTTGGAAAAACCCTGCTGGCTGAGACTCTGGCTCGAATTCTCGACGTACCGTTCACGATCGCAGATGCCACGACTCTCACCGAGGCAGGCTACGTCGGCGAAGACGTCGAAAATATTCTCGTTAGGCTCTTGCAGGCGGGTGAATTCAACGTCAGCGAATGCGAACACGGAATAGTCTACATCGACGAACTCGACAAGGTCGCGCGCAAGAGCGAGAACCCAAGCATCACACGAGACGTTTCAGGCGAGGGCGTACAACAGGCCCTGCTAAAGATCTTGGAGGGAACAATTGCGTCGGTACCCCCACAGGGGGGGCGCAAACATCCGCAACAAGAGTACATACAGATTGACACGAAGAATATTCTCTTCTTATGCGGCGGCGCCTTTGACGGCTTGGAGAAAATTATCGAGGCCAGAACTGGAAGACGCCGTATCGGATTCAGCAAGGAAGAGTTGGAGGCCGGCAAGGCCAAGGAGTTGCAGCAGAATCCTTACCATGATGTCGAGCCCGACGACTTGCTGCGGTACGGATTGATTCCCGAACTCGTGGGACGACTCCCCTTAACGGTTGCGCTTGAGACGCTGGACGACGCTGCTCTCGTACGAATTCTCCTTGAGCCAAAGAACGCGTTGACCAAACAGTACAAGAAGTTGTTTGACTTGGAGGATGTCGGCATCACGTTCGATCCGGAAGCACTTCGCGCCGTAGCAGAACGAGCGGTCAAGCGGGGTACCGGAGCGCGTGGTCTGCGGGCCATCCTCGAGGAAATAATGATCGATATCATGTTCGATATCCCAGACCGAGATGACGTCCGTGAGGTGGTGATAACGAAGGAATGTGTAACGGAAGGGCGCCAGCCGATGTTGGTGACTGCACGCGCACGCACGAAGAAGAAAGCCTGAACCCCACAACCTTTATCGGCAGTTTCCCAGCGGCCGATTTCGATGTTCCCCAGAAGCTACCCGAGATCGCATTCCTAGGTAGATCCAATGTTGGGAAATCTTCCTTAATCAACCGTCTGGTAAACCGCCGATCACTGGCACACACCAGTAAGACCCCGGGTAAGACCCGTATGTGCAACGTGTACGATGCAAACGGACGATTTTACTTGGTTGACCTTCCGGGATACGGCTACGCAAGGGTGTCTAAGACATTGAAGCGGGGTTTCACCCTACTGCTACGCGACTATATCTCCAATAGATCGAGACTTGCCGGCATAGTGTGGTTGATGGATCTGCGTCGAGATCCGTCGTCGCTAGACCTTGAAATGGCAGACCTACTCGAGGCTCGGGGAGTCCCTGTGCTATTGGCGGCCACGAAAGCCGACAAGGTAGGCCGGGGATCCCACCGTGAGCGACAAGCGATCATCCTGGAGGCACTGGCCGCAACCGAGGATCAGTTGGTGCTGACTAGCTCCAAGACCTCGGAGGGTATCGATACGTTGAGAGATTCGGTGAACGCGCTGGTTTAGCGACCGGCGCTGGTCGTAACTGTACGATACGCGGCGACCTCCCTCAAGACCCAACGCTCCAAGGCTGCATGCGGTAGCAGCGGGGCGCCGGTGTATTCAATCGGCAGACCCGCCAGGTCGCGAGGTATCTTGTCGTTGTTGATGCCGCCCCGCGAAACCAAGACCGGCACAACGATCACGGGTTGGTTCGTAACACGGTGCTGTAACTCGATGATTTCCCTTATTCGACGCACTGCCTCCGCCCGCACCTCCTTCGGGGCGTCGTCTTGCAGCAAACCCACCCTTACGTCGGCAAAACCTACATCATACTTCACCCCACTCGCGATCAGGCGAAGGTTCTTCATCCACCGCGTGGCATCTTCGGCATCGGACGGACCGTGCGCCACCAGGAAAAGGCCTTGTTCCCGAGGCGTAGCTGCGATCGCTCTTGCTCGCTCCGCCAGGGCTTCGGCAAGTTCCGGAGCGTCATCCAAAGCCGATGTCACACTCAATTCGATATCCAGTTCGGGCCGACTTTGTCCCATTGCCACCAAAGCATCTCGCTGTGGCACCGACAGCGAGTCGATCACACCAGCCAGATATCTGATCTGCCGGGTGTGCGCGCCGTACGACGATACCATGAGGGGCACGACGACGATGCGACCGACACCGCCCTCGGCGAGGCGCGTCGCGGCCGCTTGAAAGGAAGACGTTTGACCCTCTTCCCCCATCAAGAATGCCACCTCGACCGGGTACGATAGAGCAAGGCGTTCCGCAAATTCGTGAATGGCGGAATTCCAATCCTTACCGGCACCGTGGGCAACAAGTAACACTCCCAATTGCCCCTCGGAACGTGCTCCTGGGAAGATCGCACCGTCGACATGAGCTACCGGAAAAGCTAGAAAGACTAGCCCAACGCCAATAAATGTCCTAATTCCGAGCTTCATCCTCGTCCTTTGCAATAATTTTGTGCCAGTCGGTATTCAATGAAACGCTGCCGCGGATTGTCTACTTGGACAGGGATTCACCTCTTGCGAGGCCCAGATCCGCATTCTTGACGATCATCCGTGGCGGGTCCATCCGACACTATCAATAGTCGCCCCGCAGTCCCCTACTCCCCATCCCGGGGAGACAAGGCCACGTTTTTTCATTACCATATCACTTGGGGGAACACTGACCCTAAGCGAGCAAAATCCGGACCTGGACCAAGCTCCGGATACATGAGATCAATTCTCAACTAGTGTTTGAACCCGGGGCCGAATTTACGCACGGAGGATTTTCATGTCAACCATTGATACCCGGATCCAAAAAAGAGCATGACACTTCGACCGCTTCGACAGGTTTCGGTGCCTGACAGCGCCAGCAAAATTTATGACTCATGGCTCGAGGAGATTCAAGATCGTCTGGACCATCAGGACTGCGACAGATATCGACTTTGCCGTGACATCCTGTTCGACCTCTACTACCCAGGGTTGGGCGACTACGACGAATTGGTCGAGGATCCTGTCACGCCTCTGGCTACCAAGGGAGCGCTGCTCGCACTTGATCCGCACAATATTACGCTCGAGCCCGAATACTATCGGGACATAGACGCCGACCGTTACCTAACCACCAAGCCGCTACTCTGGCTCTGGCAGAGCTTCGACCGCTCGCCCTTGGGAGGAGGTAACATCGATATAGCGGTACGACTTCGGCGGATACTCGCGCGTCACATCTTTGCAAGATGTGGCGACAACTTCAAGTGTTTCCAGTTTGTCGAGTTCTCCTACGGGTACAACATGGAGGTGGGCGACGGAGTGGTGGTGCACAGACATGTACTTCTCGACGATAGGGGAGGGATAACGCTAGGTAACCGTGTGTCGATAGCAGATTATGCAAACGTGTATAGCCATACTCACGCGTTGGCAGAGCAAGCGGACATAACCAATGTGAGGACCGTGCTGGATGATGGCGTGAGAATCACTTACCACGCTACCGTTCTGGCGGGAGTCCACATAGGTGAGGAAGCCATGGTAGGCACTGGAGCGGTCGTGACCAAGGACCTGAAGCCGTGGCACCTGTACCTTGGTGTACCGGCTAGGCCCGTACGAGTGAAACCCAATGCGCCACCGGAAATTACCGATAGGGCTGCTAAGTAATGATGGGCTGGGTGATCTTCGGCATCACGCTGATCGCTGCGGCCGGCTGGATCGGTTGGCGGATCAACGCCCGTCGGCACCTGTCCACAGCAGCCGAGCGAACACGAAGAGAACTGACAACGCGTACCAACGAGCTGTTTTCTTTTCAAGAACTCTCCTACGCCCTCTTTGAGTCACTTGAACAGGACGCAATTGCCCAACCGGCCGTCCAGTACTTAACACGATTCCTGAATGCAGATGGAGCCCTGCTGGCATTGACGTTGGATGAGGAGTCACCCCTGAGGATCGTGGCAGCCGAAGGCACTCTCGAGCTGCTGAGGGAAAAGGAGTTTTCGAGAGAAGGGGCTGGTCTCATCACGGTGGCGATGAGACAGAAACACGTTGAGATCGCCCACACCGAAGGCATGGACCGGCCCGAACTGGTCAGCGGGGTTCCTGTGGAAGTAGCGGCAGTGGTACCGCTCCGCACACATGGAACTACGTTCGGCGTCCTGGCAGCGGTACGTGACACCGCCGTTCCGTTCTCCTCTGAAGAGTTGAAACAGATCACCACGGTCGCAACACACGCGTCCAATGCAATCGAGAATTCTCGGCTATTTGAGCTGGTCAAGACCGGCAAGGAGCAATGGGAGGCAACAGTCGATGCCTTGGCCAACGGTATGGCAGTGCTGGATGGAGAGGGCCGCATTCGCAGGGCAAATCGTGCGTTGGCTGAAATGGTAGACCAGTCGATTCCAGAAGTCATGGGCACGCAGTTGTGTGGGACACTATTCGCTGGTTCTGCTGCACTCGAGGAGCATTTCGCCTGCGCCCGACGGCACGAGGCTTGTCAGCCAATAACAGTGCGTTCGCCCCTCAAGGGACGCACTCTGAGGATTAGCGCAGCGGGAATGCCGGGCACCGGAGACGGGTGGCTAGTAGTGCAGATCGAGGACGTGACCGAAAGAGATGCACTTGAGGCACAACTAATCCAGCAGGAGAAAATGGCCGCCGTTGGCCAACTCGTTTCCGGGGTAGCCCACGAACTCAACAACCCATTGTCCTCCATCTCCGGATTGGCGGAGTTCTTACTGCAACACGAGGGGCCCATCGAAGCCAAAAGCAAGCACCTCAAGCTGATTCACGAACAAGCGGAGAGAGCTGGACGGATCGTTCGCAACCTTCTCGCATTTGCCAGAAGAGGACCTGCGGAAGCCGATTATCTGGATCTCAATGAGATTGTGCGGCAAACCACACAACTCATAGACTACGAACTCAAGCTGAGGGAGATCAAACTGGAAACTGACCTGGCAAGCGAACTGCCAACGGTACTCGGCGACCGCCACGAACTCCAACAGGTCGTCCTAAATCTCCTCACCAACGCAATCCAGGCCGTAGACGGAAATCAGGCGGAAGAACCCAGAACCGTTCGTCTGGTCACAATGGAGGATGATGGCAGTACGGTACTAGTGGTGTCGGACACCGGCCCGGGCGTCCCCGCGGATCTGTCCTCACAGATTTTCACGCCCTTTTTCACGACCAAGAGTCAGGATCAAGGAACCGGTCTTGGTCTTTCAATCAGCTATCGGATTGTAACCAGCCACGGTGGACAACTCGAACTGTCAGAGACCGGACCGGATGGAGCCACTTTCCAGCTACGTTTGCCCGCCCGGTCGGCGGCAGAACTGCTGGAGCGCAATTCACCAGGATCTTGACGACTTAAGTATCTCGCCGAACAGTGCCTCGGTTGCTCTTGCTTAGCACTCGCTGAAGCCTTGCTGACAGCGCCCGCGCCCGAAACGGCTTCGACAGAAAATCGTCTGCTCCCATCTCGAACACACGGACTTCATTTTCTTCATCCCCTTGAGCCGTGAGGACCACCACCGGAATGTCTGCGGTAGCCGGCCTCGAGCGCAGGTGTGACAGGACCCCGTAGCCGTCTAGCCCGGGGAGGTTGAGGTCCAGGACAATGACGTCGGGAGCGTGCCGGTCGATCTGATCCAGAGCTTCGACGCCATCGCGGGCTTCCGTCACAGCGTAGCCGTCTCGCTCCAGCAGGTCGCGCATAACTCGTCGGAGTTGGTCCTCATCGTCAACCAGCAAAACTTTAGCATCAATAATCCGCGTGGTTGGAGTCGGCTCCACCGGGTCCAGCAGCTCGAAAGACTCTCCTCCTAGGGCCACCCTACCTTCGCCCGAAACTCTCTTGTCCTGCGCGACGGCAGCAGATCCATCTTCACGCGGGGTCCCATCACCTGATGCGGCCACACCGTGCTCGGCTTCATCGTCTTCTTGCGGAACATCCACGACGCGGAGCAATTCGTCCACAGTGGATTCGCCGCGCAGGACGTGAGACAGGCCGCTGTCCCACAACCCGAGCATCCCGTCCGCTTTGGCCGCGTCGGCTATCCGGTCTGCTGTCGCACTAGCGCCGATTAGCCGCTCCACCTCCGGCGTCACCTTGAGAATTTCCATTATCGAGAATCGGCCACGATAGCCGGTCATCGCGCACTCCGGACATCCCACCGCCCGATACAGCGGCGACCCTTCCGGTATCCATTTCTGGAGCTTGCGAGCAATGGGCTCGACCCAAACTTCCTTGCAAGTACCACAAAGAGTCCGCATCAGACGCTGCGCTATCACTCCCCTCAGCGCCGACGCGATCTTGAAACCCTCCAAACCGATATCGATCAGGCGTGTTACGGCATTTGCTGCATCATTTGTGTGGAGTGTCGAAAGTACCAGGTGACCCGTGAGGGATGCTTGGATAGCGACCTGAGCGGTCTCGTTATCTCGAATCTCGCCCACCAAGACCACATCAGGGTCCTGTCGCAAGATCGACCGCAACGCTGACGCGAAAGTGAGCCCCGCTTTCGGATTTACCTGGACCTGCACAATCCCGGCCATCCGATACTCCACCGGATCCTCAACCGTTACGATGTTTACGCCCTCACTCTGGACGTGACTGATCGCCGAATATAGGGTCGTCGTTTTGCCCGAACCCGTCGGGCCCGTCACGAGGATCACACCGTCTCGGAAATCGAGCAATTCCTTAATGCTGTCTGTCTCAGAGGTAGCAAGGCCGAGGGAGTCTAGGCTCAGAACCGATCGGGAGGAGTCGAGAATACGCACCACGATCTTCTCACCCAAAGCGGCCGGAAGAGTGGACACACGCAGGTCTACCGCAACTCCATTTACCGCAACTCGCGCCCGGCCGTCCTGCGGGCGTCGTCTGTCCGCGATGTCGAGTCCGGAGATAATCTTGATGCGTGAAATGAGAGGGAGTCCAGCCGCCCGAGGGATCTTCATATGCTCTCGCAGCACACCGTCTATACGATAACGGACCGAGATTCCGCCTTCTTCCGGCTCAATATGGATGTCGCTTGCTCTGGCCAGAATTCCTTCGGAGAAAATCAGGTCGACCAACCGTACGACCGGTCGCTGCGAGGCTTCTTCCTCTGATATTGATAGTTCGTCTGCAAGATCCTGCGCGTCATCCAGTTGAGTTATCTCCGCATCCGACCCCATACCCTCAATGAGCTGCTCCAGGACATTCTCAGGTCGGTACAGTTCGTCGATTCTTTCTTGGATCTTCGACGGACTTGCGAGAACGACTCGTACCTCGCGACCGGTTGCGAATGCGAGAGTTTTCTCACAATCGAGATCGAATGGATTAGCCGAGGCAATCTCGAGATACGAATCGGTGATTCTGAGAGGCAGGATATGATACTGGCGCGCTGCTTCTTCAGGGACCGTTTCCAAGGCGGCCCTTTCCGAGCGTCCGACATCACCCAACTTGAGACCGAATCTGCGGGAAAGCGCACTCAATAATTCTTCGTCTGTCGCGGCTTCCGCCTCTACCACTGTGTTCCACAGAGACTCGCTAGCCTGATCGCCCGTGCGAAGCTCCTCCAGCTTCTCCTCCCCGATCAATTCTTCAACCGTTGTCGCTAGCCATTCATCCCTAAACTCCATGTGCCCTACTCCCCTTGAGCCGATATGAGGTAACCGGAAGTAACACGGTAAGATACGGCTCTTCCCATCGGGCCGCCACCGGGCCTAACCGGCAATCGTATCGACCGCTCGGACTATAGAATGCCCCATAAGTCGCGGCGGATATCCAACGTCACTCCGAAGCTCCCGTCCCTGGGACTACTGCCAAGTTCCGACCGTAACAATCCATGCAACCATTCCACGGCCAGGCCCAATTCCGGTCTAATCCCATTACTCGACCGCCAAGGAACGTAGTGGGAGAGCCTACCACCAGCCCAAGCCAGTTTCGCAAAGGGTGCGATGACAATCTCATCTCCGGTGGTCGCCCAGGCTCCCATGGGAACACTCACGAATGGTACTGGGATCCGCCACTCCAGGGAGCCCATGGCCATGCGACGCCCTCCCCAGATCCGAAACTGTTGGCTCACTAGGGTGCCCCTGCCGCCCAGTACGAAACTCCGATGAGCGGGCAGATCGTCGGACCCCCACCCTCCCGTGCCGCTCAAGACCGCACTCGTCATACCCAACCTCTTGCTCGCCGTCACAGAACCCACGACCCGCAGATAACTCGTTGCCTCTCCCGCACCTCCCTCCACGGTCAAACCGGCCCGGAATTTTTGACCGGCCCTGTGATCGGGTGTTCGGTGCCAGAAACTCAGGATTACCTTTCCCAAGGTTCCGTCTCCCAAGGGTGGGTTGATCCTGAACCGACCGGTGGCCGGCGACGCTCTTGTTGACACGCCGACACTGTGTTCGATCCCAAACGACAGCGCAGCCGATTGCCTCGATCCGGCATCCAACTTCAACGACACGCTGGCGGCTTCGCTCAGATAGTAGTCACCGTAATCGTTTCCCACCTCTTGAGCCAAGAGCGAGTTGAGCGCAGGAGCTATTACCGGATCATCTCCCACATCCTTGATCTCTCGTGCTGCATCAATTCCCAAAGTCACGCGGCGCACCCGCCACACGGCGGACAATCTCGTCTTGATCCTACGGTCACTGACACCGTATCCACCCCAAAAACGAATCTCTGCCGTACCCCCTCCGGGTCTAACCACTCCTCCTCCGCCTAACGCGAGACCTTCTACCCGATTGACGTGGACGAGATCAGAGATGGACGCGGCTCCGGGACGCGCCGTCGCAAGGCCTGACAGCACCCGATCAGGGGCCAACCGTCTCACTTGGGCCCTAACTTCTGACAGATCGAACCGGGCGCTGGGGGCCATGACCGATTCGACAGCGTCCCCAATGGACTCGCCCCACTGAAACGAGTCTCGCACGGCACCGGGAGCCTCAATAATGGCGGGTCCAAGAAATGTTCTGTCTGAGATTCCGGTGTTGAACCGATAGTCGTCTATTTCCCAAGTTCCCCGTATTATTCCCCGTGCGGGAATGTCGAGAAAGGGTGTGCGCCTGCGGATTTCTATTTCCTGCCGTCGCGGCAGCCAGAACCGGCCTTCCCAAAGCCCATTCTCCAATACAATCGTGATATCTTCAATTGTTTCATCCACATAGGAACTTCCCGTAAAGTTGAACCGAAATTGAACGAGTTCTGCTGTGTTTACGTCGATGTAGAGAGTGCCGATAATACCTGGCGCTTCTGGGTTTCTTGGCAGTGCGCGCACCTCGAACACGCGTACCGTTCGCAGTGGTAGTCGAACGGTGAGCGAGTCAACCAGCTTGTACTCGTACAGTTCCGGCCCCAACTCAGAAAGCGGGTGCGGCACATCCCTCACTTCGCTGTTGTGACCCAGTCCGATGCGGTCACCGAAGTCATTGGTCACGATGCCGAGGTGATCACGGTGGTAACGGATGTCGGTGGGCAAGTCTCTGCGATCGCGCCGACCGATAATCCGCTGCTTGCTCCTGTCCGGAGCCTTCCAGTAGACTTCCAGCTCCAGTTGATCGGTTTTGACCAACTTCGGCGGTTCAGAAAGTCGATCACCGAGTTGTCCCAGAAAGAATACGAACCCGTGTGCACGAGCCCGATAATCCCTGAGACCAGTGTCAGCCTGTATGGACGCACGCTGTGCGATGGCCCGCCGCACCAACGTCATCGTGACATCACTATTCCACTCCTGTGCAGGCAAAGCCGTGGGAGTCACGACTGCAATCGCAAGAAGTTGCAGGTTGCGCAGTCTCATCGTCGCCCAATATCGAGGAAGCTCATTCTCACGGCAAGCCTCTTCCTCGCACCTTGCTCACCGGCGGCAGTCCAATGATCGAGTCCACGACCTTCTCGCGATACTGCGAACTCGCCAAGGCCGGCGGGATCGTTCCAGTTGTGCACGAACTAGCGGCAGATACCCTTACACCAGTCACAGCCTACGCGGCCATAGCCCGCCCCCCATTCGGCTTCATCCTAGAATCACTGGTAGGAGGTGAACGTTGGGCACGCTATACGTTTCTCGGAACAGATCCGCGCGAAGCGTGGAGGTATGGTCACGGTATGAAGGAGCAATGGACTCCTGGCGCCGGGTGGAAATCCATGGGAGACTGTCCTGATCCTTTGACGCACATCGGGACGATCTTGCGGGGAATGCCGGCTATCAAAGTCGAAGGGCTGCCGCGATTCGTTGGTGGGGCGGTGGGATACCTGGGGTACGACGTCGTTCGCTCGACCGCCGCACTTCCGGGTGGTCCCGAGGACGATCTGCAACTGCCAGATGCTGCTTTCATGATCGCAGACAATCTCGTGATAATAGACAATGCGTTCGGTCGCGCGATCGTCGTTGCAAACACCCAAGTCGCGTCCAATCCATCACCAACCGACCTTCGACATTCCTACCAGGACGCCGAAGACCGTATAGCAGTGCAACTCAAGCGCCTCCGCACCCCGCCCGTGTTGAAGCCTATCTCGCTGGATGACGTTCCTCTCCTCGACACCGAGAGTGCGTACCCTCGTGAATCATTCATGCGAGATGTTGGCCGCATCAAGGAGCATATTGCCGCGGGTGACGTGTATCAGGCGGTCTTGTCTCGGCGACAGGACGTGCAGTTTCAGGCTGACCACCTGGACGTGTACCGGGCCCTTCGCGTACTCAATCCGGCACCCTACCTCTATTTCTTGGCGCTCGATGATATCTCCATTGCAGGGAGTTCGCCGGAAGTGCTGGTACGCGTGGAGGACAACGAGATTACAGTGAGACCGATCGCCGGAACCCGGTCTCGCGGGTCAACGCCTGACGAAGACACCCGACTCGGGCAAGAGCTTCTTTGCGACGAAAAGGAGCTTGCCGAACACACCATGTTGGTCGACCTTGGGCGCAACGATGTTGGCAAAGTCGCTACATTTGGATCGGTTCACCTCACTGTAGACAAGGTGATTGAGCGATACTCACATGTCCAGCACATTGTCAGTGAGGTGCGTGGTAGTCTCAGGCCCGAATGCGACGCCATAGACGCCTTACGCTCATGCTTTCCTGCAGGCACCGTATCGGGCGCACCCAAGCTCAGGTCGATGCAAATTCTTGATGGCATGGAACCGACACGTCGCGGACCTTATTCCGGTGCGATTTGCCACATTGGCTGGGGAGGCGCAAACCTCGACACCGCAATAACGATTCGCACAGCGGTGCTGAGAAAACAGACTGCCTACGTGCAGGCGGGAGCCGGTATTGTGGCCGACAGTGACCCAGCCCGAGAGTTCGACGAGACGGAGAAGAAGGCGCGTGCGGTGCTCCGAGCGCTGGCCCTGGCATCGCGCCGTTAGCCAAGGTGCCCTACCGCAGATATATTCTCCTGACTTGCAAGGAACCTTGACTTGAACGCATTCAAACTGCTGAGCACTACAGGCGACCAGTCGGTCGACCTGAAGGAGGGCAAGACGATACTCGTCGGCCGTGCCGTGACGAGCGATTTGCCCATCTACGATCCGACGGTCTCTCGGCATCATGCAGAGGTGACGATCAGCGGTAGCGGCGCTGGCATAAAGGATCTCGGGTCGAGCAATGGCACGTTCGTCAACGGGGGCCAAATTCAGGAGGCGGTGGCTGAGAACGGTGATATCGTCACGTTCGGGCGGGTCGCTTTCAGGCTCATAGAGGTAACGCCGCAAGCCGTTGCAGCTGTTGCGCCCGATCCAGAGTTCGAACAACCTCCCCCAGGCGCCACGATAGTGAAGCAGGTCGCGGTTTCGGATTCAGGCGGGATCGAGGAGCAAGTCGCGAAGCGACCCAGTGTCGGGTCACAACTCAAGGTCGAAGGCGAGACACAGGAGGAGCGACAGGCACGTAAGCTCTCGCTGCTACTGGAAATATCCCAGGCTCTGTCGCGACAGCAGGAAGTTGACAAGCTTCTGGAGAAAATTGTCGATATCACATTCAAGGTCATGAATGTCGACAGGGTATCAATTCTGATGGTAGAGGGCGAAACCCAGGAGTTGATCCCGCGCGTCTCGAAGAACCGGTTGGGCGGAGCCGGAGAACACCGACACGTGCCGCAGTCAATCGCACGACGTGCTGTCTCCGAGCGACTAGCCATTCTGACCGATAACGCAGCCGCTGACGATCGTTTCAGTGGCAAATCGATCGTTGTTCAGAGTGTCCGAAGTGCGATGTGCACTCCGATGCTCAAGAGTCGCGAGCATAGCCGTAAGGGTGGCGGAGAAGTGCTCGGCATTATTTACGTCGACAGTCAAACGGCGACAGAAGCGTTCAACGATGAAGATCTCGAGTTCCTCATTGCGTTCTCCGGGATCGCAGCGGTCGCGATCGAGAACAGCCAGCTGACCGATCAAATCCAACGGGAAGCCGTCGTTCTGTCGAATTTTCAACGGTATTTTGCTCCGAACCTGGCCGAGCAGATCGCTGGTCAGGAAGGAGCCGTTCAGCTCGGCGGGTCAAAGCGAGCCGTAGTCGTGTTCTTTAGCGACATTCGCGGGTTCACCTCGATGTCGGAGCGGATGGGTCCAGACGATATTGCGACTTTGCTGAACGAGTACTTCACGGAAATGGTGGAGATCGTATTCGAGCACGGTGGAACGCTGGACAAATTCATGGGCGACGCGATCATGGCACTTTGGGGCGCTCCACTAGCACAGGAGGACGACGCAGATCGTGCGATGCGGGCTGCCATCGACATGCAGAGCGTGTTGGCAAAACTGAACGTGAAGTGGGCGGCGGAGGGCCGTGAGCGCGTAGAAATTGGAATTGGTGTTGACCTGGACGACGTCTTTGCCGGTAACATCGGTAGCGATTTACGACTGGAGTACACGGTCATCGGCGACGCGGTCAACACGGCGTCTCGACTGTGTTCCAAAGCTGGACCGGGCGAGATCATCCTTTCCCAGCGGTTCTTCGACCACCTCAAGAAACCGCCAGCCGTAGAGGAACTGGAAGCCCTGCAACTAAAGGGCAAAGCAAAGGACGTTTCGGTCTACCGAGTGAAGCGATAAGTCAAACCGGCACTGGCCATCAGATCGACAACCAGCCGAAGCGGTAGACCCATCACCCCAAAAAAATCTCCCTCGATTCGTTCGACCAGAATGGCACCACGCCCCTGCGCGGCGTAACTACCTGCCTTGTCGAGAGGTTCACCGGTAGCCACATAAGCGCTTATCATTTCGCTTGATAATTCCCTCAGCCAAACTCGGGTAATATCGCAACGCTCGAAGCACTGCTCGTCTTTGACCAAGGCGACCGCCGTGACGACCTTGTGCTCCCTACCTCCGAGCCTTGCGAGCATCGATTCTGCATCACGCACTGACGTCGGTTTGCCCAAAGTTTCACCGTCCAACACAACCACCGTATCGGCAGCCAGCACATACTCACCCGGCCTCCTACTCGCTACGATCTCGGCCTTCGCACGGGCCAGTCGCACCACGAGAGATTCGGGAAGTTCCGCCGGTTGGCGGCGCTCATCAACTTCGCTAGCGTCTACCTGGTGCTCGACACCAAGCATCTCGAGAAGCTCGCGTCGGCGTGGAGACGTGGACGCCAGTACGATCATCGTTCCAGAATGAGCGTAACGGGTCCGTCGTTGACGAGCTGGACGTCCATCATTGCTCCGAAAACCCCAGATGCAACCGAGATATCGTGTCTTTCCAGCGCGCTGATAAACTCCTTGTAGTATTGCTCGGCCTTGCCGGGTTCTGCCGCATGCACAAAGGATGGGCGCCTTCCCTTGCGGACGTCTCCGTACAACGTGAACTGAGATACCACGAGGACGCCTCCGTCCACTTCGGCGATGTCTCGATTCATCTTGCCTTCATCGTCTGAAAAAACTCTGAGTCCTACGACTTTGTCGGCCATCCACCCAATTTCAGCTCCGGTATCGTCGTCGGAAAAACCTACAAGGAGCAACAAGCCTTGCCCTATCGACCCCACCTGCTGCCCGCCAATGGTAACCGACGCGCGTGACACACGTTGCAGCACTACTCTCAATTCGGCAGTGCCCTTACTGTCATTATTCGACCGTCACAGATTTCGCCAGGTTGCGCGGACGATCAACATCGCATCCACGCTGCAGCGCGATGTAGTAAGCCAGTAGTTGAAGAGGCAATACGCTGAGCACCGGTGTCAGAGGGTCGATCGTCTCAGGGATTTCGATTACATGATCGGCCAATTCGGCAATCCGGTCGTCCCCTTCGGTCACCACGGCTATTACCTGCCCTCTGCGGGCCTTCACCTCTTCCAAGTTCGATACGATCTTCTGATGAACCGCGTCCTGCGGGGCTACAAAGATCACGGGCATCTCTTCATCAATCAGAGCGATGGGTCCATGCTTCATCTCGGCAGCGGGATAGCCTTCCGCATGGATGTAGGAGATCTCTTTCAACTTGAGCGCACCTTCCAATGCTACAGGGAAACTGTATCCCCTCCCCAAGTAGAGAGCGTTTTGGACCCCCGCATATCGACGAGCGAGTTCTTCCACATTGCCCATTCGCGCCAACACGGATGCCACCTTCTCGGGCAGCGATTTGATCGCAAGCACAAATTTCCGACCCTGCAAAACCGACATCCCTCGAAGCCTACCGAGTCGCAGGGTGAGCAGAGCGAGCGCTACGAGTTGAGCGGTAAAAGCTTTCGTACTGGCTACACCGATCTCCGGTCCGGCGTGGACATAGATTCCACCACCTACCTCGCGCGCTATCGAACTACCCACAACATTGACTATTCCCAGTGTCCGTGCACCACGACGTTTGGCCTCATGTAGTGCGGCCAAGGTATCGGCAGTCTCACCACTTTGCGAGATGCCGATTACCAGAGTTCGGTCATCCAGAATTGGCTTCCTGTAGCGCAATTCGGATGCGTACTCTACCTCAGACGGCACCTTTGCGAACTCCTCCAACATGTACTCACCGATTAGGGCAGCGTGCCATGATGTACCACATGCAGTCAGAACGATGCGCTCAATTCTGTTCAGCTCATCATCGCTCAAGTTGAGGCCGGAGAGCCGCGCACTACCCTCCTCCTCGAGCAGGCGGCCCCGGATCGTATTCTGTATGCTTTCAGGTTGCTCTAATATCTCCTTGAGCATAAAGTGTGCGTGTCCTGCGCGCTCTATCGTCGGCAAGTCCCAGTCCACCGTGCTTATTATCTTCTCCACTCTCGTCGATTCCAGGTCAGTGACCTGATATCCATGCGGAGTCAGAACAGCCATCTCACCGTCATCGAGGTACACAACGGAACGCGTCTGGGCTAGCACACCTGCAACATCCGACGCGACGTACCGCCCGTCCTCAGCTAAGCCGAGTAACAGGGGAGACCCGTTCCGTGCTGCGACCAACGTCTCGGGCTCGTCCGCCGAAATCACCGCAAAGCCGTACGCACCCTCAACCTGCCGCACAGCAGCCGCAACGGCTTCCTCCAGCGACCCGTCGTACAACTGCTCGATGAGATGCACCAATACTTCGGAGTCCGTCTGCGAACGCAACTTGTGTCGATGCCTCCGAAGGACTGCCTTCAGCGTACCAGCATTCTCAATGATCCCATTATGTACGAGTGCGATCCGGCCCGAGCAGTCTGCGTGTGGATGTGCGTTCACATCGGTCGGCTCTCCGTGCGTTGCCCACCTTGTATGGGCTATCGCGATCCGACCGAACGGCAGAGTGGACCCCAAGCGCTCACGAAAATCACTGAACCGGCCCGCCGACTTCTCCACTATCAGCTGCCCGTCACAAACGGCCGCGAATCCGGCAGAGTCATAGCCGCGATATTCGAGGCGCTGCAGACCGTCCAGCACGAGTGCGGTCGCGGATCCGGCACCGACGTAACCGATTATTCCACACATAGGATTACGTCCGATCCAGTGTGGCGCGAGCGATCTCGATCAGTTCTTGCGCGATCTTCTCATCATGCGCTTCTGCAATAAAGCGTACGATGGGCTCCGTTCCCGACGGCCTGACGTGTAGCCAAGACCCCGGCCACGTCAGACGGAGTCCATCCTGCAGATCGACTTCAGCATCAGAAAATCTGGTCTTCAGTTGCGCATAGGATTCATCCAATTCACCACTCCGGCTTGCTTTAGCCTTCACTATGCAATACTTAGGAGCAGCCGACACCAACTGTGCGACGGACTGGCCAGTCTGTCCCAGCAGATCGAGCACGAGCGCCGCGGCGACCGGCGCGTCACGCCCCAGATGCAGCTCCGGGAGCATCACGCCGCCATTTCCCTCTCCCCCGATGATCGCGGCACTGGTTTTCATCGCGTGCGCCACGTTTGCTTCGCCGACGGGCGCTCGCACGAGCCTCGCACCGAACGATTTGGCAGCATCATCTACTACCAGCGACGTGGACAGGTTCGTCGTGACCACGCCCTCGGCTTGCGCCAACACCGCTCTTACGGCAAACGCAAGAGTGTAGTCCTCACCGACAGGCCGGCCATCCTCATCCACTAGGGCCAATCGATCGACGTCTGGATCCACAGCCATTCCGAGGTCGGCTCCGGAGCTATTCACCAACGCACTCAGTGCACCGAGGTTGGCGGGCACGGGCTCAGGCGCCCTAGGAAATCGACCGTCGGTCTCAAGATCCATCCCCACTACCTCACAACCCAGTCTCTCCAGTAGCGCTGGCATGATCGTACCGCCGGCCCCGCGCACGCAGTCGAGAGCCACTTTGAAACGGCGGTCACGAATTCGTTCAGGACTGATCAAACGCAATTGAAGAACTTGATCCAGATGTCGCGACACGGCTCCATCGTCTCGATCCAATCCACCGATGTCGTCCCAAGAGGATCTTCCTATGTCACCGGACTCGACGCGTTCAAACAGACGGCTGGCCGAGTCGCGATCTAGAAACAGTCCGTCCGATCCGACAAATTTGAGGGCGTTCCACTCTACGGGGTTGTGGCTGGCGGTCAGGACAATGCCTCCGGCAGCACCATGATGTTCCACTGCGAGCTGCAGTGTGGGAGTCGGAACTAGACCGCAGTCTACGACCGAGACTCCCACGGATTGGAGTCCCGCTCCGGCGGCGGCGGCAAGCATTGGTCCTGACGTACGGGAATCTCTACCCAGCAGAACCACACGACCCTCAGCCTCACGTGCAAGCTGCCCGAACGCAGCAGCGTAGCGAGCAACCAATTCTGGAGTGAGATCCTTTCCCACAATTCCACGAACGCCCGATACGCTTGCTATCAGGGTATCAGTCATGACGGTAGATAATGTAACCGAGCGCTACATGCCGGAGGGGACGACATCGCCGGCTGCTAGGCGAACAGGCACGCTTCGCCTGACCTTCTCGGGAGTCGCTATCGGAAGACTCGATTGGTCCTCGTATGCCCGCAGGAAGGCGTCCAGGACGTCGGGATCGAACTGAGAATTCTGACATCGCGTGAGTTCGTTTACAGCATTCTTTGTTGCCATCGCCGACCGATAGGGTCGTGCCGATGTCATGGCATCAAAAGAGTCGGCTAGGGACACAATCCGCGCAAACATTGGTATTCCTTGTCCGGAAAGGCCGTCCGGCAGCCCCTTACCGTCAACTCGTTCATGATGCGATCTGACGATTGCCAACACCCCCGGAGCATTCTTTAGAAGGGGGTGCAGAATGTGAGCCCCTATGACAGTGTGTGTCATCAAGTGTTCGTACTCGTCGTCGGTCAGGGCTGCAGGCTTCAATAGAACTTTCTCTCGCACTCCAATCTTGCCGACGTCGTGCAGCTCGGCGCCGAGTCCCACCAACTGAACCTCTGCTTCAGAGAGGCCGAGTTGTACCGCCACCTCACTGGCGTACGCACTAACACGTGCGGAATGACCACGTGTATACGCATCCTTCGCCTCCAAGGCGTCTACCAACGCCTGAATCCCCTCCAGAAACAGCTCTTCGATGCGGCAGGCCTGTAGCTGTACTAACTCTGCAAGATGGTTCTGATATCGGAGGTTTTCCTCGATCAGCCGGCGTTTATCCAGTGCCTGCCCGACACGCGCACCGACTTCCTTGATCTCAAACGGCTTCGTGATGTAATCGAGAGCACCGAGCCGAAGGCACGAAACCGCCAAGTCAACGTCCGCTACTCCAGACACCATGACTACTGCGATGTTAGGCCAGTGCTCGCGGATCTGTCGGAGCAGGGCCATCCCATCCATCTCCGGCATTTTAATGTCACTAAGAACGATGGAGATCTCGTGACGTTCAAGTACCGCAATGGCATCCTTGCCCGAGGCAGCCACCATACATCGATACCCGGCCTGCTCGAGAACCCGACTGAGGGCATCACGCAGGCTTTGTTCGTCATCTACCACGAGACACGTGAGCGAAGAGGTCGTCATCATGGTGCTCAAGGGTAACTTAAGGTGCCGAGGCACCACACATCAAGACAATTGCTTGCCCGCAAAGAGAGTTTCAAGTTAGCTTCCCGCTCCACATCATAGACTGGGTCTCAATGACGAAAGTGATGCCTCAAGACATCGCGGCCGGATTCGCGACTCGCGCCGTTCACGCGGGGCAGGAACCGGAAGCAATAACGGGTGCGATCATGACGCCCATCTTCCAGACCTCCACTTACGTGCACCCTAGACTTGGCGAACACAAGGGCTTCGAGTATGCCCGTACACGAAACCCGACCCGCGACGCACTGGAACGCAACATCGCCGCCCTAGAAGGCGGGAGTTCGGGACACGCCTTCGCGTCCGGGCTGGCCGCTACCGATGCCATTCTAAAACTGTTTCAGTCGGGCGATCATGTTATCTGCGGCGAGAACGTGTATGGTGGAACTCACCGGCTCATGACTCAAGTTTTCGAACAACTGGGCCTCAATTTTAGTTTCGTCGATACACGCGATCTTGCGGAGATCGAGTCGGCCTGTACGCCCAGTACCAAGTTGATCTTCATTGAAACTCCGACGAACCCCATGATGCATATCACGGACCTGAGAGCGGTAGCCGATCTTGCTCGGGATCGAGGTGCCGTCTTGGCGGTGGATAACACCTTTGCATCACCGTATTTCCAACGCCCGATCGAACATGGAGCCGAGCTTGTGCTTCATTCGACCACCAAGTATCTCAATGGCCACAGCGATATGGTTGGTGGAATTGTGGTAACCAGCCGAGAAGACTTAGCTGAGCGGCTGAGCTTCATTCAGAATGCTGCCGGCGCGGTCCCGGGTCCCCTAGACTGTTGGCTCGCTCTCAGGGGCATAAAGACACTCGAGATTCGAATGCGTCGGCACGACGCGACCGGCCAAATGATGGCGGAGTGGCTGAGCGATCATCCGGCTGTCCGAAAAATCTACTACCCCGGATTACCGAGCCACGAACAGCATGAACTCGCGGCCCGCCAGATGAGCGGTTTCGGCGGCATGATTTCAATAGATTTCGGCTCGCTCGAGAGGGCCCGTGCCGTGGTGAACAACACTCGAATCTTTGCTCTTGCCGAGTCCCTGGGTGGAGTCGAGAGCCTAATTGGGCACCCCGCGTCGATGACACACGCCAGCGTGCCTGAGCCGTTGCGTGAAAAGATGGGCCTCACCGATGGGCTGGTCCGTCTGTCGGTCGGGATCGAGGATCCGGACGACCTGAAGCAGGATCTCGAACAAGCGATGGCCACCACGGCATCCTAGTCACAGGCTGAAACTGCGGAGACCCGGTCGCGTACGATATAGCGACCACCAGAAACCTTAGTTATCGCCATATTCTCTGAGTATCGGAGGCAGTAATGAGCGACGAAAACGGTTTGCCTTCGGAACGCTCCCGAATCGTTCTGAAGGATATCTCGGCCACCTCCTGGGAGCACCCAGCAGACCGAGCGGCACTCCAGACCTTGCGATCCATCCCAGGGTTTGACGAGGTCATAAGACGAGTTTTCGGATTTTTTGGGGAGCGGGGCATACGGCTGCTGTTCCAGGCAAGCGCAGTCCGCGTGGGGCCGAACCAGTTCCCGCGCCTGCACGGCCTCATGACCGAGGTGACCACGACCCTAGACTGGCCCAATCAACCCGAACTGTTTGTGACCCAGACGCCCCTGGTCAATGCGGGCGCGGTCGGAATGGACGAACCATTCATAACCTTGAACTCCGGCACGCTCAGCCTACTCGATGACGACGAACTGCGCGTCATCCTGGGCCACGAACTAGGGCACGTGATGAGCGGACATTCTCTGTACCGTACAGTGCTATTCATCATCCTGATGTTCGGATTCAACAATCTTCCATTCTTGGCTGGCTTGGCGCTTCTGCCGATCCAGTTGGCCCTTCTCGAGTGGTCTCGCAAGGCCGAACTCTCGGCCGACCGAGCCGGCCTGCTGGCAACACAGAATCCCGTGGCATCGATGCAGGTTTTTCTGAGGCTGGCAGGAGGGGGTGATCCAAAAGAGACCAACTTGGACGCCTTCATGGAACAGGCCCGAGAATACGAAACCCTGGGCGGACCAATGGACTCTGCGTACAAAATCCTGAACACGTTGAGCCTTAGCCACCCGTTCCATACGCTGAGAGCCGCGGAGCTACAGAACTGGACGTCAGATGGAGGCTACGACAAGATTCTGGCGGGAGAGTACACCCACCGGGGCGAGGAAGAGGAAAAGCGGTCCGTCGTAGACGACATTGGTGAAGCTGCCTCTCACTACGCACAGTCCGCCAAGGACACTGTCGGCAGCGTGACCGATGCCGCCAAGCGCGCAGCGCAGGCTTTTTCAGACGCCTTCAAGGACAACGCCGGGGAGTGAACATCCTGGTGGTCGGAGGTGGCGGTCGGGAGCACGCGCTCTGTTGGGCGCTCTCTCGTACCGCCACCGTTCTATGCGCACCCGGGAACCCTGGAACCGCAGCCCTCGGCACAAATCTCCCAGTCAACCCGCTGGACCTCGACGCCGTGGTCTCGACAGTCGCGGACCACGATATCGACCTCACTGTCGTCGGGCCGGAAGCTCCTCTTGCGGCGGGCCTCGTAGATCGACTCCAAGAGGCAGGGCGCACCTCCTTCGGTCCTTCCGCCAGAGCTGCTCGACTCGAAGCATCCAAGGCATATGCGAAGGATGTGATGCTGGCTGCCGGTGTCCCGACCGGCAGTAGCGCGGTATTCACGGATCAAGCGGCTGCCCTCGACCACATCGGCATTCACGAGGAGCCGCTGGTGATCAAGGCCTCGGGCCTGGCCGCCGGGAAAGGGGCCGTAGTCTGCGACACCAGATCTCAAGCCACCGATGTCGTTCGCGAGATGTTCGGCGGGAAATTCGGAGAGGCAGGCAAGCAGGTCCTGGTAGAGGAATTCCTCGAGGGCGAGGAGCTGTCCGTGCTCGCCATGACAGACGGGGAGCATATCATGCTCCTCCCGGCCTCACAGGATCACAAACGCTTGGGTGAGGGAGACAAGGGCCCCAACACGGGTGGCATGGGAGCATATAGCCCGGTCTCCCTGGCCGATAGCAGTCTTCTGTCACGCGTTACCTCCGAGGTTATCGCCCCAGTGTTAAGGCATATGGCTGATGCGGGAGCACCATACAGGGGCGTTCTCTATGCTGGGATCATGGTCGAACCGGGCGGGGGCATCAAGGTATTGGAGTTCAACTGTCGATTCGGTGATCCCGAGGCGCAGGTGGTGCTCCCAATACTGGAGATAGACCTGGCGGAGCATATGTGGAGCATAGCATCAGGTGATTCTTGGAAACCGGAGCATTGCTCAGCCACGGGCGCAGCCGTCACCACAGTGCTCGCGTCTCCCGGTTATCCCGAATCTCCTACTACGGGCGCCGAAATCAATATTCCGGAGCTGCTGCCACCAGACACCCTGCTTTTCCACGCCGGAACTCGCATGGAATACGATGGAGTGCTCCGGACCTCCGGAGGTAGGGTGCTCTGCGCCACCGGGCTGGGGAGCGACGTTCGGGCTGCGTCGGAAAGCAGCCGCAACCTGGCGGCGGCCATCCACTTCGAGGGGGCAGTCTACCGCCGCGACATTGCCTGGCGCGAGAAGGCCCGTGCCGGAGCTGCCTGAGGTCGAGACAATTGTCCGCGACCTGCAACCCCAGCTGGTCGGTCGTACCCTTCACAACCCCAAACTCACCAAGGCCGACGTCCTCCGGGAGGTAACTAGCAGGAAGTTCCTTGCCGGACTCAGAAACCGCCGCATCGAGTCGGTGACTCGCCGCGCGAAGCACGCCGTGTTTCTGCTCGACACCGGCCGCAGAATGGTTATCCAGCCTCGTATGACCGGTACCCTGATCGTCCACAACCGAGACCTTTCGAGCACTGAGCTGCGCCATACGGTGCTCCGCATCGGAATAGGCAATGGTCAAACCTTCGCATACCGTGACGTGCGGAGGCTCGGCACGATCTGGCTCTTGGACGAGAGCCAGTGGCGGGCCTATACTGACCGCATCGGGCCCGAACCTCTGGACGACGAATTCGACCTCGAGCGCTTTCAGATCCAGTTCAAGGGAACGCGGCAGGCAATCAAGAAGACTTTGATGGATCAGAAGCGCGTCGCCGGCGTGGGAAATATTTATGCAAATGAGGTGCTGTTTCGGGCCGGTATCGACCCATCTTGTCCGACCGGGAAGTTGGGCGTCACAGAGATGAAAACGCTGCTCCGAGAGATAAAATGCGTATTGAGTGAGGCAATCGCTTCTCACGGAACTACCTTCCGTGATTACAGGACGGGAAAAGGGGAGAAGGGTTCGTTCCAGAACCGACTTCTGGTATACGGGCGCGGCGGCATGCCTTGCGTAGAATGCGGTACGCTTCTCACCACGACGCACGCCATCGATGGGCGCGCGACCACATTCTGTTGGAGGTGCCAGGGCTCCCCAATGAGAAGGCCGTGACATCGCTCGCTCTCCCGCTAACCGATCTCACGCGGCTTCGATACCGCGTGGCGGCGCCCCTGGATCGTGTGATCGCAAAGATGACGGCCGCCAGCGAGCGCAACGAATTCGAGAGTGCCGTACTCTGGCGCAATAGACTCGACCAGTTGGAATGGCTCCTGGCTACGGCGGTAAGAGCGCGAGCAGCTATCGAAGCGCTGAGCTTCGTATATGATGACCCCGGAGTCTACGGCGACGACCGCGTCTATGTTATCCGCCAAGCTACCGTACGTGCATCGGCTCCCACACCACGAACGCCAATCGAGCGCGAAGCGTTTAGGGCACTCGTCTCGGAGCATGTAGCACTAGAGGCCGTGGCAGGGCCGTTGCCACCAACTGCAATCGACGAGACGGTGCTGCTCACAAGTTGGTTCCGCCGACATCCTCAGGTATTGCGCCGTACTGTGCCTCTAGGCGACTGGCTCCAAGACAACACATCTCTGCAAGAATGACGATCTCTATCCTTCGATTGATTGGTGGGCTGATCGTCTTGTTCGGCGGTGGTCATTACCTCGTGAAGGGTGCTACGCGGATAGCCTTACAGACCCGAATCTCGGCCGGCGTTATCGGCCTTACGGTAGTTGCAATGGGGACGAGTCTGCCGGAACTTGCAGTCAGCGTCGGGGCAGCGTCACGCGGAGTCACCGACCTAGCATACGCCAACATCGTCGGATCAACCATCTTCAATATCGGCATGATCCTTGGTATCGCTGCACTGCTTCTTCCGATCAGTGTCAAGCGACAGACAATAAGAATCGAATACCCTTTCATGCTGGGCGTCGCAGCCCTGGTCGTGCTGCTCTGCCTGAATGGCAAGATCGGTTTCACCGAAGGCATACTTCTTCTCAGCCTCCTTGTTCTCTTCACGCTGTTCGTGATCTACCTGGCGAGACGGCAAGTAGCTGGAGATGAGGCCCTTCAACTGGAACGGGACGTACAGCGAGCGGCAAACCTCGAGACTGGAGCGGCACCATCCTGGAGCCGGAGCTTGTTCTGGGTCGTGTTGGGAATAGTAGCGCTGGTGCTCGGGGCCGATCAGGCAGTTCAGGGTGCTGTGACAGCCGCGCAGGTATGGGGTGTCAGCGAGCGAATCATTGGCCTCACGGTAGTGGCTATGGGAACGAGCCTCCCGGAGTTGGCTACCAGTGTTGTGGCAGCGCGCAGGGGCGAGCAAGAGATCGCGCTCGGCAACGTAATCGGATCCAACATATTCAATCTCTTGGCCGTCTTGGGCACTACCGCCATAGTCGTGCCGGTGCAAATCAACCCTCGGGCTCTCGGACTCGACAACTGGGTAATGTTGGCCTTCTGCGCAGCGATGTTTCCCTTAATGTTCTTCGGTCAGAGAAAACTGAGTCGGGTCGACGGGCTGATACTGCTAACCGGGTTCGGCGCCTACATGTCTTACCTGATTCTAGCTGGCGGTTAGCGGGACTATTCTAGCCCTCGGCGGGATACCTGGCTCCAACTCCATGATGCCCACCGACGGGGGGATTCCGAAGCGGGCGGCTCCTGCGGAACCCGGGTTCATTGCCGTGACAGTTCGGTCCACCAGTTCGAGTAGGGGCCTGTGGGTGTGGCCGAACACGATAATATCGGCCTCGGGAAATTCTTCATGCAGAATCTCGGGGGTCGGCGATCCGAATTGATCTCCGTGTGTGACGAAAGCAATTAGTCCATCCAGCTCGACGCGGGCTACTTTCGGACAGCGGCCCCGAACGTCGAAACCATCGACATTCCCAAAAACAGCCGTCACTGGAGCCAGCGCCTCCAGTTCGTCGAGTATTTCTGCCGGCCCTACATCCCCACCGTGCAATATGTGATCGACTTCGGCAAAGATGTCGAAGACATCTGGTACCAACTTCCCATGTGTGTCGGAGATTATGCCGAGCCGCACCTAAGCTCCGCCGCTCCAGCGCGGAGTCAGGTCGAGGTCGACTTTCATATGGTCCAGTATCCGCTGCACGACAAAGTCCACCAAATCCGTGACCGCGGCGGGACGGTGATAGAAGCCGGGAGCCGCCGGCAGCACAGTGGCTCCGGCCTCGGCGACCGCCGTGAGATTCCGCAGGTGAATCAGCGAGAGCGGGGTTTCCCGCGGCACGAGGATCAGGGGACGCCGTTCCTTGAGAGCTACGTCGCCCGCCCGCTCGATGAGCGAACGGCTGGTTCCGTTAGCAATGGCCGAGACGGTTCCCATCGAGCACGGACAGATCACCATGCCGGCACTCCTGGCTGAGCCCGAGGCTGGAGCCGCCCCGCGGTCACCATCGTCGAACACCTCAACGTTGGGCCAGTCTCCGCCCGTGGCACCACGCAACTGCTCGAGGGAGGCCAGGCCGGACTCGGTTTCGAGCAACCGCCAGCCGTGGGCCGACACGATCAATTCGATGGGCACGAGCGCCCCCACCAGCACCTCGAGCAATCGCACCACGTATGGTGCTCCCGACGCTCCCGTGATAGCCAAAACCCAGGGTTCATTGCTCGAGCCGTGCGCCGATTTCGTCATAGCAATCGATCCCCCAAGGCACCGCCCAGGACGACGATGCTGATGATCCCGTTCATGCGGAAAAACGCCGCATCCAAGCGGCTCAGGTCACCGGGTCTGACTAGTTGGTGCTCCCACACGAGCAATCCTGCTGCAACCGCTATGGCGAGGTAGTACCAGACACCTAGACCGGCACCAAATCCGAACCAGACTAACATTGTTATCGTGATACCATGCAACAGTTTAGCGAAGATGATGCTCCGGGCCCTGCCCAGGAGCACCACAGCACTCTTGAGGCCATATTCTCGATCGAATGCCTCGTCTTGCAGGGCATAGAATATGTCGAATCCGGCCACCCAAGTGAGTACGGAGCATGACAAAACGAGGAGCGTCCACCATGGGTTGCTCCATGAGCCCGCTACAGCCAGATACCCCCCAACGGGAGCGATGGCCAATGCTCCGCCGAGCCAAAGATGAGCCAAACTGGTAAACCGCTTCGCGTAGCTATAACCCAGGATCCACACCAACGCTATGGGACTGAGCTTGAGGCAAAGCGGATTCAGCACGGCGGTGGCGGCCACAAACAGGGCCGAGGCGGCGGCCACAGCCAACTTGGCTTGTGTCAGGCTCAGCCGGCCGGTGGGCAGTTCTCGATTAGCGGTTCTCGGGTTGATCGCGTCGTAGTGGCGGTCGGCGATGCGATTGAAGCCCATCGCGGCGAAGCGGGCGGAGGCAAAGGCTACCAGGACCAGGAGCCCTTGAACGAGGGTCGCCTGCGTGTGGGCAGACGCGTAAACGACTCCCAGGAAGGCAAACGGAAGCGCAAATACCGTGTGCGGCAATTTGACGAAGTCGATGTACCGAACCAGCAGCGACTCCCCACCAAAGGTCTGGCCTTCCAGACGCGACGTGGTCATCGACTACCACGTGGCTTGAGATCGATTCCGAGATCCTTCCACATCCTATCTACCCGCTCCTTTGTCTCGCTATCCATCTCAATCCTCCCGGGCCACTCCCGGTCAAACCCCTCCTCCGGCCACTTCTTCGTGGCATCGATCCCCATCTTCGAGCCATAGGTAAAGGCACGGCTGGCATGGTCCAGCACATCGATCGGGCCCATGGTGAAACGGATGTCGCGCTCCGGGTCCATATGATTGAGCGCTACCCACCATGCCTCCTCCGGGTTTCGCACATCGACGTCTCGGTCGACAACCACCAACACTTTCGCCAGAGACATGAGACCCAGCCCCCAAAGGCCGTTCATTACCTTTTGAGCATGCCCGGGAAACTGCTTGTCGATGCTGACGAAGACCAGGTTGTGAAAAATCCCTTCGGCCGGCATGTGGTAATCCACTATCTCGGGCAAGTTGAGCTTCAAGAGGGGAAGGAAGATCCGCTCGGTGGCGTGCCCTAGATAGTAGTCCTCCATCGGTGGGCGCCCCACGATTGTCGTGGGATAGATCGGCTGGCTCCTCATCGTCACCGCCGTAACGTGCACCGCAGGATACTCGTCCGCCAGCGAGTAGAACCCGGTGTGATCGCCGAATGGCCCCTCGGTCACCAGCGGTTCGGATGGATCGATGTACCCTTCGATCACCAGTTCCGCTTCGGCCGGGACCAGGAGATCGTTCGTGACTGCCCGCACGAGACGCACCGGCTTGCGGCGCAGGAATCCTGCGAACACGTACTCGTCGATGTTGGGCGGCAACGGAGCAGACGCACAGTATATCGATGAGGGATCTCCGCCCAAGACAATTGCAACAGGCATCTTCTTGCCCCGCTCCGCCATCTCACGCCAATGCGCTGCGCCTACCTTGTGACGCTGCCAGTGCATGGCAAGACGATCTCTCTCCAATACTTGGACGCGGTACATGCCCACATTCCTGATGCCGGTGGACGGATCCCTAGTTACGACCTGGGGCAACGTTATGTAGCTACCACCATCTTCCGGCCAGCACTTGATGATTGGCATACCGGCCAAGTCTATGTCCGGGCCTTGCTGCACAATTTCCTGACATGGCGCCGAGCCCGATATTATGCGCGGTGGATACTTGGCGACCTCCGCAACCTTCGACAGCGTGGCCAACTTCTCCCGCCATCCTTCGGGGACCTTCAACTTGATCAATTCCGAAATACGTAACGCAATCTCATCGAGACTTCTGACTCCGAAAGCGAGAGAGATTCTCCGCATGGACCCGAACAAGTTGATTGCCACCGGAATGTCGCTCGAGGTACCGCTGGCCAGGATCGGGGTTTCGAATACCAGCGCCGGACCACCTCCGCTGCTCTTCATGCAACGGTCCGCCACTTCGGTGATTTCGTGTACCACCGAAACCGGATGGGAGATCCTCGTCAGTTCGCCTTGTCGGTCGAGTTCCTGAATAAACTCACGGAGATTGTCAGCCACCGGCAGTTCCCCAATAGAGTGTAGCTATCCCCAGCGTCAGCGTACGGTCACCAACATTGTGAAAACCCTCCGAGGAGAGGTGCTGCTTGAAGTGGCCCGAGTCGGGAAAACCTGCAACGGAATCCGGCAGGTAGCTATACGCCGACGAGTGCCTCGATATCATCTGTCCTATCAGGGGCAACAGATGCTTGAAATAGAACAGATAGAGCGATCGAACCGGCCACGTGGTTGGTGTCGAGAACTCCAAGACCACCAAACGTCCCCCCGGACGGAGTACTCTGGCTATCTCGTGCAGGCCGGCTCGAATATCTGTCAAATTCCTTATTCCGAAACCCACTGTGCATCCGTCGAAATGGGCGGCGGGAAACGGCAGAGCAAGAGCATCAGCCCCAACAGCCCGGACCCGATCGGCCTTGTCGCGGCCAAGCGCCAGCATCTCCACCACGAAATCCGCGCCCACCACTTGACCCTCGAATTTCGGACGACTAGCCAGCTCGGCGGCGAGGTCGAGAGTGCCCGCGCAGAGATCAAGGTACACGCCCGACGGGGCTCGCTCCCAATCCAGCCGCTTGACGGCGGCATGTCTCCAGCGCTTGTCTATGTTAAGACTTAGGAGATGATTCAGTAGGTCGTACCGCGGCGCGATGGCGGTAAACATCTGCTTCACGTACGTCCGCTTCTCTGCTGCGGTGGCTGAGGAGTGACCCAAGGTGGGGGGGGCGGGCATGGCGCGAAAGGTACTGGTACGCTTAAACTTGCCGCAAGATGGTGCAAATTGAAACCCTACTTGAGAGCTGGGCGTAGATGCCTGTAGCCATATGGCGCCCTCCATCGATCTAGCTACCGCAACCGACCAACAGGTCGTCGAATTAGCTCGGAGCGGCCGGGAAGCGGCTTTCCGCGAACTCGTGCGCCGCTACCAGCGACCGGTTTTCTCGCTCATCTATCGCATGGTGCGCGATCGCGAACTTGCAGAAGACTTGGCACAGGAAACGTTCATCAAGGTGCTAAACGCGATCGAACGATACCGCTCGGAATTCAAGTTCTCATCCTGGATCTTCAAGATTGCGAACAATGCGACCATCGACCACCTGCGACGCAAGGAACTCGATACGCTCTCCCTCGAGGGCGGGCCCGATGCAACTACGCCAGACCGCATCGAGGCTACGGCACTCAAGATCGGCGATACCACGGAGAGTCCGCTCGAAGAGTTGGAAGCACGCGAGTTGGGATCGGCAATAGAACGGGCAATCGCCACCCTCAGACCTGAATACAAGGCATGTATCATATTGCGACACGTCGAGGGACGTCCATACGAAGAAATTTCCGAAATATTGGACCTGCCGCTCGGTACTATTAAGACCTACATTCACCGCGCTCGAGCGGAGTTGCGGGAACTCCTGGAACCACTTCGAGACTAGTTAAGGAGACTGAAACTCTAACGACCAAGGGTCGTAGGATGGCACTAGAATGCAAGACTTTACGATGAACCCGACCGATCAAAACGAACCGGATGATCTTCTGGATCGAGAGTTGGCGCTCATGGGGCACTTCTCTCCGAGCGCCGACTTTGAAGATTCCATCATGTCACAGGTGATGCTGCCGGCTCCACGCTGGGTGCAGAGTCTAGCGCGACGCCGCCGCAAATTGATTGAAACCGGCAAGATTTGGTGGCTGCTGGGAGGGTTCGCGGGAACATCTGCAGTATCAATATCCATCGTTGTGACATTAGTCACGGTCAATTCGGCCGCAGTCGCAGCTTTCGTGGGGACTGCCTTTCAGAATGTGGGCATCCCGGCCTGGCGGGCTACGTTGGGCTTAATCGCTGCAATCGCGCGCGACATCTACGCTGCAACAGGCAGCGTCGCCGTTTCGTTATCCGCACTTCTGGCATCCGGAGCAATTCTCGCGACCGGAATCGCGATCAATGCGCTGGTGCTATACAAACTCATGCATCATCATGGTGCCGCGGGGACAGAGCTAAATGCAATTCAATAAGGCACCACGATCCTTGCTCGTGGCCCTGGTGCTTTCACTGACGCTACCAGAGGTCGCGCTGGCACAGGCGAGCATACAGGAAAGAAACACCGCGCGGGTTGTAGCACACTCATCTGTTGTCTCTCGTCGTGGCTCCGCGTTGACATTCGAACTTTCCGATGGCAACTCGATCAAGGTATCGCTCGTGGCCGGAGAAGTTCGGGTCAACGATCGCGAGGTTGCACGCTACGAACGTGGTGGCGACCTGGAGACGGCCTGGCAAACCGTTGTGAGTAAGGCGAGCCAGATGGATCCAGCCGAGATGTTGGATGCGGTCAAGAACTGGAAAATGAGCGGGTTACCGGAGTCCGGCTTACGCGCTTTCAACAGCATGATGGAACCGTTCGCCCAGCTCACACCGGCACCGGTGGCCGAACCCGTGGGGCCCGGACAGCCGTTGCGCGTGACGGACATATCCCTTGATGGACTCGACAAGGCCCTGGCCGGCGAACTGGTGGGTTTAGAAGCACTCGAAGCGCTTGATTTGGAGGCCTTGCGACAGCAAATCCGCGAGGAGGTGAGAGTGGCACGCGGAGCCGCAAGAGATGCAGCGCGAGAAACAGCCCGGGCAGAACGACTGATCGCCCCGCGGCCCTCTGGGCTTATCGAATTCGGCACCGACGTTGCCAGCTTACTCGCGGCGTTCATCGGCCTGGGAGCGATGGGATTTGGCCTGGCTTTCTTTGGACCGCGGCAGTTGGAAATCGTAGCGGACACAGTCCGCCAATCTTTCTGGCGATCGTTCGTCACTGGGCTGGTAGCCCAACCACTGATCTTTCCGGTACTCGGAGCAATCATTCTAGGACTGGTCTTGACCGTGATCGGGGTCGTAGCAGTCCCCTTTGCGATCGCCGGTTTCGTAGTTGCTACGGCGATGGCCGTAGTTGCCGGATATCTGGCGGTCGCGCGGTCGGTTGGCGAAGTGTATCTGCGACGCAAAATGGCGCAGGGCAAAGACGTCGGGGGGTGGCTGTCCTATCGCTACATCGTCTACGGCCTCGCCGCGCTGCTGGCGATTTGGGTCCCGGCCGTGCTGTTCGGATGGGTTCCAGTGGCCGGTGAGATCGCCGCAGTGAGTGCGCTGATGCTAACGTGGATGATTGCCACTGCCGGTTTCGGCGCCATGATCCTCTCGCGCGGCGGTATCCGCGGGACGTTCACCAGGCAGCTCGATCAAGCACTTACTGACGAATATCTTTATGAACCTTCGCAAGAGACACCGGCGATGCGGGTGCCCGCACGTGCAAGGCGGAGGCGCCGATGAGCGCATCGACTATCCGGACCTTCAGCATCACTCTTGGCTTGGTCTTTCTAGCGACCGGGCTTGTAGACGCCCAGTCGTTCCGAACGGTGACCGCCACTCGGCTGACCCAGAACGAGGAATCTCTGCGAGTAAACGTCGAGTTCGCGGCCGGCATACTCCAGCTCGTACCGGGAGATGGCCGCACGCTATACCAGGGCGAGATCTACTATGATGAGGACAAGTATCGACCGGTGACGCGTTACAGACCCGGGTCGCTCAACTTCAGCCTGAAGTCGAGAGGTGACAACATCAGGCTCGGGAAGCTCAAGACCGCCCAGCGATTGGATCTCTCACTGGCTCCGCAAGTTCCTACTCGTCTCACAATGAGCATGGGAGCCGCCGAGGCACACATCGAACTCGGCGGGTTATCGATCACCCATGCCTCCATCAAAGTGGGCGCGGCCAAGGTAACTGTCGGCTTCAGTCGTCCTAACCGGACGCCTTGTTCGGAATTGACAATGAATGCTGGAGCGGCTGAGTTCCACGCCGAACACCTAGGGAACTCCCGGTGCAAGCGCATCGTGTTCGAGGGTGGGGTGGGGGACGTGACACTGGACTTTACCGGAAGCGAACTAGCCGACGACACGGAAGCACAGATCAAGCTCGGATTGGGACAGCTCGTTCTACGTCTACCCGAAGACCTCGGCGTCACGGTAGATGTAAGCCGCTTCCTCGCCAGCTTCGATGACTCGGGCTTTGAGAAGCGCGGCTCGGGATACGTGTCAAGGAACTACGGCGGAGCGAGGTCACGGCTTCACATCTCAATCAAGGCAGTGTTGGGAGACATCGACGTGGAGTTGGTTGGGCGGTAAGGCGCTAGGAGTCCCGCCCTAACGAGGGCGGGCTCGGCCAAGACCAGCGTCCTTACAGGACGCACTTCTTACGTACACAGTTCCTATTCTACGGTGACCATCGCCACACCCCGGAACCCGCGGTACCAATCACGAGTCGGCCCTGAGAATCAACCGTCGACGCAAGAGCGCCACATACGTCGGGCGGAACGGGTATCTCGTCCCACACCTCAGCACCTCCCCGCAAGCGATGGAGCGCCAAGGATCCATGATTAAACTCGCCATTCGTATCACCGCACGAGTCATTGCTGATATCGAGCAAGAATTGCGGGGCCATCAGGTCGGCACCGGCAAAAACCAGCTTTGCGTTACCGATACCCGTCAGAGAGATCTGCCAGCTATCGGCGCCGTCATCAGAACGAGCGATGAGTCCGCCCATGCTGGCCCACAGGGTCTGCCCACCCGGGCCTAGGACGAGAGTGAATATTGAAATCTCATTGCGTGGGAAAGGGATCACAAAATCCCATGTGTCACCCCCATCCGTGCTTCGGTACACAAGAAACGTTCCAAGGGGGCTGCCGACCGCAGCAAATATCTGGCCGTCGACGTCGGCGGATGCTACGATACTGGTGGCATCAGCTCCGCCGTTTTCCTTGGGGTCGCCTAGAACAAAGTCCCATGTGAGACCGGCATCGTCGGATCGCAGGATCAAAGACCCAAGTTGCCAGAACAGCCGGCGTGGTCGGCGCGGGTCGACCGCGAGCGATGGGGCCCAGAACATTCCTCCGTTAGCTGCGGCCATGCCACCGTCGGAGGCAAACCACGTTCTACCGCTGTCTTCGGTTGCGTAGATGGCTGCCTCCGTAATCTGGAAAACCTCTTGCGGGTCTAATCCAACGAGTAACCGGCTGGGCGTGCCCGGGACGAAGATAATTGACTGGATGATTACGGTACTCAGTCCCAGTGATTCCCAGTCATTGGCTTCTCTAGCCAGGCGAAAAACGCCACCAAAACGCGTCCCTGCAAACAGGCCCCAATCTGTCTGGCTCACGGATCTTACTACCTGGCCCTCAAGACCGAGCTGGACCCACTGGCTGGCAGCGTCCGGTCCAACGCCGCCGCAAGCCCACAATAGGGGACCAAACAGCAGCGCCGCCAACACCCTTCGCAAGCTTTGCAGTGCCATTCGGATGAGTGGCAGTCTTGTGCTACCAAGCAGCGCAAGTAAGTCAACCGGATCAGCTAGCACACCCATACAAGAACCTCCGCCATTGGAAACGTTCGAACCAGCTAAGCGGTGACCGCCACACCGGGACTCAGCACGTGACCTCAACGGAATAACATAATGTCCTACCGTTAGAAGAAACATATCGGACCCGACGGCACCGCGGGCGGGCCGGTTCAGTTGAGACACGGCGGGGCCTGAGAGTTGACGGTAGCAGACAACTGATCGAACCCGTCGGCACCACCGGTATCCGACACATTGAGCCTCAAGGTGTAACGCGACAGATCTCCCGTCCAGACGGTCACGTAACTGTCGCTCCCTATCTGAACGCCGTTCCTGCGCCACACATATGAGTAGATTCCCGTACCGCCCGATACCGCCGAGTCATAGAAGCAGGATTCATCCGGCGGAACCATCGTGGGACCAAAGATCGTAACATTCAGGGAAGGGGGCGGCGGTGGCGGAGGTGGTGGCGCACACGATATGCTCGTACAAACGCCATGACCGACACCGAATGGTTCGCGCATTTCGCGCACCCATTCATTGGCCATGCTGAATACGCCGCCGCTTCCCCAGTGTATCCCTGTGTTTACGAGCGTGCCATCGGGGAAGACCCACACGATCGGTGAGCCGCTGTCACCCCCGCCAGAGTTGTAGTTTCCTCGAACCTGGCAAAGCATCGTTCGCCCGGTGTCGAAGCCCCCGGAAAATTGGGCCAAGTCAACGCACGTTTCGCTAACTACGCCCGTGGTGTGTCCGGTCGTCCGACCGACCTTGTGAACTGTCAACCCCACGATGGGATCCCCGCCCCCCGTGATGGTATTGGTGCTGGAGTAGTTGATACTACCGACATTGGGCCATGCTACGATGCCATGATTGAACGAGGTACCATTGTAGAGGAAGAGGGCTGCATCAGAGTACCGGCACTGCCGGCCAACCGGGCAACGCGGGTCGGATGAGTTGGTAAAGAGTGGCGGATCGACACTCTCAGTTCCAATGATGTCGGACGACACTTGTTGACCCATCGACATATTGAACACCTGTCCGAAGCTCGTAGTGCAGTGCGCGTTCGTTACGAAATGCTCCTCTTGGAATTCCCCGTTGAACCAGTGGGCAACGTTGTAACCAAACGTGCATGTCCCCACAGTAGAGTTGATTTCCACTCCCGCGACCAGCGGCCTAGTGCGATCTCTCAGGGACAGCTCTATCTCGACGGGGTCGACTTGCTCCACAACGATGACGTCAGTGGGAACATTCAGCCGCGAAACAGCCGCGCTAACCGAGCTGATCCGACTGGCATCCGCCACGCCGACCATGATGCGATTATGTAGCTCGTCGATGTCGGTCATCGTTACCCCATCATCCGCCCCGACCGCGGTTACAACTTGCTGGTACCACGTATGCAGCTGACGGAAGTCGTACTGAGCTTCCTTGTGCACCTGCGGCGTCCGCTTGTCTCGTGCCCTCGGCTATGAGGGCAGTATTTCCCTGAGCGTCTCTTATGAGAAACTCCGTGATTCTTGGCCTGAATGCCTCAAGGCGGCTTAGGTCCGTGAGGCGGAGAATCAGGCGTCCGGTCGAATCGAAGAAGAGCCCCCCGAACCCCGGAAGCTCATCAGCGAGACTAGCGAGTTGGTCATCGAAGTTTCTGTGGCGCGCAACGCCAACCTGTATGTTGGTCTGGTCCAGTTTCAGGTCGGGAGGAGCTGTTGGGGCGTCCGGCTGACAGCTCGCTACGATTGCGATGAACGCGATGGGCCATGGTTTGTGAGATAATCGCAACATATCACGCGTCCTCCTTTTATGAACTAGCTTGTCGTCCCTGCGGAACGGTTCTTTATCGGTATCCCGTGAACCGCAAGGACTCTCGCGGCTACTGGACGACGATTGTGCGTTCTACTTCGAGCAATTCGTCTCCGGGCACTCGGCGACCGCGGACTTGCAACGTCGCGACGCCACGCTTCGTAAACTTGATGGTCACCACGTGGCTAAGTCGGCGCAGGATGTCCGTGCACGCCGCATCCGGAGGTGGCGCAGTGAAGCGGTCGAACGGCTCTACCACGGCCGACAAGTCCTCCACTGTAACTCGCGTCTCGCCCTTGCTGACACAACCGCCCCCGTAGGTGGTCACATCAATTGTTGCCGGTGCGCCAAGCACGACGCTATCCGGCGCCGTGATCCGCACCGGGTTACCTTCGAACTCAATGATGCCCCGCAGCATTTCGGCCTGCGGTTCAGCTATTTGGCCACGGCCGTCGCAGGCGGTTGTCGTCAGAACGACCGTGAGCAAGACTTTCGCCGCTTGTCGGCGAGGTGCGATCAGGGCTAGTACACCGGTTGAGTAGCTCGATGATGTAATTGTCATGTGGCGATACCCCCACTCCGGGTTGAGGCTATTCCATATTCTGCTGGCGGATCGTCACCCGGCACAAGACCCAAAACGCGACACCCATGTCCAAGACGAGCCATCGGACTTGGAGTTTACCTTGAGATCACGGCTTAGCGATTCCCTCACCCACTAAGTGCTCGTTCGGCTCAAATGGCTACACCCGAATTCGCGTGGGTACGGCGAATGCCAACTATCCCACATGTTGCATGAATGCTCGGTGAGATTTGCATTAAGGTCCCGTCAGCCGTGCGACAAGAATATTGCAGTTCTGCAATGAATTGACCGCAGCGGTCAGAACGTTACACTTTTGCAATATTCTGACCGCCTGCCTCTCGTATTTCGAGTCCGGCCGAAGGTCTGTGCTTGGCTTCCAACGCGCTACTTGACGTAACACGCTGTCGGGCCGTAAATCTCAAGGCGACTCGTGAGTCGCCATTGACATTTCTGGGAACCAATCAAGCGGACGCCGTCCTGTTTGCGCTATCAACAGGTGCGAGGTATTCGGCATGTTGACACAGAGCGACTCTGAGTGCACGCCGCACGCCTCGATCGGCATACTAGTGGACTGTAACAATTGATTCGGTAGTGGTTGTCGTGTATATTGTGCTATGCCAACTCATCGTATTCGGTTGTCGCCGTCGGAGCGGCACACGTTGACCGCGCGAGTACGCTCGCGCAAGGCGCGGGCGGAAGATGTCCGTCGTGCGCGATTGATTTTGATGCTTGCGGCAGGTGATTCCTACGCCACGATCAGTCACGCTCTGGGAGTGTATGCGCCGTATGTGCGGCGATGGAAGGTCCGGTTTCTGTCTGCGAGGGTGGCCGGGTTGGAGTCGTGCTATCGCGGGCGTGTGGCGACGGTCGTGACGCCAAAGCTGGAGGCGCGCATCCTCGCGCGTACGCGACGGCGGCCGCCCGATGGAT
>JAZDCZ010000379.1:0-9351 GCA_036679605.1 Gemmatimonadota bacterium
AACGCCGAGCCGTCTTCAGTGCAGGTGTGCTTCCACATTCTGTGCGGCATGATGGTCTCCCTTTAGCACCTTGATTACCCGGTTGCAATTGCCATAAATCGCCGGGACGCCCCGGTTTGGGGCGTAGAGATAAGGTAACGGGTGGGTGTGACAGTCGAACGGTTGGTGCCCGCCTAGACACGGAGTTATACACTAATTAGCGAGTTTAGCCTAAAACGCTAAACTGCCTAATTTCACTCAAATTCGCCCGTCAAACTCGTCTGCGCGTGCGGTCCTTGAGGACCGGGCTTTTCAGATCGCTGCTCGAAGGAGTTAGCCGCCAACTGAAGAGGGTGGCGGATCTAGTCTACCCAGGGAGTGAGGTGGGATCGGATCCAAGACGCGAGCTCCTCTTCTGAAAGAGATCCATCGGCGGGCTCAAGTCCGTTGATCGCGAGAAAGGTGTAAGCAGTGACGAGAGCGGTCCGCTTATTCCCGTCGATGAAGGGATGGTTCTTGGCGACGCCGAAGACGTATGCGGCTGCAAGGGTCGCCAGGTCTGTGCCGGGTTCGTAGTGCCACTTCTGTTGCGGGCGCGCCAGGGCGGACTCGAGCAGCCCCTCGTCTCGGATGCCGATACTGCCTCCATGCTCGAGGATCTGGTCAGCATGAAGTGCCTCGACAAGCGGGCGCTCAAGCCAGGTGGGTTCGGTTGGCAAGGGAGAAGGTTACTTCGCGAGTTCACGAAGGGCGTTCTTGTACTTTTTCGCCCCGCGGCGGTAGGCCGCCATCGCCTTATCAAAAGTCGGATCGTAAGGGGTGATGAGGATACCTTTCTCGGTAGCGACCACGAATACCTGATCACCTACATCGAGATGCAGACGGTCAGCCAGATCCTTGGGTAGCGTGGCACCGATAGAGCCACCCATCTTACGGAGTGTGACAGTACGAACCACAGGTGCCTCGCAGGGCTAAAGGGTAAGGGTAGAACCTATGAAATAATAGCATGATTGTGCTACTCTGTCCAGATGTGATCCCTCTTGACCAGAAAATGCGGAGCGCTGATGGGGTCAGAGAAGGACCCTGATCACGATAGGAATCCCCGCATGAGCGAAGACGACCGCCGGGAGGACGGAGACGACATCCTCGAGCCACTGCTCATCATCACGCCCGAAGTAGTCGATGGGTCGGTGGAGGATGAGGTGGTCGACGACGGTGTGGATGAGGGCGAAGACGAAGAGATGATGGAGGAGTGGCTGTAGGGCACGGCGGCCGGCGGGGCCTGAGCTTGCGGATACCCTGCCGAAGCGTAATGGTGGCTAAGCGATTCTCACCTCAAGAGGGACGAGAGTGTTCGACCGAGCCAACGATGCACGGGTCAGGACCGCGGCCTTCGATTGGCTCTCGGCCCAGGTCACGATCCACGGAGACGTGCTGCCCCGTACCCTGCTGGCTGAGGGCTTCCAATTCATGGGTCAACGGGTGCCCATGCTGGGTCCGCAGGGGATCTTCAAACCAGCTGTACTCGATATTCCGCTGTCGTTCACAACGTCACCCAAGGGCCCCTACGACGATGCCTTCGGGCCCGACGGTCTGTTGCAGTATCGGTATCGGGGCACGGATCCAGGCCACCGCGACAACCGCGGGCTCCGCTTCGCGATGGATGAGCGGCTGCCACTTATCTACTTTCACGGGCTCGTTCCCGGTAAGTATGTCGCGACCTGGCCTGTATTCATCGTTGGAGACCGACCGCAGGACCTCGTCTTTTCGGTTGCGGTGGATGACGTTACTCACGCCCGCGTTTCCGCGGAAACGCCATGGACGACTGCGGAATCTGGCGAGGCCCGCCGAGAGTATGTGACTACCCTGGCCCGGCGTAGACTTCATCAGCAAGCGTTCCGCGAGCGGGTGCTGCAGGCGTACCGGCATCAGTGTGCCTTTTGCCGATTGAAGCACGCCGAATTGCTGGACGCGGCCCACATCATCCCAGACTCGGAGCCCGACGGTGAACCGGTAGTGAGCAATGGCATGGCTCTTTGCCGGCTTCACCACTCCGTCTTCGACCGATTCTTCGTCGGCGTGCGTCCAGATCATGTCATCCAGGTGCGGGCAGATCTCCTCGCCGAATCAGACGGCCCCACGCTGGAGCACGCGATCCAGGCGCTGCACGGAACCAAGATTTCGCTCCCGCGCAGCCCGGAGCAGCAGCCGTCAATCAGGCTTCTCACCACGCGGTATGAGCAGTTCCTCGAGGTGGCGGGGGCTATCTAATGGGGCGGGCCGGTGCAAGAGCGAGTTGCTACTAGGTAGCCTGTCCGAGAGTCCTGGCTGCCATTTCAACGCTTTCTGTCATTCTCTGCCAGCCGGTGCGACCAAATTCAAACGGGAGCCACACGGCGATGATCAAGATGACGGCGGGAATGACCGTAGATACAAGTAGAGGCGATCCGAGGATCAGGTGCTGCTGCACGACGTGGCCAGCATTGGCACGGAGGTGGTCGAGCTTTCTGGCTGTCGGCAACGGAAGGTCATTGGTCAGGCTCAGCCACCAACCGTCATAGTCTTGCTCATCAAGCCAGCGCTTTTCGTCGTCCGTGAGGCGATAAGTGAAGATGATCGCTGGCAGGATACTCACCCGATGTCCGAACCTGATGTAGCCGTTGAGGAGGCTACGAAGGGCGCAGTAGGCCGGATGATCAAAGGCAACCTCGCCAGCTGCACCGAGATCGAAGAGGTCGTCTCTGACCCGAAACATGGTCTGGCGGAACCGATCTATCTGGTAGTCTCTATAGAGCCAGAACACGATGGAGTACAGTGCGACCAGCGAGACAGTGGTAGCGATTACCGTGTAGATCATAGTGTATCCCCCTGCCGCGTTTCTCCCCGCTCGGTCAACGTGCTCGTTGTACGACCGGGGTCGATCTGCTTCTCAAGCATCTTGATCCGGCCCTGCAAGCGTTCGACTACGTCGCGTCGGAGCTTTTTTTGGCTGGCGCCATATCCGATGCCCAGGGCGGTCAACAGCCATGCTATTACCTCACTGACCTTGACGCTAGCAAAGGCCCTGACAGAGACTCCGATGTCCGCGACTGTTGTTGTACCCGAAAGGGCCACGACTGATTTGTATGCGAAGAAGGAGATCCCGACGAGCGCCACCCACTTGAATCCACTCTTGATGACGGAGGCCCAGATTTCAGAAGTCATGAACTTCTGGGCAATCGCCTTGGAATTGTCGGTATCCACTTCACCAACAGCATCGTCGGACATGATTTTAGCACCCTGCAGCTGCCCTTTCGTAGATCCGGAACTATCCGGAGTCGAGAACGACGCTATCCAACTGGACGGGGCGTGCCCATGACCGAACGAGACCGCCGGAAGAGCGGTGAGTGGCCGCTTGCGGATAGACTGCCGGCAGGTGACTCTGATGCCATGTTCGGCGCACGGTTTCCACGTAATCAGGTCGGGTGAGCACAGTGAACGAGGCCGTCATTGGGATAGACGTTGCGTTCGCGAAGCGTGAGCGTTTGCCGGTCTCCGTCTGCACGTGGCGGCCCTCGACGAAACCAGGGTCTTCGAGTTTGCTCGGAAAGTCGTCGAATACATCACCCAGGTGTTCGCGCGTCTCGCGGAAGGTGGTCCTGAGAATCGTCTCCCGCACGCGAACCAACTCTTGAGGCTCGTGGGGTGCCGACCCCTCGACCGCCTGCTCAACCAGCCCGCTTCTTCACCCCCGAACGAAGGAGGTGAAATCAAGACCGCTTGAAGACACCCGGTGCGTAAAACTGGATGTCTCCCAACTGCGTAAATTTGGGTGTCTCTCTATATATGTAGGAGACCGGCCGCAGGACCTCGTATTTTCGGTTGCGGTGGATGACGCAACTCACGCGCGCGTTCCCGCGGGAACGTCCTGGATGACCGGGGAGTCCGGCGATGCGCGCCGAGAGTACGTCACTACCCTGGCCCGCAGCGGCACGCCATCCGCCTCCAACGCTTCACTATGCGGAACCTGTAACATCGTTTAGCACAACGAGTTCCAGGGGGAGTTACCGTTAAGATCACATCATTGACTCTAACTGACGGGGTGGAGTAACCGGGTCATGCAGCCCGCCCGTCCCAATTAGACATGGTGTCGTTCCCGGCCCTTCAGTGTAATTTCTCCCCATGGTCACTCGAGGAGGCGGGCAAGCGCTTTTCCACTAGCGGCATAGAAACATCTGTAGCAACTTGGGGGTTCAACGGTGCACCTGTTGGCGATCAGCATCTGAGGAGAATGACCAATACTGCCTTACTAGCCGAGCACGAACTGTACGCGGGTCATGATCCCCGTGAACGCCCTCTCTATTCCTTTCCGGAGGCGGGCCGGGCGACACGTATGGTCCGCGCGGTGCCAGGACCCGTTTTGAACCGGTGATCCAACGTCCGGACCCCAGTGACCCCCGGCTGTCATTCACGAATCTCATCGAAGCCCACGTGCTCCGAGCTTTGCGGACCGGGCATGACGTCGTCCGCATGAGCCTGGTCCGTGAGGCCATAGACTTCGCTCAGACCGAGTTCGGGATCGACCGACTTCTCGTCAGTCCTGATCTGAGGATGTCTGCGGGGACGCTTTTCCTAGATCGGTACAGTGATCTCCTGGAGCTTTCCCCCTCACAGCAGTTCGCCATTCGCACCGTTCTTGAACAATTCCTCGAGCGGGTCGAATACGATGACTTGGCCCTCCCAAGTGAGTTCTACCCGTTCGGGAAGACGCCTCGTATACGGGACGGTCGCGTGATTCTCCTGAGCCCATTTGTCTCCTTTGGCCGGCCGGTTTTGGTCCGCAGAGGCATCTCTACGAGAGCGATCGCTCAGCGCCTGGACGCCGGTGAGTCTCAGGAGGCAATCCTCGAGGATTACGGCATCACCTCAGACGAGTTAGCGGAAGCTGTGCTCTTTGAAGCGGCTGCCTGACCGGGTCATCCGGCCCCCGCGTCCCAATCAGCCATGGTGCAGTCCACGGCTCTGGAGTGTAATTTCTCCCCATGGTTACTCGAGCTACCTCATTGAACCCGGACGTCCTCCGATGGGCACGTACACAGTCGGGGCTCTCACTCAGCGAGGCTGCGTCGCGGATTTCAAAGTCGGAGGAAGACTTGGCGGCGTGGGAGGCGGGCGATCGGCTTCCGACGTACATCCAACTTGAGACGCTGGCCGAGCGCGTATACAAACGCCCCGTAGCGCTGTTCTTCCTGCCCAGTCCTCCTGACGAGGCACCTCCGACGTCCGAGTTTCGTACTCTTCCCGATCCGGTGCGAGACTCCCTGGGGGCTGACACCCTACTCGCCCTGCGTGAAGCGCGCGCCTTCCAGTTCTCACTCCAAGACCTGAGTGAAGGCAGGAATCCGGCACGCCGTCGAATTTGGGAGGATCTAAAGGCCTCCACGACGGACGTCACTACGTTTGCTCAGCGCGCTCGGGCCTATTTCGGCATCAGCCTGCAAGACCAGGCCGCCTGGACGTCGACGCGAGTTGCCATGCGCGTGTGGCGCGAGGCCATTGAAGGCGCCGGCGTGTTCGTGTTCAAGCGGTCGTTCAAGCAGCGTGATGTCTCTGGATTCTGCCTCGACCACCCAGAGTTCCCAGTCATTGTGGTCAACAACAGCACGTCTTTTTCGCGGCAGATCTTTACGCTCTTTCACGAGCTTGCCCACGTTCTCTTTGATGTAAGCAGTATTACGAGGGTGGATTCGAGCTTCGTGGATCGCCTCACCGGAGAGGCCGGTCGGGTCGAGGTCGCCTGCAACCGGTTCGCCGCGGAGTTCCTTCTCCCTGAGTCCGTATTCCCCTGGACCGATTTCCGTGCGCCGCCCTTCGACGATGCCATTGCCCAAACTGCATCGGCCTTCAAGGTCAGCCGTGAGGTGGTTCTCACGCGGTTACTCGATGCTGGGCGGGTCACTCAAAGCGAGTACAAGTCGCAGGTGCTCGAGTGGCATAGAGAATTCGCCGAGATGGATCGTGGGACAGGTGGTAATTATTACAACACGCAGGCCGCGTATCTCGGAAGTGCGTTCCTCGAGTTGGCGTTCTCACAATTCTATGCTGGAAGGGTCTCCTTACCAGAACTCGCAGACCATTTGGGGATCAAGGCCAAGAACGTCGGACGGCTTGAAGAGACCCTGCTTGCGAGGAGGTAGGGTTGCGTGATCTACGTCGTCGACTCGAACTCCATCCGGGTGCTGGGAAACTACTACCCAGATCGATTTCCAACCCTCTGGGAGCAACTCGACACCCTCGTGGCGAGTGGGCGGTTCACGTCGGTGCGGGAGGCCGCCAAGGAGCTCGATCGCGTTAACGACAGCGCCCACGTGGGGGGTTGGATCAAAACGCACAAGCATATCTTCGCGTCACCAACGAGCGACGACCTCGCAGCCGTCGCAGAAGTCCTCGCAGTACCTCACTTCCAGCAGCTCATCGGGACCCGGCAGCGACTACGTGGGTGGCCTGTAGCAGACCCGTTCATTGTTGCTCGGGCCATGCATGCCGGTGGGTGCGTCGTCACCGAGGAGGAGTGGAAGCCGAATGCCGCGAAGATCCCGAATGTGTGCACGCACTTCTCGGTGGAGTGCATCAACCTCGAGGGGTTGATGGCCCGCGAAGGCTGGCGCTTTTAGCCGCAGCGTCACTCTGCAGTTGTTCAGGCCGTTCGTGTCAACGTACAGCTTGCGCTTGTGTGCTAATGGAGCAATGTATACCTTGCCTGTAGTACACGATTACGCAATCTATAGCTTTACGTGTGAGGCGATCATGCCCGAGAGACCGGTACAACAACTAGCGCGCCGACAGTTGGATCAGCGCCTTGAGGCGATCCGCATGTCCGGCGGATTGCTCGAGCGGCCGCGAGGCGGGTGGCTCGCGACGTTGCGCCGGGCCCTGGGTATGCCACAAGCCTTTCTGGCGAAGCGAATGAAGGTGTCGCGCCAGGCCGTCAGTCAGCTGGAAAAGCGAGAGGTGGATGGATCGATCACCCTCAAGGCTATGGAACAGGCTGCTCATGCGTTGGGCGGGCGATTGGTCTACGCGGTCGTTCCCGACCGGCCAATTCAGTCCACCCTCGAAGACCGGGCTCTTAAGATCGCTGCTCAAATGACGGGCTCAGTGCGTCACACCATGAAGCTGGAGGACCAGGAGCCGATGTCCGACCTGGACCAGAGAACCCGGGAGGTCGCAGAAGAGCTCCTTGGCTCGCCGGCACGCCTTTGGGCAATGCCCGATGGACGGTGACCTGCCGCCTCGCGCGACCCCCATCGATCCGGACGAGGCAGCGGGGCTGATTCCCGACCACATCACCACCCGGGGCGAGCTGGACGAACTCGAGGAAGCCAACATCCATGAGGGTCTGGGTTGGGCTATGCGGAAGGCTGTGCTGGCGCGATGAAGGGGTCTACCCTGCCGAGGAGCTGGCAATCCGTTGTCACACACCCCTGCTAACATTCCCTGGATATGACAGCCTTCGGGCCAGGACGACCCATGAACAGGGGGCAGGCGGATTGATGGAAATCAGGCATCTGGTAGAAACGGCGTTTGGTGAGGCCCGGGGGAGGGCGGATAACGGTAAGAGCAGGGGTGAGGTGAACCGGAACCGGTCCGCGGAGTTCGTCTCTCGTCTGGCTACAGCCCTGCATCGCGAGTGTGAGGGTGATGAGCAGGTTATTGCCCTTTCGAAGCACAACGCCGATCACCGGGAGCGGTTTGGCGTGAATGAACTGCTGTTCGATATCACGGTTTGCCGGACGGACACCGTCGCCTCGGGGACGTCGGGCGGGGAGCTGTCGTTTGTCACGAAGGGGCTGTGGGCCGTGGAGTCCGAGATGGCGAAGGATAAACGCGAGGCCCTGATCGACTTCAACAAGCTCGTCCTGGCGGGTGCCGAGAACAAACTGTTTGTCGGTCCGCAGGTGAGCGATGAGGGCGATTATCTGCGTGTGCTGGGTGCCGCAGCTCGGCACTGCAGTGGCAACCTCTTCGTGGCGCTGATTCCGCACCCCGGTGAGTGGGCCGATGCCGCCCACGCCGACGTGCGCGTGTGGCAGTGGACTGCGTCCGCCTGGGAGTCCGTGAATTGATGCCCTCCCCACCCCGCCTCTCCAAGTCTCGCTTTCAGCCGGGACGTCAGTGTGCGCTGAAGCTTTGGCACGACGTGCACTCCCCGGAACTGCGGGTTCGGCCGGACGAGGACGTTTCCGCGGAAACGCGCCTGCCCGCCCTCTTCGAGCCCGCGGTCGAGCACCAAAACGTCTTCGCCCGCATCGACGTCCTGCTGCGGGTCGGGGACGAGTGGGATCTACAGGCATTTGTACTGGCGGCTGAGCTTGTGTGCCGCTATCGCGGGTAGGATCGTGAATCTTGGATAGGCCGTAGACGATACTATACTAGAAGTGATATATTTCGTAGATGGAGGAAAAGAACGCGAAACCGGTGCGTTGGGTCGGATCGTCCCGGACTGACCTTCAGGCCTTCCCGGTGGAGGCGCGGACGAACGCGGGGTACGCGATCTGGTTGGCACAACTCGGTGACAAAGCACCGCAAGCGAAACCGCTGAAGGGCGTCATCACGGGTGCCGGGGTTCTAGAGGTTGTGGAGACGCACGATGGCAATGCGTACCGGGTTGTTTATACCGTTCGGTTCGCCGGTGCGGTCTACGTCCTCCACTCGTTCCAGAAGAAGTCGGTGAGGGGTAAGAGGACGCAGACGCACGATATCGCACTAGTTAAGGAACGGTATAGAGCGGCTGAGGCCGATTACAGTGAGCGTGGAGGCTGAGAATGGGCAAGAAAGTGAAAATCGAAGAGAGTAGCGGCAATGTCTTCGCCGATGTCGGGCTACCCGATGCCGACGATCTAATGGTGAAGGCTCAGTTGGCTCGCCGCATCGGAGAGATCATCAAGGGTCGGCATCTGACGCAGGCCGAGGCTGGCAAGGTACTGGGTGCGACGCAGCCGATCGTCTCCAACCTTCTGAATGGTCAACTGCATGGGTTCTCGCTGGAGCGACTCGTCCGCTTCCTGAACGCTCTTGATCGCGATGTCGAGATTATCGTGAAACGGAGGTCACGGAGCCGAGACAAGGCTCGACTGGCTGTTCAAGTCACCGGCTAGGTTGTTACTGTGCGTTTGACCAACCCACCCCGCCTCTCCAAGTCCCGCTTTCAGTCGGGGCGTCAGTGCGCGCTAAAGCTGTGGCACGACATGCACTTCCCGGAGCTGCGGCTGCGGCGGCCGAGGACGTTTCCGCGGAAACGCGCCTGCCCGCCCTCTTCGAGCCCGCGGTCGAGCACCAAAACGTCTTCGCCCGCATCGACGTCCTGCTGCGGGTCGGGGACGAGTGGGATCT
>JAZDCZ010000380.1:0-2142 GCA_036679605.1 Gemmatimonadota bacterium
CTTGTGGAACGTGGTCGTGAAGCCCGAGGGCGTCTTGCTCGTCTTCACGTTGCCCATCGTGTCGTAGTCGATCTCCGATGCAGGAGTCAACGGCCCGTCCAAGTAGCGCAACAGACCCTTCTTATTGCCCGTCGTCCAGTAGCTGAACGTCACGCGACTGGTCTGGCCCCGGGCGTCGTCTTGCTACCAAATACAGTTGCCGCTCGGCACGTCGTATCCGACAACTGTACTGTCACCCTCGGGCGGGACCACCGTAGTGCCCACATCCCAGTCGCGATGCCCGGTATACCGCGTCGTGGCGCTCGTATTGGTCGAGTCCGGTGCTGTAGACGATGTTGCCGCGCCTGCTGAGCCGGCTTTCCCCGTCCGGGGGCGCCGAAGCGATCCAGCCAGAAGGTCGTCCGGGAGTGCGCGTAATCGCTGCCGGTCGCATACCTCCGATGGCAAGCGAAGTAGGTGTAGGCACTAGCTGTATCCATAGATCCGTACTGAGGCAGTCTACTGCGCCCCAGTGGCGTGCAGCCCCTAAGCCAGCGCAACGTCCGTGGCTTTAATCAACATGGTGGGCGCATTCAATAAGCTGGGGCTCATACGCGAGGTAATGCAGGCTCTCCGAGGCAGCACCCGTCCGGTCCGGTGCGGCCCGGGCCTGACCAAAGAAACTCCATCATAGTTCTTCCGTCGCGCAGAAGAAATATGGGATATGCGCTATGACATGCGGTGAACCTCTGAGTGAGACTGACCAGCTGGTGCTACGCGAGCCTCATGACGCATGCGCTTCGTCAAGCGCTCTATGCGCTTCAAAATACCGCGATCCTCAGCTGCATGATGCGGTGCCGCTCTCGCGCCCGGGTGGAATTGGATGTCCCCTGCTGGTCTAGTACACAGGCTTCGGACACTGTTGTGGATCAAACAGACGCTGCTGAATCGGCTTCCAGGTGCCATCGCGGTGCGACACTGCTGTTAACTGCGGTTCCTGATTGCCATCACCTATCAGGCAATAGACCAGGTCCGGTTTGTCGTCGCCGTCCAGATCCTCGACGGTGAAAACCCGGAATTCCTGTCTAGGTTCGCGCGCGATCCGATACCCTGCAGATACATACGGACCTGGGTCCCTGCTCAGCTCGATTACGTAGAGAACCGTTACGCTGGGATCTCCCGTCTCACGATCATCGAAGGTGATCAGCAAGAAGCGGTCGCTCGCGCGATCATCGTTCTCCGCAGTCTCCCCGAAAGCATGGATGCGACCAAGGACTGTGTCAGGGCTTCCGCGGAAGCGCTCCGATGCTAACCTATGAACTACGCCCTCCAGTTCCTCCGTTACGGTTCGGCTTGTTGTGTACGATGGCAAGAAAGCTAACCCGACCACCCGATCAGTGTCTGTGCCCTGGTCACCTGATTGGCTCTCAAGGCAGCCGGATACCGATACGGCAAGGAAAAACGCAACGAGAGCGACGGTCTGAGCGTGCACTTTATCGGTTGATGTCAAGGTGCTTGGACAGATCAATCGGCGTACCATCTTTGTTCTCTAAACGCACATGCAGATGAGGATTGGTATCCGCCGCGTTGCCGGTCCGGCCAGAAAGACCGAGGATCTGACCGGCTCCGACCTTGTCACCTTTTCCTACTTCGATCTTCGAGAGGTGGGCATAACGACTCGTACTCACGACCTTCCCGTCCAGGAGGTGATCTAGGATGACGATGTTGCCACCCTCACTGTGGTTTTCGATAACATCCCGAACAATGCCCTCGTCGAGCGCACCTACTCGAGAGCCAACTGGCGCATTCAGATCCAGCGCACCGTGGATCCGACCACCCCGCGGTGATGTGAATGCTCCGGCCCCTTTGGCATCAAAGCGAATGGTAAGGGCACCACCCAACGGAGCAATGCAAGGCCTCCCGGTGATCTCCGGTGGACACAGCCCAAACGGATCACTGAAATTAATCGGATCGCCATTGGCAAACCCGTACAGATTGAGTCCCCCGGCGAGCCCGATCGGATCTTCCTGCGTAAATCTACCGGTAGCAGGATCATAATACCGGTTCCGCATGTACATCAACCCCGTAGCATCACGCTTGTCCTGGATCAAGCTCCCAAACCACTGGGGCGGCGCGCCCGTAGGATCGCTGTTGTGATACGTC
>JAZDCZ010000381.1:0-2101 GCA_036679605.1 Gemmatimonadota bacterium
CGGCGTTGGTCGTCGCCTTAGCGAACCACGGTGCGATCCGCTCGGTGCTTCGAACCACGGCCGACCATCCGCTTAACCGGATGGTGCGGCAGGCCGGGCGGCCGCAATTCTAGCCCGTCCGGGGACCCGCTGGCAAGTTGACAAGCGGAATTGGCGCCGCGATGGGTGCACGACAGGGTTTGCATGGCCGAATTGGGGTAGCTTCCATTCGGGGGGTGGATTATAAAGAGGGCCGTCGTGTTTGTGGCATGTTGGAGAAACCAGGTAAGCAAGGAAGCGTACAATGGCAACGAGAACGCAGGTAATCGCGAGTATCAGTCAAGAACTTCTCGACGAACTGACGGAGGGCGGTACAAGGGATCTGAGGCAAGTGTCGCTGAGTCAGATGGAGCAGGAGGTTTACGAGGCTGCCGACCGAGTGACCCAGCGGGTGCTGCGAGGGATGCTAGAAGATCAAGCGGGGCAGGTGGAGGCGGAACACTGTCCGAGTTGCCACACGCCGCTAGAGGAGCGACCGCCGGACGAGACTCCCATGACGCTACAACGCTGCCAAGTGCAGTGGGCCCAACCCGTCAAGCGGTGCCCGAAATGTCGCCGCGATTTTTTTCCCTCAGGCGGTCATGATGGGATGCGCGGTCGAAGCGACTTGCAGTCCTGAAGTGGAACGTAAGGTGGTTGCCGCTTCGACAGAAGGCCGGTCGTATGATGCGGCCAGCACGTTGCTGAAAGAACTAGCCGGTCTAGAGATTTCGGCCAAGCAATGTGAACGAATCACCCGGCGGATTGGCCGGGAACGGGTTGCCGAACGTACATCGGAACTTGAGGCTTATGAGAGGTTGCCGATCCCGGAGCAGCAGCAAGCTCCCCCGGATGCGCCGAGTAACTCCTGGGATGGGCGTGTCGCGGCCGCGTTGGTAGACGGTGGTCGCGCTCAGGTTCGGGACGAACGTTGGGGCCAACCTCATCCTGCTGCAGAACCAGTGAGCTGGTGGCGAGAGCCGAAAGTAGCTTGCCTGGCAACATTTGCCAGTCGTGAGCACAGCGAAGATCCGCTTCCAGAAGTGCCTGCCTGTTTGCTTGATCCGTTGTGGGTCATCCCCCGCGTGAAGCAGATGAAACGCGGTCGCAGCGGGCCATTGCCCGAATGCGATAGCAACTCATTGTCGGCAGCGTCGTCCACGGAGGAGGAAGCCAAGACACGTTGGTCTCCTGAACCGTTGGTGCGGAGCGTTGTGGCGACATTCGCTCCCTACGAAGAACTCGGTCGCCTGGCGACAGTGGAAGCGTATCACCGCGGCTTTGCAGCAGCCCCAAGGAAAGTATTCCTCGGCGACGGGCACCTTGCGAACTGGGGACTTCACGAGCGAGCGTTTTCCGACTACACGGCCGTGACGGACTTGATGCATGCGAGTTCGTACATCTATGACGCAGCCCTGGAAAGCACGCCCGATATGGCGTCTTGTTGGGAACGATTCAAACGGTGGATCACCTGGGTGTGGCAAGGCAACGTCTCGCAAGTGATCAAGGAACTGACGTCCCTGGTCGAGGCAGCCGACGAGGCATGTCGGGAGAGCTTGCAGACCAGCCTGACCTATCTGACAAATAACGCCAGCCGGATGCATTACGCCGAATACCGGCGAGCTGGACTACCCATCACGACGACCATCATCGAATCAACGATCAAGCAGATCAACCGCCGCATGAAGGGGACGGAGAAGTTTTGGGGGCCAGGGGCAGAGCCACAGCTGCAACTGTGCGCCGACCGGATCAGCGAAACGAAACCGCTAACGAACTTCTGGCAACGACGCCAGGACCAACAAACCGGCTTTCGCAAATCGCGGACCAAAACCTAGCAAACCCTGTCCTGCACCCTGCCGAAGCCCCGCGCGTGCCGGCAAACGCCCCAGCGTTGCCTGGCGCCGCGGCGCCCACCATTTGGGGGGTAACTGACCGGTCCATTCGCACGCGCCCCAGCAGGAATCGTCAAGGCCGGCTCAGTCTGGGATTCCTCCAGGCCGTTTCGGACCGTCAGACTCTCGCTGTGAGGCTTCGCTGGCGGTTGACCAGATCGGCCATCTCCTGCCGGTTCATCCCGGGTTCT
>JAZDCZ010000382.1:0-3204 GCA_036679605.1 Gemmatimonadota bacterium
CAACTCAAACTACGCCAACCACAACGAACTCAACCGAGCCTTGAAACGCTACGCAAACTACCGAAATCGCTATGCCAGACAAAAGCGATAGAACCTTTCTGGAAACGGCACTAGTTGTGTGGCGTGGCTTGTCGAGAAGGTCGGAGGAGGTCCTGACCCGGTAAGCACGAGCACGTCTGTCCTTGCGAATATTGGCGAGTGTTTTGCATTTGGGCGAAACGATATTGCACAATGCAACGGCTTCATTCTTAATCTGATGCAGCTTGCTAGTGAGGGCTCAAAACTATTCGACGAGACTCCACCCAATCGAGCCACTCGACCCCCCGTGGTCCCCGACGACGACAGTCCGACTACCTGCCCCGCCAATTTAATCTTGGACGGAGGGCAATGCCGCTGCCCAGAAGGGACAACGTGGGGCGGGCCTGACACAGGGTGCGTTTCTCGCTGTCAAGCAAACTTGATCTTTGACCAGGGCGATTGCGTTTGCCCGAGCGGCACATCGTGGGACGGGGCAGCATGTGTGACCACCTGCGCCGCGAACTCGATCTGGAACGGATCACAGTGCGTTTGCCCGAGCGGCACATCGTGGGACGGGTCAAGATGCGTGACGCCCAATGGTGGCGGTGGGGGAGGCGGAGGCGGAAGCGGTAATGGTTGCTCCGCTACCTCAGGCGTTGACGCCTCTGTCACCAACATTCGTTCAGCGAATTGCTCAAATGGCACGTACGCCGATGTGGTCCTAAGCAATAGCTGGAATGCGCCAGTCCGTGTTAGTGTTACCGTATGCTGGGCCATTGCCTTCCGTGATACTTGGTCACGAACACTGGAGCCGGGGGAAACGAAGGAGATCGGTCCGCCTGCATTAAGTTGCGATGCTGGTGACTCTATTACAGGGATTAGGTGGAGAGCTGTCTTTCTCTCATCAGAGTGCAGTTCTCCCGATTCGCCTGACTGTCGATAGAGAGGGGCGTTTCGCTCTTGATGTCGGCGACGCTGGGCTTAGAGCGCCTAACAATACCCATGATCGAGTTTCTTCCAGCAGATCAATGCGCAGCCAAGCGTGAGGAACGCTTCGTGGATGTCGGCGCGGCGGTCGTAGCGGACGCGCAGCCGCCGGTGCTGGTGCAGCCAACTCAACGTGCGCTCGACTACCCAGCGGTACATGCCCAAACCGCTGCCGTGTTCGGTGCGGCGCTTCGCGATCACCGGCTCGATGCCGCGCTCACGCAACGCATCGCGATGCCGCGCGGAGTCGTACCCGCGGTCGGCGTACAACCGGTCCGGCTTGCGACGCGGCCTGCCCACTCGGCCCGCGATTGGCAAAAGACCATCGACCAGCGGCAGCAATTGCGTTACGTCGTGCCGGTTCGCCGCGGTCAGGCAAACGCCGAGCGGCGTACTCTGCGCATCGGTGATGATGTGGTGTTTCGAGCCGGGTTTCCGCCGATCCGTCGGGTTGGGGCCGGTTTTTTCGCCCCCCCGACCGCACGCAGCGACGCACTGTCGACCACCGCGCGGCGCCAGTCGATCTGGTTGGCGCCGTTGAGTCGGGCGAGCAAGACGCGATGGAGCTTGCGCCAGACTCCGGCAGCGTGCCAATCGCGCAGACGACGCCAGCAGGTCATCCCGGCACCGCAGCCCATCTCCTGCGGCAGATCCTCCCAGGGAATGCCCGTCTTGAGCACGAAGAGGATGCCGGTCAGGGAAGGTCGATCGGGTACGCGCGGACGGCCCCCCTTGGGCTTGGGCGGCTCCGGCGGGATGAGCGGTTCGAGAATCTCCCATAGTGCGTCCGGTACCAGCGGTTTGGCCATCGCCGTGTCCTCCGTGACACCATTGCCGGTCTACCTATTCGGCAATCGATGGCCCAACTCATCAGGTTTTGTTAGGCGCTCTTAGTTGCGGGACTTTGCTGAGTTGCAGATCACGATTGGATGTAACTGATCGGCGGTCTTTCGAGTCATCGAGCCCGAAGTCGATCTTGCTCGCTTCCTCAACCAAACGAGCATCATCGTTCTGGGCGTAATACGTCTCCAAGATCAACTTGAAATCCCCATGTCCGAACATCTTGATCATCACCTGCCAGGGCATCCCCTGCTGTGCCACCGTGGACGCCCAATACTTCCGCAGCGAGTGAACCGTGAAACGCCTTTCGAAGCCCAATCCGTCGCAGATTTCACGGAATCGCTTCTGCACGTTGCAGGGTTGGAGCCGAGTGCCACGCTTCGTGTCAAAGACCCAGTTGTTCTTGCGGTTGTTTCCCTTCACGCGACGGAGGATCTCAGCCAGCTCCGGCACAGCTACCATACACAGCACGTAGGCATGAAGAACGACCCACCCCTGCCAGCAGGTCGGCAGGCCCCAACCCCATCCGTACAACTTCGCCGTGAACCAGTAATCATTGCCCGGATCGTTGTCTTGCACCGCGGTAGGCTCACCGCCCCAGTCAGAACCCCGGACGCCAAGTCCGGGGCTGCCTGGTGCGGGCGTTCTTGCTTTGCCCCCCACTTGGCGTGGGGGGTTCTGATAGTCGGTCCTTGCTGGTCGTCTTCCTTTCCGTGACCCGGGCAAGCCGTTCAAGCGGCGGTAGCCGGGCGTCTGCGGATTACGTACCGTGATACTAATAGGGCGCCTTCGAAGAGCACGACCATGGGGATCGCCAATAAGATCTGGCTGATTACGTCGGGGGGGGTGAGGAGGGCGGCGGCTGCTACGATGCCGAAGATTACGTAACGCCGTGATTTCGCCAGCGTGTCGACGCTGACGATGCCCATCGTGGTGATGAAGAGCACGACCAGCGGCAACTCGAACGCGAGTCCGAAACCCAGCGAGAGCATCAGCACGAACCCGACGTACTGCCCCAGGCTGAACTGGCTGCGCACCGCGGTCAGATCGCGCGCCGGCTGCACCAGCGCGGTGAAGACACTGTCCGGTTCGTTCCCCTGGATGCAGAAGCGTTGGTTCTCCTCGTCGAACCACATGCTGCCCGGTGGGGCGCCCTCGGGGGCGGTGGCGACGATGGGGATTTGCGGCAGGTTGAGCTCGGCGGCCCTTGTCGGGGCTACCGCGTCCGGTTCGCCGACGACCCACGATTGCAGAAAACTCAACTTGAGATCGTTGACGCGAATGTCCTTACTGAAGGTGACGAAGAAGTTGAGCACAACCGGCAGCACCAGAAAGAACATGAAGAGCACCCCGGCGATG
>JAZDCZ010000383.1:0-7257 GCA_036679605.1 Gemmatimonadota bacterium
CACGTACTTGCCGTTCCTGTGCTTGTTCATGGCGGTTCTCCCCGGTTTCCGGCCCGGTCCGCGCCCGCGTTACGCGGTAGCGCACCAAGGTTGGCTAGAGTGTAACGTGTAAGTACCGCTAAGTAGATGGAATGTTCGTTTTTTTTGCCCACCGGCGTGCCCGGGCCTGGGATGATGGGGGCGTGATGGGGGAGATGCGGCCCGGCGGGCCGCGACCGGGCCTAGGGGGCCTATATACGGGTCGAATAAGCTCCGCTGGGCTGGTCACCGGGAGTCACGTGCCGCCCGTCGCGGCGGCCGGCGGCGTACCCGTTCAGCCAGTCGAGCGCGGACCCCGCCGGGATGGCGCCCCAGTCCCTCGCGATACGGACCTGCTCCGGCGTCGATTCGGGGTCGTCCAATGCGCGACACAACTCGGCGAACGTGCGCGACGCGTGGTCCTTCCGGTTCTTGGTCATGGCCGCCCCCCCCGGCGGGACCGACGGGCGGCTCCGCGAGGTTCTAAGAAAGGCGGCGGGTGAAACCGCCGTGGGGACGATAGGCCGACGTCCGGAGCGGCTGCAACTCGAAACACTGAGGAAAAACATCTGGTTATAGGGAGGGGCGCCGCCCCCCTGGGGGTCCCGTCGGGTCTTGAGGGGGAGGCAGGACCGGTTGCGGCGGGCCGGTAATTTACGCCATGTTACGCCATCCTACGCCATCTTACGCCATGCCGGTTTGCCGGTACCGGGGCCGGTTGGGCCGCTCCTATAGTGCGCGTTCAGCGTCGCGGAGGGGTGCGTGATGATCACCAAGACTATCGACCAGTTGACCTGGGTATTCCGTGGTGAGAGATTTTGCGATGGGTTCTGGGGCGAGCAACTCCGAGATGGTCTTGTGACGACGCTGCTCGACCGCCTGTACGAACTCTACCATTCGGGCGAAGTTTTAGAGAATCGTTTCGTGAACGAGGGCGAGCAATGATAGAGGCGATCGCACAATCCAGTGAAGACCGGTTCCTTGTTCAGGTGGCCATGCTGCGGGAGGTGCTGGGATGATTCCGTTGCAGCTTCATGGGAAGGAGGTCACAACGATCTTCGACTTGCTGGGCCGAACCGAGAACGACATGACCTATAGCCTAGGCTGGTGCCTCGCTCAGGTCCCCGCGTTCTTGGACGGCTTTGGTGACCTGTTAGGGACAAGAGATCTCAGCCGCGATGCGCGCATAAGGCTTCAAGAATTCGATTCGCCTACAGGTATCACAGATATTGAAATCTATTCTCCTGGTCGCGCTGCCTGGGTCGTAGAGGCGAAGCAAGGCTACACCGTCCCTTCGACAGAGCAGCTGAAACAGTACGCGAGCCGGCTGAACGCGCTCAAGGACCATACAGCCGATAAGGGGCTGGCCATCCTGGCTCAGTCCGACCGCAAAGAGCAGTGGTTACCCCTTCAGATTCCTGACAATGTCGATGGAATACCTGTTCGCGCCCTGTCATGGGGACAGGTTAAGCGAGCTGCGGAACAAGCGAGCGCCTTAGCGTCAAATGTGGACAAAAGGCTGCTGAGGGAGTTCGTCAAATATCTTGGCACGGTGGTGAACATGAAGAACGAGACATCCAACCGCGTCTACGTGGTTTCGCTGGGCCGTAAGACGTTCGGGGGAAAAACCACGTTCGTGGAAGTGGTGGAGAAGTACAAATTATATTTTCACCCGATTGGGGGTGGGCGTGGCGGCTGGCCAAGCGAACCGCCCAACTACTTAGCTTTCCGCTACGACGGAGCATTGCAGTCGATCCATCATGTCGAGGACTACGAGGTCATCACCAACGTCGGCGACTATTTTCGCGAACAGCCGTCCGAGGAGATGGAACCTCACTTTCTGTATTCCCTCGGGCCCCCGATCAGACCGAACAAGAAAATTCCGACGGGCGGGCGCTGGCGGGCTAATCGGGTCTGGTGTTTCATCGACACTCTGCTGACCTGCGAGACGATTGCGGCCGCCAGGGAAGAGACAGATGACCGCCTTGCAAAGATGAGGTCGTGATGTGGGGGTGTGAAAGCGGAGCCATGACCCACCGCGAGTACCCCGAGCGTTAGGTCACGTTGGCTTCCTGGAAGGCGTCTGCGGGCCCGTATAGTCGATACCGATGTAGCGGGCGCATGGTGGCATCTCACGCCGCCGCCTTGAAGCGCTCGAACCGCAGGGCGAGGCGGTCCTGATCGGGATAATCCTTGGCGCGGGCCGGCAGGTGGAATGTTCCCCCGTTCAGTTGCTTCAGCGCTTCGAGCATCGGGCCGTCGTGCTGACCGAGCAGGCGCTCCGAAACGTGCAGACGATAGTCGGCGTCGATGCCGATCAAATGCGCATCGAACGCGGCGTGATGGATCTTCGAGAGCGGTAGGCCGTTGGAGACGACCGGCTGGCCGAAGCGCTCGTCCTTGTCGGAAATGATATGCGCCGCATCGAGTAGCCGCTGCTCGGGCAGACCCGACAAGGCACAGCGTCCGTTGTAGGCGGTGATGACGGCTTCGCGGAAAGACGCCTGGTGCAGCCGCTGCTTGACCTTGCGCAGCGCGTAGCGCCGCTCCAGGGCGTTCTCGGGCGCGGCCATGTCCGGTTGATCCGGAACGCCGAAAACGATCCTGGCCTTCAACGCGTTGCCGTCCCACCCGGCGATGAAGATCGGCAGCACGGCCTGATAGCGACCGGGCGCGATGCCCAGGAAGTAGATCACGGGGACTTGGTTCTCATATGCTTCGCGAAGCCACCGGTTGTCCGCGGCGTCCGGATCCTGCCCCATGAAGGCGTAATCGACCGCTTCCTCACTCTCGAAGATCTGGCGATGAACCTCCCGCTGATCGTCGTACCACACCCTTCCGCCCGGCCTCGGGAAGACCGTCTTGATCGACAGCAGGAACCGCATCTGCCGGGGCTTGAAAATGCCACGCTGCGGATTGACGAGCGGGATGCGCTCGCCATCAAAGACGAAGCCCGGCCTCAGTTCGTTGGCGGTCAGATGGTCGTAAACCTCGTTGAGCCCTCGGACGTGCTCGAAGGCCGCCATGCGCATAAGGGTGTCCCGGTCAAGGTCGGTCATCTGAGGCATCGGTCGTCAATCTACTGCTCCGCTTGCTGACCAGTCGCAAAAGCGCCCGGCCAGCCGCCGTGCTGCTCGATGACCTCGTCGATCTCCTTCATCAGGCGGATGGTCTCGGCCAGCGCGACGACGATCTTCTGGTAGTGGGCGATGTCGCCGTCGGAGAGCGTGCGGCCCTTTCGGTCCTTTAGCCACTTGTGGCAGACCTGATAGCCGCCGATGTGGAAATCCCAGACCTCCTCGGGCACGCCCTTGAAGCCGATCGTGCCGAGTTTACTGGCGCGATGCCCTTCGCGGGCGTTTGTTTTGCCGGCATCTAGCCAGACGGTCCCGCCAGACCAACCGACCCGGCCAACCTCGGGATTCCTTTGCCCGGTGTAGCTGTTGATGAAGTTTTCGAGCTTGGGCGACTCCATCAAATGCAAGGCGACGAGCTCGCCGCCGAGGCGAGCGAGGTCGTGGAAAAGCTTAAGGCTGCTGGGCACCGGTAGGCGGGGGAAGTCGATCTTTAGGAACTCAGCGTAGCGGCTTCGATATGTCGGGCTACTGAATACGGCGTAGACACATTGGAAGATGTCCTCTGGACTCAGTCCTTGCGGAAGCCCAGTTTCATTGCAAGGAATACCAAGTTGCGTTGAAAGCATATTAAGGAATTCTGAATGCAAGTTGGGGCGGCGGCTTCCGTCGCCCAAGCTCATCTGTCTGACTTCATTGTCCGGCACGAGCCACAGCGGGAATACGTGGTTTCCCTCTTTTGTCTTATTCGACATCAAGAACATTTCGACGATCGTGTCGGAGCAAAAGAGGTGAGCCCAAGGCGGCGAAGCAAGCTGTCTGCTGGTGACTAGTGCCAGGTTTTGGCCCTGTATCAGATTGCGATTTACCGGATAAGCTAAACTCCATACGAGCGAGCGATGATAAAAGATGTACTTTGAATCAAACGGTCGATGCGTAAACCGCTGAATATTTGTGCGGATTTTCGCATCAGTCAGTTGCTGCAATTGCTTTCGGCTCTTGCCAACGTCCCATGCGGCCTTGGGATTGATCTCAAACTGCTTGCATAGCTCCTTATCAGACCGTCGCGAATCTCGAAACGCCTTGGCATTTTCGACAAGTACGTCTGGCTCTCTCGATATGACGAAATGGTCCTTGCTTGTGAAACAACCGATGCTACGAAGCTGAAATATCGTAAGAAGAGGAACAAATTGGTCGTACTCGTTGCTGAGGCGGTAGTCTGTCGGAATGAGGAGGTAATGCGGTGGACCCGGGTGCAGATTCAACCAGTTTGTGTTCCCGGCTGAAGACACACCCAGCAAGGCATACTTGGATTTGCGGTCTCCTGAGAGTCGAGAATAGGAAATGACTTGCTCCGACCAATGTGGTTGCTTAATCACGATGCAAACAGCGACTCCTTGCTGAATGTCAAAGACGTTCTGATCTGCTTCCCCTCGACTCTTCTTTGCACTTCCGCCAAGGTTGTAGAAGAATCCTCGGTTGAACGATGCGAGCAAGCTGTAGCGGAGCCCCCGCATGGTTGGATTGTCAAGATAGGCGTGGTTGGTAATCAGCCCCAATATCCCCACACCAGTGGCATCAAGGGAACTCTCAGACTTCGCTATGAACTTGACGTAGTCGTCATTGAGAATCTTCTCAAGCTGCAGAGCACCTCTCTCTTGGATGCGATCAGCACCAACGTATTTATACTTGTCAACGAGGGCTCTGTGCTCAGGTTCCATGTTAGCTGAAATGAGTGAATACGGCGGATTCCCAGTCACCACCGTGAACCGCTGCCTGCGCTTGATCTCGTTAACCGCCTGGGCCTCATGCGCCAGCGCCGGGATCGCAAAGGCCAGCGTTCCTGAGAAGTCCTGCGCCGGTTCCAGCGCATTCGTCAGGTAGATGCGTGCCCGCTCGTCGCTGCCGAAGCGGTAGCCTGTCTCGTAGAGCTTGAGCCCGATCTTCATGTGGGCGATGGCGTAGGGTGCCATCATCAGCTCGTAGCCGTGAAGCCGGGGGAGCAGGTCCTTTGGGACGTAGTCGTTCCAGAGTTGCTCGATCTTCTTCGCGCCGTGGCCCTCGGCCTTCCACTTCTCCATCATTGTCTTGTGGATGAGGCCGATCACCTCCACCAGGAAGGTGCCGGTGCCGGTGGCGGGGTCGAGAATCTGGACGAAGGCCTGGTCGGGAGTCGCGCCCTCGGGAATCTCGAGGTCGTCGAAGCGCTCGGCCATCTTTCCCCAGGTGGTCGTGTCGGCAAGCCCGTCCTCGAGGCCAAATTCCGTGCGCAACAGCTCGTCCACGGAGCGGACGATAAAGGAGACCACTGGCCGGGGGGTGTAGAAGACGCCCCGCTGCATCCGTTTCTTCGCGTCGTATTCCTTGAGGAAGAGTTCGTAGAAGTGGATGACCGGATCTTCTTGGGGGTTCCGGTCGCCAAAGTCTCGGACCACGGCCTCCATTTTGGCAGCATCGAGGAGCTCCACGACCTCGCTCACGCCCAGCTCGTCGAAGTCCAGCCCCGCGGCGCTGTCCGCCTTGCCCTTGCGCCCCCCCACGTCGAGGAAGGTCTCCATCAACTCCTTGAGGAAGGGGCTGGTGATCGGCATGGCCGAGGCGAAGTCGTCGGCGGTGCCGCCCGAGGGGTTCGCGACACGGGCCGAGAGCAGGCCGTAGGCGATGGTCTGGGCGTACATGTCGGCAAAGCCGTCCTCGTCGAGGTCGTGGACGAGGGCTTCTTTGAAGGCTCCCATCAGCTTGGTGACCGGGCCGTTTTCGGTCTCGATGGCGAGGATGGTGTTGATCCGGTCGCGGATGTTCCGGGCCAGCTTGGCGAGCTCGACGGAAAGCTTCTTCGAGGTCGTGATGACCTCGCGGTAGCCCAGGGTGAAGGCGGAGCGCCACTGCCTGCGCCAATCTTCTTCATCCTCTTCGTCGTCCGGCCAGGCGAGGCGTTCGGTCAGGAGCTCGGCGACATGGTCCAGGTGAAGCGGAGTGTCGAGGTTGTCCCAGCCGAGCACCTTGAGGGTGGGTAGGTCCTTCTTCGCCTCGTTCTGCGAGAAGTGGGCGAAGCTGATCTGGCGGCTTTCTCCCTCGCCGTAGTTGGAGACGAAGAGCAGGTCGTCAGCGGCCCAGGCGGCCCGCTCGGCGCTGTTGGCCGAGGCGCGCTTCTTGAGGGCAACCTGGCTCAGGATTCGGCGCAGGGCGACCACAGGGAGCCGCTTCGGTTCGAACTTGACGAAGAAGATGCCCCAGGGTTGGTTCACCGATAGGGGCCGCAAGCGCTTGATTTCCTGAATCTTCGCAGCATTCGCGGTGTCGATGCCGAGCTCCTCCGGCGTGTAGTCGAAGGTCAGCTCCTCGAAATCCTCCGACTCGATCGGCCAGTCCAGCTCTTCGCGGAGAAACTTGATCAGAGAGGGAAAGGTCCGGATGCTTCTCAACTGATCGCGGTGGTTGGTCAACATTAGCTCAACCATCATTCAGCTCCATCCAGCACTTAAGCGATGGCCTGACGCCAATTGGAGCATCGACGCGCTTCAAATACGTGTTCTTGATGTGCTTGAGCACCTTGGCACGGATTTCCACCAGGGTTGTCTCCTCGGTAATGCACTTCCGGGGCGTGTTTGGCTTGGATCGGATACTCTCGATGATCTCCCCGGGTTCTTCGAGGATGTCGTCCTTGTCCATGTCGTAGAGATACCAACGGGTCGTTCCTGCGTCCTCCGTGAACTCGCCTGTCTCCCTGTCGAGTGCCGGCAGGCCATAGCAGAAGAAGACGCCACGGGTCCCCTTGGCTGGACGTTTCCGTCCGCTAAAGATTGCGCCGGGCAGTCCGTTCAGCACGCCCGCGAGCTCGGGGTTCTCCTGGAGCAGGGTTTGGTACTCGAGGTGCATCTCCTCGACCGCGGTCTTCGTTCCCTCATAGGCGTGATTGAACTCCTTGAGCGCATCGTAGTCGTCCTCGGGCTTGAACAGCTTCTTCCCCTCGATGCCGAGGGTCTTAGAGATCATGAGGGTTTTCTGGGTGACCCGTCTGTAAAGCGTCAGGATGGTGTTGAGCTCGTCAGGGGGGAGGAAGTTCCAGAAAGCGACCTTACCACGGGACGCGGCGACCTCGGGATGGTCGTGGATCAGTTGTTCCTCCACCTTGGGGTTCATGCGCCGGTCCACGCGGCCGATC
>JAZDCZ010000384.1:0-12871 GCA_036679605.1 Gemmatimonadota bacterium
CGTTCCAAGGCAGCAGCCGCTGGGAGCGAAGGCGTATCCTGGGCCCTGGCTGACGCCCTCCGCCTTCCCTTCTCCGAGGCGACGTTCGACTGTGTGACCAACGCGTTCCTGCTGCGGAACCTTGCAGACCTGCGCGCCGGTTTGGCGGATATGGCCCGCGTCCTCGTGCCGGGCGGCCGTCTTATTTGCTTGGACATGACACAGCCCCCGCCGGGCCCGTTCGGATCGATATATCGGCTGTACTTCAACCACCTGGCGCCCCCGCTGGCCGGTGCCATCAGCGGCGACCGCGCGGCGTACCGCTACCTGCCCAGCTCCCTTGAGGGCTTCCCAGATGCGTCACGCCTGTCCGCTATCCTGACAGATATCGGCCTGACGCAGGTCCGGGTGCGCCGGCTGGGAGGGGGAGCCGTGGCCCTGCATTCGGCCTCCAAGCCGGCTCCCCATCCATAGCGCCCGTCCCGCTCTGCGTCCGAATGGCCCCTAACGCGTCGTAGCGGTAGCTGGCAACAACGTTCCCGCTGCCGTCCGACAGTCGGCCGGTGGGCGCTACTCGCGAGCGCGCGAGCGTTTCCGGGCGCGAGCGTGCGCTTTCAGTTCCACCTTGCGCAGGCGGACCGCGACCGGCGTTACCTCCAGGCATTCGTTCTGCCGGATCATCTCGAGCGACTGCTCCAGCGAGAGTGTGGTAGGTGGAGTCATTTTCTCGGTCGCCTCGGCTGTCGACGAGCGCATGTTCGTCAGCTTCTTCTCCCGCGACGGGTTAACGTCCATGTCCTGCGAGCGTGGACTTTCGCCGATGATCATCCCTTCGTACACATCAACGCCGGGGCCGACGAACAGTGTGCCCCGTTCCTTTAAGCTCAGCAGCGCGTAAGCGGTAGTCACGCCCCGGCGGTCCGCCACCAGGCTGCCGGTCGACCGCGAACGCACCTCGCCGTGCCATGGCTCGTAGCCGTGGAACACGTGGTGCAGCAGCCCGGTTCCCCGCGTCTCGGTCTGAAACTGGGTGTGGAAGCCAATGAGCCCGCGCGAAGGAATGATGTAGTCGAGCCGGACGCGACCGCCGGTTCCATGGTCGATAGTCTTCTGGCGGTAACCCTTGCGCATCGCCATGAGCCGTGTGGCCACACTGACGTACTCCCGTGGCACGTCCAGCGAGAGCATTTCAACCGGCTCGTGTAGCTGACCGTCTATCTCGCGCGTGACCACTTCAGGGCGGCCGACGGTGAGTTCGAACCCTTCGCGGCGCATCGTCTCCACCAGGACCGCCAGCTGCAGCTCGCCCCGACCCTGCACGGTCCACGCATCCGGCCGATTCAAGGGTAGGACGCGAATCGAGACGTTCCCTATCTGCTCGGCGTCCAGTCGGTTCTTCATAATCCTCGCGGTCAGCAATGTGCCCTCGCGTCCGGCCAGTGGCGATGTGTTGATGCCTATGGTGACCGAGAGGCTTGGCTCGTCAACGCGGATTACCGGCAGCGGTTTAGGGTTGATCGGATCGGCTAGCGTCTCGCCGATAGTGATGTCGGGGAAGCCGGCTACGGCAATTATTTCGCCCGGGCCGGCTTCCTCAGCGCTTATCCGTTCCAGCACCTCGGTCACGTAGAGCTCAGCGACCTTCGCAAGTTCGATGCTGCCATCCTGGCGGCACCAGGCGACTGTCTGGCCGGGTCGGATCTTACCCTGCACCACGCGGCACAGCGCCAGCCGACCGACATAGGGCGATGAGTCGAAGTTAGTGACGAGCGCTTGTAGCCCGTGGTCTGGATCATAGGCAGGCGCCGGAACACGCGAAACCAATACGTCGAACAGCGGGTGCAGGTCCTCGCCGGTAACGTTCGGGTCTAGTGACGCCTGGCCGGTTCGCGCATTGCAATAGACGATGGGGAAGTCGAACTGTTCTTCGTTGGCGTCGAGCTCAAGGAACAGCTCGTAAACTTCGTCGACCACTTGGGCGACGCGACTATCGGCGCGGTCAACCTTGTTTACCACCAGGATAATCGGCAGATGGGCCTCGAGTGCCTTCCGTAGCACGAACCGAGTTTGCGGTAACGGTCCCTCGGTGGCGTCTACCAATAGTAGCGCGCCATCGACCATCGTAAGGCCCCGCTCGACCTCGCCGCCAAAATCGGCGTGGCCCGGCGTGTCAACTATGTTGATCTTCACGTCGCCGTACCGCACGCTGGCGCTCTTGGCGAGAATTGTGATCCCCTTCTCGCGCTCCAGGTCGGCGGAGTCGAGCACGCGGTCAGGGAGTTCCAGCCGCGCGTCTAGCTGGCCAGATTGTCGGAGCATGGCGTCCACCAAGGTGGTCTTACCATGGTCCACGTGGGCAATGATCGCCACGTTCCGAAGGTCATTCCGAAAGGCATTGGCGCGTCCTGACGCCGGCTTCGTGCCGGATCGCATACTGTTGGACATATCCGTACATTTTCTCCCTGCGAACCTAATCATTAAATGTCGTGTGTAATCAGCGTAACATCGGCCGGGCGTGGAGTGCCAATATTGCAGCCGCTGTGTTTCCACTCGTCGTGGAGCCACTCACTCGTACTCGTGGTGCAGACCAGCGGGGTGCCGAAAACAGATACGAAATCTGGAGGGCCCGGTGGGTTCGGACCGACGCCCAACGTGTGGGGTTCGTAACTAGGAGGCACAGCGCACAGAGCGGAACGTCTCGAAAACCGCGCGTCGCGGGTTCGAGTCCTCCTGTCCCTGCGAGATATATTTCCCTCTCCATGAGGCTCGAAACGACCGCACGGACAACGTGGTGGCGATCTCCGCGAGGGGCTCCGTTTCGATATCTATCTGAGCCTACTCGCGCCAGTCATAGGCAGCGGGCAGTATCCCCTGTCCGGTCGGATGCGGAACTTCCTGCCTACGATCCCAGTTCCCATGGCGGGGATCGGTATGATCCAGCGTCCTGCGCACTGGACGGGGAATCCGTGGGTGGCCCGTGGGCACCCTCCAGATTGGTCTGGCCCCCGGCAGCCGTCCGTGATGATTTGTCCGGCTTCGTCACAGATCAAGGCGTGCATCTTCTTTGGCCTTACCTTTGGGCTGACTGCCCAGGCGAAGTAGAGGGGTATGGCAGTCAACAATGTCGCTGCACCGGCCACGAAGTATAGAGTCTCCATTTAGGCGCCTCCTGTCCTTCTGGCTACTCCGCGCTAACCGGCTGGTCCCACGAGCGCGATATGGAGTTGGTGCACGCCGGGTCCCTCGCCACTACTGAGCATACGGTGCATTCTGTCCGCTGTCTGTCAGGTAAACTTGGGAACCTGTGTGGGGGAGAGCCCTATTGCGCTGTGACGGTTTGTGGTAGAAGGCAGACTACTATCGGGCAGGCGCGTGTGGCCGATAAGCGCCCCAAACGTGGCGCCGGGAAAAGGCCATCGCCGTGACTATGTCGTCAGCGGCGCCGTTCGGGGTAAGCTGCTCCGTAAAGAACCGCGTCGCCATGGGTGGAGAAAACGCGAAATGACGTTGTCGGCATGCTAGGTTACGGAGCGGGGTGCGGCGGAGGAGGTGCCCTTGATTCAGGCTTGTGTAGAGATCGTCCGTGTGGGTATGGGGAGCACTGTTCGACGGATGACCTCTGATCGTGGCCCCTCCTCCGCCCGCGGTGCGCTCCCGAGTTCGTGCCTTAACCCAAAGGGAGGTCGCAAGCGAGACTGCGGGTTCGCGGGAGCGCGGCAACCTCGGCGGACCGCTCGATTTTCGCCGAGGACGTCTTTGCTTGTAACAGCCACGGGCGCCTATGGCAATTGGCCATAGTATCAAAAGTGCGTCGGCGAGTCTGTCATTTCCACTAGCGCCCTGTCCGACACGTGGGCCTACAACGATCTACCGATCTCAGAACCCCTCCGGGCCGTTGCACCAGAGCACCAGTCGGCCGTTCTATCAAGTCAGCTCTGAAGCGGCGCGAACCGCGCGGCTTTGGCCGCTTTCCTAGATAGCGACTAAGCCGTTTCCCGAGAGCGAACGCACGCTCTCCGTATTGTTACGGACGTTTCGATGGTAGCCTAGGCGAACTTGAATCTAGGTGATAGGCCGCCCCGGTCCGGAGGGTTCACACTTCCGCCTCGAACCCTTGACCACCTTGCCGATTGCAGAGCGAGTTCCAGATGCTACCTTAGTGTCAGTCGCTATGCTATATCAGGAGGAGGTCTGAAGTAGATCATGGCGGGGGTGTTTATCCTATACGAACACCGGCTCTTCAGTGATATCATGTCCAACATACTCGGAGAAGATAACGTAGTCGGTGCCGTTGGCCGGCCTGAAACCCCCTTGTCTGCTGTTGTCGAGGAGATCGGTAGAACTCGGCCCAGTATCGTCATTGTCGAGGCCGACGCTAATGGAAGTAGCGCTTGGCACATCACGCTGGCCAGCGGCGAGCCTCGCCGGGTAGTGGTGTTGGACGTGGAGCGCGGCGTGATTCGCGACTACGCCGTGCGAACCACAACCGTCGATAGCGTGGATGAGCTACTGCTCTTCCTGCGGCGTCGGTGAGGAAGGGCCCCAGACCGCGTTCAATCAGGCGGCTCGCGGGGCGTCCTCGCGGTTGAATCTCTGGTGGACTGGACGGCGACTGTTGACTCAGACTGACCTCAACGAAATAAGGTAACTGGGCAGTCTCAGCTCTGAACAGACAGGTTCTACGTACTAAACTCCGGCGTGAGCACGCCGAGTTTTTGAGCCCTCATGATGGCTTCGGTCCGGCTCTCCGCCCGTAGCTTTTCATAAAGGTGAGTTATATGGTATTTGATCGTAGCCTCGGTCAGCTTCAACTCGCGTGCGATCTCCTTGTCGCGTCGGCCAGCAGCGATGAGGTGAAGCACCTCCGTTTCCCTTTGGGATAGGGTTTCCGTGCCGGCCCCCTGGTCCGCGTCGCCTAGCGTCATCACGAAGTCGGTACTGGCCGCAGGATGAAGCAACATCTCGCCCCGATGAACGGCGCGGATCGCGTCCACCAGAGCTGATCCGGTTACGTCCTTGGGTAAGTAGGCGCGCGCTCCGGCCACGAGAGCCTTGCGAACGAGGTCGCTTCCCCTGTTAGCACTGAGAATGAGTGAGCGCGTGTTCGAATTTTGAGCGCTGAGCCTTGCGACCAGCTCGATTCCGTTCATTCCGGGAAGGTGCGTGTCGACGAGCACGACGTCTGGTCGCAAGAGATTCGCCTTCTCGAGCGCCTCGTCTGCGTTGGCCGCGTCGGCAACCACCTCTATCCCGGGAGCATGTTCCATTATCTGTCTGAGACCCTGGCGAAACAGCGATTGACTGTCCGCTATTAGGATCATCACGGGCGGGCTCGAGTGGGACTGATTCGCCCCTCCCGGCCGCGGAGCTGCGGTCTCGACCTCGTCATTCGGAATCTCTACCGCCAGAGTAGTCCCCTGGCCGGGCGCCGATTCTATCGAGAGGTCACCACCGGCGAGCCGCGCCCGCTCACGGGCGCCGGCAATTCCGCCGCTACTTCCTCCGCCATTCTGATCGAAGATCGGAGATGGATCGAACCCCACGCCATCGTCGGATATCGTCATCTTGACCGCGTCCGGCTCATATGCGAGATGGACATTGACCTCGTTGGCCTTGGCGTGCGTGCGGACGTTGGCCACCGCTTCCCGAGCGATGCAGTGTAAGGCGAACTCCACCTTTCTCGGCAGGCGCCTAGGATGACCCTCCGAGACGAAGCCGACGGAAATGCCCGTCGATTCCAGGCTCCTGGACTCGCGGAGAACCGCTTCATTCACAAACGAGGGCTCTGAATCCGGCCGGGACGCCAAGACCAATTGTCGCGCGTCATCTAGACATTGCTGAGACGAGCGATGGGCCTGCCTAATCTCCGATTGGGCCGCCCTGAGATCGGACTGCAAACGACGCTCCGCCAATTCAAGATGGAGCACGATTCTCAGCAGCGACTGGACGACGGCGTCGTGAACCTGCCGAGCCAGGCGGCTTCTCTCTTCCATCCGCGTGAGTTCCGTGCTCTCCTCGAGCATCCAAGCATGCGCTACCACGACACCGATAGGACCAGCCATCTCCATCGCATGCCCAAGTTCGTCCCCGGAGAAAGCTCCTGCCTCTCTTCGCCCCAAGTCCAACGTTCCTATTGGTCGGCCCCTTGACGTAAGCGGCAACACCATCATCGACTGAAGGTCGCCGTTCCCTAGCGGTAGATCTTCATGGGTGTGGAGACCCTGTTTGTTGACGTCATCGTAGACGATGGGATGGCCTAAGAGGATGGCTCGGCCCAGGGCTGATTCGCCGACGAGCACCCCAGTTCCCTGCGGTGAGAATACTTGATCGTCAACCACGCAGAAGCGCGTGTACAGTTGTTCTCCGTGCTCACTGGAGAGGGAGATTCTGAATCGATCGTGGTCTATTCGCCGTCTGACCAGTCTTGCCAGCTGCGCGAAGAGATCTTCTGGGTCAAGAGTTGAGAGCCCCAGAAGGAGGACGTCGTCATAGGGTGACACAGGTGAGGCCCCCGAATAGGGCCGTCGCACTGCGGTATCGGTACTGCTCATAACGTCCTATTCTAGGGCACATCAGCGGGGACAAGCCCCTCAGCTCGCCACCCGCCGGATCCGGGAGTCTGGCAAATCTTCTTGAAGTGATTCTGACCCCGACACCATTCCCAACTGTAGTGCGCGAGCGACCGCGTGCACCCGGTTCGTGACGCCCAGCTTGCGCGTCACCGTCCGCAGATGCGCGCGAACGGTGCTTTCCGAGACGAAGAGGCTGCGGGCGATCTCCTTATTGGTCAATCCCTGCGCCAGCGTCTGAAGGACCTGCGCCTCACGTGCCGTCAAGGGATCCGGTAGTAATTTCCGGGGCAATTATCCCTTGACAGTAGGTAGTTAACCTGCTAGGCTCTTGTTGTGGGTAGACGTTGTAGGTATAATGGGGTGTGACATGGGACGACAGAATCGCGACGAAAGGAGACCGAGCCAATGGCGAAATGTCGTCCCACGCGCACACGTAGGACTGGCCGGAAAGCCATCCGCGTTAGGGCTCACGCCCGACGTAAGCCGAAGCCAATCGGCAAAGCCTGCTAGGAATACCATCCTAGCACATCCATCCAGCTTCTAGCCGCCTGTCGTCCCATGTCAACTAAGAGAGGTAGCGCCATGAACAACAATAGAATGCGGAAGTACACCGTCCAGGATTTCAGCCGCGACTTTCCCGACGATGCTGCTTGCCTGGAATGGCTTCGGGGTCACCTGTACCCTGATGGCATCTTCTGTAAGGTCTGTCAGAAGATCACGAAGCATCATCGGGTCAAGTCCAGGCCATCCTATAGTTGCGACTGGTGCGGGCACCACGTCCACCCGACCGCTGGAACTGTCTTCGAGAAATCCACCACACCGCTGCGGCTGTGGTTCCATGCGGTGTTTCTCATTGCCTCTACCCGCTGTGGGGTCTCGGCCAAGCAGATTGAGCGGGAAACGGGGGTGACCTATAAGACTGCTTGGCGGATGTTCAACAAGATCAGGGAACTCCTGGACGAGCCCATTGATTCGCTATCTGGCGAAGTTGAAATCGATGAAACCTACATTGGCGGGAAGCGCAGGGACGGTAAGACCGGCAGGCCCGGTATTGGCTCGAACAAGACACCTGTGGTTGGCATGGTGGAACGAGCAGGCAGGGTTGTCGCAGTAAAGACTGCGAACGTCTCCCGAACCACTATCATGCCCGTGATTACGAGTCATGTTCTACCCCGAACCAATGTGTATACCGATGAATACCGGAGCTATGACAGCCTAAAGTATGAGGGTTATGCGCACCGCCGAATACACCACGCCAGCAAGGTCTATGTCGCAGGTACAGTCCACACCAACACCATAGAGGGCTTCTGGTCGCTAGTGAAGCGAGGAATCAACGGAGTCTATCACGCCGTGTCGCAGAAGTATCTACAGTCCTACCTTAACGAGTACGCCTTCAGGTACAACCACAGGAACGACGAAATGCCCATGTTCAAGACGATGCTTGCTCGCGTTTCACGGGGCGACTGACTCGTTTCAGGGCTCCCTCAAAGTCAGCCCGCGTGAACTCGACACCACCCGGCTCTGTCACGATGACTGCCGTCCACTCGACCGATTCAACCGCATCACCCTTAATCGTCGGTATTATCCGCTGAACCTCGTTAGCCACCTTCCTCCTCCTTTCGCGCTGCTGTAATTGGAATACGAGCCTTCGGGTCATCATTCACTAACACGACGAAGACATAGTCTCCCTCAGCTTCAAACTTCAAGTTATGGAGCCTCAGTATTTGCGGTATTTCCACGGGGCGTCCGCCTTCCGCCCGTGGAATCTTCATCTGAGTCTTTAGCGAGAGCTTTTCATCCCCATCGGCATTCAGCAACTTGATTTCAACGGCCTTCTCGGTATCGTACTCGGCTGGCTCAGCTACCAGCTTCATCACAACGTACAACTGTGCATGAGTCGCGGGGAAAGTGGAGGCCCAAATGCGGTCGAAGATACCCATGATGTTGAGCTTCCCACCGTCAGCGACGTTGGCGTAGTCTGCTAGGATAGCAAGCGGAATCTCCATAGGGCTTCCATTGTCTGTAGTCTCCCTAAGCCCTGTCAACGCGAACGCCTGTCTTACCTTCTATCAGGGGATAATTGCCTCGGCACTTAGTGTTCGATCCGAGGAGCCCTCTCCTACCTACTCTGCATTTACGGAGTTCACAAGATCCACTAAGCGTTCCAGCGTGGACAGGCGCTCACGCTGGCTTTCCCCTTCCGGCTCGACGCGTAGTGTTGTGACCCCAACGTCGCGATAGGCGCGGATACGCTTCTCAACCATCTCGTCGGTACCCAGGAGGTTTGTCTGAAGGACAAGCTCGTCGGGGACTCGTGCCGCCGCATCTTCTCGCCTGCCTTCGAGCCACAGGTCCTGGACCTCGATCGCGACATCCTCGTATCCTGCACGCCGAATCGCGTCGTTGTAGAAGTTGTGCTCCCGCGATCCCATCGCGCCGAGCGTGAACGCGAGGCCGGGCTTGCGGCGAGCGATGAGACGGTCAACGTCGTCAGAGAATGCGACGACACCACCGGCTTGGAGATCAAGCTCCGTCAGGGAACGCCCGGCACGCGAAGCGCCTGCGGCAATGTGGTCGAAGAAGACATCCGCATGTTCCGGCATGAACGAAGTGCCGAGCCAGCCGTCTGCCAGTTCGCCGGTCATTTGAAGGCTTTTTGGACCGAGGGTGGCCAGGTAGATGGGAACGTGTGTCCCGGGCGGGGCGCCAGAGCGCAATGCCTTGCCCTCGCCGCCGGGTAAGGGGAGTTCATAGAACTTTCCCTTGTAGCGCAGCCGCTCGCCGCTTGCTGCGAGATTCACGATCTCGATGATCTCACGCATACGCTGAAGCGGGCGTTCAAATGGGATGCCGTGCCAGCCCTCTACCACCTGCGGGCCACTCACGCCGAGGCCCAATAGGAAGCGGTCGTGTGACATTGATGCAAGGCTCATCGCCGTCATCGCGACAAGCGCGGGAGTGCGGGTGCCGGCCTGCATGATGCCTGAGCCCAGGCGGATGCGGGAGGTCTTTGCCGCGAGGTATGCCAGGGGTGTCACCGCGTCATAGCCCCAGGCTTCGGCTGACCAGACGCTGTCGACTCCCATCCGTTCAGCCTCGGTTACATAGGCGCTCGTCTCGTCCCAGTCGCTGGTGGCGAGGCCGAGCGAGACGGACAGCCGCATGCTTCCTCCCGTTAGGGGATTCGTCCGAGAACCAATGTGCCCTTCACGCCGGGCATTGTAGCATCCTTGGACGACCATGCCTGAGCACGCACGGGAACACTACGGAAACTTAACGTCGCCTCAGAAGTAGCGCGAGCCGGCCTGAAGCTCCATTCGGCGCAGCTCTACAGAGACGTCGTCGAGAAGGCAACGGGGAGTGACCGCAGGCCCCGCAGTACGATGTTTTCCTTATACTCCGGCGATTCGGTCCGAAGCTCCAGTGAGCTTAGGCGCCGGGCCAAAGTAGCGAGGGCTATCTGGCCCTCGAGGCGCGCCAGCGGCGAACCGACGCAGAAGTGGATGCCGAAGCCGAAGGCAAGGTGGCTATCATCGTTGCGTGTGATGTCGAATTGCTCGGGGCGCGCGAACTGGTCGGGGTCCCGATTGGCCGCTCCGAGAAGCAGGATGACGTTGTGCCCCCTGGGGACCGTCACGCCCGCAACCTCGATATCCTCCAGGGCGATTCGCCCGGTCAGCTGGACGGGCGGATCGTAGCGTAGTACCTCCTCGACCGCGCTCGGTGAGAGGGATAGGTCGTCCCTCAGCATGCGAAGCTGGTCGGGATGCCGGAGCAGGGCCAGTATTCCATTGCCGATCAGGTTCACAGTTGTTTCATGACCTGCGACGAGAAGCAATCTACACGTCGCAAGGAGCTCCGCTTCGGACAGTCTGTCCCCCTGTTCCTCAGCCTCAATCAAGGAGCTCAGCAGGTCTTCCTTGGGTACCCTGCGCCGTTCTTCTATCAAGCCTCGGAAGTAATCGTCGAACGAATCTAGAGCCTTCTTAATTCGGCCCAAGACGTCCGCTGAGGGAATCGGCTCGGGGTCAAGAGAGCGCGCGAGCTCTTGAGACCAGCCCTTGAAAGTCTCGTGGTCATCTGGTGGAACGCCCAGCATCTCGCTAATCACTGTCACGGGAAGCGGATAGGCGACATCCCGAATGACGTCCATCTGTCCACCAGGGGCCACCCTCTCCAAGAGATCATCAACTAGTTCCTGTATGCGCGATCGCAGTCCCTCCACCACCCTCGGGGTGAATGCTCTGCTTACCAACCCCCTAAGTCTCGTGTGGTCTGGTGGATCCAAGAAGAGGAACGGCCGGGAATCGCCGAGGATATCTAGGTCCGGCTCAAAGCCGGGCTGCTCCGCATTTCTGAAATCGCTGCTCCACCGACGATCCTTCAGGACGGCAACGCAGTCTGCGTACCGGCTGAGAACCAGGGCGCCCAGAGGACTCCGGTGGATCGGGTCTTCCGAGCGAAGCCGCCGGTAGGTTGAGTAGGGGTCAATTCGGAAGCCGGGATCAAACGGATTGAACGTGGCGGGTGCTACGTCCGACATTGAACCTCGTTCCTAGTTTTCGGGCTCGGCCTTTCCAGGATAACGCGGCTGAGCTCTTGTCGGTTGGCCTATCTTTCGCAGATGATTTCGTCCGGGTTGCTGTCAGCGTTGCTGTCAACTCCGCATGTGACCCTCTTCGCGGCCCTGCCACCGGCCCGTTTCAGATACGAAATTTTGGAGGGTCCGGTGGGATTATAACCCACGACTCCCGGATTAAGAGTCCGTTAGTCGGGAGCTGCTCACCGCTAGCCATTGCCAGATACGGAGAGCGCGTCCCGGAGAGGCAATCAAGCGCCGGATCCTCTCGTCGCGTACCCGATACTTGCTGACGAGGGGATTGTATCCTGACCAGTGGGCAGCTGCAATAGTGAAGGCCTGACCGGGAGGGTCGGCAGGCGTACGGCGCCAAGAAAATGGTCGAGGCCTTACATGGACCTAATCTCATAGACCCTGATGCTTGCGATGTATGGATTGTCTTGTGCGATTTTTTCCGCCGCGTCGAGGTCTTCGGCTTCGATGATATTGTAGCCGGTGATGGACTCCATGCCCCACGGCAGATCTTTGGGTCCGGTTTTTGAGATCTCTCGCCCACTGCTGAAGCCGCCCCGGTCGACCTGATTGTCGGCGATCGACTCGAACCATTTCCCCCAGGCCTCCATGATTTCAGGCGTGGGTTTCTCGAATCCGAAATGCAGAAACATGAACTTCTTCATTGCTCTCTCCTTGTCGGTGGTTTCACTCTTTCATTCGGCGCGCGATCTCAGCGCCGTAGAGCGTCCCGGGGCTGCCCAGCGGCGAATCCTCTCGTCGCGTACCCGATGCTTGCTGACGAGGGGATTTTACTTGCCTCGCAAGCAACCAGCAAGCGTATAACGACCGGGAGGTCTACCTGGTCGACCTCCCAGTCGTCAGACCTATCTGCTCAGATCATTCAAGGTCGAAGCGATCGAGATTCATGACCTTGTTCCACGCAGCGACGAAGTCAAGCACGAACTTCTGCTCGGCGTCGACACTCCCGTAGACCTCGGCGATCGCCCGGAGCTCGGAGTTCGAGCCGAAGACGAGGTCGACGCGAGTGCCGGTCCACCTGAGCTCGCCGGTCTCGCGACTACGACCCTCGAACACCGCCTCGGAGTCCGAGGTCGCCTTCCACTCCGTCGCGATGTCGAGCAAGTTCACGAAGAAGTCGTTGGTCAGCGTCTCGGGTCGGTCGGTGAAGACCCCGTGCTCGGACTTCCCGGCGTTGGCGTTCAGGACGCGCATGCCGCCCAAGAGGACCGTCATCTCGGGAGCGGACAGCGTTAGCATGAACGCCTTGTCCACCAGCAGGTGCTCCGCCATGAGCTCGTGGCCCTTCTGGAGGTAGTTGCGGAACCCGTCTGCGGTCGGCTCAAGCACGGCGAACGACTCGGTGTCGGTCTGGTCCTGGGTAGCATCGGTGCGCCCCGGCGAGAAGGGCACCTGCACGTCGTACCCGGCCTTCTTCGCGGCCGACTCGACGGCTGCGCACCCACCCAGCACGATCAGGTCGGCCAGCGAGACCATCTTGCCGCCCGTCTGCGATCCGTTGAACTCCTGCTGGACCCCCCCCAGGGTCTCCATCACTCCCGATACGCCGGAGGTCACATTGACGTCCCACCCGGCCTGCGGTGCCAGGCGGATTCGCGCCCCGTTCGCGCCACCGCGCTTGTCGGTGTCGCGGTAGGTCGAGGCCGACGCCCAGGCGGTCGAGACTAGTTGGGAGATGGACAGCCCGGAGTCAAGGATCTTCGCCTTG
>JAZDCZ010000385.1:0-12772 GCA_036679605.1 Gemmatimonadota bacterium
GGACAGCCACTGCTCCCAAGCCTTACGAGCCCAAGTCTTGCTGACATAGTGCCACAGCGACATGGCCAATTCCTTGATCGCCCAGGCACGGGCCGTCTTCAGTGTGCTGTCACGCAAAGCCTTAAACCGTTGCTTCTGTTTGCGCGTCATGTTGTCCGGGTTGTAGAGCCAGTCATACTTGCTGCCCTTGAGATCCTCAAAGCCTTGTGCCATCAGCGCTTTGTGTTCCTGGCGACGCACCTTGTCAACGGCCGCGCCAAGGTACTTGGCAACATGGAATTTATCAAAGGCAATCTTTTCCTGCGCCCCCGGCAGGCTTTCCAGTGTGGCGTTGATGAAGGCCGGCCACATATCCATGGAAACACTCTCAATGGCTACCCGTTGCCCTTCTGTCAGACCGTCATACCACGCTTTGAGCGTCGCCTTTTTGCGGTCGCTTCCCACGTGCAGTACCGTGCCGGCTTGATGGTCTGATACGATCGTTACGTAATCATGGCGCTTCTTGAAGGCCGTCTCATCAATGCCTATCTGCCTCACGCATTGCGCTTCTCTACGCGACAGCCCGCGTTTGACCGCACGCTGCATCATGCCATCAATGGCATTCCAGCTCAGTCTCATCAAGCGAGACTCCGCTGAGGTCGATGCCTCTTTCAACCAGTCGATCACCAACGCCTCAAACATCGCCGTGTAGCCAGAGCCACGTTCAGCCCAGGGAACGGCTACGGTAACCACACCAGGCTCCTGGCACTTCACTCTGGGAGCCTCTGCTACCAGGATGGTTTTGTACTGACAGGTATCCAGGTGCCGCCAGCGGCGGGAACGCGAATCATAGCCGGGTGATACCTTGGCGCAGATCGGGCAATACTGCTTGGCATCCGGTTCCTGCTCCACGTGTGTACCGTCACTTCTCCCGCTGACAAAGCCAGTTCCACACGGGAAACCTGCCAGGGACTCTTGATACCCAGAATCTGAGCGTATAGATCTTTGTCTCTCATAGGCATTACGTTAATCTACCCACTCGATCAGGGGAAGAGCCTAAAAATTAAACCTGACCGATCCACCGTACCATCTAGGCTTGGCAAAATGTTGGTCCTCGCATCCACACAAAGTTGCCAAGTCAAACCTTTCTGTCAGTACACGCTCATCTCCAATATTGGTGACGAACAAAGATGCCCACCATACTCTGTTGGGCGATTCCCAAAACAATCGAGCGTTTCCAACAACGAATGAGCCCATTATATGAGCGTCAAAATTTCTAAGATTGGCAAATCTTTTTGATGCATAGTTTCCGTCAAGTTGTATTGCCAATTCACTGCCATTAGCAATTGGCCAACTGTACCGGATCAAACCGCTAAATTGAGTTTTCGGCGTAAATGTTGGCTCTACGTCGCGGAAGATTCCGGGCGCGACTTCGACATTATCCACTTTTGCATCAATGTATGAATACGCGAACAAAAGATCGAGTCCGTCGACCGGTGTGGCAGCAATATCAACCTCAAATCCTTTCATGGTCGCGTCTTCGTTAGTAATAATTCCCGAAACGTTGGTGAAGGTGAATGCCTGATAATCGGAATAGTCGTAATAGTAGGCCGATCCATTCAGGCGTGCTTTCCCATCAAAGATCGTCGACTTGAAGCCAATCTCATAGGCGAGCAGGACTTCTTCATCATACGGGATATCCGCAGCAGCAATTTGACTGAGATCGGGTAACGGGCCATTGAAGCTCCCGGCCTTAACACCACGGTTGATGCCTCCGTAAACCAACCAGTTGTTGTTTGGTTTCCACTCAAGTTGGATCTTGGCCGCCCACAGCGTATCCGAGCTTTTGTCCGAAAATGGGTTGGCCCCTGCCTGATGAGGTAATACAAAACCGAAGATTTCGGTATCGAGCCGCCTGTCGTTTACGTTTGCGTAAGCAGTTTGCGAGAAGAAGTACTTTTTTTCTTCCAATATAACGCGCGCGCCCGCGATCAAAGTCAACGTGTCATTCAAGTCGTAATCTACCTGCCCAAAAATTGAGTAAGAGTTGGTCTGCAAAGCGACCTCGGTTATGTAATCGACACCCGGCCCAGGGATTCCGTCGAACGGATCCATATCAAGGCCGAACGGCGGAGTACCGAAGCTGAGAAATGATTCATCCAGAAATGGCAAACCCGTTAGAGTTTCGTTGTCGATGTAAAGGTAGTACACACCTGCGACCCAGCGCGTCCGGCTAGATTCCATATTCAGACGCAGTTCCTGTGCAAACGTATTTGTTTCCGCGTCCGCCATAAACATGAACTGGCTAACAGGGCCCGCGTCCACATCAAGTGAAACAATTTTGTCGTACACCTTGAAATCTGTGACTGATGTCAACGCCAATGAGCCTGACAGCTCCCAGCTTAGTTTAGCGGTCATACCGTACGTTTCGTATTGGTTTACGTCATCGTCCGCCCAATCGATGCTGCCTCTGAAATCTCCGAGGTCATCGTCCCTATAGCCAAATACATCGCCACCAGGCACCGGGCGCGTGGCGTCTTCAGGGGGGGCAGGCAGCCCAAACTCGACTGGAAGTTCAAAGTCCAGACCAATAATCGGCACGGCCACACCGCCGGGACCAATCATCTCCCTGGTTTCCGTCGGAGATGCTACAATCGTATTAATGTGTCGTCCCTGAGCATCGAGAACGGCCACAATCGCACCTGCTTCATAGGCGCCGGGGCCGATTTCACTCCGGCTGGCATATCCCGAAAGCAATAGCTCTGCTTTTTCACTTAGATTAAAAAGTAGGTGGCCTCTGACTCCCCAACTATCGTCATTCTCCAGATCGTCACGGGCTGTGGGGTTTGGATCCAAGCTGAGCGCACCCTGCGGAAAACTGTTCTTCAATATGCCGTCATGTTTGTTGTACATGAACGCAGCTCGGCCAGCGATATTTTCAGACAAACTTCCGCCAAGCGCAGTTTCGAGACGAATCTGGTTATAGCTTCCGAAGGTAACCTTTGTAAACCCAGTGTTTTCATCAAAAGACGGCTTGCGAGTTATGTAGTGAACCAATCCGCCGGTCGCATTTCGACCAAATAACGTTCCTTGAGGACCCCTAAGGATCTCGATTCGCTCCATGTCGAACAGTCCAAAGACCTGTCCCTGTTGAGTAGATATATAAGCCTCATCGACGTAGACAGCAATAGGCGCCTCGACTGCATCGAGAAAGTCATTCTGAGTTACGCCGCGTATCGTAAATTTGCGATTTTGTCCGCCAGTATCGGCTGATATATAAACCCCGGGAGACATCGCAACAATTTCAGTGCTAGTCTCAAACCCCAGCGCTTCGATCTGGTCCCCGGTGAATGCCGTTACGGCAATACCTACATCACTTAATGCCTGTTCCCTTTTCTGTGCGATTACAATAACTTCTTCAAGAACCTGTGCATGGAGAACTCCTCCTATAACCAAGCTGATCGTAAACCAAACGATGTAACTCCCTGCCATTCTGATATGCGTAATGATTTTTCTAACCATGATTTGTATCCTCTTTGTCGTGCGTTACTACATCAGTCGTCGTTCGCGTTCCATCACCGATCGTCGTGCCTGATACCTCGATTCGTAAACCGGTCGAGTCACCAACGGCAACGAGCGTATTTTTGTAGACGCTCTTCGGCAGACCTCCTGACTCTAGCACCCGAACTGCCACACACACCTGTAAATGCGCGCGTACTTCCTTTTCGATGGCCCCTGCCAGCATCTCTGCGTTCGCAAGGTCGAACGCAGGCGATGCCTCGACGTCGACCGCAATCGGATCGTCGAAGCGAACTTGGTCGGCATGCACTTTCCAAACGCGTATGACTGGCTCGACCTCGTTCGCAAAGGCCTGTGCGATATGCTCGCGTATCGAGGACGGAAATACGTTCATGCCTCTATATATAAGCATGTCGTCCATGCGACCGATGCAGCGGATGCGTGGACTTGTGCGTCCGCAGGCGCAATTGACGCCGACGACGAGTGCGTGGTCGCGAGAGCGGTAGCGCACAACGGGGGCTGCCTCTCGCTCAAAAGTCGTGTAGACAAGCTCACCTGCAGCACCTTCGCGCCAGGGGATGTTCGCATCTGTTTCTGAGTCGATCAGCTCGACTGCTACATAGCGCTGTGCATTGAAGTGCATGCCATCCTGGACTTCGCACTCGCTCCACATTCCCGGGATCACTTCGCCCATACCCATCGTCTCACGAAGTTGCGTAACCGCCAGACCGTGCTTGATTCGCTCGCGGATCTTGGGCTCGCCTAGCCCCGGCTCACCGCCGGTCAACACCTTTGTGAGCGCCGAAGCTTGGCCCGCTTCGTGGCCAGCGTTCCCCCATTTCTCTGCGAGATACAAACCGAAGGATGTGGTCGCGAGGAGCGCGGTCACCCTGAGCCGCGGCATCTCGCGCAAAATACGTTCTGTGGGAAGTCCGCCGAGCCAACACAGGGTAGCGCCAATACGGCGGAATCCATCGGCGTACGGCAGGCCGCCCGCGACTATCGGAAGGCCAACGAGATGGGCCACAACGTCCTCCCGGCGCACGCCCGCAGTGAACCAGTTGTTCGCAATCGCGTCAGTGAACATATCAACATCGTTGCGCGTAACCGGGTAGTACATCGGCGAACCGGTCGTCCCCGAAGAACTCAAGCATTGTACGATATCGTCGAGCGCCACCGCCTGGTTACGCCCGAAAGATTGCTCCTCGCTTGACGCATCGAGCGCCTTGCGCAAGTCTTCCTTAGTGGTGAAGGGCAACGAACGCAAATCTTCGAATCTGTCAAAAGTCGCTTGCGGCACATCGGCATGGAGTTCGGCGTACATTTGGGACCGTGCCCGCAATGGCTTAAGCACCTTGCTAATTCGCCCTGCCTGCCATGCTTCGACCTCGCGCCAGGCGCGGGTCTCGAGCTCGGCGTTCCAGTATTCAGTCATGAATTCCCCGTACGGAGCCGTTCTACAGCCGTGGTGAGGGTCGCAATCTCCGTCGAGGCTGGTATCTCGCAGACTGTCGTCACCAAGCGCTCGTTTTCGAAATCGGTAGACCAATTAGGCCAAGCTTTGGGATCGGCGGGCCAAGCGCTGCCATGAGGCCTCGGCATCGCACCTGGCTGCTGATCCATTGTCGGGCACGCGATCGCCTGCGACGGCCAGACCGGGGGCGCAACACCGGCCACAACGAGCAATGTCGGCACGCGGTGAAACCGCGCCATATTTCCGCCCGTACTCAGCGCGCTCCTCCAAAGCTCGAGGTGCGAATCATCAGGCACATGTTCTTCGTGCCATTGGATGACATGAGCGCCGGCTTCCGCATAATGGCGGGCAAACGTCGCGAGTATACGGCCCGCAATCTCGAAGGCGGTTTCATCGTCAATCGTCCAGCCGGCCGTACGCAACTGGGTAATGAGCGTTGCGGGCCCCGTGAAGGCGGCGACAATCACCAGATCGACTACTTCGGCGGCAAACTGTCGTGTTGCATCGAGGGATGCGGCCACACGTGGAGATGCGATAAACGCCGCTTCGTCGAAGTCGTCGAAGTCTGGCCGCAGCAAGGCGCCCACCGGCTTCGGTGGCCAAACACTGTCGTCCATACCGACGCCAAGTGCCTCTGCCTCCATTCCAGAAGGTGCCGAGCATGTGACGGTATCGAGCCGTAAGGCTCGGCAAAGTTCCAAAATATTTTTGCGTAGTTTGGTGCCATTTTGCGCCAATTTCTGTGGTTCTAGCGCCTCTATCTGCGCCGCTACGGCGAAAATCAGCGGTGCGAACAATGGGGGATGAGCACGCCCGGAGTTGCGGGACAGGTCTTGCATCCGCTGGCGCCAGGTCTTGTCGCTCATTGACCTGTCACGCTCTCACTAACGGTGTGATTTCGCGGGCGTCCGGCCAGGTGCCATAATAGGCAAGTATCGAATCATCCGGTTTCTTCTTACTCCACTCGTCTTCAAACTCATCGTAGGGACGACCGCGCTGTAATCGTGCTTTGAGTTCTTCTGTCCGTTGTTTCTCCGTTGCATCGAGATCGACCTGCTGGGTCTCATCGTTCCAAGCTACCCGATAGACCGTTTCGGCCACACCCGCGGTCAGTACGCCTTTCTTGATGTCTGCGCCTACTGCCTCAGGGTCGCGCTCCAGCGGATCGCCGTAACCGGTGCCGCCGCAGGAAAAAGCCATTGTCACGACGTCGCCATCGTTGTAGGAACGCACCGACCGGCCCTGGAACTCGATCTCGTAATCGCCTTTAATAGTACGCTCGATCAAAAGGTCTTCCAGGTCCATTTTTAGCTTGTCGTCTCCTTTTGCCATCAGGTCCTTGACATTGGAGTTGCGAATACCGATGCCTGGCACTGTACACGGCGCGTAGCCGCCGAAGAGAGGTTGCGGTGTCTGCAGCTTTGAGTTATCGGCGATTGCCATCATGTAGACCTCCGGTACGTTGTGCGCAACCCACATTTGCACGGTTCCGACGCCGCCACGATATTTGCCGTGCCCGCAAGAGTCCTTCCAGTGATTGGACAGCGGCACGAGCAACGGGAACTCGTTCTCCACCTCTTCGGTGTTGGGCGCCCGCCCGAAGACACACCAAGGAAAGCCAAAGGCGTCCATCCCGTCCTCGCCTGGTCGTGCGCCCTGTCCCTCGGTATTGATCGAATAAGCAAGCATGTCGGCAAACGGGGCTCCCCATTGGTTCGTTCCGGCGAGCACGATCGCGTTGCCTCCGTTACCTTGCGATGCGCAGGCCTGGCGCCAAAGTTTGGTCGAGAACATCGCTTTGGCGCAGGTGTTGTGGACGGCGCTCATCACCCCGGTGGCAATCATGACCGAACAGGACGTGGCAGCGCGTGGGTCTGGTGACAGACAGGTTCGCTCGCCGAACTTGAAGTCGATTGGGGCAAACGTGCCGTTGGAAATCGGCAGCGCGTGGAACAGATATTCATAGATATAGTTCGAGAAATGGGCGATCGCCGCTTGGGAATGGGCATTGTAGGGCGATGGCGTCTCGGGACCCGTTTGTGATAGGTCGACAAGCATCCCGTCACCCTTCTTCTCGATCGTCATGAAGCAGTTGCGCACGAGGCCCTGCTTCAGCCCGACGGCGTCACTGAATGTCACACAACGGTACTTGCCGTCGGGCCACTGCTCGATCAGTTCCCTTGCGCCGGCTTCGGCGACCTGCAGCATCTTTTGGAATAAGCCAGTGAGGTAGTCGGGTCCCTCGCGATCACACAATTCCAGAAGCCGCGTGCGCACGCGGTCGGCCGTAGTACAGCGCGCCTTTAGGTCGACTTCGATCATCGACTCGGCCCGGATACCGAATGCAGTGAACAATGAAACGATGTCCCTGTGAAGCTTGAAGTCGGTACCGATACGCATCGGCGGCAGGTTCATGCCTTCCTCGAAGCGCGATGTGGCGGAGACCGGCATGCCTCCCGGTTCGATTGCACCAGTCTCGGTGGTGTGAACCAGGGCCGCTGTCCAGGCGATGAGCTTGCCGTCATAGAACACGGGCATACACACCATCTGGTCGGGATTGTGGACGCCGCCATAAACAGGGTCGTTCGCGAACCATAGGTCCCCGTCACGGACATCGTCCCCAAATTCAAAGAGGATATATTTAATGACAAGTGGCGGTATCACCGCGTGTAAGTAGGTACCGCAGGAACCATTCACGATGTCGCCTTGTGCCGTCATGATTGCGACGAGCGAATCACCGGCGATACCCATTGCGCACCGGCATGAACGCATGAAGACGTCCATACCTTCGTCGAGAATGTCATTTGTGCGCTGGAAACCGATCTCGTATGTTGCTGGGTCGATCTGAGCCGCGAGGTCAAGTTCGCGCTCGTTAGACGGCGCCGGCTTCAGCCAAGCCGTCTTTTGCTCCGTTGTCGGTATGCCCATGGAAAAATTTCCTCGTTGGTTCGTCGATCAAGCTGGGACTGTCAGTCGGGAAGCGATCCGTTTGCGCGGCGGTCGTGCGTGTACCTCTTCAAGGATGCCCAAACCGTGCTTGTCGATCGACAGTTTTTGTTCAGTCGGAATGACCACAGTCGTTAGTTCTGCTTCCAGGATTGCAGGCCCGATCACGACATTGCCAGGCTGCAGATGCTCGAACTGGAAGACCGGTGTATCGATCCACTTCCCTTTCTCTGGCCAATATGCCGGACGCTCACCAATGCGTGCTGCCGAAGGATCTTCGTCCTGTAGCTCATGCATAAAGAGTTCGGGTTTCCATGTCGGAACGGTGACGCGCAGGACGAAATTGTCCAGATAGACACCACCGGGCTTATTGACGACGAGGGGCGAGAAGGACTCCGAGAACTCTCGCTCAAACTCGTCATAAATTGCTTGAGCGTCTTCGGCGCTTTCAATACGAAGGCGCGGTGAGGACGCACGCTTGACGTTGACTTGGCCTCCATAAAGCATATCGAGTTCGAGGGAGTAGCGCGCTTCAGAAGGGTTCAGTCCTTCACTCTCGAGTTCCTGACTCGCCTTGGCGATCATCTCGTCCACGATTGCGTTAAAAACCTCGCGATTGACCACAAGCCGCTCGGTTCCCGGCTCCATGAAGATCATGCGCCGGCTCTGTTCGTACATATGAACGATGTCCATGATTGATGATCCCACCGCACAGAACACCGGCGCGGCTGGGAAAATGACAACCTTTGGCACGTCACCCTTAATCCCTGAAATATGGGTTGGACCAGCACCACCAAAGGCGAACAGAACGAAGTCTTCCGGATGGTAGCCACGCATGTGGACTTCGCGCTTGATGGCGCTTGCCATATTCCCGTCGACCACACGACGAATCAGAGCCGCCGCCTCGATCGTGTCGATTCCGAGTGGCTCGGCGATTTTCGAGTGGATTGCCTTCTCGGCCTTGGACTTATTCAGTGGCATACGTCCGCCGTAGTACGTGTCTGGGTTTATGTAACCGAGAACAAGGTCGGCGTCGGTGACCGTTGGCTCGACGCCGCCCAGGTCATAACAGGCCGGACCTGGCATCGATCCGGCGCTGTTCGGTCCAACCGTCAGACGCTGTGAACCGCGGTCGACATTGCCAATGGATCCGCCACCTGCGCCGATTGAGACGGTTTGAATCATTGTGACGTTAACCATCCACCGGTCGATGACCGGACGGAAGGTGTAGTTGCGTACGCTGCTTTCGACAACCAGGGCCACATCAAAACTGGTGCCACCGACGTCGCATGCGATTACGTTTTTATAGCCCAACTGCTCGGCGAAGTACGCGGAACCCATCAGCCCGGCCACCGGGCCGCCGTTAAAAGTGCGAGAAGCGGGTGTCTTAAATATCTCCGCGCAGCCGCCGGAATTGTGGATCATCAGGAAAGCGCCCTGATAGCCGCTTTCTCTTAGCTTATCCCAGGTGGCTCCGATGTCATTTTGCATCGAGCGCTGCAAATATGCGTCGAGCACCGCAGTAATGGTTCGTTCGTATTCGCCGATCTTGCTGACAACGCTCGACGACAGCACCACCGGTAGGAAGCCAATGTGATACTCCTTGTACTCTTCGCGAATAATCTCACGCACACGCTTCTCATTCTCAGGGTTCATGAAACTCCAGAGAAGCGAAACAACGATCACGCGCGCGCCGCGTTCCATCAGAAGGCGTAGTTTGTAACGTACGTCCTCCTCGTCCAACGGTCGCACGATGCGGCCGGTGGAATCAACACGCTCCCGAATCCCAAGGATCATGTTCCGCTCGACAAGCGGGTGGGGCTTCCTTTGGACAGCTAGGTTGCGGCGTTCGGAAACCCTCAGGCCGTCGGTCCACTGGGCGCCGCGACCAATCAGCAACACGTCCTCGTGGCCCTCAGTCATAAGAAGTCCGATCCGCGGTCCCTGACGTTGCAGCAGCCGGTTCAGCGCCACCGTCGTCGAGTAGCGGATGATGTCGATCTTCGGCAGCAACTCCTCCACAGAGAGTCCGATTTTGTCGCCCGCGGCCTCGATGGAGTTTAGAAAGCCGATAGAAAGATCGTGAGGCGTCGTCGGACACTTGCAGATCGTATGCTTACCCTCGAGGGACAGGACGAGGTCTGTAAACGTACCACCGACATCGATGTCGATTGAGCTGATTTCACTCTGTTTGGCCTGGACGCTCAAGGCCTTGTCCTGTCTTTGAAGGGCAAAGTAAGCTTGCCCTCGTGAATCACCAGCTTACCCTTATCGAGCCGCATCTTGAGGCTGTCCAGATCGAGCTCAATATCGTGCGTAATTGGATGCCCAGGCGGGAGATACTCCGTTTCGATCTGGCGGGCGCAATTCGGACAGTAGAATTCGACGATTCGCACCCAGTTCTCGTCGGGTGCAAACGTATACTCACCACTAATAACGGGTTTATGGATTTCTGCCGGACTACGCTCGGCCACGAGGCAACCACGCTTGTAATTTTCACTTGCCGCGATGAGGCATGCGCCACAGTCATGGCAATACCAGTGTTCGTCGTTTAGGTCGAGATCCAGATATTCGGTAAAGTGAATTCGTTCGTACATCGTTATCCGCCGTTGTCATTTAACGCGTGTTAGTTGGGCATTACCGTAGTCATCCAGCGTCGCATTCCAACCTGGTGGCACAGGGCACGTAAATGTCTCGCCGTTGATCACGGCCGGACCCACTACGATGTCACCTACGTTTAGTGCCTCCCATTGGTAGATTGGTGTGGAGCCCGCCACGCCACCATTGAAACGGACTTCGCGCGTCCCTGGAGGCTGTTCGTTTACGACCTCGGTTCGTTTAACAATGGCGTGGCCACCAACCGAAAATGAGGTCGACAATCGAATGGCGAGCAATGACTCACCATCCAGGCCCGCGGACTTGACAGCCTCATCGAGTTTGCTTGCGATGTCTTCATGCGGTCCGTTGACGCTCATCTCGACGTTCGAGACTGATTCTTCACTCTTACCCAGATCGACCTCCCATGCGAAAATCGCCTGATTCGGATCGAAGCCCTCGCCGCGCAGATCGCGCACAGCCTGAATGGTCATGTCTGCGGCGATAGGCTTGAGTCGTTCGACAGTGTTTACGTCCCAATGCCCAATGAGACCCCGCTCGTAGCGATGCACGACGTTAGAAATCGCCGAACCGAAGGTGCTGAATACCGGGCCCAGATCGAAGGTGTGTGCAGACACAATGCCGAGCATCTCGGAAATGAAGGCGGCGAACATTGGTCCGTTCCCACCAAACGCAAAGAGTGCGGTGTCTGCAGCCCTTCCATCTGTCTCTGCGAGCATATTTTCGATGAGCTCGGTCATGATGGCGACGGCTTCGTCACGGATCGATAGCGCTGCCACCTCAACCGACACGTCGAGTGGCTTCGCGACCTTCTCCTCGATTGCCACGCGAGCGAGATCAACATCAAGAGTGCGCCGGCCGCCAAAGAAGTTTGCCGGATCTAGATAGCCCAGAATGACCAGGGCATCGGTTAGCGTCGCTTCACGACCGCCGAGCCCGTAGCAGGCGGGACCGGGCGCAGCGCCAGTGCTCTCCGGACCGAGTGTCAAGACGCGGCCTTTGACATGAACCATGGAGCCGCCGCCCACGGCTGCCGAACGGAGCATTACAAGGGACGCTTCGACAGGTATTCCCATCAGATTGCCGCGACGCTGGAACACGGGAGCGCCGTTCATGACGACTGAGGCCTTGGTGGTGGTGCCGCCGACGTCGAGACAGATGACGTGTGACAGTTCGTACAGCTTGGCCATGTAAGCCCCGCCGAAAGCGCCAAATACAGGGCCCGATTCAATGGTATCGACCGCCTTGGTCTTGCCGATGCGAGCGACACCACCACTCGCGTGTCCAATTAGCAACGGCCCTTGCCAGAGGTGACCGTCGCGCAGCAGGTCCTCCGCCTTGAACAGCGAACTGGCCAGTTGCGTGTGCGTGTAAGCGTTCATTAGCGCAAAGTGCGCCCGCGTCTGATCGTGGCGCACCGACGCCATCTCGCTGCCGAGCAATACCGGCACGGATCCAATGATGTGATCTGGATAGTGCTCCTCTATCACTTCCTTGACTGCGCGCTCGGACGCGTTTTCTGGAAAGGCATTAGCGAGGCACACGCAGATCCGCCTGACGCCACCTTCGAGCAAATCCTTGACTGCGCCCAACACCTCTACGGGCGTTGGGTTGTCCGACAAACCAATAACGTTTTCTTCGGCGACGATTTCGCCCAGCACAGGCGAGCTGCTTTCACCGTAAAGTATCTTTTCATGACCTTTCGAGACGATAAGTCCGACATTCGAGCCGCGGCGCTCAGCGAGGACGTTGGTCGTGATCGTCGATGACCAGCGAATCAGACCAACTTCCTCAAGGAAATCGGCGACATCATTGTATTTCAAGCGCGAGGCGGCTTCCTTGAGGCATTCGAGGAACGACACGGTATAATCGTGGGGCGTCGTGTCGACTTTAAAGGCATGATACGTTGCACCGTCGGAAACGAGCGCATCGGTCATTGTGCCGCCAGTATCAATATCTACCGTGATTTCGATCACGCCTCTCCATTGAGCGTAGCGTAGATTGAAGGAACGGTGACGATAGCAGGAAAGCCAATCCGACACTATCCGGAATGATACCCATTGCATCCGGAAAAACCCTAGTGCAATACACAATAACGATGTCTCAACACCTAATATAGGACACTACAGTAAATATCCCCCGGCAAAGCCGGGGGCTTTAGTTTGTGAACCGCTCAAAGCGGTCTGAACGGAACCGCCAGCGGTTCCTTGCGACCCCTGAAGGGGTCAGTTTCATCTA
>JAZDCZ010000386.1:0-187358 GCA_036679605.1 Gemmatimonadota bacterium
GTACTCGCGTGGTCAACGTGTGCCGCTCCGACGGCGACAACCGAATACGATGAGTTGGCATAGCACAATATACATGACAACCACTACCGAATCAATTGTTACAGTCCACTAGTTTCAAGAGTGGCTTTGATAAACTATGAAAGCAAAAAGCCGATCCGCCGTATCTGAGTATTGAGCCGAAGGACGTGCAGATTCAAATGCATCTTCGCGGCATGGAGCTACAGCTTTGAGGAACGAGCTGGGAGTCGCCCGCATGTTGCGGTGCAGCAGAATCTTGCCCGCCTGATCCATGATGCAGAGGTAAATGGAGCGTGCATGAAGGTCGATGCCGCAGTAGTATTGGTGTTGCTGAGTGTAGAATCTCATAAGGGTCTCCTCTATGAAGGGTTTCGCGACTCCAGAGCTTACCTCTCGAGTAAGCTCCAGAGGAGGCCTTTATGAGTATCACGCAACTGCACCTGGCGGGACGCGTTCGTTCGGTAAGGAAGTCAATAGGTTTGTACACCGGCGAGCGATTGTGCACGTTTGAGCCATTGATAGCAGCCTGCGGCTGCGGCCCGCCTGGTGGTGAGTCGCCCGCAGGTGATTTGCAGAGTCGTTAGCTGTACAGCCTTGGGCTCGGGTTGACACGGATCGCGTACTCCATCAATCCTACTGGTAAGGTAAACCAGGAGACCCTATGGGTACCGCTGCCACTACCACCTTGTCCTCCAAGGGCCAGGTCGTCATCCCCGAAGAGATCCGGCTGCAGCTCGGCCTGGAGCCAGGCGCGCAGTTCGTCGTGATCGCCGATCGCGATGTGGTGATCTTCAAGCTCCTCGAGCCGCCCTCCCTCAAGGATTTCACTCGGCTGGTCGGTCGTGCGCGCAAGGTGGCCAAACAGACGGGGATGAAGCCTGCCGACATTCCGGCTGCCGTGAAGAAGGTTCGCCGCAGGCGGTGAGAGTCATACTCGACTCGAAGAACACGTTCCGTGAGACGTGCGAAAGTATGCAATGCCTCGTTGTCGGCACGGGCATTCGGAAAGCTCTGCGCGGCCTTGGCCGTGAGCGCGGGCCCCTCGCGGGCTTCCGCTCGGGTCTCCGGCAGTGACTTTGATCAGAATCCACTTTGACTTAAGCCAAAGTCAATTTGAGGCAGGCATGACGTAAGTGACTTTGCTATGAAGTCAATTGACGTTCCTCTATTCCCACTTATACCTTGGCGTCCTCTAACTGACTTAGAGTCAGAGTCACATGACTCTCTCTCGATTCCAGTTTCGACCAGTAGGCCCCACATTGGCTTAGAACCGAAGTCACTTGACTTAAGCACGAATCCATTTAGCGACCGCCGTTTCGAAACCAACTTTGACACAAAGTCGGTTGACTTTCCGTCATTTCCACTTAGGAGGGGGCCGATCCCGCTTTCCCGAGGGCCATCGGCGGCTCGAGGAGCCCGTCTCCCTCTCGGCGGCTGACCGGTTTCAAGTTCCCAAGGAGGTGTCCTGTGGCTCGTTTTCCCAAGTCGGAGGCCAAGGTCGCGCAGCTCGCACAGCAGATCGCCGACGGGCTGGCTGGTGCGGCGGATGATTTTCCCTCGCCGCCCGTGCCGTCGGCGACCCTCAAGGCTCAGCTCGATGACTATCAGATGAAGCGCGCCGCGCTCGCCGCATACCGCGCCCAGCGCCGCAAGCGCGGCGGTGCTGTAGCCGAGGTGGGAAGACGTCCTCCTCGGTGAATGGTTTCAGACTCCACAGCTTACCTCTCGAGTATGCTCCAGAGGAGGCCTTTATGAGTATCAAGGAATATCGAATGTAGAAGCGTCCCGCACCGCTCTCATCACTTCCGCGGGATGACTGAGTGGCAGTCCATGTCCTGCTCCCGGCACCAGCCGTAGTTCTGCGCCGCGAATCCCGTTGGCCAGATCTTCAGCGACTGATTTGGCGAACAGAGGATCGTGGGTGCCATGTAGCACCACGGTCCGAGCGTCGATTTTACCCAGTCGCTTTCTCACGTCGAATCCCCGCATCGCCAGCCTGAACGAACGCATGGCGCGCCAGTCAGTATTGCGCCAGACGCCCAAGTCGATGGCGAGATCCGAGCTGCTGGGCAGCGCCCCAAAGTCCACGGGGCTAGTTGCGAGGGTCCCTCGGCAAAAGAGGCGCTTTACCGTTCTTGTTGTTACGGGGAGATTCCAGAACGGCATGAGTTTGGAGATGCCGAGCCGCAGCTCGTGGTCGCCGATGCGTGCCAGCCGGACTCGCACGCTTTCGTACATTGGACCGGCAGTGGTGGCGATGAGCACCAATCCGTCTATTCGCGCCAGACCCCGAGAATCGTGAGACAGCAGCCAATCGAGCGCCAGCATGCCACCGAAGCTATGGGCCACCACGATCCTGTGTCCCGTTTCCCACTCCCTCGACAGCGACAAACGGTCATCTAGGGCCGTTTGATAGGCGCGCATCCGAGTGGCGCCCGTGCCGATTCCCGTGCCATCGGCACCGAGCGGTACCGTGCTCCAATCCGGGGCGATTGTAGCAATGCCAAGGTCGGGGAAGATGCTGGAGTTGAGCCCCATTCCCGGGAGCAGCAGTGCCACCGGCGTACCCTGTTGTTTCATCGGCTCGATCCTGGCCCGGCCATTCTGCAGTTGCTGTCCTAGGTTAACGGTGTTAGGTTAACAGTGTTAGGTTAACGGTGTTAAGCTGGTTGAATTCTTACTACCTACACCAAAATGTAAGTGCATAAGGGGTCCAATGACTGGACGAGCGATGGAGGAGACCGAGAGCAAACGACCTAAGTCTCCGGATGTCGAGGCGGCGATCCTGGGGGCGGCCCGCGATCTCCTGGCAAGCGGCGGGGAGGAGGGGCTCTCAATGCGGCTCGTAGCGGAACAGGTGGGTATCAGTGCCACGGCCATCTACCACTACTTCGGCAACAAGCAGGATCTCTTGGACCGCGTGGTCCACAAAGGATTTCAGCGGTTCGGGTCGTATCTGGAGGACGCGATGGCCGAGCACCCGGAAGGCTCGCTCGAGAGAATGGGCGCTCTCGGCAAGGCATATCTCCGTTTTGCGTTGGAGAATAGGGCCTACTTCAGAGTGATCTTTTCTCTTCGCTCCGAGAATCCGAGCGACCGGCCGGAGTTGCCGGAAGGCGGTGGGTACCACCTGATGCGGAAGGAGATCAAGGCGGCGATCGCAGCAGGGAACATTCGGGATGTCGATCCGGATCTTCTCTCCATGTACCTGTGGAGTTCGGTCCACGGTTTGGTGACACTGGCGCTGTGCGGCGCCATTGAACGCAGCCATTTCAAGGGTATGCCGTCTCCCTACGACCTATACGATGCCTTCCGTCCACTTAGGGCTGATGGTTTGAGACCCAGGGGCGCTGACTTGGGCTCGCAGGAGGAGGTGCATTGAGCAAGAGAATCGTGTTATCTGTGCTCGGGACACTGTCGGTGCTCGCCTCTCCCTTCGGATCCGCACAGGCTGTGGCTCAATCAGCTGGTGAGCCCGAAGTAATCTCTCTGACCAGAGCCTTACAAATCGCTCTCGCGAGCAGCCAAACTCTGAGAGACGCGGAACTGGGTCTGGATGTTGCGCGCCAGCAAGTGAGGGAAGCCTTTGGCAGTGTTCTTCCGGATGTCAGCGCGACTGCGTCGTATTCCCGCAACCTAAAGGTGCAGCAGGGATTTCTTCCGGCCGTAATCTTTGATCCCACCGCTTCACGCGATCAGCTGGTTCCGATCCGGTTTGGATCCGACAACACTTGGTTGGCTGGCCTCAACGCAAGCCAACCCCTCTTCCAGATGGACGCGTTCGTCGCGCTGGGAGCTGCCGGTCGTTTTCGAGAATTCCAACGCGAGATTGTAAGAGGAACTGCGCAGGAGGTAGTGACATTGGTTCGCATCTCCTACCTCAACGCGCTCCTGGCTGAAGAGAATGTCCGCCTTACGGAGAACAGCGTGGCTCGGGTTCGTAAAACAGTGGACGAGACTAGGGCGCTGAATCGTGCCGGCATGGCGAGCGACTATGATGTTCTGAGGCTTGAAGTCCAACTCGGCAATCTCGAGCCCAACCTGCGCCGCGCCCAATTCGACTTAGGGAGAGCGAGTCGGACGCTGTTGGTCGAGATGGGTGTCGATCCGGAGATGCCAATCGAGTTGGAGGGACGTCTGAACGAGATCGATATCAACGACATTTCCAACAACAGCACAGAGAACGCCGCCCTGTTGCGTGTCTCCGGAGTTGAGGTGTCTTCAGACGCAGATCTCGAAGGAACAGTGGCGTTGGCTTTGCGGGAGCGCAGTGACGTGCGACAGCTTCGTTCGCAGATTCTGCTCAACGAGGCACAGGTACAGGTAGAGCGAGCGGATTTCTTCCCTACACTGAGCGTTTTCTCCAACTACAACGTGACTGCGCAGCAGGACGGCAGTCCGGCTTTCTTTGGAAGGTCTTCCAACCAGCGTACGACGAGCGCTGTGGCGGGACTGAGAGTCGAAGTCCCGATCTTCAGAGGTTTGAGTCGTGACGCGCGTGTTCAGCAGGCTAAAGCCGCGGTGCGACAGACCGAGACACGGCTGGAGCGCCTTCAGCGTCAGGCTGCTAACGAACTTCACACGTTAATGGATGATGTACGTGAGGCGCACCAGCGTGCCCAAAGCCAGACCCGCGCGGTTGGCCAAGCGGAACGTGGGTTCGAGATAGCTTCCGCCGAGTACCGAGCCGGGGTCGGATCACAGCTTCAGATCACCGATGCAGAGGTGGCGCTGAGAGAGTCGGAATTCAACTACGCGCAGGCAGTGTATGACTATCTGGTGGCGCGCGCGCGGCTCGATGCGGCGATTGGAGCGGTGCCGGAGGAGGCAGGTATGCTGGCATCGCGGGGCAACAAACAAGAAGAAGGCAGATGATGCAGATACGCAGGACGAAGTCATATCTAGATAGATCGTTGGGTTTGGCGAAGCAGATCTCAGTGCCAGTGTTGGGGTTGGGACTGGCGTTTGCAGTTCCGGCCTGCTCGCGAGTGGAGGGTGACTCGGCGAGTGCTGTAGAGCAGGCGCCTCTCGCCGCGCAATCGGGTGTGCGAATCACAAACGTCGCGGTGACACCAGTGACGAGAACAGACTTCACGGGCTTTATCAAAGTGACGGGTGAAGTCGAGGCACTGGACGATGTAATTGTCTCAGCGGAAGAGACAGGGAGAATCCTTCGCTTTTACGCGGTCAAGGGCCAGCGTGTTCGACGCGGTCAGCGCATCGCAAAGATAGACGACAGTTTTATTGCTGCCCAAGTCCGTGAGGCTCGTGCTTCTGCCAAACTTGCGCAGGAAGAGTGGGAACGTCAGCGGCAGTTGTGGGAAGAGGACAGCATGGGCACGGAGATGACGTACTTACAACGAAAATACCAGGCTGACATCGCGGCGTCCCGCCTGGCGCAATTGGAGACACGATGGGGCCGAACGGTGATCCGTGCACCGATCAGCGGCGTGTTCGACGAAAAATACCTGGACCAGGGCGAGATGGCGATTCCAGGGGCGGCCGTAGCGCGCATAGTGTCTGCTGATAAGGTCAAGATCTCCGCGGGCGTTCCGGAGCGGTTTGTCATGTCCGTTAATAAGGGCGACAGCGCCACTGTCACCTTCGCGATCTTTCCGGGCCGCGAGTTCGTTGGGCGTGTCATTTTTGTGGGGAGCAGTGTGGAGCAAGACAGTCGCACGTTTCCGGTCGAGATCGTGCTCACCAACCCCGTGGGGATAATGAAGCCCGCCATGGTGGCCAACGTAAGAGTGCAGCGCGAACATCTCGACAATGTCATCATCGTTCCTCAGCACGTCGTGCTTCGATCTGCTACCGGATACAAGGTGTTCGTTGCGGTAGAGGATGACTATTTGGTGGCCAGGGCTCGGCCTGTAACCCTCGGGCCGGTATCGGGGAACAGTGTTGTGATCGAAGATGGTCTCGATGTAGGGGATCTCTTGATTACGCTGGGCCAGCAGTTGGTGGATAACGAAAGTCGCATCCGGTTGGTTGACCGGGACTCAACGGCATCACTCGAGGGAGCCCGTTAGTATGGCGGTACATGTAGAACGCGGAGAATTCAAGGAGTTTTGGCTTACATCGCTCGCGGTCGACCACCCGACGAGCGTTCTGGTTCTAGCCGCGATAATAGTGATCTCCGGTTTCAGTGCCTACCTGGCGATCCCCCGTGAATCCAGTCCGGAGATTACGGTACCGAATATCGTTGTGAACACGATCTACACCGGTGTAGCCCCAAAGGACATTGAGACTCTCATTACCCGGCCTCTCGAGGACGAGCTGAACACGATTGCCGATGTCAAGACCATCACATCCACGTCGATCGAAGGCTACTCGAGCATCAACGTAGAGTTCGATGCCGGCACGGATATGAACGAAGCGTTGCAAGAAGTGCGAGAGAAGGTCGATATCGCCAAGCCAGACTTGCCTGGCGCTGCAGAGGATCCGGGGATCTTCGAGATCAATTTCTCGGAGTTTCCGATAATGCAGGTCAACATATCGGGTGATTACGATCTGGTCCGGCTGCGAGACGTGGCGGAGGACCTGCAGGACCGCATCGAGCAGATCCCGAGTGTGCTGGAGGCGTCTCTCGCAGGAGGATTAGAGCGTGAGGTCCAGGTCGATGTCGATCTGGCAAGACTCAAGTTCTACGATCTCGAGTTTCAAGATGTCATCGACGCCATCCGAGACGAAAACGTAACGATTCCGGGCGGCTCGATCGATGTGGGAGACGTAAAATATCTGGTCAGAATCCCCGGTGAGTTCGAGGTACCCAGTCTGATCTCCGACATCGTTCTCAAGGCCCGCAGCGGACAGCCGATCTACGTTCGCGACGTGGCTTCGGTAGACTTCGGGTTCAAGGAGCGAGAGAGCTTTGCGCGGCTCGATCGCAAACCTGTGGTGACGTTGGGTGTGTCTAAGCGAAGCGGCGACAACATCATTGAGACCGCCGATGCTGTGCGCAGCGCCGTGGCTGAGATGGAAGGTGAGTTTCCACCCGGCACCGTAGTGAAGATCACCTCCGATCAATCAGATCGGATCAGAGACATGGTGAGCAACCTCGAGAACAATATCATCTCCGGTCTCATCCTGGTCGTTGGAGTTCTGCTATTCGTGTTGGGCGTTCAGACGGCGTCGTTCGTGGGCCTGGCGATTCCGCTTTCGATGCTCTTGTCGTTCAGTATCATGCAACTCATCGGTTTCACGATGAACATGGTGGTGCTGTTCAGTCTCATTCTCGCGCTGGGGATGTTGGTAGACAATGGAATCGTAGTTGTCGAAAACATTTATCGGTTTCGTGAGAAGGGATTTGATCGTACTAGAGCTGCCAAGGTGGGTACCGGGGAGGTTGCCGTCCCGATCATTGCGTCTACCGCCACTACGTTAGCTGCGTTCGCTCCTCTGGCGTTTTGGCCCGGCCTCATCGGCGAGTTCATGAAGTTCATGCCGCTCACCCTCATCATCACGATCAGTTCATCGCTGTTTGTGGCTCTCGTAATCAATCCGGTTTTATGCGCGTTGATGCTCAATACCGAGGAAACCCACAGGGCGAACCTGCCACCTGCCACAAAGAAGGTGTTGATCGGGGCTGCTGTCCTTGCGCTCTTGATCGGCTTGCGACTGGATTGGTTTGTGACCGTGCTCCTCACGGTCACGGTAGTAACGATGTTTGTCGTCTATCGGCATGTCATGCATCCGGTGGGTCACAAGTTCATGACTAGCGGTATGCCCGCGATGCTCCGCCGCTATGAGATGGTTTTACAATGGGCGCTACGGCATCGTTTCGTGATGCTTGCAGGTGCAGCGTTCTCGTTCATCTTGGCGATCGTGGCCTTCGGAGTGTTCAACGCCGGCATAGAACTGTTCCCTGAGAATATCCCACCCTCGCAAGCATTTGTTCAAATAGAGGCGCCCAACGGCACTCGGGTCGAACAGACCGATCTCGTCGCTGATCGTGTCGAGCAGGTCGTGAAGGAAGTTATTCCCGCTCATGATATCGAGTCGGTGGTGGCAACCGTGGGTCAGAGTGCTGCAGGAGGGTTCGGTGGCGGGGCTGGCAGCGGCGGGCGAGGCACCCACCTGGCCACTGTCGCAGTGAATTTCATCGATTACCAGGACCGGTCGCGGGATGTTTCTACCGTGATGGAGGAGGTCAGGCAGAGGCTGGAACTGGAGATCGCTGGCGCGGACATATCAGTCGATTTCGTGACGCCAGGTCCGCCGACGGGCAAACCCGTGACGGTGGAGATCGCCGGTGAGGATCCCACTTTGCTCAAGAGGTTGGGTGACGACGTAGTAACACTGCTCGAGCGCTCCCCCGTATTTGCCAAGCTCGATGGTTTGGAGAGTGACATGTCGAGGGGACGGCCGGAACTCGTTGTCGACGTAGATCGCGAAAAAGCCGCCCTCTACGGTCTGAACACGAGGGACATAGGGTTCACGGTGAGAAGCGCTATCAATGGAACTGAGGCCTCCAAGTACCGCGATGGGAAAGACGAGTATGACATCACTGTTCGTCTGGCGAAGGAGTATCGTGACAACCTGGCAGCACTGGCAGATCTGAACGTAGTGGCAGACGGACAACAGATACCACTGTCTTCTGTCGCGACTTGGCGGGTTAGTGAGGGATTCGGTGGGATCAACCGCAAGGATCTCAACAAAGTTGTCACTGTATCGTCGGACGTACGGTCAGGATACAATGGGATCGCCGTTTTGAGAGAGGTGAAGGAAGATCTGGCGGAGTTTCAAAGAACGTTGCCGGCGGGGTATGCGCTGAGCTATGCCGGACAGGCGCAGGATCAGGAAGAATCTAGGGCGTTTCTCCTGGGCGCTTTCTTCACAGGCGTGTTTCTGATCGGATTCATTCTAGTAACACAATTCGATTCCATAACGAAGCCGGCGATCATTCTGAGTTCTGTCGTTCTGTCGATCGTGGGTGTGTTGATCGGCTTAATGGTGTTTCGGATGCCGTTCGGCATCATCATGACGGGAGTTGGCGTAATCAGCCTTGCCGGCATAGTCGTTAACAATGCGATCGTACTGATCGATTACATCGAAACCCTGAGACACAGAGACGGATTGAGCCGCCGCGAGGCTTTGATCCAGGCTGGACTCACTCGTTTTCGACCTGTGATTCTGACGGCAGTAACTACCGTGCTTGGACTCGTTCCTCTGGCAATCGGCCTCAACTTCGATTTCATGGGACTCTACACGAGTCTAAGTCCCGACCCATACTGGGGCGGAGACCAAGCAGCATGGTGGGGGCCGATGGCGATATCCGTCATTGCGGGACTCTCGTTCGCAACGTTCCTGACCCTGGTGCTGGTGCCGGTCATGTACTCGCTGTTGGACGATCTGGACGACTTTATCGATCGTCACTTCAGGCCGTCTCGTGTCGAGAAAAAGAGGTCGAAAATGGCCCGACAGCCTGGAGAAGCGCCGTCTAAGGAGCGGCCACTACCCGAGCCAGCTCCCGTATAGGTCGGCGCGGCGGTCACGCCAGAACAGCGTTCGCGCATGAGACGTCGCGCAGGCCGAGAGGTCGATATCGGTCACGACCAGGTCATCCTTCAAAGCTGGGCCACGTGCTATGACCCTCCCGTCTGGGCCTACCACGAATGACTCGCCCCCAAACGTTAACCGTTCTTCCTCCCCCACCCTGTTGCACAGCGCCGCAAAGTACCCGTTCTGAAAAGCGGCTGTTCTAACTTCTGCTTCGTAGAGTCCATCCGGCCATTCGCCCACCGCACCGGCCTGGGGGATGACGACTAGTTCGGCTCCGGCGACCCCCAGTGCCCTCATGTACTCTGGGTAGTGTCGGTCGTAGCAAATGGCTACGCCTACTGCACCAAGCTTGGTCTGGTACACCGGTGCACCGCGGTCGCCGGCATCGTAATATTCCTGCTCGTGGAAGCAGGCGTAGTCCGTTATGTGAACCATTCGTGTAACACCCAGCAACGTCCCGTCTGAATCGAAGACAGGAGAACTGTCGAACGTGCGGTTCTCGGCGTCTCTCTCGTACATGTTGAAGATTGTTACTAGTTCAAGTTCCTTCGCCTTGGCAGCGATTGCGTCGCTTGTTGGTCCCGGGATCGTCTCGGCACGATCGCGTGCAGTCGGATCATGCCGGTGCTGCGGGAAAAATCGCTCGATCGCCAATTCCGGAAACGAAATGAGTTCAACTCCCAGCTTTTGTGCCTGCACCATGGCATCTAGAGCCCGGGTCAGGTTCGTTTCGCGGTCCAGGCCGGCAGATATTTGCGCTAGGGCGATTCGCATGTTCGTCTCTTATTCTTTCGGTGAGTCACCGGCGCTGCAGCCAGGCAAAGAGGCCTTTCCGTCGAGGAGCCGTTGTTGGGGTCAACGCCGCTGCAAAAGACTCGGCCGATTCGTGACGGCGTTCCGGATCGAGTGCAGCACCCTGGGTTAAGGCTTCGGTCAGATAGAGCGGCACATCCGACCGGATATTCGCCAGGTCTGGCAGCGTTCCCACCGTCTGCCGTGCCAAAACAGAGGTGGTCGACCCGCCGCCAAAAGGTTCGGCTCCCGTTAACGCAAAGTATGCGCACAAAGCGAGAGAATACAGATCAGCTCGATGATCCACTTTTCCTCCCAACAGCTGCTCCGGGGCAGCGAACGCGGGAGTTCCCGAGTGAGAGGACGCACCGCCAAAGCGATCAGGTCGTTTGAGTGCAACTGCAAGTCCGAAATCTGCGATCATTGTGTCACCGGTCGAGTCGTGGACCAGAATGTTCTCTGGCTTGAGATCGCGGTGCACTAATCCGTGTCGGTGTGCATGTTGCAGCCCAGCCAACGCTTCCCGCATCATCCTCAACACTCGGTCTATCGAAACCCGGCCTTCGCGCTCTACGAACTGAGCCAGGTTGGGTCCGTCCACGTACTCCATGGTGTACCACTGTAGCCCGGCGCGGCCGCCGATATCATATGTGTTGACGATGTACGGGTGCATGATTCGGCCGGCCAGTTGTGCTTCACGTCTGAAGCGCTCGACGACATCGGGGTCTGCTGTCAGGAAGGGGTGAAGCACCTTGAGGGCGACGTCGCGCTCCAGATCGAGGTCGTGCACATGATACACGCGGCCGAACCCGCCCGACCCGAGTTCGCCCAGCAGCTCGTATTCGTCTCCCAGTGCTCGCCGCAGCCTCTTCTCCCAAGCCCGGGCGTCCTCATAGGCGGACCTCGACTGTGGTACCACGGGAAGCTCGGCAGTGGAATCTCCCAAATCGGACGTGAGGTCGTCGCTCATTTCCGCGGCCGAGAAGTAACGCTCGGAAGGGTCAAACTCGAGCGCTCGCATGATCACGCGGTCCAAAGCCACGGGTGATGCTGCACGCAGTTCGCTTGGCGTTTTCAACTTGCAGCAGTCGGCGGGTGGGACTTGCCCCGTGAGCGCAAAATAGAGCAAGGCACCAGCCGTGTAGATGTCGCTGCGGGGATCACCAGGTGCTCCGCCGCGTATTTCCGGTGCCACGAATGGCAGCCCGGCGTCATCCCAATCATCGGCCACGTCTATGCAGGGGCTCGCGTACCTCAGATCAGTCACGATGCTTCGCCCTGTGGTCTCCAGCATTAGCGTGGCCGGTACGATACGGCGAACCGCGATTTGGTTGGAGTGGATGTACTCCAGCAGGCTCGTTAGTGATCGAGCGAGCGCCAACACACTCCGGATAGGTCGCGGACTGCGGCTGGCTGCCGTTTCAAGGCTCTCACCTTCGATCCACTTTGCAACGCGGAACGCCCAAGTGTCGCGGTATCCGCCCGAATGGACTGCGCGCAGAGCGTAGTGATCCAGACACGCCAAAAGCTCGGTCTCTCGCTCAAACCATCTTCTGCTCTGAGTGTCGGGCTGGAGGTGTACCCGGAGAACGACCTCGCGTTTCAGAATTGTATCATGCACGACGAAAAGCGCGCGGACGTCCGATGCCGCGACTAGTCGTTTGACCTCGAACTCGTCGGCAAACAGCAATTTCGCGCGATCGACTAGGTCAGCGGCGTGGACGTCCGGAGAGATGAGCGGCTTTTCGACCCCTGATATGTTCAACATGTCTGTCGACAATATAGGACGGCAGGGGGGTGAGTGGGGCCGGACGAGCCTGGGCAGGCAGCGGGATCGGGCGGGCCCATCTGGCAATAGATGAACGAAGCCATAACTTGTCCTTCATGCCGTACCTCCGTTTGACCGACCAGCGCACCGGCGAGGCCCTCGAGTTCGACAGCTCAGAAGTCCGGGTCGGCCGCAGCGACCAAGTGGAACTCGCCATCGTGGGCGAAGGCCGAGAGGTGGTGTCGAGCAACCACTTGAGATTGGTCCACCGCGACGGCGCGTGGTGGATCGAGGATTTGGGCAGTCGTAACGGGACCTTCGTGAACGACAGGCGTCTCATAGCTGGGGCGGCCGAGAAGATCGAGACAGGAGTTGCATTCCGGTTGGGGACCACCGGTCCCAAGTTCACGGTGGAGGCCGCCAAGGCACAGCGACTATCGAGCACACTTGGTGAGGTAGCTCCGGTCCGGCCCTCCGCTCCCACGATGAAGATGGCGGGAATGGACGCCCCGGCTCCGAAGGCCACCCTCCGTCCTGCCGAACTGCACTTGGTGCTCGTGGATGAGGCGGGTGAGTCCTTTGCGGCCACCGGCAATTTGCTCAGGATCGGCCGTGGAGTGGACTGCGAACTGCGGCCGGTAGGTCCGGGAGACACTTCTATTTCTCGGGTGCATGCTGAGATCGTGCTTGAGGAGGACGGCGGTGTCATAATCAGAGATGCCGGCAGCCGCAATGGCACGATCGTAAACGGAAAGGTGATCGACGGCGCGCACGTGCTCAAGCTCGGTGACAGGATAAAGATGGGCGCGGCGGGAGCCGACCTCGATGTGAGAGAACTGACAGCCCCCGGTCAACCTCCGCGTATTGTGACTGAAGACCCGAAGGTTGCTTCTCCTGGCCCCCCGCCCGCGGCGTCGCAGCGGAAGTCGCACAGGCCGAGTTGGATGGCAGGAAGTTTCGGGGGCAAGGGCGCCACGGTCTTCTTCCGCGACATGTTCGAGGAGACGACACGCAAGACCAAGGTTCGGATGCGGTGGATCATCTGGACTTTTACGATACTTCTTTCGGGCGGTCTAGGCGCTATGTATTGGGTCGGCGAGCAGCGTGTTCGTCGCACGTCGCGCCAATTGGAGGAGCAAGGTCGCCTGTTGGTGGAGCAGCAGGCAGTGGCCGACTCGTTGCGAAGCGCGGCCTCGGCTGATTACGAGCGCTTGCGGCTGGAACTGACGAGTGCTCGGGAGGCTGCCGCGCCGGCTGCCGTAGTCGAGAGTCTGAGGACAGCACTGACGGAGGCGCGGGAACGAACCGAGGCGTTGGAGGCGACCTTGAGCCGCGCCCAACGATCAATGGATCGTCAAATAGCGATGGGCGACTCGATCAGGAGCCAGGCGGAAGCGGAGCTGAATCGCCTCAGAGCCGAGCTTGGGGGCGCGAGCGGCCGTTCTGAATCATCTGCCCTGTTGGATAGCCTGCGCAAGGCGGTGCAGGATGCGCAGGTGAGAGCGACAAACATCGAGGCGCAGGTGAGGGCCGTGAAAGGGGTCGATCTCGTATCGGTTTCCCAGGCCAATCAAGGTGCGATTGCGTTGGTGACGACTTACTTCAGCGATGGGATCTTCGACGGCTCGGGCTTCGCCCTCTCTGGTTCAGGTTATTTCGTTACCAACCGTCATGTGGTAATCGCCGACGGCAAGAGGCCCGACTCGGTCTTTGTGACAATGGCCGATCACCGAAGCATGCTGCGAGCACAGGTGATCGCAGTCGCTGCGGCGGGCGGGCCCGATCTAGCCGTGCTCGAGGTGCAAGGCTACAGAGGTCCGCATGTACTCAAGATCGATTGGACCGGCTCACACATGAGGCAAGGTGAACCAGCAGCGCTGATAGGATTTCCGGCGGGTGTAGCTGCCGCGCTGGACGCGAGCCAAACCGTGCGTACGTCCATGAGCGCAGGGATCTTCAGCAAGATCACTCCTGAGATGGTCCAGTTCGACGGATTCACGGTTGGAGGATCGAGTGGCAGTCCCATCTTCAATGCCAGTGGCGAGGTAGTTGCCGTGCATCGAGCCGGGCTCAAGGAAGCTGTTGGGCTGGGGTTCGGAGTGCCCATTGCACAATTGATTGCGATTTTGCCGGAGCGCGTGAAAGCTGAGTTAGGGCTTAGGTAGAGACTTGGCGGGTCTCTTTGGGACACAGCGCTGGCGTGCCATGCGTACCGATTGGCGGACGTACGGTTGGAAAGGCATGTTCCGGCGCAAGGGCTGGCGCTTTGTATTGCTGGTGATTGCAGCGTATCTCATTCGTGATTTATTTCTCTACGTGTTGTTACCTCTGCTGGTCTATTTTGGTTTCTTGAAAGGTTGAAGCCACTCCATTACGCCTGCGGGTCCAACGCGTCCTTGGCGCCGTCCGACAACAGGTTGCATCCGATCACCGCCAGCACGACAGCTATCCCGGGTGCGATCGCGACCCATGGGGCGTTGATGAGCGCCACGCGTCCGCCGGCTATCAGGTTGCCCCATGATGGTGCCGGAGGAGGCACGCCGAGTCCGAGGAAGGCAAGGCCGGCCTCCAGCATTATTGCGTTTCCTACGCCCAGTGCTGCGGCTACGAATACGGGCGTAAGAGCGTTGGGCAGAAGATGACGAGTCAGGAGACGAACGTGTGAAATGCCGGACGCGCGGGCCGCCTCTACGAACGGGCGCCCGATTAATCCTTTGACTTCGGCACGCACCAAGCGTGCTAGACCCATCCACCCAGTGAGGCCCAACACCACCACGACCAATATCAAACTCGATTCCCACACGGCCACCAGGGCTAGGAGCAGTACCAATCGTGGCATGGCAAGTACCGCGTCAGTAAACCCCATGAGTATCCGTTCGATTGATCCGCCGATATAGGCTGCAATGGTACCGACGGCGGTACCAAACAGAACAGAGATCGCTACCGATAGGAACCCGACGGCGAGCGATATGCGTGCGCCGTAGATTAGGCGCGAGAGAAGGTCTCGTCCGAATCTGTCGGTGCCCAACCAATGTGTGATTCCGTCGGGACCGGTGGTGAGCGGCGTCATAAACCGAGTCAACAGAACGTCGTGTTGCGCCGTCGGATCTGTGGGCGCGATGAGCGGCGCAAAGATCGCCACCGCTGTGAGCGCGGCTAGTATCGCGAGGCCGGTGGCTGAGCGGCCGTCTCGGAGCAACGCCTTGAGGCTATGCACGATGGTCGCCGCGTGCGATCCGAGGATCCACAACCCCGTACAAGACGTCGGCCAAGAGATTGCCGAGCACGACCAATGTGGCAAATATTGCTGTTGTGGCCATTACGATTGGATAGTCGCGCGCGCCGACGGCGTTGACCATGACACGGCCCATACCCGGCCAAGCGAATATCACCTCGACGAAGACGGTTCCGGAAAACAGGGCGGGCAACGAGAGCCCTAGGAGCGTGATGACCGGAAGCAGTGCGTTTCTGAAAACGTGGCCCAGTTCGACCGCCATCGGGGGAATGCCTTTGGCTCGAGCCGTGCGCACGAAGGGCAGTCTACGCGCGTCGATAACTGCGCCTCGCACGTATCGCGCTGTGCCGGCCATTCCAATCATGCCCAACGTGCTGAGTGGTAGCACGAGGTGTCTCAGCCGATCCGAGAACTGCTCGCTCGCACTCATGAACTCTGCGTCCAGCGAAGAGGCACCGAGCGCCGGGAACTGCAGCCACGCGGGCCAGCCATAACGGGCCGCGGCGTAGGAGAACACCAGCACCAGCATGATTGCGAGCCAGTATGACGGCATTCCGTATATTACGAGCGTGGAGACCGTGAGTCCTGTGTCTACGGCGGTGCGGCTACGGATAGCTTGAATGCCGCCAACGATGATGCCGCCGACGTAGCTTATCAACAGAGAGGCGGCTGAAAGAAGTAGCGTGTGCGGCAGTGCTGCGCCGATGATTTGCACGACGGGGCGTTGCTGAGCCACACTAATTCCCCAGTTACCGCGAGCAAAGTTGCCGAGCCAAGATAAATAACGAACGATGAACGGACGGTCGAGCCCAAGAACGCTACGAGCTGCGTCCAATTCGGCGTTGCCCGCTGCTGGCCCGACCCAAAGGCGGGCGGGGTCGCCCGGTGCTATGTTGACGAGAACGAATGTGATCGATACTACGACCAAGACGATCCCTAATCCGACGGCGAAGCGGCGCGCAACCCAGCGAATCATAGGGTACTATTGCCCTCGGTGCATCCTAATTGTCGCTGGCCTGCTATCATGTGTGGCTGAGCCATCAGCTCGTCGAGCCGACACTGTAGTGTACGCATCTGGTGCCGATCTCCAGTCGATCAATCCCCTGATAACTGTGCACCCCCTGGCCAAGGCCGTCCAGAAACACGTGCTGTTTCTTACGCTCGCATCGTACGATAGCACTTTTTTGCCGGTTCCACGTTTGGCTCGATGGAACTGGAATGCAAGCCGAACACGTCTGACGTTCAATCTGCGTTCGGATGTCATGTGGCACGATGGAGTTCCGACACGCGCAGCGGATGTCGTCTGGACGTTGGAGATGGCTCGTGAACCTGCCGTGGCATATCCCAGGGCAAGCGATCTTGCCGCCATCCTGACGGTTCGGCAGGTCGATTCACTTACCGTGTCGATCCAGTTTGAACGATCCCAGCCCAATTTTCCAGACGTATTCACCGACCTCGCGATTCTGCCGGCACATCGATTCGAGAGTGTTCCCCCCCAGGATGTTCGAGTTGCAGAGTTCAACAGGCAACCTGTTGGGAATGGTCCGTTCCAGTTCGTCGAGCACCGCCCCAATGAAAGATGGACATTTCGGCGATCCGATACCTTCCCTCCCGATATGGGCAGGCCGGAGTTCAAACGATTCGTCGTCGTCGTCGTTGACGAGGCCGTCACGAAGCTTGCAGCGCTCACGTCCGGTGAGCTGGACTTTGCCGGAATAAGTCCGGCCCATGCGGACTTCGTGCGGAAGGACGAGCGTCTGCAGGTGATCGACTACCCGCTCCAGCTTGCGAACGCGATAGTGTGGAACCTGAGAAGGGCGCCGTTCGACGACATCAGAGTTCGTCGTGCCCTGTCGATGGCCCTCGATCGCCAGGGACTTGTAGACGCACACGTCTATGGCTTTGGGAGTGTCGCAGACGGTCCCGTAGCGCCGGAGCACCCGTGGTACGCGGAAGTCGAACGGGTGCCGTACGATGTCGCGGGGGCGAAGCAGCTTCTGCGAGACGCAGGGTGGAACGCTGGTTCCGACGGCACTCTTGTCAAGAACGGGAGACGGCTGGCATTCGATTTGTTGACAGTCGCGAACGGGGATGTCCCGCTCGAAGAGATGATTCAGGCACAGCTGAAGGACATCGGCGTGGAGGTGAGGATCCGACAGTTCGAACTGGCGAGCTTTCTGGCGCTGGTCCAATCCAACGAGCGCGATTTCGATGCTTTGGTAACCGGTATTCCGGGTAACCTATCGCTCGGGTTTGTCGCCGCGATGTTCGGTAGTACAAATCCGGGACCGCTGGCATACCCAGGGTATGTAAATGCAGCATCCGACGCGGCCCTGAACCGGACGCGCATGGCTGAAACGGAGGCCGACTTGAAGCGGGCGTGGGGTGAAGTCCAAAGAATCCTCGCAAGCGATCATCCAACCACATGGCTCTACCATTCCCGCGGGCTGCAAGGAGGAAATCGGAGAATAGCAAACGCAGAAATAGATTTCCGCGGAGAGTTAGCCGCCATTTCTGAGTGGCGTATCCTGTCGGGTGAGAAGTCTCGGTGACAATTTTCTCCCGGGCACCACTGCGGATCGATTTTGCGGGCGGCTGGTCTGATGTTCCAGATTTTGCCGACAGCGTGGGTGGAACCGTCGTCAACGCGGCGATCAACGTTCATGTGCAGGTGGAATGCATCCTCGGTGGCAAGACCATCCGGTTGAACGCCCAAGATCTGCGGGAGCACGTGACGATAAAGGCTGCCAGCCAACTAGGCTACGATGGCAGGCTCGACCTGCACACGGCAGCACTGAGGATGCTTCCGGTAACGGGAGGCATCGAGATCATTACGCAATCTGATGCACCTCCAGGTTCCGGACTCGGTGGGTCCGGAGCACTGGATGTCGCGCTTCTGGCAGGTCTGGCTCGATGTCGCCAGGAATCATATGAACCGACGGAGATCGCGGAGTTAGGCTTTCTCTTGGAGACGGGTGAGTTGGGTCTGCTTGGCGGGCGACAAGATCAATATGCAGCGGCCCTCGGTGGGTTCCACAGGTTCGATTTTCACAACGGAGAGGTATCTGCCCGGCGTCTGAGCGTTTCGGACCACGCAATGCACGATCTAGAGAATCACGTCGTCCTGGTGTACACCGGCCAGAGTCACTTCTCGTCAGAGACCCATGCGCGGGTTTGGCAGCAGTACCACAACGATGAAGAGCGAGTGGTAACCGCCATCCGGCAAATCCGCGACGTGGCACAACTCGCCGCCGACGTTTTGGAGGCCGGCGATTGGCGCCGTCTCGCCGAGCTTGCAGATGAGAACTGGCGGTGTCAACAACTGTTGGATGGAACCATTTCCACTGGAGTGACGAAGGCCATAGAAAGAGCGGCGCGGCAGGCAGGAGTGTGGGGTCTCAAGGCCACGGGTGCGGGAGCCGGAGGGTGCCTGGTGGTGCTCTGCGCTCCGGAACGGCGCGACGCGGTTGCCGAGGCGGTGGAATCTGAAGGTGGAAAGGTCCTGTTGTGCGGGTTCACAAATGAAGGCGTGACGGTCTGGGAGGAGGATTCGGGCGACGAGGATTGAAGAGCTGGAGGCAAGGCGAGCCGACATGGGTCGTTCGGAAGACCTACAGGCGCTAGCTACGCGTCTTGTGGGCCTCGCCGAGCCCTTGCTTCGAGATTCGTTCTTCTTTCCGATTGAGAAGGCTCTTCTCTCGCGTGATGGCGGAGTGTGTGCGGATGATGGCGCACGCCTGCTGTTCGATCCGCTGAGTCCACACATACATTGTTGTCCCAACTGCGGGAAGGCGCACGAGGGAGACCGCCACCACCGTGCTTGGGTGTGGCACTACCATCTCTGGCTGTCCGAGCGCGCGATCCATCTTGCATTACTGGGTTCTCTCCGTGGTGACGAAGCCCTGTTGCAACGATCGGGCGACATCCTAGATCGTTACGCTTCCGAGTATCGCAACTTTCCCAACAGTGACAACGTCCTGGGGCCAACGAGACTATTCTTTTCTACCTACTTGGAGTCAACTTGGCTGGTGCAGATCGTCATGGCAGCCTCAATTCTCGACGCGAATGAATCACAGACCAAAAAGGCCGGACGCTGGAGCAAGCTGAGCGAAGTAATAGAAGAGTCATCTAGTCTTATTGCGTCGTTCAATGAAGGGTGGTCGAACAGACAGGTCTGGAACAACACCGCGTTGGTATCAGCGGGAATCTGGCTCAACGATGACGACTTGCTAGAGTCGGGATTGGATGGCCGCTTCGGATTGCTGCCACAGTTGGTGACAGCGGTGAGTGATGAGGGATTATGGTTTGAGGGTGAGAACTACCACTTCTTCGCTTTGAGGGGGTTCTTGCTGGCTGCTGAGTTGTTGCGTGGAATTGGAGTCGATCTCTATGGACAGGACGGGCCGGAGGGACGGTTGCGCGACATGTTTACTGCACCTCTGTTAACCCTACTGCCCGATCTCACGATTCCAGCGCGGGGTGATGCGCCGTTTGGAGTCTCCATCGTGCAGCCACGGTTCGCCGAGTTGTGGGAAATCGGTTGGTCCCGTACCTCTGACGAGCGGTTGCAAAGTGTCCTGACCCAACTCTACTCGGTAGGCGCTCCAGATGGTGAGGATCCGGGCTTGGTCGAGATCGCGGAACAAGAACAAAATCGCGCGCCACAGCGGCTGAGCCGCAGGTTGCTGGGCTGGAAGGCGCTGCTGTGGTCGAAGCCCGAACACCCGAGGGCTCCAGAAACCGTTTGGCAGAGTGACCAGGTGCTCCTAGGAGCAGCCGGCCTGGCCGTGTTGCGGTCCAAGCCCGAGCGGTACCTGAGTATGGAATGCGGTGGGCGTCCTGGCGGGCACGGGCATCCTGACCTGCTGCACGTTACGATCTTCTGGGACGACCCGCTGTTCATGGATTTCGGCACTGCTTCGTACGTCTCACCGTCGCTCCACTGGTACCGGTCGACACTGGCCCACAATTCACCGGGCGTGTCCGGTATTGGGCAACTGCGGCGAGACGGATCTTGCTCGGCGTTCGACAGCGACGGCGAGTGGTCATGGTGTCGTTGTGTTGCCGAAGACGTGTTCGGCAAGGGGACGCGAGCGGTACGCATCTTGGTGGCGGGTCCGTCGTGCATAATCGACGTGCTGGAGATAGTGGCCGACGACGACATGACGGTGGATCTCCCAATTCATCCCTTGGGTGCGACAGGTGGATTGCGACAGGAATCCGGAGCGATCGAAAAATCCATCACGTGGAAGGCGGGCGGATTTGAAATCCATCTGCTGCCCCGGGTGGGAGAAGAGCTGATCGTCTCTCACGAGCTGGGTCCGCCGGACAATCAATTTGCCGATGGGTCTCCGCTGTCGTTCGTCGTTCGTCGTGCCAAAGGCTCCGGGACTTGGACGCAGTGCTACGCCCGTGGCCAAGATTGCGTTGAGGAGCTGCGAGAAGCCGCGGGAGAGATGCTGATTGCTTATGCGGATGGTTCGAAGGATCGACTAGATATCGGCCGACGATCGTGCAGAATCGTCGATAGGCAGGGGAGGGTCCACAAACTTGCAGGAACACGGAAACCGGCAGGAAGGTCGTCAGCTTCTCCGCCCGCTCGGGAGCGTACTATCCCGTGCCAATTACTAGAGGCCACGCCGTCAGTAGCCGATTGGGAAGACGCATTGCATCCCAGCTCAATCATTCCGCTCGGTCAGGAGCACTACCGTAGGTCGGAGAAGGTTTTTGGGGAGGCAGGTCAGTTCGAAGCCCGGTGCGCGGTATTCGCCGTTGGGAGTAGCATCGGTTTTGCAGTAACGGTGGCAAAGGGCGAGCTTCTATTCCGTTGCGCCGAAGATCGCGACCCGGCATTGGACAACGAGACACCAGACATAAATTCTGATGGGATTCAATGTTACGTTGAGCGCGATTGTTGGTCGGGATATCTGATAGTCCCGGAACTACGTTCAAACAGTACCCGGATCCGGTCGGTGGCCGGATCAGATATCAGTACGGCAGCTGTCACATGCAGCTGGTGCCGCACAAGCGACGGCTACCGGATTGTGGCGTTTGTAGATATTGGCAGAGAGTTGCAGCGCGGACACCGAGTGCCGGTCAACCTTGTTGTCAACGAGATGTGGAGCGGTCGCGCTCGACGATCGGGTCAGCTAGTTCTCTCAGGAGGCGGTGGGTGGGTGTACCTGAGGGGAGATCGCGAGGCCCGCTCGAGTGCGGCAATTGCGGAGGTGTTTTGAATCTTGTAGTCGTTCTCAACAACCCACAGGATATCGTCAATATCGCCAGCGTCGTTCGAGTGATGAACAATTTTGGGTTGCGCGATCTGAGGCTCGTGTCTCCTGACGAATTCGAACCCCGACGCATATCGGGCATTGCACACGCAAGTGGTGATCTGATAAAACGCATCGAGATTCTCGACGACCTGGACTCGGCGCTTGCCGATCGCACGTATGTAATGGGAATGACTGCTCGGCAGCGTGCCGCCAAACGGAACGTGATGGGTCCGCGCGATGCATCTGCCGATCTTCTCGCCGCTGCAGATAGAGGGTCGGCAGCACTGGTTCTTGGCAGAGAGGACAGAGGGCTCACGAACGACGAGCTAGATCGGTGTCACAAAGTAGTGACGATTCCGACAAGTCCCGACTTCGCCAGCCTCAACATCTCGCAAGCCTTCACTGTGATGGCGTACGAGTTGTTCGTTGGCCGTGTCCGACAAGTGTTCAAGCAGCCTCGGCACGTCGCGGAACCGGCCACTCAGGAGGAGCTGGAGTTGTTCTTTAGTCGGGCTGAAGACGCACTGGGCGCCGTCGAATTCTTCAAGACACGGAACACCGCCAGCATAATGCGCACGGTGCGCGAAGTTGCTCATAGGGCGCCGATGGATTCTCGCGAGGTGACTCTGTTCAAGGCGATGTGTATCGAGGTAGTCCGGTATCTCGAGCGGGTCGGTGTGCGGTGACGATACCCGGCTTCACGTCCACCGGTAGCAAGCGTCCCGACCTTTTGTTCGGGACTGCCCAAGCTCAGCCACAGAGAATGGTCCGTGCTCGTGGGTGCCGGGTATGGGATGAAAACGGCAACGAGTACGTTGACTTCGTGATGGCACTGGGGGCGGTTGGATTGGGCTATGCCCACCCTCACATTACTGAGGCAACCGTTCAAGCGATACGCGATGGTTCCATCGGGTCACTCGCGCCGGTTCGAGAGCATGAGTTGGCCGAACGCCTGGCCTCGGTGATTGCCGGCGCGGAGGCGTCACGGTTTCTCAAGAGTGGCGCTGAGGCTGTTGCAGCCGCGGTGCGGATTGCCAGAGTGCATACCGGTCGGGAGCGGGTCGTCACGTGCGGATATCACGGTTGGTTCGATTGGTGTCATGACGCTGAAGGTGTACCAGAGGGCGTCTCAGCACTTCGGCGCGAGGTGCCGTTTAACGACATAGGAGCGCTGGAGAGAACCCTAGAAGAGTTTGGTCCGGTGGCCGCCTTGGTCCTTGAGCCCGTGGTCGACGGACCTCCGGACCGGGCTTGGCTCGATGCCGCACGCCGCGAGTGCCGGCGCTTGGGCACGGTGCTCATCTTCGATGAAATCAAGACTGCGTTTCGGATCGCGCTGGGTGGTGCGGCGGAACGTTATGGCATCGTACCGGACCTCACGGTCGTAGGCAAGGCGCTTGGAAACGGATTTCCTATTGCCGCGGTATGTGGACAACGAGCATTGATGGATGCGGCTACTCGCACCTGGATCTCGTCGACGTTGGCCACGGAATACGTTGGTCTGGCCGCGGCGTTGGCAGTTATCGAAGTGTTCGAGCGCGACAATGTGATAGAACATTTGGAACGCGTTGGCCAGAAGTTGATGCTAGGATTTGGAGAATTGGCTGCACGTCATTCAGATGTGTGCAGCGGTGTAGCTGGGGTTCCCCAAATGTGCTACCTACAGTTCCGGTCACCTGAGAGTTCGGCGGCGGTAGCCCGTGCCGCTGCTAGAGGAGGCATCTTGTTCAAGCGCACGGCGTACAATTTCGTTTCGCTTGCACACACTGACTCCGAGATTGACCAACTTCTGGAACAATTGGATCTAGCAATGATCGAGGCCGGCAAGTGTTGATCGACGTGCACGCGCACTTCTACACGGAGCGATCCGGCCGGCCGGATTGGAAAGATCTAAACCGGGCTCGGCTCGATGCAGGTGACCAGATCGGAATAACGGCTCATGTGGCGTCGATTCTAGGAACCTGGGGAGCGCGATCGCCGACATACTTTCCTTCGCACGAAGATGTTATACACGCAAACCAGCGCATGCTCGAACTACAACGGGCGGACGAGCGAATATTTGGGTATTGCGTGGTCAATCCCAACTACAGCGACTTGGCACTTCAAGAAATAGAGAGCCGCATCCAAGATGGCATGGTGGGTGTAAAACTCGCTGCCAGTCGCCGTGCCGATGATGCTCTATTGGATCCCATCGCCGACTTGGCTGGAAAACTCGGGGTACCGGTGCTGCATCACGTGTGGCAGCACCGCCGACACGATTGGCCCGGGCAAGATGCGTCCGACGCAGTGGAGTTGGTCGCTCTCGCCGCGCGTCATCCCAACACGCGATTTGTGCTTGCGCACTTGGGCGGCGGTGGGGACTGGTCGCACTCGATCCGGGCGGTGAGGGATGCGAGTAATGTGTGGGTGGATTTGTCCGGCAGCGGTGTAGATGTGGACATGCTCGACCTTGTTCTTGCCGAGTTGGGTCCGAAGCGGTTGCTGTGGGGTTGTGATGTCACGATGGACACGGGATGGGGAAAACTCCGCTATATGGAATCGTTGGGACTCGCAATGACAGATCTCAATCTGATAAAGTACGGCAACGCACGCGGCATCTTTCCGGAGGGGGTATTCAGTGACGGTAACTGATGTAGCCGCGTTCGTCGGCGATTATCCCTATCGAAGAATCTCAAATGCCACAGCGGGCTGGTTACTCAGCCAAATGGACCGTTTGAGCATCGAGTGGGCGTGGGTGGGCCATCTTTCTTCATTCCTTTATAAGGACCCGTTGCCCGGCAACGTGGCACTCGAGCGGATCGTTGATCGTCACAGCGATCGTTTTGTCCCGGTACCGGTCGTACATCCAGGTCTGCCCCAGTGGGAGGACGATCTCAATAGAGCTGTGAGCCTCGGAGCACCCGCAGTGCGAGTCTACCCGATGCACCTGGGGCTGGACCCCGCGGGTGGGGCCATGAGAGTTCTTGCGGCCGCGGCCGGAGCTGCGGCGCTACCGCTCTTGCTCACCGTTAGGTTCGAGGACTTGAGACAGCGCCATCCATTGGACGTTGCCGGAGACCTCCCAGCCGCCGCGGTCCGGACGCTGGTCCGCAGCGATCCCGACGTAAAAATCATTGTCACGCATGCGGACCGTGGGTTCGTGGAGGAGGTGCATTTTGGACTCACTCCCGAGGAGTCGGTGCGCTTGCTCTGGGAAATCTCATGGATTTGGGGACCACCGGAAAACCACCTGGCGCAGCTGTTCGAAACGGTCGGCATTGAGCAATTCACGTTCGGTACGGGCATGCCGCTTCGCGCACCCGATTCGACGATGGCGAAAGTCGATCTGCTGAATCTCACAAATGGCGAACGCGCACAAATCATGAGTGAGAATCTCGAACAGTGGACGGGATGACGGTGGACGCTTTGGCCGACAGCCTCAGACATGCCGTCATACCCGCCGTTCCAGTCCCGTTTAATTCAGATCTGAAAATCGACGTAATCAATCTCCTGTCTTACGCAACGTGGATGGCCGCACAGAAAATTGGTGCTGTAGCCGTCTGGGCGCATACAGGAAGAGGGCTGTTGTTGGACGAAGACCAGCGCTTGCAGGTATTGGAAGTGTGGCATCGGTCGATCGGCGATGTACCGATCGTATGCGGAGTTGGTGTGCCGCACTCTGAAAAACTACCTGACGATGCCAGTGCCCGTACGAAGCGAGTAATCGATCTGTCGGTGGCGATGGCCGAGCAGGCACATGTGGGCGGGGCGAAGGCTGTTCTAGCATATCCGCCCACTGCTCTCCGTGACTTACCCGATTGCGGTCGCCGGGTGGTTGACTTGCATCGAGCGATCTGTGAAGTCGGTCTGCCTGTCATAGCGTTTCATTTGTACGGCGAGGCAGGTGGCGTCGCCTACTCACCAGATAGCATAGAGGAGATCTTGGATTTGCGTCGAGTGATTGGGATCAAGCTGGCCACGCTCGATAGTGTGCTGACGTTCCAAGACATCTCGTCCGTCGTTTCTACACGTTTGGACGCCCTTCTAATCACGGGCGAAGACCGGTTCCTCGGTTATTCGCTCACGCTTGGCGCCGACGCAGCTTTGATCGGAATGGCAGCGGCGTGCACCGATAAATGTGTGGCGTTGCTCGATGCGTGGAACTGTGGGGACCTCCCAGCGTTTATCTCGCTGACAGCAGCGCTCGACGAGTTTTCGCGTGCCACCTTTGTAGCACCGATGGACGGATACGTACAGCGCATGTTATGGGCGTTGGAGGCCGACGGCGTGATCGTGAGTGAGGCGGTCGATCCTTTCGGTCCCACTCTGACCGCGGCAGACCGAGATCGAGTCAGGTCGGCCGTGCGTGTGCTGCGTTCCAAATGATCGTCCTGCCTGAGACACCGACTGTCTCGGAGGAGTGGCGCAAACGACTGATCGATCTAGTTGAGAAAACGCAGGGTAATCCACCGCGGGACCTCGCCGCCGTTGTACGTGACGAACTGAACGTCGATCTGAGTGCACGGTACGGCGGTGTAGCCATTCCCCATCCGTTCGGCAAGGCCTCCGGCCAACTATCACACAAACTTCCTCAGGTTGAGAGCGATGTGGAAGCCGGTGTTGCGTTCATCGTTCTCAAGACCGTGATAGCAGAGGACGCTGACTCGGTACGGTCGATGGATGCTTGGGCGACGGAAGAGACGCGGATGCAAGTGGAGAGCCGGCGATCAACTAACGGCAAGAAGGGCTGGACAGTGACGTGGAAGGGACGCGGTTGGCCGGGGTCGCTCGACGAGTACTTGAAATTCTTCGGCGACGCACAAGCCATTGCGAACGAGGCTAGCGTGCCGGTGATACCGTCGGTCAAGTATCACCTCCCTCCGGGTGACGAGCCCTTTAACATGGATGAGTATTCCTACACGACGAGGAAACTGCTCGACGTGTGGGATCGTGTAGGGTGTGGTGGTCAGATGCTGTTGGAAAAGGACTTCAGTCCGACGCTGGCAGGCGACGAGCTAGCGGACTCGAGGGAGTCCATTCTGCGCTGGCTCGAGGAGGTTCCACGGTTGATCGATGGCGTGGCGCCGGGGCGCGTGCGCCTAGGCGTAAAGCTCATGAACACCCTGTTCGATGACGAATTTCAGGTAGAGATGATGAGAGCGCTCGTTGAACTCGAAGGGCCAAAGCCGGCCTTCTTGATCGTGTTCAATCGCCTGTTCGATGTGACGCAAGGTGTGGCGTACGGCGGTTGGGATCTCAGCCAACGCAACCTACGTGTTCTGGACAGTGCACGCGCAGTCTTGAGAAAGTTGCCGCCGCTATCGGCGACGGGGAACATCTGTTCCGGACGCGTAATGGTAGAGTATGCGCTGCGCGGCTGTGAGAACGGACAAATCCATACCTTCTTTCAGTTGCCGCTGTCCCAATACATCGCCACCGCCGGGAGTCGGTCGGCCCGGGCTATCCATACTCTGATACTTCATCCGCACACTGGCCTAGCCGTGTGGCTGCGTCATCTGAGTGAGGCGGGCGTGTTCGATCAACACGACGATGCTGTACGGTTTCTCGACTTGGTTAAGCTGGCAAAGAGTAGCGCCATATGAAACCTGTCGTCGTGCGACGTGCACGGCTCTTCGAGGTCGCGCTACCGCTGAGAGAGCCGTTCCAGATCAGCGGCGGGACTTTACGCGAGCGGCGGTCGCTGATCGTCGTGCTCGATGACGACGATGGCAACGTGGGATACGGTGAGTCGGCTCCATTCGAGTTTCCATTCTACTCTGCTGAGACCACCACCTCAGCACGCGAGTTGCTCACGAAGAGTCTTCTCCCTCGCGTACTTGCCGAGCCGTTTTCGGGTTCGGGGCAACTATTGGAAGTATTGTCTGAGGGCGTTGTCGGAAACCGCATGGCGATCGCTGGTGCAGAGACCGCGTGGTGGGATTTGCATGCGGCACGTGAGGGGAAGACGCTGGCCGATCTCGTCACTGCACGATTGACTGAATTGAAAGTGGATGAGCGATGGCTCTCGCGCTCGCATGCCGTGCAATGTGGTGTTGCGCTCGGCATTCCGGAGGGACACGATGTGAGTGTGCTGCGGAGGTGGGTTCAGGAAGCAATCGCACGTGGCTATCGCAGAATAAAGCTAAAAGTGAAGCCCGGCTGGGACATAGAGCCCGTCAACGTGACGCGAAGTCTACTGGCACGAGAAGGTAGCGAGATTCCGGTAACCGTCGATGCGAATGGCGCGTTCAATTTGGACCAACATATGGAGATTCTGCGCGGCTTGGACGGACTCGGGCTTCTCTATATCGAGCAGCCTCTTGCAGCGGACATGTTGTGGGACCTGCGCAAGCTGGGCGAGTGCATCGAGACACCCGTCTGTCTTGACGAGACCTTGACGTCCGACGGCGTAGCTCGGCAGGTGCTCGACATGGGCGGACCCACCGTTTGGAATATCAAGATCCAGCGTGTTGGCGGTCTGGAGGAGGCCTGCAGGATCTATTCACGCGCGGTCCGTGCGGGGGTGCGCCTTTGGGGCGGCACCATGCCCGAGACCGGTATTGGTGCCCAGACCATGCTCGCACTCGGTTGCCACGAGGGGTTCGTATTTCCGTCCGATCTGGAGCCGAGCGAGCGGTGGTACGCGCCGGGAACCGATCTGGCCGAACTGACCATGTCAGCGAATGGGTTGATGAAAGTTCCTACTCACCGAATCGCACCGAAGATCGGAGGCGCGTGGAAGTTGGTGTGCGATCTGGGATAGGTGAGTTGCCATTTTCACCTGGATCGACCCGTTGGGGGCGCAATTAGATGACAGGTTGTGCTGCCCAAGCTATCGACTATCTTCATTTCGGCCGCCAGTGGAACTTTTTATAAAGTGCTTCCTCTGTGGCTGTCTCGTCTCAAAAGCCGCTTTATTTTGACGATGCACGACGGAGTCATTGCGTGTCCCGTAATGGTGTAATGCAAATACGTCTGTTGCTTGTAGTGGGCCTAATTGTCCCGCTGGTCGTGCTCGTTTCTGCCATTCTGGTTCCCAACTCTAAAGCTCAAGCGCCCCAGTTGACTGCGACTGCATTTGAGGCTCCGGCAGAGGTGGACACGGCAAGTTTGAAAGGCCCAAGGCAGCCGGTGTTTTACCGCCACGATGTTCATGCGGGACAGTATGAGATCGACTGTCAGTACTGCCACGTGAATGCCGAGATCAGCCCCAAACCTGGAATCCCGACCCTTTACACCTGCATGACCTGCCATTCGATAGCGGGAGGCACTCAGGAGAGCGACAAGGCGGAAATCCAGAAAATTAGACAAGCCTACGCTGCCGGAATTCCGATAGAGTGGGTCGAGGTGCACGAGCTTGCTCCGTTCGTCCACTTCCCGCACATGATCCATGTCAATGCTGAGGAGAAGTTCGGATTCGATTGCACGCAGTGCCATGGCCAAATCGATCGCAGCCAACAGGTTTACCAATTCGCGTCACTCAAGATGGGTTGGTGTCTCGATTGTCACATCAAGAACGAAGTGACGACTGACTGCACCGCGTGCCACTACTAGGGCAGAGGAATCATGGCGAACGGGATTGATAGAAGACGGTTTCTCACAGTACTAGGCGCTACCGGTGGTGGAGCCGCCATAATGAGCGGCTGTTCGACCGAGAACGTCGAGAAACTGATCCCGTATCTAGTTCCACCCGAAGACCAGATCCCGGGCTTGGCGACCTACTACGCCACCACCTGCCGAGAGTGCTCGTCGGGATGTGGTCTGCACGTGCGAGTGAGAGAAGGTAGGGCAGTCAAGGTCGAGGGCAATCCAAACACGCCGGTCAATCGCGGTAAGCTGTGTGCCCGCGGACAGGCTTCGTTGCAGGGCCTGTATAATCCCGACCGCGTTCGCGGCCCCATGGCTCGCTCGGCTGGCGGCGGTTTCGAACCGATTCCTTGGGACGACGCGATTCAGCGGATCGTCGATCGATTGGGTGGTACGGCGGGTGAGGGAGTTTGGTTTGTAACCGGCAACGAGGCGGGTTCTTTCGACGCCCTGGTGGCGGAATGGCTTCAGGCCCTAGGCGCCAACCCGCGCGTCGTTCACGAGCCCTTTGCTTACGAAGCGCTGCGATCCGCCAATAACTCCGTTTTTGGCATCGATGCGTTCCCACAGTACGATTTCGCGGCCGCGGAGTACGTGCTCTCCTTTGGCGCGGACTTCCTGGAGACCTGGCTCAATCCGCTCGAACAGGCCCGAGGTTTTGCCTCATCGCATGGTTATGCGGATGGGAAGATGGGTCGGTATGTGCATGTGGAGCCGCGCATGTCCATGACAGCGATGAACGCCGACGAATGGATCGCTCCGGTTCCGGGCACGGAGTCGTTGATCGCACTTGCGATGGCCCATATGATCGTGCGGGACGGACTCACGCAGGCTCCGTCCGATGTCTCGAGAGTCAAAGCTGTTCTGGATGCGACGACACCGGCGAGCGCGTCTGCGGCGACGGGTGTGCCGGAAGAAACAATCGAACGGTTGGCTCGCGAATTCGCAGCACAGCCGAGCCTCGCCGTGGCCGGTGGTGTGGGGTCGCAACACGATCAGGCGCATACTACCGCTGCCGCCGTCAATCTTCTGAACTACGTAGCCGGCAATGTCGGGCGCACGATCACGTTTGGATCCGACCTGAATCCCTCTGACGGTTCGGGCTACGCAGATATTGCGGGGCTCACGACTGCGTTGTCGGGAGGTCAGGTAGGGGTGCTCTTCGTACACGGAGCCAACCCGGCATACTCCACTCCCGCAGGGCTTGGGTTTGCGCAAGCGATGGAGAATGCCGGTTTCAAGGTCAGCTTCTCGCGATTCTATGACGAGACTGCGACGGGGGCTGATCTGATTCTGCCAGATCACGATCCGCTGGAGCAATGGAACGACTACGAGCCACGCGCCGGGGCATATGCGCTACAACAACCGGTGATGCAACCCGTATTCGACACGCGCCAAACGGCCGACGTGCTTCTCGAAGTAGCCGGCCAGCTAGAGGGTAGACCTGCACGAGCCTTTAGCGCCGGCAACTATAAGGAATATGTACAACAGCGCTGGCGGCAGTTGCAGCGACGTAGTGGCGACCGCCGGCCGTTCGACACGTTCTGGAACGAGGCGCTACAGCATGGCGGCGTGTGGACGGACGCGAGCACGCGTCGAGTGAGGCTGGCAGCGGGCGCTGCCAACTCGGTTGGCGATATCTGGACTGCTGTCGGTGGAGACAAATTTACATTGATCGCGTATCCGTCACCCGTCTTCTATGACGGACGCGGAGCGAACAGGCCGTGGTTGCAGGAGTTGTCAGATCCGGTAACCAAGGCGACGTGGAGTTCGTGGGTGGAGATTCACCCGGACACGGCGGCGCGGCTCGACATAAAAGCTGGCGAGGTGCTCGAGGTCACATCCGACTGGGGCACGATTTCCGCCGCGGCGTATCTGTATCCCGGCATTAGAGAGGACACGATCGCGGTTCCATACGGTCAGGGTCACACGGCCTTTGGTCGCTATGCCGAGAACCGCGGTAGCAAGGTCTTGGATCTGCTCTCGTCGGCGCCGACCGATTTCGGTGGCATTGGGCACTACGTGGCGGTAACCATCCGCAATACGAAGCGCTACGAGCCACTGCCCGCGACCGAGGGCCGGCGCAGGCAAATGGGACGCGGCATAGCGCAGGCTGCCACCCTGGAGTCGTTGCAGCGTCCTGAGGAGCAGGCGGAGGAACACGAAGGACACGGCGCTCCGATCCCCGAACATATAGAAGAGGTGTTGGAGGAGTGGCAGCAGGCCCAGTATGACGAGTGGAATCGCGGTAACTACGCCGGCGACCATCCCAGTTGGGCGATGTCGATAGATCTATCCAAGTGTACGGGTTGCAACGCGTGCGTCACCGCCTGCTACGCGGAAAACAACATTCCCACGGTAGGGCCGGAGCAGATCAGGCGCGGCCGCGAAATGACGTGGATGCGGATCGAACGGTACTTCGAGGGCGGAGACGACGGCACCCCGCTGGAGGCGCGCGTGGTACCTATGATGTGTCAGCATTGCGGTAACGCACCGTGTGAGCCGGTTTGCCCGGTGTTCGCAACATACCACACGGCGGATGGTCTAAACGCACAGATATATAATCGGTGTGTCGGAACCCGCTACTGCTCTAACAACTGCCCTTACAAGGTGCGGTATTTCAATTGGTTTGATCATCCAGAGAAGAAGGATCCGGCGTTCTCCTGGCCGGATCCGCTGCACTGGTTGCTCAATCCGGACGTTACGGTGCGGTCCAAGGGAGTGATGGAAAAATGCACGTTCTGCGTGCAGCGCATCAGAGGTAAGCAGCAGGAAGCCAAGACTAGCGGCACGCAATTGGTTGATGGTGACATTGTGACCGCGTGTCAGCAGACCTGCCCATCTGAGGCGATTGTCTTTGGGGATATCAACGATCCCAACTCGCGGGTCCGGGCGTTGGCGGACGACGGCCGTGGCTACCACGTGTTAGGAAGTCTCAACACGCGGCCTGCGGTGACGTACCTGAAGAAGGTCCGTAACGTGACCGAGGCATAGCTCGACATGACGACAGTAGCACAGCCGGAAGCCCAGGCGGCCCTGCCGACCTACGACGAGATAACAAGGGACATTGCGGGCACGCTCGGCAAGCCTGCTAAGGGATACTTTATCCTGCTGGGGATTACGCTGGTGATCTTGGCTATAGGCGCCGGCGCCCTGCTATACCAAGTCCGTTTCGGACTGGGAGTAGCCGGGTATACACCACCTGTGTTGTGGGGCGTGTACATCACGACATTTGTGTTCTGGGTTGGTATCGCGCACTCCGGCACGTTGATATCCGCAATCCTCTATCTCTTCCGGTCGAAGTGGCGCACGGCGGTCTACCGCACGGCTGAGGCGATGACAGTATTTGCGGTGATGACAGCCGGATTGTTCCCATTGATCCACGTCGGTCGAATCTGGTATGCGTATTGGCTCTTCCCGTATCCCAACCAGCGGCAGCTCTGGGTGAATTTCAAGTCGCCGCTCGTGTGGGATGTTTTTGCGGTATCGACCTACTTTACTGTTAGCACTGTTTTCTTGATCGTAGGTTTGATTCCCGACATCGCCTCGCTCCGAGACATCGCTACTGGATGGAGAAAGAAACTCTATAGCATCACCTCGCTGAACTGGCGCGGTACCGACCAACAGTGGCGTCACTATACCCGGGCGTATCTGTACCTCGCCGCGCTCGCAACCCCGCTGGTTCTGTCGGTGCACAGTGTCGTTTCGTGGGACTTTGCGATGGCCATCGTTCCCGGATGGCACGCCACGATTTTCGCGCCCTACTTCGTGGCGGGAGCGATCTATTCCGGCGTGGCGATGGTGATTACGCTGTTGGTACCGCTGCGAAAGGCGTTTCGACTCGAGCGGTACATCACGGTCCATCACTTCGAGAACCTCTCAAAATTAATGTTGCTGACGGGCCTAATAGTAGGATACGCCTACGCCATTGAATATTTCATGGCATGGTACAGTGCGAATCCGTTTGAGCGGGCATCGTTCTGGAACCGCGCATTTGGCGATTACTGGTGGGCTTCCTGGACGATGCTCATCTGTAACGGCATGCTGCCTATGTTCTTCTTCTTCAAGAAAGTGAGACGGAGCATCCCAGCGCTGTTCCTACTCTCGTTGTTCGTCAATCTGGGAATGTGGTTCGAGCGGTTTGTGATCATAGTGGTGTCGCTTTCGTTCGAGTATGAGCCCTATGCAATGGGACACTACACACCCACTTGGGTTGAGTGGGCGATATTGGCAGGCAGCTTCGCATGGTTCTTCATGTGGTTCTTATTGTTCGCAAAGAACTTCCCAACGGTCTCGATCACTGAAGTGAAGGAGATTATCCCGCTGCCAAGAAGGAAGGCGGCACAATCATGAAGAGTCCAAGTGGAATTGTGGCCGTCTATCGTTATGTCGATGCAGCCGCCGATGCCATTCGCGCACTCAAGGAAATGGGGTACCGGGACTTCACGGTCTACACTCCGGTCCCGAACGCCGAAATAGCGGAGGCGGTCGGGCACAAGGTAAGTCCAGTTCGACTATGGACACTTATTGGCGGACTGGTCGGTCTCACCGCCGGGTTTGCCATGGCACTGTGGATGTCATATGACTACCCGATAGTGGTGGGCGGCAAGCCTCTAGGGTCGGTTATTCCCTACGTTGTCATCGGGTTTGAATTGACGATCTTGATCGGAGCGCTGTCGACGGTCGCCGGGTTGGTGATCCACAGCTTGCTGAGCTACCGGAAAGCGGGCTTCGACGGCCGGTTCACGAACGACTGTGTGGGAGTGTTTGTGCCTTGTCCTGTGGAGCGAAGACCAGCGGTAGAAGAGTTGTTGCGGTCGCATGGCGCGGAGGAGGTGCGGGTTGAAGCGTAGTCTTGCGGTAGTTGCTTTGATGGTACTCGCCGGAGGTTGCACTCGCGACGCGTGGCAACGATTGCCCGGGCCGGATGACGCTGTCGCTCTGGTGCCGTGGTTTGCCGTTATGCATCGCGGTATTGCCATTCAACCCTACAAGATGATGCGGCCGCCCGTTGAAGGTACGGTGCCGGTCACCGGTATTGAGCCGCCGCTCCCAGTGCTTCCGGCCAACTACTCAGCGATCGACAGGTTGGAGAACCCCGCCGAACGTACCGCTGAATCGTTGAATACCGGACGCAAGTACTTCGAGCGGTTTTGCACGCCCTGCCACGGGCCGACTGGGGCTGGAGACGGGTTGGTCAATGCCAAATTCTTCATCGCCCCCAGCCTTCTGACCGATAGAGCGAATGGCCTTTCCGACGGAATGATTTACGCCATCATCCGGCACGGACGCGGGGCGATGAATGCGTATGGCGAAGGGGTCCGGGGAATGAACCGCTGGCACGTGGTGAACTATGTGCGTCAGTTGCAGGGGGCGTCACAGTGAGCGCAACAGTCGATCAAGACATTTTTAGGCGCGGAGCGAACGCTCCCGCGCAAGGATTGTTGGTCGGTGGCGCCGTATTGGCCGTACTTGGCGCAGGGCTGTTCCTCATGCTCTTGAGTGGTGACGACCCCGCGCGAGCCTGGCGCGTGTTCCATATCAATTTCTTGTTCTTCACGGGCCTGTCGCAGGGTGCGATCATCTTTGCCGCAATACAGAAGGTGGTAAAGGCCCACTGGTCGGGGCCCATAGTGCGGTTCGCCGAGGCGACAGTAGCGTTCTTGCCGGTGTCGCTCATCTGTTTTCTCATCCTTTTCCTGGGGAAGCACCACCTGTTTCCCTGGATCGAGCATCCCACACCGGCGCGCGGTAATTGGCTGACGGTGCAGTGGGTGTTCTGGCGTGATCTCACTGCGTTGCTCGCCGTTTTTGGTGTAGCGATCGCATTCGTCTATAACGACCTCAAGCCGGATGTATCTCAACTCAGGGAGCACGTCACAGGGTGGCGACGGGCTCTGTACGACAAGATTGCGGGCGACTTTACTGGCGATCCCGAACAGCTCCAGAAGATCGAGCAGAGAATCCACTGGCTCGCCCCGCTGTTGATCATTCTATATGCCTACACGTTCTCGATCGTCGCTTTCGACCTCATCATGTCTCTGGCACCGTATTGGGTAAGCAATTTGTTTGGAGCGTTCTTTTTCATGGGGGCGTTCCTGACTGGGCTTACAACCCTGGCGCTGGCGATGGTATACTGGCGTAAGCAACTGGGCATGGAGTCTGTCATTGGCATTCATGATTTCCACGATCTCGGCAAGCTCATCTTTGGCTTCTCGATCTTTTGGGCCTATCTGATGTACAGCCAGCTGTTGGTTATCTGGTATGGGAATCTGCCGGAGGAGACATCGTTTCCGTTCTATCGGCTCTGGGGAGACTGGCAACCGATCGCGATTACCGTGGGCCTCATGGTTTTCCTGATTCCGTTTTGGGGCCTGATTTGGGTCAAGTCCAAGATTACGCCGTTCACCTTCACGCTGTTTTCATTAGTTAGTCTTGCGGGCGTGTGGCTCGAACGCTACCTGCTAGTCCAGCCTTCACTGACAGAACATGGGCCGGAATTCGGATTACCCGAGTTTGCGGTAACGGCAGGTTTCTTGGGACTCTTCCTCCTGGCGTACGGATTCTTTGCCCGTACGTTCCCGATGGTGAGCCCACGGCTTGTCGAACGAGCGACAGTGGTGCACCGACACTAGTTCCGCGGGCCAGGTGCTATGTTTGCGGCCCGCTTCCCGCTTCCCGCTTCCCGTTAATCCCTACTCCCTACTCCCTGCCGGTAGCAGGTCTTCGTAGCTTTAAGGCATGAGAGATCGAGCCCTCATTTGGTCTACCGCTCGCGAACTGGCCGAGTGCGATGCAAGAGGCACGCTGGTCACGATTTCCAGCCGACGCGGTTCCTTGCCCATGGGGAGCGACGCCAAGATGCTGGTCGCGCTGAACGGCGATCGCCGAGGAACGGTGGGCGGTGGGTGTGTCGAGGGAGATGTGATACGACAGGCCCTCGAGGTGGCACAACGAACGCAACCCGAGTTTGCGCGACACAAACTGGATGCAGACTCTGCCGGCGATATCGGACTTTCCTGTGGCGGCACGGTCGAGTTCTTCTTGGAGCCCGTAGTCGCGTCCGACGAGATGGCACAACTCTATGGAGCGGTAGCTGGAGCCATACTGAGTCGGCGTCGCGCTACGGTATACACCGGTGGCGACTGGAGTAACGGCCCGTGCAAGGCGGTTCGGTTGGATTCGGGTCTCCGGCGGGTGGGCGACTTGGAGGAAACTCCCGCCTTATCTGACGACGGCACATACTTCGACTCGGCAACCAACACCTTGGTGGAGTCGATTCGGCGAGTTCCCCGCGTGGTGATCTTTGGTGCCGGGCACGTCGGTAAGGAAATCGCGAAGGTCGCCGCAGGCGCAGGATTCCAGGTGACCATCGTCGACGACCGTGCGGAGTTCGCCGATCCGGAACGCATACCATGGGCCGACGAGGTGGTGGCAGAAGATTTCCGCACCGTCCTGGATCGCATGGTGTTCGATGAGGATGATTTCGTACTGTCCACAACGCGCGGCCACAAGTTCGACGCCTACGTTGTGGAGCGGACTGCGGGATCTCCGGCACGGTACGTGGGCATGTTGGGCAGCCGGCGCAAGCGTAAGGTCCTCTTGCGTGCGCTCGAGCAGGGCGGAGTGTCACAGCAGTCGCTGGACCGAGTCAAAACCCCGATCGGCCTGGACATCGGCGCCGATACGCCGGAGGAGATCGCGGTGTCCGTGGTAGCGGAGCTGATCAAGATTTGGCGGCTGGGGTAATTAGGGAGCACTCTTGCCAACCCCGGTACCCGACTGCAGCTTCGTCGAGTTGTCTGTTGGTACTTGCATCTAGTCCTCGCGGGAGGAATCATGAAACGCCGTTCAGCCGTATCAATTCTGGTGGCCACCGCCCTGTTATTGCCTCTCGGTTTGTCGACGGCGGTAGCCCAGCAACCAACGAAAGTCACGTCAGTCGAAGGCATCACGCAGTATGTCTTACCCAACGGACTTCAGGTGCTGCTGTTTCCCGACGCCAGTAAGCCAACTATTACTGTCAACATCACGTTCTTTGTTGGGTCCCGGCACGAGGGCTACGGTGAAACAGGCATGGCCCATCTCTTGGAGCATTTGGTCTTCAAGGGTACTCCAAATCATCCCGATATTCCGCAGGAGCTGACCGAGCACGGCGCTCAGCCCAACGGGACTACATCGTTCGATAGAACCAATTATTTCGAGACCTTCCAGGCTGCCGACGAGCACCTCGATTGGGCGCTGGATCTAGAAGCAGACCGAATGGTGAACAGCTTCATAGCCAAGAAAGCTCTCGAGTCGGAGATGACGGTGGTTCGCAACGAAATGGAGCTACGCGAAAACAATCCGTTCGGGATTCTGATGGAACGCACCATGTCCACTATGTATCTGTGGCACAACTATGGAAAGTCGACCATCGGTGACAGGGCCGATGTCGAGAACGTTCCTATCCAGCGGCTTCAGGCGTTTTACAGGAAATATTATCAGCCCGACAACGCAATGCTCATTGTAGCCGGCAAGTTCGATCCCCCCAAGACGCTGGATCTCATCGTAGAGAAGTTCGGGTCAACCCCGCGTCCCGATCGCACGGGAGCAAACCGTATCTATCCAACCTATACGAGCGAACCCACCCAGGATGGTGAGCGTTTGGTGACACTGCGTCGAGTCGGTGATGTGCAGATTGTAATGGCCGCGTATCACGTTCCCCCTGGCTCTCACGAGCAGTATCCCGCGATCAGCGTATTGGCACATGTGCTTGGCAACCAGCCGTCGGGGCGGTTGTACCAGGCATTGGTCAAAAACGGTAAAGCCGCCGGAATCGGAGCGTTTGCGTTTCAATTGAAGGAGGCAGGGCCGTTGCTGACTTTTGCCCAGGTGCGTGAGGAAGACTCGTTGGATGAGGCAGCTCAGATTCTACGCGAAACTCTGGATGCTGTTGCGGAGCAACCAATCACAGATGAGGAAGTAGAGCGGGCCCGCACTTCCTTGCTCAAGAATATCGATCTCACGTCCAACTCATCACAGCGAATCGCGTTGGGCTTGAGTGAATGGGCAGCTATGGGAGATTGGAGGCTCTTTTTCATTCACCGCGACGGCATACGGGCCGTAACCACCGAAGAGGTAAACCTCGCGGCTGCCGCATACTTGAAGTCACAGAATCGTACAGTGGGAATGTTCGTCCCAACGGAGACGCCGGACAGGGCGGCCATCCCTGCCGAGCCGGATGTTGCAGCAATAGTCAAAGACTACACGGGGGACGAAGCCATTGCCGAGGGCGAAGAGTTCGATCCGTCGCACGAGAACATAGAAGCCCGCACAACGCGGAATACGCTTTCCAGTGGTTTCAAGGTTGCGCTCCTGCCCAAGGACACACGCGGCGAGACCGTCGTAGTCACATTTAGAATCCTGTTCGGTACCGAATCATCGCTCATGAACAAAGGTGCCGCGGGCGATTTGGCGGCTTCAATGTTGATGCGAGGCACGATGGAGCACAGCCGACAGGAAATATCGGACGAGTTCGATCGACTCAAGGCTCGCGTGTCCATCGGTGGTGGTGGTAGCTCAACCAGTGGATCGATCGAGACTACGCGAGAAAACCTACCTGCCGTGTTGCGGCTCGTACGAGAAGTGCTGCGCGAACCGCGATTTGATCCGGATGAGTTCCAGCAACTCAAGGAGCAGAGGCTGGCGGGATTGGAGTCGAACAAATCGGAGCCGCAGGCGTTGGGTTCGATAGCTTTCGGCCGACATATGTCACCGTGGCCCAAGGGGCATCCGCGTTACGTCGCCACAATCGACGAAGAGATTGAAGCCATCAAGTCGATCACCGAAAATGATGCGAAACAATTTCATGAGCAGTTCTACGGTGCGGCGAGAGGACACATGGCAATCGTAGGTGATTTCGATGCCCCGGAGGTGCTGGAGATCGTAGAGCAAACCTTTGGCGATTGGACAGCTGAGATGGAGACTGCGCGCCTGCCGAGCGTTTACCGTGACATCACCCCCGAGAGAATAGTCATTGAGACACCGGACAAGGCCAACGCTTTCTTCCGAGCCGGAATTAACCTGGACATGGGTGATGACGATCCCGATTATCCGGCAATGGTGCTGGCAAATTACATGATGGGAGGTGGCTTCCTGAACTCGCGACTGGCGACCCGTATCCGGCGGAAGGACGGGTTGAGCTACTTCATAGGCTCGATTTTCTCGGCCCATCCGGTGGACCACAACGGGCAGTTTGGGGCTGTTGCGATATACGCGCCCGAAAACCGCGATCCGCTGGAGGCGGCCTTCCGCGAGGAGATCGAACTGGCCCTCGAGAAGGGATTCACTGCCGATGAAGTTGCTAAGGCCAAGGACGGGTATCTACAGTCCAGAGGAGTAGGTCGTTCGCAGGATCGTGCCCTTGCCGGCATGTTGTCCCAGGGATTGTACTTCGACCGCACCATGGGTTGGGACGCAGAACTGGAACGGAAGATCGCCGATTTGACCCCCGATCAGATATTGCAGGCAATGCGCCGCCATATCGATCCTGACAAAATTACAGTTGTCGTTGCCGGTGATTTCGAGAAAGGTGTAGTGCCGGAGTAGCTTCACCCTCTACCGCGGTTTGAGGCGTACTAGTTGCATCAACGCCCGCAACGAGTCAACAGGTAACGCACCGTTGAGGGTTATTTGGAGTCCGTTACGCAGCGCACGTGCGCTGTTGAGCGTACCTAGCCCGGCAGCGCTACGGAGTTGATCTGCAGCTGTGCCCTCGGCCCGACCGCGAGCGAGACGGTCGGGCGAGTCCACCTGTTGTACGATCAGTTCCACAATCAGTTGGCGATCAAGTCGCTGCCTAACGCGTACTAAACCTCTGCCTGCCACGGTGCTGGTTGCATAGTCGATTACCTCGACACCCGCTATGACAGGAACGCCGCTGGCCAGTGACGTCTCTGCATCTTTCTCACTTGCAACCATCCAAACCGTTCGTTCGGCTCCAACACCTGCGGCACTCCGGGGCGCTAGGCTGACACGACGGACACTCTCATCGGCCGCGACCTTTCGCGCTTCGAGAACTTCTCGAAACTCAACCGGTGCTGGACGGTCGGTCCGAGGTTCCGGTGCGGCCGCAACTTGCTCCAGGGCGCGATCGAGATCAAGAGGAGTCGTCACATCGCGAGCAGTAGATTCTTTGGCAATGGAGTCAGACATTGACCGATCGAGTGTCGGTGAGTCCTCAGCTCGCTGCGCTTGCGCCAATGTCGGGGCCAACTCGTCGAGATCGCTCACGGGCACCTCAGATCGATTCTCCATCGGAGTAGCGCTCTGTACTGTCTGAGCCGGAGCGGGACCACCAGTTATCAAGGCCGCGCGAGCATACCAGCCGGCACCCACGGCCAGAACAATGGTGGCTGCCCAGCCAACGGCTTTCATACGGCCAAGCGCCGGCACTGGGCGGGACGTGTTCGGCTCGTCACGGAGAGCGCGCAGCTGCGCAAAGGGAGGAGCCGACACATCGGGCGGGCCTGACGCCGACAAAATCTGTGCAGCCCGGTCTTTGACTCGTCGTGCATCATCCAGCGCGGCAGAGCATTTGCCGCATTCGGCGATGTGTTCGTCTATTGCCTGCTTGTCGTGCGCACCGCACTCGCCGTCCAGGTATGCATGCAGCGTTTCTTTATCCACGTGCGACATTGCCGGCCTCCAATGAGTCGTACGCCTCAACGAGCTTGGTGCGGGCACGCGCCAGTGTCGTACCGACTGCGCCCTTTGAGAGCCCCATCTCCTCCGCGATCTCCTCGTAATTCAACCCGCCGTCCCACAACAACAGGACAGTCCTATCACGTTCGCTCAATTCGCTCAGCGCCCGCCGGACTAGCTCCATCTCTTCGAGGCGCTCTACGTCAGCGCTTGCGTCCGGCTGCGATTCTTGGTGCGCCTCGGCTTCTCCCTTGAGGAGAACAAGATGTCTCTTGCGGCGTATCGCGGCTCTGGCTTCGTCCCGCGCAGTATTGTTCGCTACCGTAAACAGCCAGGTACGCGCATTTTGAGGATCGGCGTCGAGCGCTCTCACGAACACCTCCTGCGCGAGGTCTCGGGCCCGGTCCGCATCCCATACCTTGCGGTGAAGGAAGCGGACCAGGTCCGAGTAAGTCTCGCGGTACACCTGCTCCCAGTCAGTGGCCACGAGGGCAAGATACAGGGACTTGCGTCAAGTTGTGAGTCACTTGCCCCGAAACGCTGCGACTATGCGTCGCAGAACGAGTGGTGATAGTTTCTCGGAGCCACTGTCGGCAACCTTTACGCTCATGTTCTTGCCGGCCACCAAGACGGCCTCAAACTCGCTAAAGTATCGCGCAAGTTCCGGAATTCGTTCGAGCACCGCGAAATACGCCTCGCTGAACGGTACGACCACGATCACATCCAGCGAATCGGCGTGATTCATGTCGATCCAAGTACCCTGATCGTGGATGAACATCCGTCCTGCGACACTACGCACATTGGGACCGTGTCCGCGTCCGATCAGCACGTCCTCGGCGGCGTCCAGGTCTATCTGACTCCGTACCTCGCGTCTCTCAAGTGATTGCTGCGCCCTGTTGACGGCGGTGGCCCCAGAGGCTTTCCTGGCGACAGAGTCATGCATCCCGAGACCGGGGGCAGCTTGGAGCGATCTGACAGGCAGGATACCTGCTGCCACATCAACCGGTTCCTGGACCAGGTAAGATGTGTATTCGGAAATGAGCCCATAGCGCAGAGCCGTACTCTTTATCTCCTCGATCAGTTCGTCGTTAGGACCGTTTAGACGAAGGGTCCGAGAGAGGTATCCGATCTTCCGGGAGGCCCACAGCCGTGGAATGAAATCATTGCCCGATTGCCGGACAGGAAAACGTACGTCGGTTCCGAAACGCTCCACCCGATTGTTTCTGCGACCGGAGATAGTGAGAGTGCCCGAGCGATCTTGCCTGGAGGCACGATAGCGTCCGAACACTACTAGTTCTTCGCCGGCGAAGAGATCGGACAGGCGCTCGGGATAGATCTCGGTCAGTTCGACAGGGCTATCGTCCAGACTGAGATCGGCCAGAACAGGATGTTGGACTTTTGCCACCAGTTGACCGACCGCGCTTTCTACGCTCTCTCCAGGTCGTACGTACTCTGTAGAGCCGCGGCCTGCATCGGAGAGGCGATCCAATAGGTAAGTGTTGACGTCGTATCCCACGCCGAAGGCAAACACACGTGTGTCACCGCGAGCACGCTCTGCAAGTTGCGCGAGCAGTTCCGGATTCTGCTCACCAACCGATGGCAATCCGTCGGTGAGGAAAATGACCATCGGTAGCCGTCCGGATCTGCCGTCGAGGCGAAAGGCCTCGGTCAAAGCACCCTCGATGTTGGTGCCACCATCTGCGGAAAGATTCTCAACCCACTGGCGAGCGTCCTCGATTTGGGTGCCACGAGGACGACTCCAGTCCGTTTGGTAGGTTCGCACGCGACTGCTGAAGGCGATGAGCCTGAATCGGTCTGCAGGCTGCAATGACGATAACAGTTGCAGCAGTGCGAGCTTGGCTTGCTCTATCTTTTCGCCCGACATGGAGCCGGAGACATCTACTACGGCTGTGATGTCGCGCGGAAGAGTCGAACCCACGGCCGAGCCCGGGGACAGGGTCAGCATGAAGTATCCGTCTTCCCCGGCGGGCCGGTGCGTCGCGACCGTGACTCCCACAACGTCGCGTGCAAAAGGGAGAAACAGTGTAAAATCTCCGGTCAGGTCAGTCTCGGGGCGCACGGTGAGTTTTCCGTGTTCGTTACCGATTACCACGTCGTGCGTCGGTGAGAAGGGCCGTCCGAACGTGTCGCCGCTATCGGCAGTCAGCTTGAGTGACACCGGGGAGTCGTTGCGTCTGTGCAAGGGTCTCTGGTTCTCCACGGTAGCCGGTCGTCCTACAGTGGCACCGCCGCCGGCATACTGAAATTGAAGAGCGTTGCCGGCCCGCTCGAGAACCTGGGTGTACCGCAGTGTGATCTTTCGACGCTCGCCGGGATTGATCGGAAATACCCGGGCCCTGATCAGTCCGTGGCCTACTAATTCGATGAGTGCAGGGTCTTTTTTCCTTCGAACGATCGCCTGATAGATTTCACGCGCCGTCCGCGCATCCATCGTCTCGCCACGCAGTTCCCGATCGCCCTGGAACAGCGAAAAGTTGCTAAACACTGCCTCACCCGGGAGCGGGTAGAGGTAATCGCCCTCTCCCAGCCGCGGCCCCCTGTTTTGGAACCACTCCTCGATCTCTACGTGGGCGATCCGGCCCGTCACATGTACCGAAACTGTCGTTTGGACGCGTTCAACCCACGGCTGTCCGCGTCCAGGAAGAGGCTCGATCCAGCCTTGTGCCGCGAGCGGTCCCGCAAGCAGGCTGGCCGTTGCTATTGCCATTATCGTGCGCATTTTTACACCTCGTAGACTTGGTTCTATCTTGTAGGACGATTGAGGCGGCAATGTTTGCACATCGGTCAGGTGGGCTGTGGAGGGAACCTGGGAACCACCGGACCCCCGGGTGGGGTTAGCGGGTAGATTAGGCGGGAAAGGCGACTCCCACAGCCTGGGTTGCTATAAACGGAATACTGGAGATGTGAATGACAGGTTCGAGGTATTGGCACGGAATTGGGATCGCACTAGCGACGTTGACGCTTGCCGCACCGGCAGCGGGTCAGAATGCGCGCAGGCCCACTCTTCTACAGAAATGGGATGTACTTGCGGCGCCTCAAGTCGATCTGTGGTATCACGCCCTGGCCATTATCGAATTCGACGATCGGGAAGACTTCCCGCTTTATAATCCGGAGTACGTGTCACGTGTTTGGGATGCGAAGCAGGAGCTTGGGATCTATCCCACCCGTCTAGACAGCCTTGCCGGCGAGCTACGGAAGGCATTTTCAAAGGACCCTGCATTTCAGCAATTCCATTTCCTCCCGCTCTATTTTCCGAAGGCGACACTCGAGCAAATGATGCAGTCGCTCAAGGCCATAGCCAAGAAACGCATCAAACAAGAGGGAATCTTGACCGACGAAACGAGGCGCGGAATCCAGATCGTCTCGGGCACGTTTCAGAAGGGCGGTCAGCGCAAACTCCTCGCCAAGTTCGTGGACGCACTCGAGAATGAGTGGGATGTGTTCTACCGCGACTATTGGGAGCAGAACTTCGCTTCGGACTCGGGCTACTACACCAGGATCCAGCAGCGTTGGACAGACGAGGTGGCTCCGGCGATCGAACCATTCCTAACGAAGCAGCGGCTGCAGGGAGGCAGAATCTTCATATCGCCGGCAGTGGGTCCGGAGGGGCGGCTATTTCAAGGAAACGTGTTTCGTCGTACGGAGAGTGCTGTGGCGGTTTGGTGGCCCCAGTGGGATGACTTGGATGCCAGTCTGTTTTCTGCGGTCAGAGAGTTGTGCTTTTCGGTGGTGGATGACGCGATCGTCACAGCAGGAATAAGAGCTTCCGAAAAAGCTAGTAGCAACGCAGCAGTGCGGTGTGGCGCGATGCTGCTCGCGCAGGATGATCCCGAGGGTTTCGTGGAGTACAGACGATCTTTTTTGCGAGCGGTTGGGGTGGAGGCCGAGGGGCCGCAGTTGGCGAGCGCCTTCGAGGACGCATATGAGGTGGACGAAAGTTTGCTGGAAGCGCTTAGACGTCATGTACAGCCCGCGCCGCCCCGGACTACCGCACGCGCGGAGAGAAGTGGACGAGCTACCGAGCGCACTGATATTGGGCGCGCGCTTGGAGCTTCGCCTCGACGACGCCCCAGCACTGAGGCAAAGCCGGCGCGTACCGGTTGGACAGTGAAGGCGGAGCCGCAGACTGATCTTTGGTTCCATGCCTTGGCTGTGATTGCGGCCGACGAACCTGGCCCGTTAGGGCTCTACAGTGCTGATTACGCGTTGAAGATTCGGGAGATCAAACAGGCACGTGGCGTCTACCCGACAATGCTCGATTCTCTGGCGGGCACGCTGAGAAAGCAAATCGCGAAAGCGGACGTCCAGAATCTGCATTTCGTACCCCTCTGGTTCCCGGAGGTAAAGCCCGACCGTCTGTTCGAGGTTCTAAATGCGATTGCGGACGGCAATACCAGGGGCGCCACGTTTTCGCGGAGCGATGTCCGGGTGGGCGTTTTTCAAGTGGGGCAGTCTATGAGTAGGAATCACCGGTTGCTGCGCCAGTTGGTGAGGGCGATCGAGGACGAGTGGAATGTCTTTTATCGAGATTACTGGGAGAAACAGCGGGCGGACAGGGGGGCCCATAACGCCGAGATCCAGACGATGTGGGATTCAGTCATGGTGCCAAAGCTCGGCGAGTTTCTCAAACGGAGGAGATTGAGTGCCGGGTTGATTATGCCGTCGCCCGGACTCGGACCTGAAGGGCGCATCATAGACATCGACAATTTTGACCCGGCAGACCAGATCGTGTCCATCCAGGTGCCGCCCACAACTACCCGGGCCGACGCCACAGTCTTCGCGTTCCTCAAAGAGCTGTGCTTCCTGATCATCAACGAAAGGGTCGTTGGGCCGCCCACCGGAGACGATCTCTTGTATGAGGATCTACGAAGGCGAACTGCGGTGAGGTGCGGTGCGCTCATCCTGGAGTTCTACGCTCCGACGCTCACGCCCCGCTACAGGAGGGTCTTCCTAGACGCTGTAGGAGCCGAAGAGAGCGCGACTCAGGCGGCGTTCGAACGTGTGTACATGCTCGATCCCAAGGTCTACCAGCGACTCCGGCAGGTAATAAGGGGCGGATGACGCCGCTCGGAACCAGCGGGCTCGCCGTGCCGTTGCTGAGTGCAGAACGATATGCCACGTAGACGCAGAAAACCGAACTTCGTATTGCCCCCACAGCCCAAGGTTTATGGCCGGGAGGTTGGAGGGTCGGTTGCGCTACACGTAATTGTCGTCTTCCTGATGATCTGGGGCGGTTTCCGAGCCGCTGCCCAGGCGGCCGGGTCCGGAGGCGGGCTGGGCCCGGTCGGCGGCGGAGGTGGAGGTGGTGCGCCCAAGATAACCTACGTTGAGCTGCCACCCTTTCCCGCTCAGCCAGCGGCCCCGAAGGTGGCGGTTCCAGACGAAGACCCATTGGTGATCAGGATTCCCCGGCCCGAGATTAAACAGATCGTCAGACCCAAGACCAGGCTCAAGATCGTGAGGCCGACCGGACCCATCCTGAAGGCAGTTAAGGTGGGGCGTGGGAAAGGTACTAGTGGAGGAGTCGGGTCCGTGGCCGGCTCGGGTGGCGGAAAAGGTACTGGTGTCGGAACCGGGGCCGGACACAATCGAGGTCCCGGCACAGGTGGGAAGGGCGGTGCAGTGCTTGCGCCCGAACCTCGTGCGGTGATCTATCCGACCGACGGACCTCCTCAGTCGCTCAGGGGAAGTGTCCTCAAGATCCACTTTTGGGTGGATATGCGCGGTAAGGTCACCAAGGTGGAGATCAAGCCCAAGATCAAGGACAAAACCTATCGCAAGGCGCTACTGGATCGCATGTACCAGTGGACATTTTATCCCGCGAGAACCGCCGACGGCTCTCCGGTCAAGGGCGAACTGGAAATAACGCACACGCCGTAGGAGGTAGCTAGATCAGGCGGCACCCTGGATGGCCGGTCTCGTCTGGTCCGAAATCCGGCCACTCGTAGCATAGCGAAGGCTTTGCCCGCTGGCCGTTGGGCAGGATTCTGTCGTGCAGCCGGCAACCAGTGCCGTCTTCGGCCAGGTATCCACATGCCGATAGCACCTCACACTCCATGGTCTCGTCGTCTTCACGCTTCACCTTGCAGAGGTAAGGGGACTTGCGGGCACGTAGCAGGGCCTCGAGTCGTCGCTGAGAAGAAGCTAGAAACACCTCGAGCGTGAGATCGCGACAGCATGCCGAGCCCTTGGTGTTATCGCCTGTGCGGCACGGGGCGTCGATGCAGGGGTTGTCAGACTGAAGCACGGGAAGCGAGCGCTGCGCGGCCCGTTTGAGACGGAGATCGAGTTTTCGTCTCCTGTTCTTGTAGAAGATGGAGAACCGATTCTCGCCCAATATCACCTTAAAGTCCTGCGCTGGTAGCTGAGTGCTCGCGGGCAACGGGCCGCGGAACCCATGTGCACTGCAGCGGACAACCTGCTTCTTCTTGTCGTTGGTGTGGTAGTTGGGCAGTCCGTCAGGTCGCACGGCAGGTTCGCCGGACGAAGTCCTTAGGTACTTGCACGGCACGTGGACCGTGCCCTCCACTCTGAGGTCGGAGCCAACGACATAGGGTTTGCCCCAGGTGATTCTCTCGGTGTGTCCCGTCATCCAGGTCACCGACGCGTCTTGGAGCGACCGACTTTCATCGTCGATGTCGGAGACACCGATTGTGAGAGTCAATTCACGGCACTGTCGGCCGAGCGATTTGCAGCGGGGAGGTGTTGGCATTGTGTATAGAAATCCTTGAGTGGCGCCCCAAGGCCTGGGTCAATGAGAGGACGGGTTGCACATGGACGCAAGACAAGTTCGTATTTTTACGCCAAAGTTCAAGGTGTACGTTCGTGGGGCACTTCCGTCTGACTCGCCGGTATTTACATTTGTGAACAGTTTCAAGAACTAAGAGGAGTCCCGATGCGGTCCGGTCGGGACCATTTTTCTGATGGAGACACACTGAGGAGTTGGCATTATGAGGAAGGCAATGGCAGCGCTTGCGCTGCTTACGATGGCATGTGGTGGTGGGGAACAAGCTGCTCAGGAAGACGAGCAGCTTGCGGCAGCCCCGCAGACCGGCGTTGCGACCGCCGCGACTGCGCCAGGGACTGGGGTAGTACACGAGATTCAGATGATGCAGAACCCGGACGGGAACTATATGTTCCAGCCAGCCGCTTTGACTATCAAGGTTGGTGACACGGTACGCTGGATCAACGTAAGCGGATTTCCGCACAATGTGGCCTTTTACGAGGACAAGATCCCACAGGGAGCAGCGGATCAGCTAGCATCCCTACTCCCTACTGAGGGCAAGTTGGGTCCTCTTCTGGGAGCATTGCTCACGCAGGCCGATGAGACCTTTGAGGTATCCTTTATCAACGTTCCAGCGGGAAGCTACGGGTACTTCTGCGTGCCGCACGAGGCTCTCGGAATGGTCGCGAGCCTAACGATCGAGCAGTAGGAACATTGGAACGTCCCTGTCTCTGGCTCCCGACCGCGCTGGGCCTGAGACGGAGGCACAATTAGCGAAGGGATCTGCACTGACGCGCATAATATCACTTCTGTTCAAGCGGAAATATGGCAACCAAGTCTGGGACGCCTTCTTGAGACTAACAGGCCTGGCCGCACTCGTTGCAATTCCCTTGGCCGAACTGGCTCCGCGAGCGGGAGGAATGGTGGGCTTCGCAGTCCTCACCATCTGGGTGAACGGTCCGATTTCCCCATTCCTGCCGTCAACTTACGAGCCGATGCTGATGGTTGTGGGTCGCGTGTACGAGCCGCTGCTGGTAGCCGTGGTCGGGACGCTGGGCACTATTTATGTCGAGTATCTGAACTACCACCTCTATCGGCGGATCATGACTCTAAAGGTCCTCGACCGGACAAAGCAGAACCAGAGTGTAAGGAAAGTGCTGCGTCTCTATTCGCGTGCGCCATTCTTCACGGTCTGGATATGTAGCTGGTCCATTTTCCCCTATTGGCCGGTGCGCTTCATGTCGCCGCTTGTCGGGTACGATGTGCGGCGTCACCTGTTCGCAACGCTTCTGGGAAGGTTCCCTCGCATTTGGTTCTTTGCGGCACTCGGTACATGGTGGAGCGTGAGTGTAGGGGCCCTATCAATGTGGTCCGCGGGGTCCATAACCCTTGCACTCCTGGTTTACTGGGTTAAGCGCCGACGTACAAAGGCGGCCAAGAGCCGTAAGGAGCTTGTTACGTTGGAGGTGGCGGAAGGATGATCTCCCCGTTTGGAACAAGATTGGCGGTAGCAGTCGTCACCACATTCTTGGTCACGCAAGCGGCGCCGGCCCAGGAGGCCACGAAGGTTCGATTGGTAAACGACGACAAGAATAACGAATTCGTGGTTATTGTCGGACCGATCGACCTTCCCGCCGGCATGATGCATTCGCACGGTGCACACGGTGCCGTGTTCCCGCCGGTTCAAACCGTTACAATCCCTGAGAGCGTCTACCTCACTGGGTTCAGTTACGAGGTGGTGGACGGCGAAGGTAAGGGTGTTCCGGCGGAAACGTTGCATCACTTCAATCTGATCAACCCGGACAATCGTGAGCTGTTTCTGCCGATCTCCCAGAGGATGCTTGCTGTTGGGAGTGAGACCGGCGAGCAGTCGATGCCTTGGTTGTTGCTGGGATATCCGGTGCCCGAGGGCACCCGAATGGTTGTTGCTTCGATGATGCACAATCCCACCGGCGAGTCATACTCCGGTGCGGAGGTGCGGGTACACTTGAAGTACGTCAAGGCGGGGCGGCCGTGGCCTTTGTTCAGTGTCTATCCGTTCCAGATGGATGTGGCGTTTCCAGCCGGCGACAAGTCGGTCGACCTGCCGCCAGGCAAATCACAGTTTTTCTACGAGGCTAGTCCGGCCAAGGAAGGTCGGATCATGGTGATCGGCTCGCACCTACATGCTCTTGCAGAGAGCATCCGGTTTTACGATGTGACCGAGAACAAGCTGATCTGGGAAGGTCTCCCGGTCGAAAACGAGGCTGGCGAGCTAACGGGTGTGACGATCGGGCGCCTGTACAAGAGGATGGGTGTGAAGGTGTACCCCGACCACAAATACCGTGTCAGTGTGACCTATGACAACCCCGGTACAGACACACTGTACGGGGGGGGGATGGGTGTGGTCGCAGGCGTATTTATGCCATCGGGCGGGGGAATGTGGCCCCGGGCTAACAAAGACGATGAACTGTATATCTTGGACCGGCAGCACTATCTGCGTGAGGTGCGAGGTGCGTATGAATTGATTGTGGGTGGTGGTGGAGTGTTACAGCCAGCTGCAGCCGATACTTCACATGGGGAACACGAGCATTAGTGGTCTGCGCGGCCGACGTTACAGGCCACTAGGAAGTTGCCCCGGCCCGCCGATTGATCCGAACGCCGGCGATGCCGGCCGGAATCCCAATTGCCAACCCAACGGCGGCGTCGATGCCGTAGTGCATCTGAAGGTAAACGGTGCCGACAACGAGTAAGATATTTGGCACCAGAAAGATTGCGGCCAGTTTTTTCCATTCGTGAAACAAGGCTACAGTAGTGGCGACACTTGCGGCGACATGCGACGACGGAAAAGCCGTGCCGAACGCCGATCCACTCCCAAGCATCCAGTAGACCAATCGAGCGCTCCATACGTCACGCACCACACCCGTGGGATTTTCGAAAGCATAGTTGGGTCCCGCGACCGGGTAGAGAGCAAAAATCGTGTAGCAAATCATGAAGGCCAGCATGGTTGAGAACAGTACGCTTCGGGCACTAGATCTGCGGCCCCTCACGAATAGGAGTACTGTGCCCAGAATGATTATGGGATAGTAGAAAAGATATGCGACATGCAGCAATCCGGACCAAAAGACTGACGGCGCTGCCCGGATCCATTCGTACGAAATTTGGCCACCAAATATCAGGGCTTCCCAGCGCTGTACTATGGCGTCCCTGGCATAGGTGCTCTCAATGCCCAACTGGAGCGAGAGTACGCCGAGTTCACCGTAGAGAACGGGTAGCAGGAGCAGCGGGAAAATGTCGTGGACTAGTCCTCCAATTTTCATTTCGGGCTTCACGTGCGCAAAGAGGAATAATGCTGTGCCTATCAGCGCGTGCAATCCAAACAGCATCCATGTGGCCGGATCGGTCAAAGCTCCGCGATACACAATGAGTAGCGTGAGGAATATCACGTAGCCGGCGACTAGTTTGTCGACTGGTCTCACAGCCATCCCTCCGCGCGATACCATTGTGTGGTTTGTCGCAGCCCCATCTCCATGTTTATCTCCGCACGCCACGCAGTGGCACCTTCGAGAGCCGCCGGCGAACAAGTCCATGCCGGGGCCAAGAATTCTTTGCTCTTTTCAGGCGATAGGACACTCACAGTTCCCGTCAGTTTGGAGACGACGCCGCTGGCCCACAGAGCCGCCCGCGTAACCGTCGCTGGAATAGAAATCACAACGGGGTGAGCCCTTTTTCGATGCTCTCCCTTGAGCGCCGCGTAGACCCCCTTCACGAGTGAGCCTGATGTGACGATCTCAGGGTGACAGATGAAGTAAATGTTGTTCGCTTCGCTGTCTGTCGCGGCATACACCATACCGCGTACGAGATCTGTAACGTATACGATAGAGAGTTGTTGGCGTGGCGAGCCAAAAACGGGCACGATACCCAGTCGAGCTATCTTGAACAATCTGAGAAACTGGACGTCGCGAGGGCCATAGACACTTGGCGGTCGGACTATCGTCCAAGGTAGGCCGCCTTCCCTGACAATGTTCTCGCCGGCCAGTTTGCTCGCCCCATAGTTGCTTACCGGACGTGGCTGGTCGGTCTCCGTTTTTACTTCGTCGCGCTTTACAGGGCCGGCGGCAGCTTGGCTGCTCACATATACAAGTCGCTGAAGATCACGGGCCGCGTCTCTCGTCGCCCCGATGAGGTTGCGGGTTCCCTCAACATTCGTCTCAAAAAACTCGCTGCGATTTCGGGCCGCAGTTAAGCCCGCTACGTGGAAGACAACGTCGACCCCCTCACATCCTTTCCTTAGCGCAACTATGTCCGAGAGGTCGCCCGGTATGCCGGTGGGGGGACGATCAGGAAATATGCGAGCCAACTTGGACGGATCGCGAACGAGACATGTGACATCGTCTCCCCGTTCGATCAAATGATCTACCAGTGCCGATCCGACGAAACCCGTTCCACCCGTGACAAATACTTTCATATTGGACGGTCGTAAATCCTCAAGGTCTTATAGTGCTCGAAACCGAGGCGAACGAGTCCGTTCTTCATTGCGGCGTTATCTTCCAAAATCCAACCGGCCTCAGCCCATCTGTATCCGAGTGCATAGCCTTTATCCCAGATCCAGTGGTACATCAGCGCATCGGCGCCGGTGTTGCGGTATTCCTTGAGTAAGCCTAGCAGAAGGATTCGAACGCGGGTGATCTTGCGCTTGGCCCAAAGAACTTTGAAAATGCCGGGGAATAGACGGCCTGATGGGTTCGTTTTCAGAGCGACATTGAAGTCAGGAAGAACGGCTGCGAAACCTATCGGCTCATCGCCGCGCTCGGCGAAGATGAGCAACTCCGGCACCAACACCGGCTTGAGATCCTTCGCCAGGTGATCGATCTCTGCATCGGTCATTGGGACGAAGCCCCAATTGTTGTCCCATGCCTGATTGTAGATCTGCTTTATGCGGGCGACTTCTTCGTCGTAGCGGCTCATGTCGATGCTTCTGAGAGTGATCTTTTTCCGCTTCGTGATCAGCTGTGCTCCACGCAAGAGACGATCCGGAAGGTTTGGATTCACACTGTGGTACTGGAAGAGATCCTTGGCTTTCTTGAAGCCAGCGCGCTCTACGAGATCGACGTAATATGGTGGATTATGCGGATTGAGAATCGTTGGTGGTGTATCGAATCCATCGACCAGCAGACCGCACTCGTCATTGGTGGAGAACGATGCCGGTCCTCTCATGATCGTGAGCCCTCGGCTCGACAACCATTTGGCGGCCTCTGCGAACAGTGCGTCGGCGACCGCTGCTTCGTTCTCGCACTCGAAGAACCCGAAGAACCCCACTTTGTCTTTGTGAATATCGTTGTGCGTGTGGTTGTGGATGGCCGCAATTCGTCCAACGATCTTGCGAGTGTCCCCGTTAGCGTACGCGGTGAAATACTCGGCCTCTCCGTGCTCAAAGAACGGATTCTTCGAGCGCGATAACATCTTCCGCACATCCATACGCAAAACAGGGACCCACGTGGGGTCCCTACGGTGCAGTCTATATGGAAAGGCGATGAATCGGTTGAGGTCAGCGGCCGACTCAACCGGCCGCACGACGATACCGCCGCTCAAATAACCCCCATCTCCCTTCCAAGCTTACCGAGTACATCGAGTACCGAATCGAGCTGGTCGTCGGTGTGTGTGGCCATGAGGCTTGCCCGCAACCGGCACTGATCGGGTGGCACCGCAGGAGGTACGACGGGATTGGTAAAGACCCCTGCCTCGAACAACTTCCTCCAGGTCATGAAGGTTCTCTCAAGAGTACCAATGAGTATCGGGATAATAGGCGTTTGTGTCGCTCCAATTTCAAAGCCGAGGTTCCGGCAACCCTCGCAGAAGCGGCGGGTGTTCTGCCATAATCTGTCTCTTCGTTCCGGCTCCTCGATCATGATTTCCAACGCAGCCAGTACTCCGGCCGTATTCGACGGCGGCAGGGCGGCCGTAAACATCAAGGGCCGGCTATGGTGCTTGAGGTAGTGTACGACACTCTCCGATGCGGCTACGAATCCACCAATTGACGCAAGTGACTTTGAGAACGTTCCGACAATGACATCGACCTCGTTTATGAGCCCGAAATGCGATGCCGTGCCGTCACCCTTGGAGCCGAGTACTCCGGTCGAATGGGCATCGTCCACGGCCAATGCAGCGCCGTACTTTTGCGCGATCTTTACCAACTCAGGGAGGTCGGCGATATCACCTTCCATCGAGTACACGCCGTCCACGATGATCATGGATCCGCGACCAGATTTTCTTTCCAGCCTGCGCTCTAGCTGGGCCAGGTCGCCATGATTGAACCGCTCCGTCTCTCCGTACGACAACTTCGCGCCGTCAACGATGGATGCATGATCGAGCTTGTCGATGAAAACCACATCGCCCCGTCCAACGAGACCGGAGATGAGGCCGAGGTTAGCTTGGTAGCCCGTAGAAAACACCAACGCCGACTCCTTCGAGAAGAAGTCGGCCAGCCGAGCTTCGAGTTCCTCGTGTAGTTCTATGGTGCCGTTGAGGAACCGGCTGCCAGTGCAACCCGATCCGAAATTCTCCAACGCCTTTCTTGCCGCTTCTAGCACCCGCGGGTGGTGCGTGAGTCCCAGGTAGTTGTTGGAGCCCATCATAATGCGCTCGCGACCCTCGATGACAACTACCGTATCTTCCGCCTTGGAGATCGGCTTGAAGTACGGGTACATGCCCGCCGCCTGTATTTCCCGGGCCTTGGTGAAGTTGTTGCATTTCTCGAAAAGCTGAACCTGCTGTAAGATCTCTGTGTTCACTGTTTCTTAGACTCGGCGCCAAAACGTAAGTGGGGCAGATTTCATGGGTTCAGGGGCAAGTACGATAGTACAGACGGCCTGTAAAACACACAAGCCCCGCCGCGCTGCTGTTGCCCTGGCGGTTATCTCCATAACTCTATTGCCATCAACGAGTTGGGCGCAGACTGTGACGGTGCGAGAGCCCGTTGGCCGCTCGCAGGTCTTGTCTGTGGCAGCTAGCGGCGTTGTCTTCCTAATACCACGGACATTGAACATCCGAGAAGGACCACCCGGTTGTGCTCCCTGTGCCCGCGGCGCGATCCCGGGGTACGATCGCTGGGCGCTGACTTCACTTGACCACGGATGGTCCGCGGCTAGCAGCGTAGCGCTAGGAGGATTGGCTGCCGTAACCTGGTTCGATATGGCGCGGGGTCGGGGCAAGCAGGGGCTATCAGAGTGGTCGGCGTCGGTTGAGTCGGTCTCGTGGGCTCTTGCGACAACCGAGATATTCAAGGCGGCATTGGCTCGCAACCGGCCGATTCTCTATACTGGCGACGCCGTGGACGTCGCGGATGTGACCGACAGCCGGCGATCGCTCCCATCTGGGCATGCCTCAGCTGCCTTCGCCTTGGCAACGAGTTATGCCATCGCGCAATGGCGGCGGGGCAACAAACTTCCCGGATGGTTGGCGATGGCTGCGGCCGGTGGTGTCGGAGCAATGCGTGTTATAGCGGGTCGCCATTTCCCATCGGATGTGGTGGCGGGAGCGGCCCTGGGCACTGCAAGTGCGGTGGTGATTCAGACCATAAGGTTTTGAGCTGGCGAAGTGGGATTCGTGATGCACGTCATGGCCACTCGGCCTAGACTACTCCTACTTTGCGTCACGTGCATGGAACGGTCCTCGGTTCCCAAGGGTTATAGTTTACGCATGCAAGCCTCGAAACTCGTAACGTGTCTGGCGCTCAATATGCTTGCGCTGGCCGCGCTGCCCGCCCCCGCCATGGCACAGAGCGACGTGGAGGAACTCGGCAGGCGGTTTGGATCTACGCCGCCACGCGGGTACTACGAGACAATGGCAGCCCGTCCCGACGCATTTCGGTTTTCCCGCAACAATGGATGGATCAGAAGAGCGCGAGTGGTTGCGTCGCGCCGCAATTTGCTTCGAGCCGAGGGAATGTCTGCGCTCATGACGGCACCGGGTGCCATTATCCAGCAGGGCCCGGCGGTTAGCGGGCAGCTCAACCTTCCGGTGTTCCTGATTCTGTTTTCTAACACGGACTCAGCGGCGCTCGTAGCGAACCTACCGCACTCTCTGATGAAGACCCGGCTATACGGCACCGATCCTGCGCCCCCCTATTCGATCACCTCGTATTACAGCGAGATCTCCAACAACACGTTGTCGGTAAACGGCCGAGTGTTCGATTGGACCCGGGTGCCCGGGTTGGATACTCAATACGAGGGTACGGGAAACGGGCTCGATGCGACGGGAGATATTCCCGGGTTGATAGCAGACATAGTCGGTGCGCTGGACGACACGGTGGATTTTGGGCAATTCGACAACGACGGCCTCGATGGGATTCCCAATTCAGGTGACGATGACGGTTTCGTCGATGCCATCGTGTTGATTCATCCCGAAGTCGATGGCTCGTGTAAGAACAAGAACCCAGCTGCGGCAACCAGTATATGGGCGCATCGGTTTAGGGCTTCGGCGTGGTCGGGCGGGCAGGCCTACACGACAAACGATGCATCGAATTCGGGGAGCGTCAATATCCGCGTCGATGACTACATAATCCAAGGTGGCCAGGGAGGGAACGACGGCTGTACGAACGATGAACCGCAGGCAATGGGAGTGATCGCCCACGAGACAGGCCACCTGTTCGGCTTGCCGGATCTGTACGACACGGGCAACACAGGTTTTGGGATCGGCCGCTGGGGCATCATGGGATCGGGGAACCAACAAGTTCCCACGCGTCCTACACACATGTCCGCCTGGTCCAAGGCCGACTTGGGTTGGGTTACAGAGGTCCCGATCGCTCAGGAAACGACGCTCGTCGTATCGCCGGTGGAGATCTCGGATACTACGTACGTACTGCCGGTGCCCGGCACTCAAGAGTACTTCATTCTCGAGAACCGCCAGCGGATCGGTTCCGATTCGGCGATCATCTCTCCGGGATTGCTGATCTGGCATGTGGACTCACTCCAAGTCCGACTGCGTCGCGGGTTCAACGTTGTGAACGCCGCGCTTCCCAACGCGGTGGCGCTGGAACAGGCCGATGGACGCGTTGATCTTCAGAACCGTATAAACAAGGGAGACGTGTCGGATCCATTTCCCGGCAGCGCGTCGAACAGATCGTTTGGCAGGGCGACCACTCCGTCAAGTTTGGCGAACGACGGTTCGTTGTCTTTCGTCGAACTCGATTCGATCACACAGGTGAGTCCGAACGGTCCGATCAGCGTCAAGGTCGCTTTCGACCGGCCGGTGGCCATAGCCGCAACCGACACGAACGCAGTTTTTCGCTTGGACGGCGTCGAGCATAACCGGTTCGTAGAATTTCTCACGTCAGGGTCGGTACACACCCTCGACATGGACTTGGTTCAAACTGTCGATCAGGGTAGGCGACGATACACGTGGCTCTCGTGGTCCAACGGGCAACCGCGATCTCACAGCTTCACAGCCTCTCCGATGGGAAACACGATTGTGGCGAATGTCGCGTCGGAATTCGAACTCAAGGTGACTGCCACGTCCAACGTGGGCTCCGTGAGTGCAGATGCGGAGATCGACTTGGCGAACGGCACCCTGTTGCCCTCGGATTCGGTCGTGACGCTAGTGGCAAACATAGACTCGGCCGGTGCGGTGTTCGAACAGTGGCTTGGGCCCGACACCGTTGCCACGGGAGATACTCTGGTTGTCCGTATGACGCGCCCGTTTGCGATTGACGCGCTGTTTGCCGGGCGTCTCTTTGTCACCGATGACACGCTGCCGGTGGGGCTCATGGGGTCGCCATACACTCATCAGATCGCCTCATCCGGTGGAACGGGAACGAATATCTGGCAGGCTTCGGGCGGCACGTTGCCGACAGGCCTCAGCCTGAGTAGCGCTGGACTCATTTCTGGAGTGCCGGAAGAAACCGGGGAGTTCCATATTGCCGTTTCCCTGTTCTCCGGCTCGCAGACCAGTAGCGACACCGTGAATCTAGAAGTGAGTGCGCCGGCACTGGTTGTGACAGGCGTGCTCGAACAGTTGATCGGATCGAACAGTACTCTGAGCGATACTGACCTGCGATATCTCGATCTCTTGGGCAATGGGAACAGTCGGTTGGACGTTGGTGACTTCCTAGCGTGGATCGAAGCGACCGGAGGTTCTGTGTCTGCAGCGGAGATCGCTGCGACTCTAGAGGCAGCGGGGAACAACCGATGAAGCTGCGAGTGCTTGGCGCGATAGCGATCATGGGAATCGTCGGTCAATCTTGTGACGGCGGTGGGCCCAAGGACGGCGAACTGCTTGTCAATTTGGTCACGCCCAACTCCAACGATGCTGCGATACTCCTTCGAGTGGACGGTTCGGGATCCAAGACGATTGTCGGTGCGACTGCCGCCTGTGCGGGATGTCAGATTTTTGCAATCTCTTCGAGTGAGACTCGACTGGATGCGGTCGTGACCGGTGCACTCGCCTCCGGTCCGTTACTGCGGATATCGGTGTCGGATGTTGGGAGCAAGGGGTCGTACTCGTTGACGATCACGCAGGTGGCGGGCGCAGATCACAGGCTGCGTGGGCTCGTGGGTTACAAAGTCGAATTTGATCGCTGACTCGTCAACGCCGCTTTATCAGAAGCCAGCGACGGTTGGCGCCGGTCATGGTGTCGGCTCCGAGGTTGAACACGCTCAGAGCGATCGTGTCACCGGTGACTCGCCCCCGAAACGCGATGCCCGGGGAGTTATCGGTGCTGCGGAGTATATTGATCGTAATATCCCCACCCCTCTTCAACGAATCGGTGAACGGAGCAAACGCCTTGGTGTCGATCCCGACGTTGCCCGAAAAGAAATGGGAGAGATGGCCGAACAAGCTGCCGTTGGCCGAATCCACGGTCAATTCTATTCGGATGCCGGGCATGGTCTGCGGTGGGTCCGAGGCGAGGTACCAGACGCCCTCGAGGGATGATGTGCCGCCAATCTCGCTCTCGTTTGCCGAGTTGTGCTGTGCACATGCGGCAACTGATGCTAGTAGAGGGATCCAGAGTATTGCATGACTTGACTTCATAGGCGGCTCCGGACGCGTTTGTTGGTCTCCACTCTCGGCTGTCTGCTTAATTTTGCGGATGTACTTGTAACAGCCGGAACTAACGTTAACGTTCTATTCGATCGTTTGACCAGTTTACAACCCTTAGAACAGGTACCAGCAATGTCGATGTCTCGTATGAAGACGGCTCTAGTTGCCCTAGGCGCTACGTTTACGATTGTGGCTCCTCCATTACATGCACAGGACTTCGATCTCACGGTAGAGAACATAATGCGTGGCCCGGAGTTAGTCGGGACTGCCCCGAGGGCGCTTCGGGGTGGTGGGTTCTTTGGGGGCGGTGGCGGGTTTAGTTGGTCGCCCGACAGCCGGTATGTGTATTTCCGTTGGAAACAGCCTGGAGTGGACACTGGGGCAGTCATATATCGCGTTGAGGCTAGGGGTGGCCGGCCAGAGCGGCTCGACGATGTGGACGCAGACAAGATTTTGGCGGGTGCTGCGGTATGGTCACCCGATCGCAAGCAAGCAATCTTCGCTGTTGGAGGCGACCTCGTGCTGTGGCGAGCGAGTGGTTCGCGGTACATCACCAGGGGCGCCGGACGCGAGTCGAGTCCGAGTTGGTCTTCGGACGGACAGATAGTCTATTACCAGCGCGATGGTAACATGTTCGCGTTGAACCTTGCCAATACCGAACTCAGACAGCTCACAGATATCAGACGCGGCGCCGCTCCCAAGGACGCTAAGAAAGCATCCGCCCAGCGCAAGTTCGTGACGGGGGAAGAGGAAAGACTGTTTGAGTTCATTCGCGACGGTGAGTTCGAGAAGCAACCGTGGGGGCGCCGTCCTGCCGAACCCGACTCGACGAAACCGCAGCCGTTTTATCCAGGTCAAAACAAGAGTGTTCAGGGAATGCGAGTTACGCCAGATGGAGAGTTTGTATTGATGACCATCTCCGAGCGTGCGCGAGACTCCAAACGAATCACCCTGCCTGTATGGATCAACCCAGAGGGGTATGTAACGACCTACACGGGGCGAGCCAAGGTTGGGGACGAGCAGGGGAAATTACGGGCAGCGATACTCGAGGTAGCGACGGGAAAGGTAACCTTCGTAGGTGATAGTGTTGGGGAGGGTGAGCGCAGTATCAACGGAATGGCTGTATCGCGCAATTCACGCCACGCACTGGTGCGCATCACCAGCGACGACGACGAAAACCGTTGGCTGGCAGTGGTCGACCTGCCGAGTCTCGAGACGAGGGTGGTGGACGAACGTCACGACGCTGCTTGGATAGGTCGCATGCTATCGTTTACGATGGGCTTTCTCCCTGATGGAGAAACCGTCTATTTCGGCTCGGAGAAAACCGGATGGTCTCACTTGTATACCGTGCCTGCCGCAGGTGGTGATCCCAAGGCCCTCACGAGTGGAGAATGGGAGGTGCAGGGTGCCAGGCTCTCGACAGACGGTCGGACCTTTTACATAACCGCCAATCGGGATGGGTTCGCGGAGGTCCACTTTTACACGCTACCGGCCAACGGAGGCAAGTTGACCCGCATCACATCGGCAATGGGACGGCAAGACGCGAGCGTCTCGCCGGATGGTCGCTGGTTGTCGATGTCGCATTCGGAAGCGAATCACCCACCCGAACTCTATATCCAGGAGAACCGAGCCGGACGCGAGATGCGACAGATCACCGAGAGCACCACGGAAGAGTGGCGTCGCGGGTCGTGGATTAAGCCGGAGATCGTGATGATCAGGGCACGGGACGGCGTGGAGGTTCCGGCGCGGGTGTACCGACCGGCCGGAAACGTAGCGGCCGAGGGCAGTCGGCCGGCTGTGATCTTCGTGCACGGAGCGGGGTACTTACAAAACGTTCACAACTGGTGGTCCAACTATTATCGCGAGTACATGTTCCACCACCTGCTGGCCTCCAAGGGCTACACGGTGTTGGACATGGACTATCGCGGCAGCGCCGGCCACGGCCGTGATTGGAGGACCGCCATCTACCGTCATATGGGTGGTCAGGATCTAACAGATCAAGTAGATGGGGCGAAGTGGCTCGTAGAGAACATGGGCATAGATGCGGAACGCATAGGTATGTACGGCGGCAGCTACGGAGGGTTCATAACATTGATGGCGATGTTCACGACGCCCGGTGTCATCAAGTCGGGCGCCGCACTCAGACCCGTAACGGACTGGGCACATTACAACGACGGCTACACGTCCAACATCCTGAACGACCCCCAAGAGGACTCACTGGCATACGAGCGTTCGTCGCCGATTAATTTTGCTGAAGGTCTCGAGGGCAACCTGCTCATCGCCCATGGCATGCTGGATGACAACGTGCTGTTCTACGATACGGTGCGGCTCACTCAGCGGCTGATCGAGCTAGGGAAGAAGAACTGGCAGGTGGCAATGTATCCAGTGGAGCGCCACGGATTTCAGCAGGCATCGAGCTGGACGGACGAGTACAGTAGGATCTTAAAGCTGTTCGAAACGACGCTGAAGTGATCGGATGTATCTTTCGTGCAATATTTTTTTGAGACCCACAAGATTAGAGGTTCCGTGACAAAGCCAGAACCCGGAATTCTGACACGCCGTCTCGGAAGTATCCTCTTGGCAGTGACATTCATTGCCGCCTGTGGTGGCGGTTCGTCCACCGACGGCGGGAACAATAACAACAACAACCCTCCGCCTTCCACAACGGTGCCAAAAGCGACGTCCCTGGTCCGCGTGTCGGCCAGTCCGGATACGGGGATCGCGGGAGAGGCCCTGAGTTCTCCACTAGTAGCGCAAATCAACGATCAATCCGGCAAGCCGCTTGCCGGTGTTGTCGTGAACTTTTCGGTCACGTTGGGCGGGGGAAGCGTGTCGGCAAGCGTTGACACTACCGGTAGCAACGGGCAAGTGACGACGGTCTGGACCTTGGGGACAGGAGTCGGCTTTCAGCAGGCCAGGGCCACATCCGCCGGACTATCGGCGGCGGCGTTCGCCGCAACTGCCGTCGCCGGTCCTCCGGTGCTTATGACTGCCATCGCTCCCCTCTTGCAAAACACGGTGATCGGGACAGCAGTGAGCGGGCCTCCAGGTGTCAGAGTCACCGATCAGTTCGACAACGGGGTAGCTGGCATACAAGTGGTGTTCACCGTGGAGACCGGTGGCGGTAACCTGACGGGTGATACTGCGATAAGCGACTCTCAAGGGGTGGCAGTGGTGGGAAGCTGGATTGTAGGCTCGACTGCGGGCCAGAACACCGTTTCGGCGCTCGCGACATCGATGGGCATAGCCGGGAACCCGATTGTCTTCACTGCGGACGGAGTCCTTACCGCGTTCGACCTGGAGGTGCGTTTCTCGGCGGGAGTCAACCCAACCGCTGGTCAGATGAAAGCCTTCGACGATGCGGCGGCAAAGTGGCGGTCTATCATAGTGGGAGACCTGGCAAACATTCCGTTCGATCCAGCGATTGCACAGCAACCGGCGTGTGGCCCGCCAGGGGTGATACCCACCCTGGAAGAGGAAATTGATGACATGGTCATTTTCGTTCAATTCGACAGTCTCGATGGACCAGGCGGCGTGTTGGGGCAGGCGGGTATATGCTTCATTCGGGTGGCGGACACCCTCCCAGTGGTCGGTTTCATGCTGTTCGATATCGCTGACGTCCAGCAGCTGGAGGCTGATAATCAGCTGGAAAGTGTGATCCTGCACGAGATGGGTCATGTCTTGGGGATCGGCTTCCTATGGGCCCCATTTGGGTTGCTGCAAGATCCGTCCGACACGGCATTTGCGGGTACGTTAGGTGCGGACACCCACTTTAACGGTGCGGCCGCAATTGCCGCATTCGATTCGTTAGGCGGGACCGGGTTCACTGGGGCAAAGGTGCCGGTGGAGAACAACCAGGCGTCGTTTGGCTCTGGGGCCTTGGACGCGCATTGGCGGGAGGCAGCCTTGATCAATGAACTCATGACTCCCGTGCTGAATTCGACGTTGCTCAATCCGCTGTCAGCAATAACCACTGGGTCTCTCAGAGACCTGGGTTACTCTGTTAACGTCAGCGCTTCAGATCCGTTTACCGTCCCAGCCCCTGGCAGCGTTGCGGGTTTGCTGAACATTGTACGCATGGTAGATGACATGTGGGGTGGTCCGATCTATTTCGTTAACACTGGGGTAACGATAAAACGGGCAACCCGTAGGTGATGATGTGCACGGTGAGACGAAGTGGGCTGAGTTGGTGAGCAAGCGCCCGACAAACATGTTGGCGCATGCAGCTGGTATAGCTGTTTTTCTGCTATCCGCGTGTACCGGGCGCCGCGAGTTTCGTACACTGGTGCCGTGGTGCGTTGAGCAAGAGGGTCAACTATCGGGCGCCGCGAGTGCGGATGGTATGGCTGGTGAGTATGCTCTTACGCTGGTAGCCACCACAGGGGCGCGGGTGGAAGGCAGGCTCACGCTCCTCAGAACGGACAGTGAGTCACTCCAGTTTATCGGAGTGAACGGATCACCAGATCTTTCGACGGTGGTGCCGGCCTACGGAACCGCCGAAATTGCGCTCGAGAAAGTTGGGGCCGTTCGACTGGGAGATCTCTCGTCGCGCGACGTCGCCAAGCCCGGAGTTGCTGTACTGCAAACCACTGCCGCCGGTGGCGGCGCTCCGTCAATCGTCGTACGTATCGGATCGCTGGCCAACGATCGCCGCATAGTGCGATTCGATGGTGGTTTCACGGCGCTCTACGTGGCCAAGATCGATAGTTCTGGATTTGTGGGAGGTTGGCGCAGCGGAGTCCGGGGTACCGCTGCAGAAGGGTATTTCTGCGCCTTCCGCTATAAGTAAAGGCTGATCGGAGAACCGACCTGCCGTATTGTCGAGGAACCTTGGTTACAGGCAACTAATCTAGTTGCCGTTCGTCACCCCGCCCGTCGCCGATTAATTTTGCCGAAGGTCTCGAGGGCAACTTGCTCATCGCCCATGGCATGCTGGATGACAACATGCTGTTCTACGATACGGTGCGGCTTACTCAGCGGGGGATCGAGCTGGGCAAGAAGAACCGGCAGGTGGCCATGTATCCGGTGGAGCGCCACGGATTTCAGCAGGCATCGAGCTGGGCAGACGAGTACGGTAGGATCTTGAAGCTGTTCAAGACGACGCTGAAGTGATGGTATGTGACGGATGAATGTATCTTTCGTGCTATATTCTTTTGAGACCCACAAGATGAGAGGTTCCGTGACAAAGCCAGAAGCCGGAATTCTGACACGCCGTCTCGGAAGTATCCTCTTGGCAGTGACATTGGTTGCGGCCTGTAGTGGCGGTTCGTCTACCGACAGTGGGAACGACAATAACCCTCCACCCTCCACTGTGAATCCGAAGGAGACGTCCCTGGTACGCGTGTCGGCCAGTCCGGATACCGGGGTCGCGGGAGAGGCCCTGAGTTCTCCACTAGTAGCGCAGGTCAACGATCAATCCGGCAAGCCGCTTGCCGGTGTTGTCGTGAACTTTTCGGTCACGTTGGGTGGGGGAAGCATGTCGGCAAGCGTTGACACTACCGGTAGCAACGGGCAAGTCACGGCGGTCTGGACCTTGGGGACAGGAGTCGGCTTTCAGCAGGCCAGGGCCACATCCGCCGGACTATCGGCGGCGGCGTTCGCGGCAACTGCCGTTGCCGGCCCTGCGGTGCTAATGACTGCCATTTCTCCCCTCACGCAAAACACGGTTATCGGAACCGCGGTGAGCGGACCTCCGCGTGTCAGAATCACCGATCAGTTCGACAACTCGGTACCCGGTATCGAAGTGGTGTTCACCGTGGAGACCGGTGGCGGTAGCCTGACGGGTGATACTGCGATAAGCGACTCTCAAGGGGTGGCAGTGGTGGGAAGCTGGATTGTAGGCTCGACTGCGGGCCAGAACATGGTTTCGGCGGTAGCGACGCCGATGGGTATTGCGGGGAGTCCGATTGTCTTCACTGCGGACGGCGTTCTTACGGCGTTTAACATTGATTTGCGCTACTCGTTCGGAACGACCCCCAGCGCAGGGCAGAGTGCGGCGTTCGACAATGCGGTGGCCCAGTGGCAGTCGATCATCGTGGGAGATCTGCCCGACATCTTGTTCGACGGTAGCCAGATGAATTGTGGGCCTCCGGGAGTAGTGCCCACGTTGAATGAGACGATCGACGACGTAGTGATCTACGCCCAATTGGATAGCATCGATGGACCTGGTGGCGTATTAGGACAGGCCGGGCCGTGCGTCATTAGCAATTTGGACAGTTTGCCGGTCTTGGGTTTCATGATGTTCGACATTGCCGACCTGGCACAGCTCGAGGCAAACGGTCAACTGAAAAGCGTGGTCCTGCACGAGATGGGGCATGTCCTGGGCATCGGCACTTTGTGGAACCTCTTTGGGTTGCTGCAGAATCCGTCCGACACGGCGGCCGGGGGTACGTTGGGTGCGGACACTCACTTCACTGGTGCGGCGGCAATTGCCGCGTTCGATTCGTTGGGTGGGGCGGGGTTCTCTGGAGCAAAGGTGGCGGTGGAGAACAACCAGGCGCGATTCGGGAGTGGAAGTTTGGACGCGCATTGGCGGGAGTCAGTTTTGAACACTGAACTCATGACCCCCCAGCTGGATGGTGGGGCCAACCCGCTGTCTGCAATAACCAGCGCCTCATTGGCCGACATGGGCTATATGGTGAATATCGGTGGGAGCGATGCCTTTGTTGTTCCCGCCCCAAGTGCGGTAGCTGGGGGGCGGAACATTCTGCTACTGGAAAACGATATTTGGGACGGGCCGATCTATATCGGCAACACTGGGGTGACGATAGCACGAGCAACCCGCAGGCGGTGATGTGCATAAACAGACGAAATTGGCAACGTTGGTGAGGAATCGAATGACGAGCATGTTTGCTCGGGCAGGTGTAGTAGCTGTTTTTCTGCTATCAGCGTGTATCGGGCGCCGCGAGGTTCGCACACTAGTGCCGTGGTGCGTCGAGCAGGAGGGTCAACTATCTGCCGATGCGAGTGCAGACGGTATGGTTGGCGAGTACGCTTTTACGCTGGTAGCTACTACAGGGGCGCAGGAGGGCGAGCGGGTGGAAGGCAGACTCACCCTCTTCGCGACCGACATCGAGTCACGTCAGTTTGTCGGCGCGAGCGGATCTCCAGATCCTTCGACGGTGGTGCCCGCCTACGGAACCGCCGAGATTGCGCTCGAGAGAGTGGGGGCCGTTCGACTGGGAGATCTTTCCTCGCGCGACGTAGCCAAGCCCGGAGTTGCCGTCCTGCAAACCCAAGCCGCTGGTGGTGGGGCTCCGTCGATCGTCGTACGTCTCGGCTCGTTGGCCAACGATCGCAGCATAGTGCGGTTCGATGGTGGTTTCACCGCACTCTTCGTGGCCAAGATCGATGACTCCGGATTTGTCGGAGGTTGGCGCAGTGGAGTCCGAGGCATCGATGCCGAGGGGTATTTCTGCGCCTTCCGCGATAAGTAGCAGCCTAGTTTCCGTTCGTCACTCCGCCGCTCCACATAACTACCGAGTCGCGCAGCGCAACGCCCGTACCGTTTGCGTCACGGAGCGTGTTGCCCAGCAGTCGGAATGTCGCGCGCGCTCCCAACTCGTCATCCGAAGCGCGGAGTGCCTCCGCACGTAGGCGCAAGGCGATCGACCATGCGACTTGGTCCATGAAACCGACTGCGTATTCGAAGACAGTGGTCGCGGCCAAGACTTCGTCGTGATCTCCACGGGCCGCTGCTACTCTGGCCCACTCCAAGCGGAGCGGCCACAGTGATGCTACGAAACCGAACGGGACGCGTTCGATGCTATAGCGCTCCGTCGCCTGTCGCCACGTCTCATAAGCAGCGAGGGTGTCGCCCGCCGCCACCTGACTCAGCGCCGTCATGCCCTCCACTAAGCTTTGCTCCTGGGGGGTGGCAGCGGCCTCTGCAGCGAGCGAACGCAGGCGTGCCAGCGCAGTTGCCGCGGCGCCAGGATCCCGCTCGCTGTACCACCGGGCCACCAGCCAGTTCGCGACGGGGTCTTCAACCGCTTGCGCCATGAGTCGCGCGGCAGATCGGCTTTGCCCTTCTTCGTCGGCGAGCGGGACAGTCTCAGTTACGGCCGTCAAGACAATCCAGCGATCCAACTCAGTCCGCGGGATGTTCCGGCGTCGCGCCTCGCGCATCAGAGTGTCGACTGACGCGACCCGACCGGCTCCCAACGACGCTGCCATCTGCATGCGAAAGGTGATCGCCCGATCCTGATCCGTAGTGGCCCGTTCCACGAGGGCGTCCAGCGCAAGCCCAGTCAGCGCCCGCTCGGGCACCCCCAAATCAGGATTGGCACCGCCCATCGCTACAACTTCCAGCGCGGCCGTTGGTCTCACGTCGAACGACCCCGTTACACCGAGCGCCGCCTTGACGCCGCGATAGAGCGCCGAGTCGACCATGCGCACCAACTCAGCCCATACCGAGATACTGTCGATGGCGAGATACGCTTCGAAGTAACGCTGGGCCGCACGCTTATTCTCCTGCAGCACTGCGATCAACCCGAGATGGGAGATTGCAGCGGCGAAGGACGGATCGAGTTCGTGTGCCCGGACGAGGGCGAACTGAGCGGCAGCCGGCGGTGTCCCAAAAAGCGGCCCGAAATAGACCTCCAGAAACCCCATGAGAAACCATGCGTCGGCCGCGTCGGGATGTTGGCTCACGATCTCCTGCAGGATGTCGTGAGACTGTTGCAGACGACCCTCGGCTACGAGGATCTCGTACGCCCCGAGGAGGGCGTCCGTCGTTGGGTCGAGTCCGGCCCGATAGTCCCGCGCTGCATCGAGCGCAGACCGTATGGCACCGGTCACGCGCGTCGGCCTCGCCCGGAAGACCTCGCATAACATCTTCTTGAAGTAGGCCGGTGCAAAGGTGGAGTCAGCGGCGATGACCGCTTCGTAACGCTCGATCGCCTGGTCGTATGCCGCGCTGCGATACAGTTCATCGCCGGCGAAATACGCCTGAATAGCACCCATCCCAATCGGAAGCGCCGAACTCCACCCGGTTTGCTCTCGGGCCAATTGCTCTGCAAATGTCTTCGCGACGAGGTCCGACACGATTCTTGACAGGCTGTCGACGGGACCGTCTGCGTCGGCACTTCGCAAGATCATCCCGGTCGACGCATCTCGAATTTGCACATCCACCCGAATGCGGTCGGTCTCGACCTCAACACGGGCGACGAGCAGCTCTGAAGCACCAAATCGCGACGCCGCGAGACTCGCGACCGAGTCCCATTGCTGGACCGAATCTGCTACAACGGGCATTGCTTGGGCGAGGGCGGCTGACCCGACCACTCGGTGCTCGGGAAGCCAGCGGAGCTGATCCTCGAACGCCCGTGCAAGCCCTTGCTCCAACGCCGGGTCCGACCCGCCGGTCATGATCAAGGGTGCGACGGCGATCGTCTTCAAGTTCGCCGCCTCGGAAGTCTCGCCGAGCCAGCGCGACAAACCGATTCCAACTACCAACAGCACAGCGGCAACCGTCACGGCAGTCAGGATCCTCGCTGTGGGATCTGACTTTCCTCTCGCTATCTCCAAGGTGTCGAGCCAGCTACGCACTGACTCGGGCCGGTCCTCACGATCGAAGGCAAGAGGCGCAATGAGAACACGTCGTACACCGGAACGAACATCCGGTCGAGCGGTGCGAAGTGCGTGCTCCACCTGTGCAGGATCACTGAGCTTGTACGCCGGCTCGCCGGTGAGCGCTTCAAAGGCCACTTCGCCTAAGGCAAAGAGATCCGCCCGCCCATCGACATCGGGCATTCCCATGGCCTGCTCCGGTGCCCAGTACGCTGGAGTGCCGACGGCCATGCCGGTCCCGGTAATCCCGGTCTCCTCCGGTTGAATGCCTCTGGCGATCCCGAAGTCCGCGATCAGCCAGCGTCCCGTCGCGTGTTCGCGGAGGATGTTGGCTGGTTTCACATCTCGATGGATGACGCCACGCTCATGTGCGTGGGCGAGGGCCGAGCCGATCTGTTCTACCAGCAGACGCACTTCAGAGAATTCCAGCCGGTTCTGCTTCTCGAGCAGCTCAGCGAGCGAATCGCCCTCTATGAAGGGCATAATGAAATACGCCAACCCTTTCTCTATCTGGAATTCGAAGACAGGCACGATGTGTGGGTGTGGCAGGTTGGCTGCGAGGGTCGCCTCGCGCTTGAACCGTGCGAGTTCGCTGGAATCCGGCTCGGCGAGCATCGGCAGCACTTTGATGGCTACCTGTGAGCCCAACGAGCGATGCCGGCCGAGGAAGACAGCGCCCATGCCTCCTTTGCCAAGCAGCCGCTCCACCTCATAATTATCGTCGACAGCCGCTCTGACTTCGTTGAGGCTCGGTACGTCCATGCTTCCCGTCCCCCAGGGGTTAAGACCTTCCCCGACAAAGTTCCTCAGCCGTTCCTCGAGGCGCCAGCGTCCCCTAGGCTTCGGTTAGGAATGTCAGTCGGTCCTCCCAAAGTAGAACTGGGTGAGTCAACCGTCCAGTGAGTTTGATGTGCTTGCGGTCTGATCTGTGGGCCAGTGGACGCGAACGGGATGCAGGAGTCGCGTGTGGAAAGACCGTTACGCTAAGGTCTCCATTCATGGTAACCAGCCGGTTCCCGAGCTAGCTTACTCCGCATGACCACCCAACTGGAGATGTTGCGCGAGGCGCTGCAAGGCCGCTACGATATTGTTCGCGAGGTCGGTAGAGGTGGGATGGCCACCGTCTATCTGGCCCAGGACGTGAAGCACAATCGGCCCGTTGCAGTCAAAGTGCTGCGGCCGGAGCTGGCCGCGTCGCTTGCGGTCAATCGGTTCCTCAAAGAGATCGAGATCGCAGCGCAGCTAAACCATCCCCACATCGTGCCGCTCCTGGACTCCGGTGACCTGGACGGCGTGCTCCATTTCGTCATGCCGTTTGTGGAAGGACACTCGGTTCGTGGCCTCCTGGATGGAGAGCAGCCGATCACGCTGCCGACCGCACTTGCGATCACCAAGGAGGTGGCCGACGCCCTGAGCTACGCTCACCGCAAGGGCCTGGTCCATCGGGACATTAAGCCGGAGAACATTCTTCTCTCGGAGGGGCATGCGGTGGTCGCGGACTTCGGGATCGCCAAGGCCATCAGTACGGCGGGCGGTGACAAGCTCACGCGTACGGGGTTCCCCATCGGTACCGTCGGCTACATGAGTCCGGAGCAGGCGGCCGGCCGTACCGATCTCGACGAGCGGACCGACGTGTACAGCCTTGCCAGCGTATTCTACGAGATGATGGTAGGGGAGGCGCCCGGCATGTGGGTGACAGACGAATCGATGAAGTACAAGCGCTTCGTCGACGCGCTTCCGGTGCATCGAGAGCAGCTCGACCGCCTCCCCGGTGCCGTCGAGCAGGTGCTCGTGCAGGCGATGAGCATACGTTCGGAGGACCGGCACATCACACCTAACGACTTTGCGGCCGCGCTCGAGCAGGCCGTACAGCGCAAGCCCGCATACAACGAGTCCCAAGCACGGTCCGTGATCCGGCAAGCAGCGGAGCAGCAGCTGGAGCATCCGACGGAGGAGGAGGGTGCTCTGTCGCTTGCGGGGATCCAGCGTATTGGCGCCGAGGTCGGACTATCGCCGGAACGGGTGCAGGAAGCTGCGCTGGCGGTGGCCGCGCCACCGGCAGTACCGGCGATGCCGTGGCGGGGAGGACTCTTCGGTGCTCCATCGAAGATCGACATGGAGCGCACGCTGGATACGGAATTGCCGGCCGAGGCGTTCGAGGGCCTGCTGGAAGAGGTGCGGGCGATCACCGGCGAGGTCGGCCGCATCAACGAAACTCTAGGGAGGTCGCTATCGTGGAACTCTCTCAGCTTCCAGAACTCGTTCGAGGGAACTGGACGTCTCATCCACGTGATGGTCAAACCGAAGGATGGCAAGACCCGCATCCGGATCACCGAGAGCGCCGGGGTGCATCCGTTGTTGTTCCTGGGGACGCTGACAGGCGGAGGAGCGCTGGGAGTCGCGATGTCACTGGCCAGGTTGAACAACGGTGGTCCGTTCTGGCTGGCCGCTTCGATCCTCGCCGCGACCTGGGGCGCGACGTACGTCGTCGCCCGAACCGGGTTCCGTGGTTTCATCAAGCGGCGGGTCCGGATCCTGTCGGGCCTGTTGAATCGTTTGTCGAACCACGTCACATCTACAGTCCCCGGTTCGGCCGTAACGCTCGCCGGAACAGATGAGGACGGTGGTGGGTGAGCTGAGCCGAGGGAAGGCCACCCCGGCATGCGGGCCGAAGGTCTGAGCCCCTAGGTGATGATGTTATGGGTCTCGGAGATCTGCGGTTCCGGGGCTTCGATACCCACTTCTTCAAGGATCGGCGTGAGGGTCTCCCCGAATGCTTCGAAGGCTGCGAGCGACTCCCAAACATCCACGACGCCCAAATGGTCGGGTGTACCGTGGCAAGTATGATGCTCACGCCCCGGAGGTGCTCCAGCCCCGGCCGCTTCTAGGCGACGAAGGACCTCTGCGTACTTATCGGCCGTCATGTTGGTAGCTGGGAAGATCACGGTAATGGACATACAAACCTCCGAGGGAAAAGGGATCCAACAGCTTCGAATGTACGGGCCACCAGGGCGCTCGGTAAGATGCTGGGTGAGGGGCAGATTGCTACCCTGCGATCAAGATGATGTAGGTCTGGCGGAGGTATGCCACGCTACTTGCCCAGAAACTTGCCACCAATCATTTTGGCACCCCGTTAAGACCTGTTATGTTGTTGTCGTTGCGCTACCTAGGGGCGGTAGCTCAGTTGGGAGAGCACCTGCCTTGCACGCAGGGGGTCGTGGGTTCGAGCCCCATCCGCTCCATTCTTGCAACACAAGACTCCGCACCGAAGTGTGACGCTGGGAGCCCTTACTCCTCTCTGAGCGCCACTACGGGATCGATCCGCGTCGCGCGCCGCGCCGGCGCCCATGATGCGATGATCGCCACCACGATGAAGACAGCCGCCATCGCCGCGTACGTCGCCATATCGGTTGCGGGGACCTCCACCAATAGACTCTGCATCAACCGCGTCGCCCAAAGGCTTCCGATCAAACCAGCAACCAAACCGATTCCGGTGAGCGTGATCCCCTGGCGTAGGACGAGTTTCAGGATGTTCCCTGCCTGGGCGCCGAGTGCCATGCGCACGCCGATCTCGCCGACACGTTGCCGCACGGTGTGAGACAGCACGCCGTAGATCCCGATGCTCGCAAGCGCAAGTGCCATCACCCCGAACGCTCCGATCAATGCCAGGGCAAACCGTGTTTCCGTCATGGCTTCATCGACGCGTGCCTCCATCGAGCGCACGTCTGACAGCGGAAGCATGGGATTGAGCTCATCGAGTTCGCGACGTACCTGCTGCACGAAGCGCTCGGGGTCCCTCGTGGTCCGCACGACGTACGCCATGTTCCCGAGAGTTCCGGCGTACAGGTTGGTCACGTAGATGCCTTCCGTTCCGTCCCTCGCCAAAGACGGTCCACGTTGATGCTCCACGACCCCTATTACCTCAACCTCTTGTGGATCGAGTGACGTGATACGAATCAGCAGTCGCTTGTGCACGGCGCTCGCACCGGGCGCAATGATCCCCGCCAGTACTTCATCGACGACCACAACCGCCGTGCTGTCGGCAAAATCGGCGGGTGAAAACAAGCGCCCCTCGATGAGGTTGGTCCTCATCGTCTCAAAATATCCGGGACGGATGGCGCGGTACGCCGCCTGGCCGTAAAGGCTCTCATCGGTGATGGCCTCGAGCGGACCGTACCGTCCTGTAAAGAAGTTGTTCTGCAGAGGCACAGTCGAGGCGGCCGACACATGCGTGACGCCCGGAAGCGATCGGAGTCGTTCGTCAAACGTGTTGAAGAAGATGACTTTCTCGGGATCCGGGTACCGGTTTCCCGGCAGCGAAATATTGAAGGTCAGAACGTTGTTCGGATCGTAACCCGGGTCTACCCTTTGCAACGCCATGAAGCTCCGTATCATGAGCCCTGCGCCAATCATGAGCACGAAACACAACGCGACCTCCGTCACGATGATGCCGCTGCGGAACAGACGCTGCCTAGACAACGAGGACGACCGCCCGCGGTCTTTCAGGGAATCCGTGAGGGTTGGATTCGAAACTCGAATTGCGGGAAAGAGCCCGAACAGCAGAGCCGTGGCCACCGACGCCACGACGGTAAATGCAAGAACGGGCAGATCGATGCTCACCGTCTCCATGCGCGGCAAATTTGCGGGACGCATGGCCAGCAAGAGACGATTTCCTCCTACGGCAAGCAGAAGACCGAGTCCACCCCCAGCGAGCGCGAGGACGCCGCTCTCGACGAGCAATTGACGCATGACATGGGCGCGACTTCCACCCAGTGCGATGCGAATTGCGAATTCACGTTCGCGACTGCTGGCCCGGACGAGAAACAAGTTCGACACGTTGGCGCACGCTATGAGCAGCACGAACACTACCGCGCCAAACAATGCTATGATTACGGGACGAATTTCGGCCGTCAGCTCCTCCAGCATCCCGTGGACATCAATCCGCCATCCGGCGGACTCCCGAAGGTTGGATTCCTCTCTGAATCGTGCGGTAAACGCATCCATCTCCGCCTGTGCCTGGGCGATGCTTACACCTGACTTCAACCGCCCCACCACGGCCCAAACGACGTTGCGACGGGCTGGCCACGCCGCCACGTCGATTCGCGGGGTAGTCCACATGTCGACTCGCCGTGTGAGATTGCTTCCGGTACCGAAATGCAGTTCGGCGCCGGGCGGCATCACGCCGACGATCAGCGCGGCGTTGTTGTTGACTTCGACCGACCGCCCGATGATCTGGTTCTCACCGCCAAACCGGCGCTGCCAGAGTTCGTAGCTGAGCACTACGCTGGCCGCGGGGATCGATGCGGCGTCGGTGTTCGGTGCGATCGGCTCCGCATCGGACGGCTCGAACCCTCGCCCAAGCAATGGCCGCACCCCGAGCACGTCCAAGAAGTTCACGGTCGTTCCCGCGACATCGATTACTTCGGGAGCGGCATCGCCGCCGGTCAGCGTCTGCGTGAAGGTGACCACGCCGCCAAGGTCCTCGTACAACGTTGCCTGTTCCTGAAAGTCACGGAGATCGGGAGGCGACAGGGGGAACTTGGGCTGATTCCGGTTCGTGAGGTTGGCCCAGATCACAACCAATTGTTCCGCATTATCATACGGCAGCGGTCGTAGCAGCACCGCTTGGACAACACTGAAGATTGCCGTGCTGGCTCCAATGCCAAGCGCGATCGTGCCAACCGCGATCGCGGTAAACGCAGGTTGGCGCAAAAGGGAACGAACGGCGTACCGCAGGTCCCTCAGTAGTCCAGCTATCATGATCTCCTAGTTACCTAAGTGCTGCCTAGCCAGTCGCTTGTAGTCTCCTGGCGACTTCCTCCCAGTTGACCACGTTCCACCAGGCTGCGACATAGTCGGGCCGCCTATTCTGGTAATTCAGATAGTAGGCATGTTCCCACACGTCCAGGCCCAGGATCGGGGTCTTGCCATCCATCAAAGGCGAATCTTGGTTCGGAGTGCTCTCGACAACCAAACCTCCGCCATCGAGCACGAGCCAGGCCCAGCCACTGCCGAACCTCGTGGCGGCGGCATTCGAGAACGCTGTCTTGAACGAAGCGAAATCCCCGAACGCGTCATTGATTCCGTCTGCCAGGGCTCCGCCGGGCTCACCACCGCCGCCAGGGGCCATGACCTGCCAGAAGAGCGAATGGTTGGCATGCCCTCCACCGTTGTTTCTGACCGCTCCTCTGATATCCTCAGGAACGTTGTTGATATCACCGATCAGGTCCTCGACACTCTTGCCCTGCAGGTCGCCGTGCTTTTCCAGGGCTGCGTTCAGCTTCGTTACGTAACCTTGGTGGTGCTTTCCGTGATGAATCTCCATAGTCCTGGTATCGATGTGCGGTTCCAGCGCATCGTGGCCATATGGCAGAGAAGGTAGTTCGTGTGCCATTACTGATTGCTCCTTTGTGAAACGCGATGAGGGACTCATAATTAGTCACCACGGACGCTCCGAAACAAGGGAGCGAGAACGAGAAGAACTCTTGCCAAGGAGATGTCATGAGTGGTCTCAAGGTGGGTGACTCGGCACCCGAATTCACTCTTCCGTCCACGGGTGGCGGTGAAACGACGCTCTCGTCGTTCCGGGGCGAGTCGAACGTGCTGCTTGCGTTCTTCCCGCTGGCGTTTACGGGCGTGTGCACCAGCGAAATGTGCGATTTCACCCATGATTTGGGGCAATTCAACGACGTGGACACCAAGGTGTTTGGGATAAGCGTAGACTCTGTTCCGACCTTGAATGAGTTCAAACAGAAGAACGGGATAACAATTGATCTCCTGAACGATTTCAAAAGAGACGTGAGCCGGGCCTATGGCGTGCTGCTGGAGGATAAGTTCTTCACTCAGCGAGCCTACTTCATAATTGACAAGAACGGGGTGCTGACCTGGATGCATGTCGAAGATGAATTGGGCCACAAGCGTGACAACGCTGAGCTGTTGGAGAAACTCGGCCAGGTCGGGTGATCCCGGGTGGCGACCAAAAGGACGTCTTGCCTTTATATTGTCTACGTTCTGCGCAATGAGCGAAGCCATGTCTACTGAAACTCGCGGTCTTCGAATTCTCGAGGATGCAAGCAGCTATCTGGCCAGCGGCATAGGATCGAAGGGCGCGCTGATGGGTGTGGCCGGCGTCCTATCCCGTGGGCTCGAGAGCGATGAATGCCGTATTTGGGTCAGAACCCCTGACGGCAGTGGCTTCGATGCGATAACCGCTGAGGGCTATCCACCGCCACCGGCCGGACACGCCGACCTAGTGCGGGGATGGCTAAAAGCACTCGTCACAGATGAGTTAGTTGGAGATACCTGGCAGTTGCGTGTACCGCTTGCCTACGAAGGAGAGCAACTCGGATTGCTCGAGGCAACGGTCGCTGACGGACCCGAAGTAGCAGTTCTCCGGCGAGTCGTCGCGACAGTAGCCAACGTTCTTTCGCCTCTTCTAGCTTCGGTCGAGTTGTCAGAGGATTTGGCTAGCGAGGTAGCCATGCGCACTCGCGAGACTGAGGCGCAGCGTCGGTTTACCTCGAAGATCATCGATTCACTGCCGGTGGGTCTGTACGTGGTAGACCGGTCCTACAGGATCCAAGCCTGGAACCGCAAACGAGAATTAGGCACGCTAGGTGTTGAGCGCGGCGAGGTGCTGGGCAAGCAGGTGTTCGATGTGCTACAGCGCCAACCAAGTGAACTGCTGAGGCAAGAGTTTGACTCCGTTTTCAGTACGGGCCGCATAGAGCAGCTGGAGGCGGAGTCGAGTTCCAGCGGTGAGCCGCGGCACTATCGGATTACGAAGGTGCCCATGAGGCTGGATGACGAGGAAATCACACATGTCATCACGATCGGAGAGGACCTGACGGACTCCAAGTTGGTCCAGCGCCAAATCTCCCAGACGGAGAAACTGGCTGCCGTGGGCCAGCTGGCGGCTGGCGTGATGCATGAGATCAACAATCCACTAGCAACGATTGGGGCCTGCGTAGAGGCTATCTCCATGAGGGGTGAGGGATTGAGCAGGTCGGAAAAGTCGTGGGCCGAAGAATATCTTCGAATCATCGATTCCGAACTCGGTCGGTGCAAGGCGATCATCGATGGGCTCCTAGATTTCTCGCGACCGCAATCGCGGGCCATGGGTCGGGCCGAGGTGAATCAGGTCATCGAGGACGCACTCTTTTTGGTCAAGCACCACGACCGGTTTAGGCGGATTGAGCTTGTGCGGCTCCTGTCCGACGATCTGCCGGACATTCGTGGCAATACCGAGCAGTTGATTCAGGTGTTCTTGGCTCTGATGTTGAACTCCATAGACGCTATGGAAGGAACGGGCACCCTAACGGTTAGGACTAAGGGGAGTCCAGGGTCCGACGGTTTGGTAGTTGCTGAATTCGAGGACACTGGGATGGGAATCCCGCAAGATGAGATTTCAAAGATCTTTGAGCCGTTCTTCACCACTAAGCAGCCAGGTAGGGGTACTGGATTGGGCCTGTCGATTTGTTACGGCATTGTTCAGCAGCATGGGGGTACCATCAGCGTCGAGTCATCCATCGGCCGAGGTTCCAAGTTCAGCGTCACGCTGCCGACCTATAGCGAAGAGACCCTCTCATGAAGGTGCTGGTTGTCGAAGACGATCGCACTGTTGGCCAATTTGTCCAGCGTGGATTGGAAGAGCAGCGAATTCAGACGGACTTGATCGACGATGGTGGATCTGCGCTGGAGCGGGCGTCTCAGGCCAGCTACGACGTAATTGTTTTGGATTTGCGGCTCCCAACACTTAGTGGCATCGAAGTATTACGCACTCTGAGGGATCGTGGGGTGGCGACGCCTGTGCTGATTCTGACGGCGCAGGACGCAGTTGAGTCCAAGGTCCAGGCGCTCCGCACAGGTGCAGACGACTACGTGACTAAGCCATTTGCGTTTGAGGAACTGCTAGCCCGCGTAGAAGCGCTCGGAAGACGGCCCAAGGATCTAGCCTCGCCGATACTGACGGTCGGCGATCTAGTGATGGACGTGGCCAAACACGAGGTCCGTCGAAAGAAGACACTATTGGATTTGACTCCGAAAGAATACTCCGTTCTAAAGTATCTGATGCGGAACGCCGGCAGAGTCATGGCGCGGACTCTGATTACGGAGTACGCATGGGGCTATCACTTCGACCCGGGAACCAACGTCGTGGACGTGGTGATCAACCGGCTGCGTAAGAAGGTGGATCACGGAAATAAACTGAAGTTGATCCACACGGTTCGCGGTGTCGGCTATGTCCTGAAGGACTGAATGCAGACAATACGCGGGCGCCTGGCCGTATGGTATGCGGTTGCCATGGGCGCTACGTTGTTCCTGTTCACCGGAGCGGTTTATCTCGTCGAGCGTTCACCGAACGACGCCCAACTCATTGCTACGGTGCGGGCTCGGGCTGATCTGATCGCCGCGATTCTGGGCGAGGCCTTCCTTTCAAGAGACTCCGTGGTAGTTCAGGACCCCGCAACTCAGCGTACCGCCCTCGCCGCGGATCTCGAGGTGCTGCTCGAAGGCGTGCCGAATTACATACTTGTTCTTGGTCCGGACGGTGACCCACTTTTCGTTTCCGGAAGCGTACAGCCGGGTGATCAGGCGGTGGGCGCCATAATCGTAAGGGGACTTGGATCCGCGGACGTGGGGAGGTTCGTAGACGCCGTTCAGGCCCAGATCACGGTGGGGGGCAGCGGGTCGGTCGATTTGGGATCTCCATTTGGCACAATCCGTTACTACGTGCGGCCCATTTCTACGGCGGGGCAGCAGGTGACCGCGGTGGTGTCGGGTATCTCAGAGGCGGGACTCGCACTCAGACCCCAGCGTTTGTTGGTCGTGATGTCGTTGATAGCTCCATTCTTCATCTTGGCGTCGATGGGGATCGCGTATGTTCTTGCGGGGCGGACGCTTCAACCCGTCGACAAGATCGTCGATGAGGTCGAGGATATCACCGACGGCCGAAGTCTGCATCGGCGTCTCGCAACTCCTACTACCAGAGACGAACTCTTCCGACTGACCACAACGCTCAACGAGATGCTATCCCGCCTCGAACGCAGTTTCGTAGCGTTGCGCCGTTTCACCGCAGACGCAAGCCACGAGCTGAAGACCCCACTCACGGTTCTGCGTTCAGGAATCGAACGTAGTATCACGCACCCTGATGTGAATCCAGAGGTGTTGGAGGTTCTCGACGAGACTTTGAGAGAGGTGAATCGGATGACGGAGCTAGTGGACTCGTTGCTGACTTTAGCCAGGGCTGACGAGGGTCGCGCTCCGTTGCATCTCGAGTCGGTGGACATGAGAGATGTGCTGATCGAAATCGCCGAGACCGGTGGCATGTTGGGTGAGCAAGCCGATGTTGAGGTGTCGGTCGAAGTTCCCGAGCATACCGAGATCATCTCGGTCGACCGGAGTCGCATTCGACAGCTTCTCATGAACCTGCTGACGAACGCCATCAAGTACACACCGGTGGGCGGCAAGGTGTCGGTCGTCTCGCTGCGGGAGGATGGCAATTTTGTGGTAAGAGTGAAAGATGCGGGGGTAGGCATTGCGCCCGGTGAATTACCGCATATCTTCGATCGCTTCTGGCGAGCCGATCCGGCGCGCAGCCGGACAGGTCAGCGTCCAGGCGCGGGACTGGGGCTGGCGATCAGTAAGTGGATCGCCGAGGCTCACGGTGGCTCGATTGAGGCCAGGAGTCGACTCGGTCGCGGTACAACGATGACGGTCACGCTGCCGGCGGACTGGGATCAGTAAACTGCATGTCACGTAACTGTCATCGTTTTGTAATGTTATCAACACTGAACTGTCAGTCTAACTCTTTGCCGACGGTGTATAATTGGTTCGACGTTCAGACAAACTCGGAGGTGTGTGGTGTTCGATAACCTCGTAGAATCCGCCCCAAAGAACCTGCGCTTTGGACAGAAGCTATCCAGCAGCGGGGTTTCCTTGGGCCTACACACATTGATGATTTGGGGCGCTGTAACGGTCACCATGAAGGTCAAGGAAGAGATCACACAGGTGGCTGTCGATACGATGATGATCTTCATCGATGAGGAGCCGGAGGAGGAGCCGGAAGAAGCTCCGCCACCACCGAAACTCCTGAATCTGGCACCCCCCAAGGGATTCAAGATCCTCAGCGCGCCGATCGAGGTGCCTACCTCAATCCCGGACATCGATTTGTCAGATGAGTTCGATCCGCGTGACTATTCAGGCATCGGAGTCGAAGGTGGCATCTTCGAGGGCATTGAAGATGGTCCAATCGATCTGGCGCAGATATTCAATGAGGCGGTCGTCGATGAGCCACCCGAGCGAATCTCCAGTCCGCCCTTAGAGTATCCTCGTACGATGCAGCGTGCGGGCGTGGAGGGTCTAGTGCTTCTCCAGGGCGTCGTAGATACCACGGGGCATATCGAACCCAAGAGCATTGTGGTGGTCAGATCCGATCAGAAGGCCTTTGAAGCTCCGGCCAAGCAATTGCTGCGCCGCAGCCTGTTCAGGGCCGGCCGAGTGCGCGGCCGTCCTGTCAGGGTGCTGATTCAATTACCAATTCAATTCACGTTAATAGGTGGCCCGTAAGCGGGTCGTTGGAATAGTAGTGAGCGTTCGATCTCAACTTTGTACGGAGGCCCAGTAGTCTTATGCAAGTATCGTTACTAGCGCTTTGGAACGACGCCGGTGGATTCGCCAGGGGCATCATCCTCTTGTTGGCGATCATGTCTATTGCCTCTCTGGGCACCGCGACTGCCAAGTGGTGGAGGTTTAGGAAGAGCCGGAGGGCGACTCGCAGGTTCGCGCCCGAGTTTGCTCGTTTCCTTCAGGAGGAAGAACTGGACGGCGCCATAGAATTGGCTGAGAAAGAGAAAGTCTCGCACGTGGCGCGAGTGCTGGGTCAGGCGTTGTCAGAGGTGAAACCTCTGCTGCGCGACCGAGCCACTATCACGAGCGGTGACATCAACTCGGCGGAGCGCGCGGTCGAGAGACAGAGCCTCATTCTTCTGTCAGAACTCAAGACCGGTATGGCCATTCTGGCAACGGTAGGTGCGACAGCCCCGTTCGTCGGTTTGTTGGGGACGACAATGGGGGTAGTGAACGCTTTCACGGGTATGGCTCTGACGGGGTCAGGTGGATTAGCGGCGATCTCCGCCGGTATATCTGAGGCGCTGATTACCACTGCCTTCGGCCTTGCCGTCGCCATCCCGGCTGTGTGGCTGTACAACTATTTCCAGACCAAGATCGAGAACATCACGGTCGAAATGACCTATACGTCCAAGGAACTGATCGACTTCTTGATCAAGAGCGTTGGCAGTGAATTCGGCCGTTCGATTTTCACCAAGGAGTTCAAGGCCCAGCAGGCTGCGGCGACGGACCCGCAGAGCTGATAGCCGGTGACCTGCAAGCTAAGGGGAGAGTCATCTCATGGCCCGTGACCTAGTTCCGAAGAGCCAGGTAAAGAACGAACCCAACGTCGTGCCGATGATCGATGTCATGTTGGTGTTGCTAATCATCTTCATGATCGTGACACCAATTATTTCGGCAGGATTTCAGGCAAAGATGCCCTTCGCAAAGTCCCTCGAGTCACGGCCTGAAGAGGATGGCGACATAGTGCTCGGGATCGACAACGAGGGCAACTTCTTTCTGGATCCCGGAACCGGAAAAATCGGGCCTGTGCCGGGTGGTAAGCTGGAGGAGTACCTCACGAGCATCTTTGAGGCACGGACCAAAGACAAAATCATGTACTTGAAGGCACATAATGGCCTAGACTATGGTGTGGTCCAAGATGCCGTGGAAATCGCCAGGTCGGCGGGAGTGCGGGTCTTAGCGACTATAGCCGAAGAGCAAAGGGAAATGCCCAACCGCTCGACAGGCGGGAGGTAGACCATGGCAATGAGTGTCGGGAGTGACGATGGTGGATATCAGAACGAACCCAACATAGTACCGATGATCGACATTCTCCTGGTCCTACTCATCATCTTCATGATGCAGGTGCCGCTCCAACGCAAAGCCATGGATGTGCAGGTGCCGCCCGTAGAGACTCGGACGCAGCAACAGAACGTCCAGAGCGATCAGATCGTTTTGGAATTGAAGGACGACCAGTCGTACGCGATAAACAGTAGGGTTGTCTCCAAGCAGGATCTCGACCGCGAACTTCACGATGTCTTTGATAACCGACCGACCAAGTTGATGTTTATCAAGGCTGCCCGGAACAGGAAGTACCAGGAGCTTATCGAGGTGATGGATATTGCTCGTGGAGCGGGAGTGCAGGTCATTGGGCTTACGCCGAGACCGAAGGATGAAGCCCAGTAGGTAAAGTTCTGACGAACTGGATTCAACACGGGCGTGCGGGCCGACATTGAGAGGACTGCGCGCCCGTTTGGTGTATACTATAGGACCATGGATCGTTCGCCGAAGATTCCCAAATTCCGAGTGCCAGAGTCAAGTCGGAAGCTCGCTGGCGGCGTGATCGGCTCGGCCTCTGCCCACACGCTGTTTGTATTGATAGTTGCTTGGAGTGGGGGTGAGGTAACTGGTGGCATACACTGGACCGCAGGGGTAGCGGAACCTCTGGGTGGAGGGGGTGGAGGAGGAGGCGCGCGCGTGCGGTACGTCGAATTACAGTCTGCTGGTAGCGTGGCGGCGGCTTCCACCAAAACTGAGATTCCGATTCCAGCGCCTGTCGTGAAGCAGATAATGAGACGGGCGAGCCCGATGGACATCGTGGAGCGGGCGAAGCGGGTCGTTCTCAGCAATGGGCTAGCTAGAGGACTGTCAGGCGGAGCGCACGGACCCGCTGAGGGCTCTGGTGATGGTGTCGGGAGTGGGCAGGGCACCGGTATCGGCAGTGCCAATGGACGAGAAACGGGAGGGTCGGGCCCCGGGTTCGCTCCTCGTTCCAAACAAATGCTCTTGCCTCCCGATGCTCCCAAGTCGGTTAAGGGGCTGGAGTTCAAGGTACAATTCTGGATCGATCGGCGGGGCCGGGTCACGAAGGTGGGCGTCGTGCCTGAAATAGAGCATTCGGCATACCGGAAGAAGTTCATTGAGCGGATGCTCCGGTTTAGATTCTATCCGGCCCGTGGCAGCGAAGGGGCTCCGGTGGACGGATTTCTTGAGGTGATGGTCATTCCGTAGACACGGTATTCAACAAGGGGGTTGCTGTGCGGCCTAGTCGTGTTCGTCACTTGTGCATCACATCAGCCCTATTTGCATTAACCCTGTCAGTCGTTGACAGGCTCCACAGCCAAGAATTCGAACTCGGTGCACCGCCCGCAATCCTGAAGGGAATTCCGTTTACGCTCACGGTGAGTGCGCAGGGAGCGCTGGATACCCTTGCTGTGGTCGTGCGGCTTGGAGACGGCACTGTGTTGTCGGATAGCGTTCTGCCGCCGCTCGAGTCTCTTTCCCTGAGAGACGTGATAGTCTCGTCGAGCGATCAACTTCCGATCCGTGTTGAACTTGGGAGTGTGTCTGAAGAACTCTCACCGCCGCTGCTGCCGGCCTGGTTCTCGATCCTTCCGCCGCTGATCGCGATCGCGCTCGCTTTGATGTTACACGAGGTCGTGACGAGCCTATTCGTGGGAGTGTGGTTGGGTTGTTTCTTGCTCGCGGGATACAACCCGTTGGCCGCGCTCCTCATGACAATCGATCAGTATGTCGTGCCGGCTTTGGCCGATGCGGATCACGCATCCATCGTGGTTTTCTCACTGCTATTGGGTGGAATGGTTGGGGTGATCAGCAAGATGGGCGGTGCCAAAGCGATTGTCGAGGCGGTCGCACCGTTGGCGACGTCTACACGACGGGCGCAGTTCGCCACTTGGCTTGCGGGGCTTGCGATTTTCTTCGACGACTATGCCAATACGCTAATAGTCGGCAACACGATGAGACCGCTCACGGATCGACTCAAAGTGTCGCGAGAGAAACTGGCCTATATCGTCGACTCAACTGCTGCGCCGGTGACAGCCATTGTGTTCGTATCCACCTGGGTCGGATACCAGATCAGTTTGATTGGAGACGGCCTACAGCTGGCCGCTGCACAGAGCGGCAGTAACCCAGCACTCGCGGCCCAATTGGCTGCGGCTTCGCCATTCGATGTCTTCATTCGCTCAATTCCATACTTATTCTATCCGATCCTAGCAATATTCGCGGTCGCAGTCTTCATCCTGTCGCGCCGCGACTTCGGCCCCATGCTGCATGCAGAGCGCCGAGCAGCATCAGGCGGGGGACTCTACCGTCCGGGCGCACAGCTGGCGGCCGACCTGGATAGCGAATTGGGCTCCGTACCCGATAACGTTCCGATGCGTTGGTGGAACGGCGTTCTGCCAGTCTTTGCCGTGGTAGTTACGGTGACAGTAGGATTGATTTACACGGGCGCCAATGCCCTCGGTGAAGGCGAGACGGTTAGCTTTAGCACCATTCTTGGAAACGCAGATCCGTTTGCCACGCTGCTTTGGGGATCGCTAGCAGGATGCATAGTCGGCATCTTGTTGGCAGTAGGCCAGCGAATTCTTTCTCTATCCGACGCGATCGGTGCACTAGTGAGCGGCGTCAAGGCCATGACGCTCGCGATTATCATTCTCTTGCTCGCGTGGTCGCTCGGCTCGGTCACCGGATCGCTCTCGACAGCATCATTTCTCTCGAGTGTCTTATCGGACCGACTCCCCTTGGAGTTGTTGCCTGTCACCGTCTTCATCGTCGCCGCCACGGTATCGTTTGCGACGGGGACTTCTTGGGGAACCATGGCCGTATTGATTCCGCTCATCCTGCCATTATCGGTGGCGATGGGCGCGAACTTGGGTGGCGGTGCAGCAACCGGATTGCTGTTGGGAAGTCTTGGTTCGGTGCTGGCGGGCTCGATCTTCGGAGATCACTGTTCTCCTATATCAGATACGACCGTGTTGAGTTCGATGGCGTCCGGCTGCGATCACGTGGATCATGTAAAGACACAGTTACCGTACGCTGTACTGGTGGCTGTCGTAGCCGTCGCAGCGTTGCTGGTGAGTAGCTTGATGTTCCGCTCCTCGCCGTGGGCAGCAGTGGGTTTGACCCTTGCTGGTTGCGGTGCGTTGTATGCCTTCGTCCGGATTTTTGGACAAGTGAGCGGTGAAGGTGGCGCCGTGGCACCAAGAGCCTAAGCTCGAAGAAGAGCGGCTGCCAAGCTGACTGCCCCCATCGCGGGGTCCACGGTGGCATCGCTCACTGCTACTCTGGACAGTGCTGCACTCAGGCGCACAACGAGTGCATCTCGAATTGGAGAATCTTTGCCTAGCAAGCTGCCGGCAAGCGCCAGTTCCGGTCGTGCGTTCAATGAAAACTTCTCCGTCAGTGCTCTCGCGTGCTCGAAGAGACTGTGCGCTGCTTCATCTATCAGCTCCAGTGCCACGCGGTCCTTCCTGGCGGCAGCCACCAGGACTTCACGAGCAAGCGCGGCTACGGCCGCCCTGTCTGCGGTCGCTACCCACCTGACCATGTCGTCGAGAGATCGACTATCCGTGGCGCTCGCGATCGACTCGTAGAGAATGGTCTCCGGTCCTCGTTGCTCGAACGCCCGCCCGGCTGCGCCCAGTGCGGCCCGTCCCAGGGCGTAGCCGCTTCCCTCATCACCGAATTGCCAACCCAAACCACCCGTTCGAACGGTTCGTCCGTCGTCGGTATGTGCGAAGGCGATGGATCCGGTACCGGACACAAGAACGATTCCTGGTCTTGATTGTGGGAACGCTGACTCGAGGGCAATCTCAGCATCTGTTGTAACACGGAGCAGAACATGCACACCAATCGACGAACCCAGAGACCTCGCCAGATCGTCGCATTCTCGATCGCGCCCGGCGCCCGCAACGCCTACAACGACGGCTTCCGGTCTCTGCCCGCGGCAGCAGTCTCGCAAGGCCTCATCGATAAGACCCGATATGACTCCTGCCGAGTGTTCTATCTGTTCAGGTGTGACTGCGGCGGCAGGTCCTCGTTTGCGGTACTGGACGTTCGTGCCGTCCGCAACGACGACTTCGGTATGTGATCCTCCGGCGTCTACTCCAACGAGAACGGTCAAGTGTGCTCACCTCGGCGCAGAATGAGGCTCATGCCAGTGCCAACGGCTATGGTGACCAATGTGCCGAGTGGCACGTACCATGGCCAGGCGAGGTTTGCGAATCCGGGCGGTTTAACAAACACGACCACGAGCATGGTTGCAGTCGCGACGGCGATCGCGGTGATCGCATCCACTTGCTTTGCACCACTTACGATGCCGCCCAAGATATAGGTGCCCAGCAGCGATCCGTAAGTAATCGAGGCGATAGAAAGTGCGAGAACTACGACGGGTTGGTCCGTGGACCGGAACGATAGCGCTCCGATCCCAAGAATCACGGCCCACGCCAGCGTGGCCCAGCGGCCAACCCTGAGGAGGTGACTTGGGTCATTGCTGCGGGTGATCGGGGCGTAAAAGTCGTGAGTGGTAGCAGATGCCAGTGCGTTCAGCGACGAACTGACTGTGCTCATGGCGGCTGCAAGCAGACCGGCGACGACCAACCCCGTGAGACCGATCGGGAGATGGTCGACGACAAACGTAGGGAAGAGTCGGTCACTTGAGATCGTACCGTTGTCGGCGCCGGCTGCCCATAGAAATGTCCCAACCAGCAGGAATATTGCGAACTGCAAGATTACCAGCACTCCCGATCCAATGAGTGCTCGTCGCGCATCTCCCAGATTCCTGGTTGCCAGTAATCTCTGCACTATGAGGTGGTCAGTGCCGTGTGACGCCGCCGACAAGAGCGCCCCGCCCACCACGCCCCCGGCAAGAGTGTACGTAGTTGAAAACGACCATTCGAAGTTCAGCGTTCGGAGCTTGCCGGCCTCACTTGCGGCCGACAGCACCGTGCCGATTCCACCGGCCAGTTTAGCAGCCACGATGATCGCTGCGAGACCTGCGACGGCATAGAGCCCCATCTGTACTACGTCCACCCACACAACGGCCTTGATACCTCCGGCCCAAGTGTACGCTACAGTTGCTCCTACCACCACCATGACGCTTAGCGGGATCGACCAGCCCGTCACGATCGTAAGCGGGATGGCGGTTGCGAACACACGAACGCTGTCACCCAAGGCTCGTATCGACATGAACACAGCGGATGCGGTTTTCCGGGTGGCCAGACCGAAGCGGTGTTCGAGCCGCTCGTATGCTGTCTGTTGTTCACCCCGGAAATATCCTGGGAGGAGCCATATGGAAACACCGATCCGACCGACCAGATAACCCAAAGGCAGCTGAAGAAAGGTGAGATCGCCGCGCGCGCCGACGCCGGGGATGGAAATGACTGTGAGTGCGGAGGTCTCGGTCGCGACGATCGATAGCATCACGGCCCACCAGGGTAGACGGTGGCCTCCAAGGAAATATTCTGCGTCGTTGGTTTGGGTGCGCGCAAAATGTACGCCGATCGCGATGACGAGTGCGAAGTAGAACCCCATCACAGCGAAGTCGATCGATGTCATGGTTGCTTAGGGGTGTTCTGAAGAGGGTAAACAGCAACGGGGCCCGCTTCCTGCCGCGGGCCCCGTTTGATGTTCTGAGTTGCTCAAATGAATGCTAGGCAGAGAATGACTCACCGCATCCGCACCCGCCGCTAGCGTTGGGATTGTTAAACGTGAAGCCAGACTGCTGCATCGTCGAGACGAAATCGATCGTGGTTCCCTGCAGATACTGTCCGCTAAACGCATCGACGAAAATCCGCAGGTCATCCTGCTGCACTATGAGATCGTCGTCCAGCGGACGCTCTTCTATATTCAGTCCGTACTTGAATCCCGAACACCCGCCCGGCAGTACGGAAACACGGAGTCCCGCAGTCTCGACCGGCACATCCTCTTGCTCTATGAATTGCCTTACCTGCTCGACCGCGGACACAGTCAAACTGACATCGACGGTTGTCTCGGGTCGTTGAGTTGTACTCATTCACACACCTCCGGTTGGACCACGCAACTTAGAATACTAGAGGCCAACTGTCAACGCCGCGATTCCATAACATGTTGTCTTGCAAGGTGTTACACGTGCGCCCCTACCGTGTGGTGGCTGAGTCGCCCGACTCGGGCCGAAACGGCTTGGTCACTGGCGCCTCAACGTCACTCCGAACCCCCGCGGGTACTCTGTGGAAAGCGTGATTGGAAGGTGCCCGGAAATTGGCGCACCTCCGGCTATTGCTCTTCCGGATGCCCTTTCCGTTGAGGGGAAGTCACTCCACGCTATGAGGTAGGCGCCGGCGAATCCTGGTAACTGATTCAAGAGGTACGGGCTCCCAAGTGAGAGGAGCAACGTCGGTTTCGCACGGCCCGTGGCTTGGATGAGGCCGGCAAGCGAGTCGGGCATCTGAACGTGTCCTCGACCGACAATGAAGCGCACGCCGGTTGCGAAAACGACTCGTGGGTTGTCGGCAATGATAACGCGCGCTGAGTCGTAAGAGAGCGACCCCGACGCCGGGTAAAGGCGGAAAGCATTGACCGTATCTCCGAAGCCCCTCAGCTGTCGAATCAGTTCGTTTCCCACAGTGAGATTTGTCTCTTCTGCATAGAGAATGACCGCCGTTCTTCCGCGCTCGCTGCGGAAATGTTGCATGGGGCCGGCGATCACCAGGGTGAGAGCTCGGGCTGCAATGTCGTCGGCGGCGTTCTGAAAGGCTTGCTTACCGATGATGTCGGGAATGCTCTCCAGTGCCACGCTGCGGTTCTGGAGGAGCCCCGCGTCGATCTTGAGTTGCAGGATCCGCCTCACCGACCGATCCAATCGTTGGGCAGTGATGCGTCCGGCGCTCACCGCCTGCACCATAGCCTCGACCGCGGTGGCCGGATCAGGGGGGATGAGGAGAAGATCGCTTCCTGCGAGGAATGCCTTTACCACCGTCTCACCAGGGCCGTATTTGCTAACGATGGCACCCATGGTGAGTGCATCTGTTACGACAAGACCATCGAAGCCCAGTGAATCACGGAGTATCTCGTCCATGATTCTTGACGACATGGTTGCCGGCGGAGCGTCTGCGCCTCCGTCAATACATGGCATGGCTATGTGCGCGGTCATGATGGCGGTCACTCCCGCTGTGACAGCGGCGCGAAACGGAACCAGCTCCAGCGAGTCTAGTCGGTTCCAGCAGGCGCGCACCACGGGCATGCCGATGTGTGAATCACTCTCGGTGTCGCCGTGTCCCGGAAAGTGCTTGGCGGTGGTGTACAAGCCGTTGTCACGGGCGCCGCTTATGTACGCGGCGATCAATGTGGCCACGGAACGTGGATCCTCGCCGAACGATCGCGTGTTTATGATAGGGTTGTTGGGGTTGTTGTTGACGTCGGCGACAGGGGAAAAGGTCATGTGTATTCCGGCGGCACGAGCTTCCAGTGCGGTAACACGTCCGAGTTCGTAGGCGTCACGAGGGTCGCCGGTGGCGCCTATGGCCATGGCCATAGGAAATGAGGTGCCGCCAACGAGGCGCATCCCGGATCCCCACTCCAGGTCTGCCGCGATCAGAAGCGGTAGCCTCGATCTCTGCTGCAATTCATTCAGCTTGGCTGCGGCGTCGAGCGGAGACCCGACCGAAATAATGATCCCTCCCAATTCGAGCGAATCGATCCAGTGGGCCGCGTTTTCGAAGTCGTCCGTGTCGAACGCTGTGTAATTGCCGAGCAACCACGGCATGATGAGTTGAGCTACCTTTTGTCGAGTCGAGAGCGTTCCGAGGATGGAATCAGCTGATAATCTTGGCGTTGGCATTGGGACGACCACGGGCGATGTGACTGGTACCGGGTCAGGGATCAGCGCGGGAGTTTCTGCTGCTTGGTGGCCACAGGATGCTCCCAAACTGACGACACTCAAGAATGCGATTGCGGGGATATGGCGCATAGATCTAGATCCTTCGTCCTGATGCTTTGGTTGCTCTTTTCATGTCGGGCACCTCAACCGGCCAGTGATACCGAGGTACGACCAGGCATCGACGTTCTGCTCACAGATTCGGTGCATCTTGTAGCCGATCGGAGTGTCGGTCTCCTCACCAACCAAACGGGCGTTGACCAGTTCGAAGTCAGTGACATCGATCGCCTGCTTCAGGCCAACGTAGAACTTACCGCGATCTTCAGTCCGGAGCATGGATTCGGTGGTGAACTCGACCAAGAAGGTATTGGCCATGCCACGGATTCTGCCACGGGACTGCCAATCTATAGCCTCTACGGCGAGCACCGTGCGCCCACCCGGGAGATGCTAGCAGGGATCGAGGTCCTGCTGATCGATCTCCAAGATATCGGTGCAAGACCATACACCTATGCTTCTACGACGTTGCTGGCGATGGGATCAGCCGCGAGGGCGAACATTCCGGTCGTTATTCTCGATCGGCCCAATCCGATCGGTGGCGAACTCATGCAGGGACCGGTGTTGATGACCGAGTTTGCGTCTTTCGTCGGCATGCTGGCACTTCCCCTGCGGCATGGTATGACCATCGGGGAGCTGGCGTTGCTTGGAAACGCCGAGTTGGGCCTTGGCGCTCAGCTGGCGGTTGTGCCCGCTGCGGGGTGGCGGAGGGATCGCTGGTTCGATAGCACGTCCTTGCCATGGCTGAGGCCGTCTCCCAACATGCCCGATCTGGAGAGCGCGAGTCACTACCCGGGTCTGGTACTCTTTGAGGGCACCAACCTGTCGGTCGGGCGAGGGACACCGATTGCTTTTCAAGTGGTAGCTGCCCCGTGGTTGGACGCACCGGACCTGGCAAGTCGGCTGGAGGGACAGCCCGGCGTGGTGGTGTCGGACACTCTGGTGATTCCGAGAGCGCCTAGCGATGGGAAATACGCTGACCACTTGCTCCCGGCGATTAGACTGCATGTGTCTGACCGCAATTTGTACAATCCTGTGCGGCTGGCGCTCGAGGTTCTGGTCTTATTGCGAGAATCCTACCCAGATTCCTTTGAGGTGCGGAATGAGGCATACTTCAACGCCCGGGCCGGCTACGATTCGCTGTGGATCCAGATCCGCGATGGCCGGCACTCGGCAGAAATCTGGCGATCGTGGCGGGAACCCCTGGCCGAATTTGCTAGGCGAAGGGGTCCTTACCTGCTTTACCACTGACATTTTGGCGGTTCGGAAAGGTCGAGATTGCCGCAGTGCCAAGGCTCAATTATAGTTAGCGGTTCCCCGCATGAGTAAATGTTGCTGAGACAGAGTTCCTTGCGAAAGGGCTTCGAGGCCCTTTTGAGCCCGTTCGTCGAATGGCTGATCGCCAGGCGAGTCCATCCCAATGCACTCACTACTGTTGGCACGCTCATCTTGGTGGGTGCTTCGGTCGCATTCGGAACTGGTTGGGTAAGGCTGGGTGGCACACTTCTGTTGGTCAGTGGCGTGTTCGATATGTTGGACGGTCGGGTGGCCAGAGCGGGAGGTGCAGAGACCAAGTTCGGGGCGTTTTACGATTCGACTCTAGATCGAATTGGAGATGCCTTTCTGTATGGCGGCATATCGCTGTATTTCGTCTCTGGGGCGGTACCGGCTTGGCTCGTGGCACCGGGCATTGTGGTGGGCTTGGTGGCATTGGCTGCATCGCTAATCGTCTCGTACGCTCGGGCCCGGGCCGAGGGACTCGGGTTGGAATGCAAGGTCGGAATCGCTCAACGCGCCGAGCGTGTATTGCTCCTTGGGGTGCCATCGCTGTTTTTCGGGGCTGGAGCCCAAAGCATCCTGTTGTTCTCGATAGTATTTCTGCTGGCTCTGACGTCGACGGTAACCGTGGTGCAGCGTATTCGTCACGTTTACAAGATCACGCGGAGAACGGCACGCAACACACAAGTTCGCCACGCCCCACCGGCGTTGGCGGAGTTCACTGGGAAAGGAAGAGGTAGTGACCGATTCAACTAAGAGATCTGTAGCACCTCCGGAGGGGAAACTCGGTGTTCTCCTGGTCGGTCTCGGTGCTGTTGCCACTACGTATGTGGCTGGTGTTGAGAACGTTCGAAGGGGAACCGGCAAGCCGGTAGGGTCGTTGGCGGAGATGGCTACGATCCGTCTCGGGAAACGCACAGAGGGAAGGGCTCCGCGCATCCGGGAATTTGTGCCACTTCCCGGATTGAACGATCTCGTTTTTGGAGCATGGGATCCGATTCCAGATGACGGATACGAATCGGCAAAGGTGGCGGGGGTGCTCGAGACACGCCATGTGGAGCCGATTGCTGAGTTTCTGAAGGGGATCAGGCCGATGCCTGCGGTGTTCGATCAGAGTTATGTGAAGCGACTCTCGGGAACGAACGTTAAGCAGGGTAAGAACAAGCGGGAGTTGGCGGAGCAGATCCGGGAAGACGTGCGATCGTTCAAGAAGGAACATGGCTGCAACCGGCTCGTCATGGTTTGGTGTGCTTCCACTGAGATATTTCTGCGCCCGGGGCCGGCACACGAATCGGTGGAAGCGTTTGAAAAGGCGATGGATGAGAGCGATCCGGCAATCGCACCGTCTATGCTGTATGCGTGGGCCAGCATTATGGAGGGCGTTCCGTTCGCCAATGGCGCTCCCAATCTGTCTGTTGATGCACCGGCCCTCCAACAGCTTGCCGAGGACCGCGGTGTTCCCATTATGGGCAAGGACTTCAAGACCGGTCAGACGATGGTGAAGACCGTGGTGTCGCCGATGTTTAAGGCGCGGATGCTGGGTCTTTCGGGGTGGTATTCGACGAACATTCTAGGGAATCGCGACGGCGAGATTCTGGACGATCCGGAATCGTTCAAGACAAAGGAAGAGTCGAAGCTCGGAGTGCTGGAACATATTCTGCAACCGGAGACCTACCCCGATCTCTATAGCGACATCTACCACAAAGTTACGATCAACTACTATCCGCCTCGGGGAGACAACAAAGAAGGTTGGGACAACATCGACTTTTTTGGCTGGCTCGAATACCCGATGCAGATCAAGATAGACTTCCTGTGTCGTGATTCGATTCTGGCGGCGCCTTTGTTGCATGATCTAGCTCTCTTTATGGACCTTGCGCACCGGGCCGGCCTGTCGGGTATTCAGGAATGGCTGTCGTTCTATTTCAAGAGCCCCATGGCTGCGCAGGGATTGATCCCTGAGAACGATCTCTTCATCCAGCACACCAAGCTCAAGAACACGCTCCGTTGGCTGATGGGCGAGGAGCAGATTACGCATCTGGGAGTGGAGTACTACGAGTACGAGAAGGCGTGAGTCCAGTCGATGCCGTTGTTGTTGCGCTGGGAATCGCGCTGATCGGGGGGGAACTCTGGTTTTTCCTCGGTTCTAGAAAGAGTGTCTCCGAACCGAAGAGAACCGGCATCGGGGTCCAGGAAATAAAGATCTTGGTAAGGGACGGTTACCATCCCGAGACCATTCCCGTGGAAGTGGGACGGCCGGTGCGGTTGCTGTTCTACCGAGATGAGCGCGTGGATTGCTCAAACAGGCTGATTGTCGAGGATTTCGGAATCGACCTGGAGCTTCCCGAGTTTGAGACCACAGCAGTGGAGTTTACTCCTGAGAAAGCAGGCGATTATCCGTTCCACTGCGGATTATCGGTGATGCGTGGACGGGTGGTGGCGCAAGTGGGCCGCGAAAGCGCCAGATCAAATCTTGGTAAGGGGCATGCGAAGCATGGGTAGCAGTCGGGTGACCTTGCCCATTGAGGGGATGACATGCGGCGCGTGCGCGGTGGCCGTACAAAAGCGCTTGCAGCAGGAACCCGGTGTTACGGACGCCGCCGTCAATTTCGCGACCGGTAAATCCACGATCACCTTCGATGAAGATGCAGTTCGCGTAGCCAACCTGGTTAGTGCGGTACGTGATGCAGGATACGACTGTGCTAAGACCTCCATTTCATTCGAAGTGGAAGGGCTTCACTATGCAGCTGGGACCTCGCGCCTCGAGAGCGCCCTTTCGTCACTGCAGGGAGTGCTGTCGAGTACGGCGAATCAAGCCACGGAGCATGTGCATGTGGAGTATGTGCCGGGCATGGTTACCGCGAAGGAGATTGAGGACCGTGTAGCCGAATCCGGGTTCACAGTAACCGAGCCTCTGGCCGAAGACGATCCAGTTGAACGGGAGCGGCTGCGCCGGCGGAAAGAGATGAAGGTGCTCTCCTGGAAGTTTGCAGTGGCCGCTGTCGGTGCAGTTGCAACCATGGTGGGTTCGATGCCACTCATGGCTGCAATGACCGCTAAGGAGGGCGATCTATTCGCGCGGGCGACGCGACCGCTCGGGGACCTACTTCGCTCATTTGTGCCACAGCTGTATCAGGTCGATCCGACGACGCTCAAGCTGGTGTTGCTGGGTATCACCTTGCCGGTGGTGCTCTGGTCCGGGCGCCAGTTCTATCGCGGAGCCTGGAGTGGTGTGAAGCATCGCTCGGCCGACATGAATACGTTGATCGCGGTCGGAACCGGCGCCGCTTTTTTGTACTCGTGCGTCGCTACTTTGGTCCCCACGATCTTCAGAAACGCAGGCCTGCCAGGTGACGTCTATTTCGAGGCGGTCAACGCGATTATTGCACTGATACTGCTGGGCCGTCTGCTAGAGGCTAGGGCCAAGGGACAGACATCGGAGGCGATTAGGAAGCTGCTTCAGCTGAGGCCCAAGACGGCTACGGTTCAACGTGACGGCAGCGATATCGAAATCCCGGTGGAGGCGGTGAAATGTGGCGACCATGTGCTCATCCGACCGGGCGAGACGATACCCGTGGACGGCGTCGTGATTGAGGGAGAGTCTACTGTGGCAGAGGCTATGCTGACAGGTGAGCCGATGCCGGTGGACAAGAAGGCCGGCGACAAAGTGGTTGGTGGTACCACCAACGGATTGGGCTCGTTCACCTTCGAAGCAAAAGCGGTCGGCAAAGACACCATGCTGGCTCAAATCATCCGGCTTGTCGAGGAGGCGCAGGGTACTAAAGCCCCAGCGCAACGATTGGCCGATCAGGTGGCGGGCGTGTTCGTCCCGATCGTTATTGCGATCGCCATCGTGGCCTTTGTCGTATGGTTTGTGATCGGGCCGCCACCACCGTTCGTCTTTGCGACTGTCGCGTTAGTAACGGTACTCGTAATTGCGTGCCCGTGCGCGTTGGGGCTGGCTACTCCCACCGCTATCATGGTCGGGACTGGTCGAGGAGCCGAACACGGCATCTTGATTCGTGGCGGTGAGGCCCTAGAGGTCGCACAACGAATCGATACCATCGTCTTTGATAAGACGGGCACGATAACAGAAGGCAAGCCCACCGTCACCCATATTCTCGGTGCGAAGCGGTCCGACGGCAGTACCGTCGGTGCTCCTGAACTGCTGCGGTTGGCTGCCGCAGTCGAATCCCGATCCGAGCATCCGATTGCTGCTGCGATAGTGACTGCGGCGGAGGGTAAAGACATATCGATTCCGTCGGTCGAGCGGTTTGTGGCAATGGAGGGACGAGGTGCTCGCGGCATCGTGGGGAAGTACTTGGTGGAAGTCGTGAGCATGCGTCACGCCACGGAACGAAGCCTGGATCTCGGCTCTCTTGCCAAGTCTGCGGAACGCCACATCCTTGCTGGGCGGTCACCGGTTGTTGTTGTCGTGAATGATACGGTCCAAGGCGTCATCTTGATTGCTGACGCTACGAAGGAAGGGGCCAAGGTCGCGATCGATCGCCTCAAGGAAATGGGGTACGATCTCTATGTCTTGAGTGGTGATAGCAGAATCGCGACGGGATTGGTGGCAAAAGAGGTGGGCATCGAACGGGTTATTGCCGAGGTGGATCCGAGTGGCAAGGCGGACGAGATAAGGCGATTGCAAGCCGATGGCCGAGTTGTTGGGATGGTTGGCGACGGGCTTAATGACGCGGCGGCTCTGGCCCAAGCGGATGCGGGATTCTCGATTGGCACGGGGACCGACGTGGCAGTGGAGGCATCGGACATTACGCTGATTCGGGGTGATCTCGGCGCCATCGTTACGGCCATAGAGCTTTCGAGGCGCACAATGGGAATCATCAAAGGGAATCTATTCCTTGCGTTTGTGTACAACGCTTTAGGGATACCCCTGGCTGCGGGTGTCTTGTACCCGTTCTTCGGGATTCTCCTGAGCCCAGTGGTAGGCAGTGCCGCAATGGCTTTATCGAGTCTGAGCGTTGTAAGTAACAGTCTACGTCTTCGGAGATTCACTCCTTCAATAACCTGAAGCGACAATGCGCTATTTTCACCGTACATCTCTGCCGATTGATCACGTTCTGACAGAAGCCGATAACTACTTTGGCCACCGAATGGCCAGAGACGAAACAGATGGATCCAATAGGGTCTTCACTGGAACCATCGGGAGGATCTCGGTCGCTGTTCGCGCCGAGGGCGGACACTACACTTTGATTACGGTGGAGACCGACCAGGTAGGTGAGAGCGAGGCTGACAGGGTGGCCAAACGGTTTCTGTCGGTCGTTCACAACGTCGCTCAGCCGGATCATGTTCTCAGAGGTTCGTACTAGACAAGAAGGATAGGGGCAGAATTATGGCGTCTGTTAGTTTGGATGTGACTGGCATGACCTGCGACCATTGTCGCGGTCGCGTGGAAGGGGCGCTCAAAGGAATTCAAGGCGTGTACGCAGTCTTTGTTGATCTAGACGCGAACCTCGCCGAAGTAGATTTCGACGCCGAGAAGGCGACTTCAGACTCCTTGATCGATGCTGTCACGCAGGCAGGGTACGGAGCCAAGGTAGCTCCGTGATTTCCAAGGCTGGCCAAGTGCCGGCGACTGCCATACCTGCCGGTCTCTCCTCCAACCAACTGATTGATATTTACTACTATCTGAGGCTCACTCGTTCTCTGGATGAACGGTTGGTGAGCCTGCATCGTCAGGGCAAGGTGATTGGGGGTTTGTTCAGCTCGCTTGGGCAGGAGGGCGAGAGCGTGGCGAGTGCCTATGCCTTGGAGGACGGTGACATAATGTCCCCGCTTATTCGCAACCTGGGCTCGATGCTGGTTCGAGGGGCCATGCCCATTGAGGTTCTCCGTCAGTATATGGCCAAGGCGACTAGCCCCGCTCGCGGGCGGGACGGCAACATCCACTTCAACGATCTCGAACTTGGATATCTGGGACAGATCTCCCAGCTAGGTGACATGGTAGCAGTGATGGCGGGAGTGGCTCTGAGCTTCAAACTGCGGGGAGAGAGGCGGGTTGGCTTGGTGTACGTGGGTGACGGTGCTACCAGCACCGGTGCATTCCACGAAGGCTTGAATCTAGCCGCTGTCCAGCGGGCTCCGCTTGTGGTAATTGTCGAGAACAACGGGTACGCGTATTCTACCCCTACCGTGAAACAGGCTGCTGTGGAACGTTTATCTACAAAGGCAAAGGCTTACGGGGTTGCGGCTGCTTCGGTAGATGGCAACGACGTGTTTGCCGTGTATGAGGCTACAAAGAATGCGGTTCGGAACGCACGTGACGGTGGTGGAGTGACACTCATTGAGGTGGTAACCTATAGGCGGAAGGGGCACGCTCAGCACGACAACCAGAGCTACCAACCGAAAGATGAGATAGCCTTGTGGGAGAGCCGGGATCCTATCGACCGTTACACTCGGCGTGTCCGTGATGAGGGCTGGCTTTCACAGAGTGAGCTGAGGGAGGTCGAGGCAAGAGTGAGCACAGAACTCGATGCAGCCGTTGCGGAATGCGAGAACGATCAACTTCCCGCCGGCGATACTGCGCTTGCTAACGTGCTGGTCGATCCGGACTCTGCCTGCCGTCTTTGGTTTAGGGGGTTGGATGCCTGAGATCACCTACCTAGAGGCCATACGTCAGGGTTTGTCGGAGGAGATGCAACGCGACGAGAATGTGTTCATTATAGGTGAGGATGTGGGTGCCTACGGAGGTGCGTTCAAAGTAACCGATGGCTTGCTCGACCGCTTTGGACCCAACCGTGTCATCGATACCCCGATTAGTGAAACGGCGATTGTGGGCGCCGCCGCCGGAGCTGCCCACATGGGCATGCGGCCGGTTGCAGAGATGCAGTTCATCGACTTCATCTCGTGCGCGTACGACATTCTCACAAACTATGTGGCAACTGCACGCTACCGCGCAGGGCTCTCAACTCCCATTGTGGTTCGGGGTCCATCGGGTGGATACGTCCGCGGTGGCCCTTTTCACTCGCAGAATCCGGAGGCTGCGTTTTTCCACACACCAGGGCTCAAGCTCGTCTGTCCGGCAACGGCGCGTGATGCCAAGGGCCTTATTAAATCGGCGATTCGGGACGACGATCCAGTCATCTACTTCGAGCACAAGTATCTCTATAGGCGAATCAAGGAGGACCTACCTGATGACGAGGAGATCATCACACCCATTGGAAAGGCACAGATCAGACGCAGCGGGAGCGATCTAACGATCATTACCTGGTCGGCCATGGTGTGGAAATCGTTGGAAGCCGCCGAACGGATCGAAGTGGAGGATGGAGCTTCGGTGGAGGTGATTGATCTGCGCACGCTCGTTCCCATGGATGACGAAACGTTGCTCGAGTCGGTCAGGCGGACGAACAAGGTACTCGTTGTGCACGAGGATACGCGCACCGGTGGTGTGGCAGGAGAGATCATGGCGCGTATCAACGAGGCAGCTTTCGAGTGGCTCGATGGACCGGTGATACGAGTGACGGCCCACGACACTCCAATTCCGTATGCGCCCTCGCTGGAGGATTTCGTGTTGCCGCAGACCGATGATGTTGTGCGAGCGGCTAGGTGGCTTCTGGCCTACTGACGGGCGGTGCGACGCCAGGGTATGGGACCAAAGACAACCGTCGGTACGGCTTCTGAGCGGCTGAGCCCGAGAATGTTACGCCGGACTGCAGACACAGAGTATGCGTTTCGCAACACGAAGCACCAGGCATGCTCCCCCCATACGCTTCGACGAAAGACCGTGCGATTGCCGGTGCGTTGTATCGCAACGGAAGCAGCCCGCCGTATTTTCATAATTATTGCCTTCCGAGACAGCGAAGCAGGTGCTCTCGCCAAGAGCCGGAGCCTTGATTGCGTGAGGGACACTTCGTCGATCTGCCAACCCGGATTTGCGCACGCTTTACCGATCAGGCGCTCGCAGAATCGGGCGGTTGCGGGTATCTTCAACTGTTCACAGTCTGGTGCGATGGTACAAATGATGTGGCACCATTTTTTGGTGACCGTTGCATGGACGTGGTGTTTCATGCGGCAAAGATGTATGCCGCAGTGCCACTAGGCATACCCAAATTTACGCAGCTAATGACACAATTTTTCCGTAAGCCGGGGCGACGGCACTTCAGGGAGACCGTGCATGTCTAGGGTAGATGTGGTAATGCCACAAATGGGAGAGTCAATTGCCGAGGGCACTGTCTCACAGTGGCTCAAGAAGGTTGGCGATGAGGTCAAGCGTGATGAGGCCATCCTAGAGATCTCGACGGACAAGGTTGACGCTGAGATTCCGTCTCCCGTAGGCGGCGTCCTGGCTGAGATAAAGGTTGAAGCAGGTGCGACCGTGGAAGTCCAAACGGTCATCGCCGTGATCGAGACCGAGAAGGGTGCGGCCGTTGCGTCCCCCACACTCGAGAAGTCCGCGGACGACTCTGTCGCAGTAACACCGGCACCGGTGGCGGCAGCTCCGGGCGGTTTGGTAGACCCGACTCCAACGCCTGCCGTTGAGCCTCATACACCGGCCGGTGACGGTGGTAGTGAAACGGCCGAAGATCGACTGAGACGCAGGTCGACCCCGTTGGTGCGCAAGATCGCGGCCGAGCACCAGGTGGAGATTGAGACAATAGAGGGAACGGGCCACGGCGGCCGTGTGACAAAAAAGGACATCATGTTGTTCCTGGAGGGCCGCGCATCTGCAGTGCCGGCTGCTGTTGTCCAGAGTTCGCCGGGGCGTGCTGGGATACCGCGTGAAGATCGCGGAGAGATCGTGCACCCGACCGTAGAACCCTGGCCGGGCGACCGAGTTGAGCCGATGACCAGGATTCGGAAACTCACCGCCGATCACATGGTGTTGTCTCGTCGCGTATCGGCGCACGTGACCAGCTTCTATGAGGTCGATTTCTCGGCCATCGCCCAGATCAGGCAGGACAAGAAGGATGACTACTTGCAGCGTGGTGCCAGGCTCACGTTCTTGGCGTTCATTGTGAACGTTTTGTCGAGCAATCTTCGGAAACACGCGATCCTCAACGCCTCGGTCAGCGGCGACAATATTATCTATCGGCAACCGATCAACATTGGAATCGCTGTGGCGCTTGACTGGGGTTTGATCGTTCCTGTTCTGAAGAACGCCGACGATCTGTCACTCATAGGGATCGCCAAGCGAATGGCCGACCTGGGCGAGCGAGCGCGAAGCAAGCGTCTCAGCCCGGACGAGGTCCAGCAGGGAACGTTCACGATCACTAATCCGGGAGGATTCGGTTCGTATATCGGTGCTCCGATCATAAGCCAGCCACAGGTCGCGATCATGGGCGTCGGGGCGATAGAGAAGAGACCTAAGGTCATTACACTGGCTGACGGCCAAGATGTCATTGCCATTCGTACGATGGGAATGCTTTCGCTTTCCTACGATCACCGTGTGGTAGACGGGGCCGATGCCGACAGATTCATGGCGGATGTAAAGAGCGACCTCGAGCAGTTCACGGCTAGTGCGGTATAGGCCGTGGCGCGCCGTACGATCGACGTCAATGGTGAGCGCTGGGCTATCTATCCATCCGGTCGCGTAACCGTATACAACCGAGACGAATTTGCCCTCATGTTTGAAAAGGGAACCGGGCCGGATAGAGTGTGTCGTGTAACGCGGTTCTCACCTCAGGGTATGCGCCGTCGTGATGCGGCCCTTTCGGAGCTGTCCGATTCGCAGCTACTGGACTTGTTTCGAACGTCGCAGATAGCTCGCACCAGTCCGGAGGCCGGCTACCGCCGCCGGACCAACTAGCTGTGCCCAAAATAGATCTGCACCTTCATTCAACCGCTTCAGACGGGTCGTGTACGCCTGCCGAGGTGGTCCGACAGTCCATGGTGTGTGGCTTGACCGCAATCGCTCTTACCGATCACGACACGCTGGGTGGTGTGCCGGAAGCGGTTTCGGCCGCTAGGGACTGCGATCTGCGTGTCCTAGCCGGATGCGAGTTCAGTGCCTCCTCCACGTGGGGTGAGGTCCACATCCTGGCATATTTCCTCCCGCTCGACGACCCATCCCTGAATTCTTTTATCACGTTGCAGCAGGATCGACGACTCGCGCGCGCGAAGTCCATGGTGGACCGGCTCAATCGGCTGGGAGTCGCTATTGGACTCGACGACGTTCTCGAGGTGGCAAAGGGGGGTGTGCTAGGACGCCCGCACGTGGCGCGCACTTTGGTGAAGCGCGGTGCGGTGAAGGATGTTCAGGCAGCGTTCCGCAGATACCTGGGTGCCGACCTGCCGGCCTACGTCCCCAAAGAGTTACCGACTCTGGCTGAGGTTGCCTCGGTGGTGAGACTTACGGGAGGTACTACGTCGGCCGCCCATCTGAGGGAGTTGGCCTTGGATCCAGATGTACTCGATGAGTTGGTTGATGCGGGAGTGGATGCAGTAGAGGTGATGCATCCCTCCCACCATGAGAGACAGTTCGCAGCGATCGAGGCGGCGGCGCGGCGGGTCGGGTTGCTGGCCACGGGAGGATCGGATTGGCACGGTGAGGAATCCGGCGGGCCGAGTCGAGCGGTCCCGGGATCTCTTAACGTGCCGCCGGTCTGGCTGGGTCAGATAGAAGCGCTCCATCGCCAGCGATCCGTAATGGAACCAGCCGCAGAGGGGGGTCGTTAATAGTGGTGGAGTTATCGTTAATGAGAAATTGAGAACCTCGGGGTATTGCGCATCATTCTTGTGCAGCGAAGTGATGGGGAATAGCCCGGCCGTCAGGAATTGAGGATAGAAGTGACGAACGACAGAAGTAGCGGACTGCGATATGATGTAGTTGTCATCGGTGGAGGGCCGGCCGGACTGTGTGCGGCCATGTACGCCGCACGGGGCACACTCAAGTGCGTGCTAATCGAGCGTGGATTGCCGGGAGGCGAACTGCTCAATACGGAACTCATCGAGGATTACATCGGCTTTGAGAGCATCTTGGGACGCGACCTTGCGGAGAAGATGACCAACCACGCGCTCAAGTTCGGCGCCGAGATTGTTACCGACACGGTCGAGACGATTGAGAAGACGCCGGATGGGGAATTTGAGGTGAGGACTGCTTTGGGAAAGACCTATAACGCCCCGTCTGTGATCCTTACAGCGGGTGGTACTCCCACCAAGTTGGATGTGCCCGGCGAAATAGAGTATGCCGGAAAAGGCGTATCGTACTGCGCAGTGTGTGACGGCGCGTTTTTCAAAGAAGAGACCATTGCGGTGATTGGTGGCGGTGACGCCGCAACTGAAGAGGCGGACTATCTAACGCGCTTTGCGAAGAAAGTGTACGTCATTCATCGGCGAGATAAGTTCCGCGCGACTCAGATTCTGCAGGACCGGGTGTTTGCGAACCCGAAGATCGAAGTGGTGTGGAACAAAGTTGTCGAGGAACTCACCGGCGACGAAAGTGGAATGAAGAGTCTTTCATTGAAGGACACTGTCACCGGAGAAACTTCCACACTCGATGTGACGGGTGCGTTCATCTTTATTGGATTTCGCCCCAACACAGATCTAGTAAAGGGACATTTCGATCACGATGCCGGTGGCTACATCATAACCGACAGCAACATGATGATGTCAATCGAAGGACTCTTTGCTGCTGGTGACCTGCGCCAGCAACTGGTAAGGCAGATCACCACGGCAGTCGGAGATGGCACAACAGCTGCCATCGCGGTCGAGAAATACCTGGCGGATCGGAAGGATAAGGCCGTCGTTGGCGCCGGTTGAGGTCATCTGTCTCACCAACGGTGCGTTTCAGGAAAACTGCTACATCGTCATCGATCGTGAGACCAAAGAGTCGGTTGTAGTCGATCCAGGAGAAGACTCAGAACTCTTCCTCCGACGGATAAACTACGAAGGTGTTCATGTTGAGGCTGTATGGCTGACGCACGCGCATCTGGATCATATCCTCGGCGTCAAGCACGTCGTAGAGCAGACCGGCGCTCCGATATACCTGCACCCCGACGACCGCTCGCTTTACGACAGCATCCAGGAGCAGGCTTCGTGGCTCGGCTTACAGGCAGATGAGCAGCCACAGCCCGGTCATGAACTCGCTCATGGAGGTCAAGTGGCAGTGGGCGAGTCCACATTTGAGGTGAGGCACGTTCCGGGGCATAGCCCCGGCGGTGTTGCGTTCGTGGGGTACGGATTGGCTATCGTGGGAGACGCGATTTTCGACGGTTCGATCGGACGTACTGATCTGCCGGGCGGGGATTCGGAAACTCTTCTGACCAGCATCCGAGAGCAACTACTGGTTCTTCCCGACGAGACGCTCGTCTACCCCGGACACGGCCCGGCGACGACGATAGGAAAGGAACGCAAATCCAACCCGTTCTTGTCCGGTGGTTCTTAGAATTGTCTAGGGACCGCGAGTGCCGAAGGGGGGACTCGAACCCCCATGGGCATTTGCCCACTGCGCCCTGAACGCAGCGCGTCTACCAATTCCACCACTTCGGCCGGAACTTCCGAACAAGTGCCGAATATAGACGGGCTGTCAAAGCCGCGTCAAGCCTTCGCTTGACCGCCCGGAAATGGTTTTCTATCTTGAACTTAGCTCGTGTCGCAGCAAACTAGACCGGAGAACTCGCGTGGCCGCGTAGTGGCCAGTAACCGGAAGGCCCGGCACGACTATCATATCGAGGAAACCTGGGAGGCTGGATTGATACTCACAGGATCCGAGATCAAGTCCGTCCGGGCTGGGAAGGTGAGTCTCAAGGGTGCCTACGGCATAATACGCCAAGGCCAGATCTGGTTGGAAGGTGTGAATATCGCTGCATATGAATCTGGTGGTTATACGAACCACGATCCGGTCCGATCCCGTAAGCTCCTGATGCACCGATCCGAAATCCGGCGACTCATTGGCTCGCTGGAGCGTCGAGGGCTCACCTTGATTCCCCTAGATATGCATCTCTCACATGGTTGGGCGAAGGTGACGTTGGGCCTTGGTCGAGGAAAAAAACTTCACGACAAGCGTGAGGATGTGAAGCGCCGCGACGCCGAGAGAGAAGCTGCGCGTGAAATGGGTCGCCGCCGATGAAGGCTATGCTAGGCGCGGCGGTTCTATTTGCCGGGATCTTGAGTGAAACCGGAGGAGCGCCCGCCCCCGCCCCCGCCCCCACTTCCATAGTGATCGCGACTGCCCGGGGGCAGGCCACGGTTGCCGTATTGAGGGAACGGGGGCATCCGGCGCTGGCGGCACCCATACTTGCCACCCTATTACCGATCAGCACAAGAGTCGAGGGCGATTGGGCAATCGTAGAGTTTGCCCAGCAGCCGTTTCGTTTTCCCGTCGATGTTCCTGCTGTGCTATTTCGTGGTCGTGTCATACCTCTGGTGGGTGGAGCCTACTCGCTGCGCGACACGGTTTTTGTGCCGCTGCAATGGCTCACTGAGTTTGTCCCCCGCATCTTTCACGAAGGATACCGGTACGATCGTGACGCGGCGCGCTTCGAAGAGGCGCGAATCGCTCGAATAGACCCGACGACCGAAGCCTTACCGGAACCAGCATACAGGATGGCCGCACGAGGCAGTGAGGCGGCCAAGCATGGCTTCAGGATGCAGCACATGGTCGTGGTCGATGCGGGGCACGGCGGGCGCGACCACGGTAATCCTGGACGATTCCTGCCGCGTGGTGTTCAAGAGAAACACGTGACTCTAGCCATTGCAAAACAAGTGCGGGATGAACTGCAAGGGCAGGGCATAGTGGTCACCATGACCCGAAGCAGGGACAAGTCCATCAATCTGTTCGACCGGGCGCCAACGTGTAACCATGAGTGTGACCTCTTCGTAAGCATCCACGTCAACAGCCTGAAGCGTGGGCCCGGATACGATCGGGTGAGTGGTGTGGAAACTTATTTTCTGAGCGAAGGGCGCACTGCCGAAGCCAATCGTGTGGCAGCAATGGAGAACGATGCGCTCCGCTATGAAACGGGCAGTTCCGTCGATGCCGGCGATCCGCTGTCCTTCATATTAAAGGACCTTCACACCAATGAATATCTCCGTGAATCCGCTCTTCTCGCGGACTTCGTGCAAGAGCAGGCGGCCAAAGTGCATCCTGGCAAGAATCGTGGGGTCTCCCAGGCACGACTAGCGGTGCTGGGGGCCGCGCTGCGACCTGCGATATTGGTCGAGACCGGCTTTGCAACCAATCGGCGGGACGCTCAATATCTAGTCTCGGCAGCCGGTCAGCGTAAGTTGGCGAAGGCCATCGCTTCTGGTGTCGCAACTTACTTGCGGCAATACGAGGACAAACTGCTGGCTGGTGCCGGACAGAACGGGCCACGCCGGTGATCCTAGCGGGTACGATCTCCGTTTTTGGTACCAGCTTCCAGAATCCAATCTTGCTTGCCGCCGGCACGGCGGGGTTCGGACGTGAATTGGCTGGGGTAACCGACCTGGACCGGTTGGGCGGGTTAGTGACAAAAGCGGTCAGCTTGGAACCGCGTGCAGGCCACGCTCCACCTCGGGTCGCGGAGTTCTCCGGCGGAATGCTGAACGCGGTGGGTCTTGCGAATCCGGGTGTGGACTACGTGGCCGAGACAGCTCTGCCGTGGCTGGCGGAACATCTCACGTGCGCCAAGGTGTTGATCAACGTGGTGGGGGACTCGGTAACGGATTTTGGTATGGTGGTCCGGAAACTCGAGGGCCAGGAGATCGTGACCGCGTTCGAGTTGAATGTCTCGTGCCCCAACACTAACGGCGGTGGCGACGAGTTTGCGGCGAACGAAGGCATCTTGTCGGAGTTGGTTTCCCGGTGTCGCGGCGAGACCTCCAAGCCGTTGGTGGTGAAGTTGGCCCCGACGCTGACGGATCTAGCGCGGACCGCTGCCGCTGCTGCGAACGCTGGCGCAGACGGTTTCACGTTGGTCAACACGTTACCCGGAACGCTTTTTCGCACTGAGCACGAGGGAGGCGATGGAGAGAGTCGATTGGGATTTGGGCGGGGGGGGGTGAGCGGGCCTGCGTTGCTACCGGTAGGAGTCCTTGCCACCAGCACGGTCAGCAAGCAGATTGGGCTTCCTGTTATTGGGTTGGGCGGCATCCGGTCGTTGGGCGATGTGGACCAGTATCTGGCTGCAGGGGCATCGCTGGTTGCGGTTGGTACGGCTGCATTGTGCGACCCACGCCTGCCGGAACGGCTTGCCTCTGGTTGGAGCGCCCGTGGCTGAGCTGATAGTGGCACTGGACGTCGATTCCAGGAACGATGCTCTGCGGCTGGTCGACTCCCTTCCCGATCTGGAGTGGGCCAAAGTCGGGCCGATGCTGTTCTTGGCCGATGGGCCTGCCATAGTTGAGGCGCTGAAGGCGCGCGGGATCAAGGTCTTCTTGGATCTCAAGTGGCACGATATCCCGAACTCGGTTGCCGGTGCCGTGCGAGTGGCTGCAGATCTGGGCGTCGATCTCGCTACGGTACATGCTCTGGGTGGCGAGCGGATGTTGAGCGCGGCTCAGGCTGCCAGCGGGCATATGCGAATTGCGGCGGTCTCCGTACTAACCTCGCATTCGGAGCAGGGTTATTGGGATACAGTTGGACGCGCTGGAAATGGTAGTTTAGGAGGTGAGGTAGCGCGGCTGGCAGAACTGGCGGTACGTTCGGGTGTGGATGGGATAGTGTCGAGTCCGAGGGAGGTGGCCGAGATTCGTTCAAGGGTAGGGGCCGACTGCTGGATCGTGGTTCCTGGGATTCGCCTGCGGGGTGGGGGCGCATCCACTGACGACCAGAGCCGGACTGCTGAACCTAGTTCCGCTGTGCGGGCGGGAGCCACGCATCTCGTGGTTGGCCGTCCCATCACGGAGGCCAAAAACCCGATTCAGGTGTATGATACGATCAGGAACGAAATTAGGTGATCCCGTTGTTTGGCTTATAGAATATGAATAGACCCAATCGTCAGCACTTGCGCCGCGCCTCTATCTTGGGGGCCGCCCTCATCCTCGGGTTTTCACGGGCCGATGCCCAGGAGCCCGATCTCAGCGAGGCTGTGAAGAAGGCCCAGAGCGCATGGATGGAGCACCGGGTCGACCTGCTGGTCTCCAGCAGCGATACGGTCAGGCTCCATATTCCGGGAGTGGTCCCTTCTGCATCCCTGAGGCCGGGCCAGGCAGCCCGCCTATTGGAACGTTATCTCAAGACCGCGAGCGAGCGGACATTCGAGCTGCGAGATGTCCGCGAACTGGCCCCAGACCACGCATACGCCGAGGTAGAGAGAGTTTATGTGGTGAAAGGCACGTCTGAGGAGCGGGAAGAGACCGTGTTTTTGGGCTTCCGTTTGGTCCACGGCAAGTGGAGCCTGCGAGAGGTTCGCGTCACCCCGTAACTCCTCACTTGCGCAGCACTTACGCCCCATCTATATTTCAAGGCTCTGAAATTTCTTTCGAGGTGTTCTGTTGAAAGTCCGCTCCAGCGTCAAGCCAATTTGCGAACACTGTAAGGTTGTGCGTCGCAAGGGAGTTACACGAGTGATTTGCAAGCGCAATCCAAAACACAAGCAGAGGCAAGGGTAGCAGATGGCGCGTATTTCTGGAGTTGACCTCCCCAGGGGTAAGAGGGTCGAAACGGCACTCACATACATTTACGGCATCGGTATTTCCACGTCGCGCAAGATTCTGGAGTTGAGCGGAGTTAATGGCGATACGCGAGTGAGTGATCTCTCGGACGCTGACGTGGCGCGGCTTCGTCAAGCCATTGAGCGAAACGCCAAGGTCGAGGGCGCCCTTCGTACCGAAGTGGCGATGAATGTGAAGCGCCTAATGGACATCGGTAGCTATAGAGGCACTCGTCATCGGCGAGGACTTCCAGTGCGCGGACAGCGCACCCACACCAACGCTCGGACTAAAAAGGGACCGCGCCGGGCAATCGCTGGCAAGAAGAAAGTGATAAAGAAGTAGCTTATGGCCAAGCCGAAGGGTTCAGGGGGAAAGCGAGTCAAGAAGATCGTCGAAGCAGAGGGCATCGCGCACGTTACGGCGACGTTCAACAACACGCTGATTACCATTACAGATACGAAGGGCAACGCGATCGTTTGGGGATCGGCGGGAAAGTCAGGCTTCAAGGGATCTAAGAAGTCGACTTCCTTTGCGGCCACGGTGGCAGCGGAGAATTGCGCACGCGAGGCGCTCAACATGGGTGTACGCAAGGTCCATGTTAGGGTCCAGGGCCCCGGTGCTGGTCGCGAATCCGCGATCCAGGCGCTGGCCGGAGCGGGGTTACAGATTGCGTCGATCCGCGATGTCACGCCGATTCCGCACAACGGTTGCCGTCCACCTAAGAAGAGGCGGGTCTAGCCGTGGGTCGATATACAGGTCCGGTTTGCAGGCTTTGCCGCAGGGAGGGCGCAAAGCTGTTTCTGAAGGGTACGAGATGCCTCACAGAGAAGTGCTCAGTCGATCGCCGTGCCTACGCTCCGGGAGACCATGGCCAGGCACAAGCAAGGCGCCGCAAGGTATCGGAATATTCCAAGCAGCTGCGTGAGAAGCAGAAGGTAAAGCGGATGTACGGAATATCGGAGCGGCAGTTCCGAAACACGTTTCAGCGTATCCGCCGAGCGCCTGGTGTCACCGGAGACAATCTGCTGATCGCGTTGGAGACGAGACTCGATAACATAGTGCATCGGATGGGGTTTGCCGTGAGCCGAAATGCGGCGCGACAGCTGGTCCGACACGGTCACGTAGAAGTGAACGGGGGTGCAGTGGACGTTCCCTCCTATCGAGTCAAAGTGAACGACGAAGTGCGAGTGTCCGAAAAGAGTAGCGAGTTGGTCATTGTGCGAGCATCGCTTGAGGCGCTGTCTCGAGCAATCCCGGTGTCTTGGATAACAGTAGATGCGGAGAAGGCGGTAGGAAAAGTTACTGAAATGCCGACGCGCGCGACGATCCCCGTCGATGCGCAGGAGCAGCTCATCGTTGAATTATACTCGAAATAAATATGACGATTGATCTAACTGGTTTGGTTCGACCCCACGTGGTCGAAATGACGAGACGGGATGACCTCCCGTTCGCGGCAGAGTTCCGACTTCAGCCTCTTGAGCGTGGGTTCGGCCATACGCTTGGCAATGCCCTGAGGCGCATGCTGTTGTCAGCGCTGCAGGGGTCGGCTGTTTGGGCGTTTAGACTCGAGGGCGTAGTGCACGAGCACCAGACCGTGCCGGGCGTGGCCGAGGATATTCATCAGATTATTCGGAATCTGAAGGCCCTGACCATCATAGTGGCGCCCGATGTAGAGGGCACAGTGCTACACCTCAAGACGAACAAGGCCGGCCAGGTAACGGCCAAAGATCTCGAGCCCCATGGCAGTGTGAAAATTGTCGATCCCGACCACGTGCTCTTTACGCTGCAAGAAGATCGGGAGATCCTTGGTGAGCTATATGTCAACAAGGGACGCGGCTATGTGGAGGCATCCCAGCATCCCGCCGACCGATCCCTTCCGGTCGATTTGGTCCGGATCGACGCCCTATACAATCCAGTACACCGAGCGAACTTCACCGTGGCTGAGACACGCGTCGGGCAGCGGACTGACTTCGACAGTATAACGCTGTCGGTAGAGACCGACGGGGCAGTTAGCCCGGAGGACGCTGTAGCGTACGCAGCTGCGTTGCTCGAGGAGCATCTGCACCACTTCATCGACTTCGGCCAGGTACCCACGGCGCCCAACGGAGGCGATGGGTCATCAGGGGCTGACACCGCTGCGCTGAGAGATCTGCTGTCAAAGTCCATCGATGACTGCGGACTTTCGGTCAGGTCGATCAACTCGCTGAAGAATTCGAGCATTAGCACCCTTGGTGACTTGGTCAAATACAACAAGGACGACCTGCTAAAGGTGAAGAACGTGGGCGAGAAGGCGCTGAATGAGATCATGGAGATGCTCGAGCGCGAAGAGTTGAGCTTCGGAATGACCGTCGATGAACAGAGCGACGAGTTGGCCGTGTCAGATTCCGGAGCGGGCGGCATAGGACTTGGGGAAGTGAAGGCATAGGCATATGCGGCATCGCAAGCGCGGCAAACAGCTCAGCAGGACCGCCAGCCATCGGAAGGCAATGCTCCGCAATATGGCTACGTCGCTGTTCAAGCACGAGCGAATTGTCACCACTCAGACCAAGGCCAAGGAGTTGAGGCCCTACGCGGAAAAGCTCATTACTTGGGCCCGACGCGGAGATCTACATGCTCGCCGGCGGGTAGAGCGGTATGTGAAAGATCGTAAGGTTGCAGGACATCTGTTTGGAGAGATCGGACCCAGGTTTGCCAGCAGGCCGGGTGGTTATACTCGTATTATCAAGCTCGGTCATCGATCCGGAGATGGTGCCGAGATGGCCCGGATCGAGTTACTCTCCGAGTGAGCGGGAGCAGTGCATACGGTAGGATGGGGGCCTAAAGGTCCCCATTTTTTTTAGGGCGAAGCGGCGAGAGCGGTACTTCTGGGCGCTTTGGTAACACGGCCGGATCTGAGGCATGCCGTGCAGACGCGGATTCGCTTGGACTTACCGTCGACCAGCGCTCGGACGCGCTGTAAATTAGGGTGCCACCGGCGCTTTGTCTTGTTGTTGGCATGACTTACGTTGTTACCGTACCGAGGACCCTTGCCACAGATTTCGCAGATGCGTGCCATATGTCCGTCAATGAATTGGTGTTCGTTAATAAACTGCCGATAACAGGTAATCTTAAAACCTAGCTGTGGTCGGCCACTGATTCAAGGGTTGAGGAGACGAGAATGCCTACCGCATTGATTACGGGAATAACCGGTCAGGACGGATCGTACCTGGCCGAACTGCTGCTCTCGAAGGGATATGAGGTGGTGGGGGTCGTACGGCGGACCTCGCACGATTCGTACGAAAGAATCGGTCACCTCCTGGATCGGCTTTCGATAGTGCCGGCCGATCTGCTCGACCAACACTCCTTGACGACCGTGATTGGGGACGTCAAGCCCGATGAGATTTACAACCTTGCGGCGCAGAGTTTCGTGCCCACCAGTTGGTCCCAGCCGGTTCTCACCGGTGAATTCACAGCGCTCGGCGTAACCAGGATTCTGGAAGCGGTGCGATTGGCACATCCCCAGGCGAGGTTCTACCAGGCGAGTTCGTCGGAAATGTTCGGCAAAGTGCTTGAAACACCGCAGACTGAAAAGACCCCATTCTATCCGCGCTCTCCGTACGGCATCGCTAAGGTGTACGGCCACTGGATAACTGTGAATTATCGGGAATCCTACGACCTCTATGCGGTGAGTGGAATTCTATTCAATCACGAATCGCCGCGCCGGGGTCTGGAGTTTGTCACACGGAAAATCTCCGATGGCGTGGCCCGGATCAAGCTAGGCTTGGCGGACGATCTCAAGCTCGGCAACCTCGATGCCCTCAGGGACTGGGGATACGCGGGTGACTACGTAGAAGCGATGTGGCTCATGCTGCAACAGGATGAGCCCGGCGATTACGTGATCGGCAGTGGAACAAGTCACTCAGTACGCGATTTCGTGGAGGTGTCCTTTAGCCACGTCGGTCTGGATTGGGAGAAATATGTTACGGTCGCGCAGCAATTCATCAGACCGGCTGAAGTGGAGATCCTTCACGCCGACGCGAGCAAGGCGTGCGAGGTGCTCGGCTGGGCTCCCAAGGTATCGTTCGAGCAACTGGTAGTGATGATGGTCGACGCCGACATGGAGCGTCTGTCGGTGGCGAAGTGAAGGTTCTGGTAACCGGCGCCGACGGCTTCGTGGGGTCGCATCTCATCCCCAAGCTGCTGGAGAAGGGTCACGAGGTGTCAGCCGCCGTCCGTCCGAGCGACCCCATCGGTTCTGAGGTGCGGCGGGCAGTGTCGCCGGACATCCCCACGGTCCCGCTGGAGTTGCTGGATCCCGAGTCGGTGCAGCGAGCCGTGGACCAGGAATGGGATGCGGTGGTCCACCTGGCGGCTATGGCTTCAGGGTCCGACGTAAACAGCGATCCGATGGCCGGATGGAGGATCAATACGCTGGGCGCTGCCCTCATGGTCTATGAACTGTCGAAGCGCAAGCTGGCAGGAGCGGATCCTGTCGTTCTGATCGTGTCTACGGCTGAGGTCTACGGTGCAGGGGAAGAGCGACCCCGTGTCGAGACGGATGTCCCCTGTCCGACCTCTCCTTATGCTGCTACCAAGTTGGCGGCTGAATGCGCTGCGTTGGAGGCATATCGGAGAACAGGGCTCAGAGTGATTGTCACCAGGGCGTTTCCCCACACAGGCCCGGGTCAGGATAGTCGTTTTGTGGTTCCGGCGTTTGCCGAGCGCCTGCTGGATGCCAAACGGCGTGGGGCCCCCGCCGTCAAGGTAGGCAACTTGGAGGCGGTAAGAGAGTTTACCCATGTCGATGATGTTGCGGCTGCGTACGTGCGCCTGCTGGAGGACGGCGCGGCCGGTGAGATCTACAATGTCTCATCGGGCGACGCCATCACGATCCGTGAGTTGTTTTTCTTGCTTGCCAAGGCGCTGGAGATGGACTCCATCCCTGAGGTCGATTCCAGGCTGATGAGGAGGGCAGACATCCCATACTTGGTGGGGGACAGTACCAAGCTGCGTGAGAGAACGAGCTGGGAACCACGGATATCGCTGGAGCAGACCATCCGAGAGGTCGTCGGTGCCCAAGCGGACTGACATAGAGAAGATCCTCCTGATCGGTTCGGGTCCGATAGTGATCGGGCAGGCAGCCGAATTCGACTATTCCGGCACGCAGGCCGTGACCGCGCTAAAGGAAGAGGGCTACCAGGTAGTTCTCGTCAACTCCAATCCCGCGACGATCATGACCGATCCGGAATTCGCCCATCGAACCTACATCGAGCCTGTCACTCCGGAGTGGGTCGCCAAAGTCATCGAGAAGGAGCAGCCGGACGCGCTGCTGCCGACTATGGGCGGGCAAACCGCTCTGAACGTGGCTATGGAGCTGACCCGTGACGGTACGCTCGAGAAATTCGGCGTGGAATTGATCGGTGCGGACGAACGAGCGATTCGAATGGCGGAAGATCGGCAGGAGTTTGCGGCAGCCATGGAGCGGATTGGACTCGCCGTTCCGAGGGGTTCGGTAGTCGGTTCGTTCGAGCAGGCGATGGAAGTTGTCGGCGACATTGGATATCCGGCGATTCTTCGACCTTCATTCACATTGGCGGGGACGGGCGGCGGTGTGGCGTACAACCGGGAGGAATACGAGAAGCTGGTCCGAAGAGCGCTCGATCTTTCCCCTGTGGGCTCGACACTCATTGAACGGTCAGTGTTGGGATGGAAGGAGTTCGAACTCGAGGTCATGCGCGACTGCGTTGACAACGTCGTGATCGTATGCTCTATCGAGAACTTCGACCCCATGGGCGTTCATACCGGTGACTCGATTACCGTGGCGCCCGCGATGACCTTGACCGATCGTGAATACCAGGTGATGCGCGACGCCGCGATCGCAATCATTCGGGAGATCGGTGTGACGGCGGGCGGGTGCAACATCCAGTTTGCGGTGAGTCCGACCACGGGTGAGATGCTGGTAATTGAAATGAATCCTCGTGCGTCCCGATCGTCGGCTTTAGCGTCGAAGGCCACCGGTTTTCCCATAGCGAGCATAGGTACGAAGGTCGCCGTAGGATACACGCTCGACGAACTGCCGAATGCCATCACCAAGTCGACACCGGCATCGTTTGAACCAGTGCTTGACTATGTGGTCGTAAAGTTTCCTCGGTTCGCGTTTGAGAAATTTCCCGACGCCGACAATACTCTCAACACCCAGATGAAAGCGGTGGGAGAGTCGATGGCCATTGGGCGCACGTTCAGGGAGGCGTTCCAGAAGGGCTTGCGCGCCCTCGAGATCGATCGACCAGGGTGGGTTGCCGGGGCGAATCTCTCCGATGATGGGCTCGATTCGGACGACCTCGATGCTTTGAGACTGGCGATCCGTCGGCCCACCGCCGAGCGGATCTTTCAGATCAAAAGGGCGATGTACCGTGGGCTCACCGCCGAAGCGATCGCGGCTCTGACGGGAATTGACGCCTGGTTCTTGAGTCAACTCGCCGAACTGGTCGATGCCGAACGCGAGTTTATCTCGCTGGGTGAACTCGACCCCTTGTCAATTCGCGATATGAAGCGGCAAGGATTCTCTGATCGACAACTTGCCGAACTACGCGGCATGAATGAGGAAGATCTGCGTGAACTTCGGTGGGGAATGGAGATCCATCCTTGCTTCAAGGTAGTAGATACCTGCGCCGGCGAGTTTCCCGCGGCGACACCCTATTTCTACTCGACCTACGATGATGAGAATGAATCGGAACCTATCGGATCTGAAGGAGTGGTCATTCTGGGCAGCGGCCCCAACCGAATAGGCCAGGGTGTGGAGTTCGACTACTGTTGCGTTCGTGCGGGCCTGGCTTTTCGGGAGCTAGGGTACAAGACCATAATGATCAATTCCAATCCCGAAACGGTCTCTACTGATTTCGATATCTCCGACAAGCTCTACTTTGAGCCACTGACGTTGGAGGACGTCCTAGAGATCGTCCGGCTCGAGCGGCCCAAGGGTGTAGTAGTTCAACTGGGCGGTCAAACTCCACTCAAGTTGACCAAGGACTTGGAGAAGCATGGAGTAGCCGTTCTGGGAACGAGTCCCGATGCGATCGACATCGCGGAGGATCGTCGTCGGTTCGCGGCGATCGCCCGAAAACTCGAAGTAGCTCAGCCTCCCAACGGTATGGCTATGAGTGTAGACGATGCGGTGAAGGCCGCGACGAAGGTCGGATACCCGGTGCTGATGCGGCCATCCTACGTGCTTGGTGGGCGAGCCATGGAAATAGCTTACGACGAGCATGCTCTGCGCAGCTACTTCGAGCGGGCCGCACGTGTCTCTCCCGATCATCCGGTTTTGATTGACAGATTTCTCGAGGACGCATTCGAAGCCGATGTCGATGCCGTGTGCGACGGAGAACGTTGCTTTATCGGGGGAGTAATGCAGCACATCGAGGATGCGGGGATCCATTCGGGCGACTCCGCGTGCGTGCTGCCGTCATATCTGATTGACGCACCGGCTGTCGACGAGATGCGTCGCCATACCAGGGCGTTTGCGAGAGCGCTCGGCGTCATCGGCCTCATGAACGTTCAGTATGCCGTCAAGGACGGCGTCGTATACGTTCTGGAAGTGAACCCACGAGGGTCGCGTACCGTACCGTTCGTGAGCAAGGCTACGGGTATCCCACTAGCTGCGCTTGCGTCGGCGGTGATGGTGGGTAAGTCCCTCGATGATCTCGGTGTCCGGGAGGAGCCGTCGCTTCCCTACGTAGCGGTCAAAGAGGCTGTGTTCCCATTCGACAAACTCACCGGAGTGGATCCCCTGCTTGGCCCGGAGATGCGTTCGACTGGTGAAGTGATGGGCATCGCAGAGACCTTTGGGATGTCGTTTGCCAAGGCTCAGATTGGTGCACAGGGACAGTTGCCGCTTTCCGGCTCGGTGATGGTGACTGTGAACGACAACGACAAGCCTACCGTGCGTCCGATCGTGCAGCGTCTGGCCGAGCTGGGATTCAAAGTGTGGGCCACCGCCGGCACCGCTCGATATCTTACCGCCGGTGGTATCCCGGTAGAGGAAGTATTGAAGATCCACGAGGGTCGACCCAACGCAAAGGACCTGATCCTATCGGGCGCGGTTCACCTGCTTATCAACACCCCGTTGGGCAAGCTCACGCAGCGCGATGACTACGATATCCGGCGAACGGCGCTGACACGTCGGCTACCCTACTGCACAACAGTGTCGGCAGCCAAGGCAGCGTGCGATGCGATCTTTGCGCTGAGAAATCAGGAGGCAACCGTGCGCTGTCTTCAGGAGTGGTACGAAATAGCCAGAAGAGAGAGTAGTCGAATCGGCGCGAGCCGTGCCGTCGCCGCTGACATCGGCTAGTGAATGCCTCTCTGCTAGACGAGCTGGCGTCCCGAGTACAGGGTCAGGTAACGTTTGGGGCGCGGCTCGCGGGGTACACAACATTCAGAATAGGGGGCCCCGCGACAGCAGTGGTGTCACCCGACTCGACCCAAGACGTTGTAGAGGTAGTGCGGCTTTGCTCTCAATCGGGTACTTCTTGGCTACCGCTCGGGCTGGGCTCGAACGTGCTGGTGGCCGACGGCGGTTTTGACGGTGTTGTGATTCACATGGGCCAAGGGATGGCTTCGATCGATCGGGCTGGTGATGGTAGGGAGTGGCGCGTCGGCGCCGGTCTGCCAACCCCTCGACTTGCTCGACGTACTGCCAAGGCCGGGCTCAATGGTATTCAGAAATTGATCGGCGTTCCAGGAACGGTTGGTGGAGGAGTAGCGATGAACGCCGGTGCACACGGACAGGATTTTTCGCAAACCGTACGCAGCGTCGAGTTAGTCGAAGCCGACGGCACGGTGCGGGAAGTCTCCACGGAAGATATTGCGTGGCGCTATAGGAACAGCGGCATCAGTGGAGCGATGGTGACACGTGCGACATTCGAGTTTTGTTCGGCGGATAGTGCGGAAATGGAACGAGATATAAAGCGACACTTCAAGTGGCGTCGTAGGGGCACTCCGTTTGACCAGCCGTGTTGTGGGTCGGTCTTCCAAAATCCGGCTTCGGATGAAGCTGCGAGGCGGTCGGCCACTCGCACAGCCGGTCGGTGCGTCGACGCAGTGGGGCTCAAGGGCTTCCGCGTCGGTGGCGCTCAGGTGTCGCAGAAGCATGCGAACTACATTGTGAACATCGGCGGAGCTACTGCCGATGACGTGAAGGCGGTGATCGACGCCATGCGGGAGAAAGTGCTTACGGAACTGGGTATCGAACTCCAGTTGGAAGTGAAACTAATCGGATAGTAACCAGGTGTGATGAGTGTCTGACTATTTCGTGCATGAAAGCTCCTATGTGGATGATGGAGCCGACGTTGGTGAGGGAACCAAGATCTGGCATTTCTCTCATGTCATGACGGGGGCGCGCGTTGGCCGAAACTGCAATCTCGGTCAAAACGTTGTAGTGATGCCGCGGGTCACGATTGGAGACAACGTAAAGATTCAGAACAACGTGTCGGTTTATGAGGGGGTGGTCTTGGAGGATGACGTTTTCTGTGGGCCGTCTTGTGTTTTTACGAACGTAGGCACGCCGCGAGCCAACGTTTCGCGCAAAGGCGAGTACGAGAAAACGCTAGTTCGACGGGGCGCTTCGATCGGCGCCAACGCCACAGTGATATGTGGTACGGAGCTAGGTGAGTTTTCTTTTGTGGGAGCGGGAGCTGTCGTAACGGCCGACGTTGCTGCACACGCTCTGATGCTCGGAGTGCCTGCCAGACGGGTAGGTTGGATGTGCCGCTGTGGTGACCGATTGCACGTGGTCGACGGAACAGGGAAGTGTGAGCGCTGCGGGCTCTGGTACCGTGAGGAAGGCGGAAGCCTCCATCCGATTGACCACCCTCCTGAAGTCGCGTAAGTTTGTACGCTTTCAAGACTTGGACATAATGTGAAGATTCCGCTGCTGGACCTGCAGGCCCAGTTTGAGACCATAGAGAATGATGTCTTGCCGGCTGTGTTGCGGGTTGCAAAGAGCCAACATTTCATCATGGGTGAGCTGGTTGAGAGGTTGGAGGTAGCCATAGCGGAGTTGGCTGGAGTGTCACACGGCATAGCCTGCGCCAGCGGTACCGATGCTCTCCTGCTATCACTCAAGGCTCTCCGGCTGAAACCCGGCGACGAGGTCATCACAACCCCGTTCACCTTTTTTGCCACGGCTGGGGCCATCTGCAATGCGGGCGGCCACCCGGTTTTTGTCGACGTTAAACGGGATACGTTCAATATCGATGTCGAGCAAGTTGCTGCCGCTGTCACCGAGCGAACCCGTGCCATAGTCCCCGTCCATCTGTTTGGTCAGATGGCGGAGATGGATAATCTTCTCGAACTGGCCGCGCGCCACGACTTGGACATTATCGAGGACGCAGCACAGGCTATCGGAGCTAGTAGACTGATAGGCGGCGAGTGGCGAGCGGCTGGTGAACTGGGTACTACTGGAGCGTTTTCGTTCTTCCCGAGCAAGAATTTGGGCTGCTGGGGAGATGGCGGCATGATTGTGACTAGCGATCCCGAACTGGCTGCGTGTTTGCGAAAACTGAGAACGCACGGAGGTGCAAAGCAGTACCACCATGAGGAGGTTGGGATAAACAGTCGTTTAGATGCAATTCAGGCCGCGGTGCTCCTTGTCAAGTTGCCGCACTTGGCCGCATGGACAGAGGTGAGGCAGAAGAATGCCGATCGATATTCTCAGTTGCTGCAGGATGTGGATGCTGTTGAATGTCCTCCCACCGATCCGGCGAATCGGCATGTATACCACCAGTACACGGTTCGGGCCGAGCGGAGAGACGAGTTGAAGGAACATCTGGCCGAATCAGGGATTGGCTCTGCGGTATACTATCCACGTGCGCTGCACATGCAGCCGTGCTTCGCTGACCTCGGCTACGTGAAGGGGCAATTCGAAATCTCGGAACGCGCGTGTGACGAAGTGCTATCGCTTCCGATTTATCCGGAACTGACGCAGCAGGATCAAGAAACCGTTGTAGATGCGGTGAGGGAATTTTACCAGTGACGCGGTTGTCTATTGCGGTTGTGGGTGCGGGTAGTTGGGGGCGAAACCACGTTCGCACTCTGGCGTCACTAGCCGAGGTGCAACTATCCGCAATTTGCGACACTAGTGAACAGTGCCGCGCGTCAATGCAAAAGTCCTACCCAGCTGTGAGGGTAACCGCAGACTTTGACGAGGCGCTGGATTGCTCTCAAGCCGTGGTAATAGCGACGCCCGCTGGTGCCCATGCAGATCTCGCGCTGAGGGCAATTGAGAGGGGAATTCCGATATTGGTTGAGAAGCCTTTCGCGCTGTCGGTAGTTGAGGCGGAGGCGATTGCCGAACTAGCTGCCAAGAACGACGTTCCCGTTGTTGTCGGCCATCTCTTGTTGTTTCACCCGGCGATCACAATACTCAAACAATTGATTGATGCAGGAGATGTCGGTGACATCCTATACCTTTACAGCCAGAGAGTGAATCTAGGCCAAGTTCGTCCTGATGAAAACGCGCTGTGGAGCTTCGGCCCGCACGATGTTTCGGTGGCATTGGACTTGCTCGGTACCGAGCCTTCGCGAGTACGGGCGCTGGGAAAGAGTTATCTGCAGCCGGGCATAGAAGATGTCGTTTTCATGACCATGGAGTTTGCGTCTGGAGCGATGGCACACGTCCAGATGTCGTGGCTTGATCCCCACAAGGAAAGGCGACTCACAGTGGTGGGTTCGGAGAAGATGGTTGAATTTGACGACATGGAAGTTCGAGACAAGTTGAAGATTTACGATCGAGGCGTCGACCGTCCGCCCGAGTACGCATCATACGGAGAGAGCCTTTCGGTTCGCGAAGGCGATATCTGGATACCGCGTGTGCCCAACGTCGAACCTTTGGCGGAGCAATTGCGGCACTTCGTGTCAGTGGTGCGCCGCGAAGCCGAACCCCGAGTTTCTGCCGATAGCGGAGTGTCGGTAGTACGCGTCTTAGAGGCTGCATCGCAATCGCTTGCAGCAGATGGTTCGGCGGTGGAAATCGTGGCTACCGGAACAAGGCAGGCTTAAGTGCAACCAAAAGCTCAACTCATCGCGAAAGCTAAGGACAAATCTGCAGTCTTCGGTGTTATCGGTCTCGGATATGTGGGTTTGCCGCTCGCGATAGAACTCGGCAAGACCGGATACCAGGTGATCGGGTTTGACTTAAGCAACGAAGTGGTTGATGGAGTGAACGCGGGGCGGTCTCACATTCGAGATGTGCCGGCCGAACAGCTGTCGACTCTCGTGTCTGCCGGACTCATTACTGCAACGAGTGACATGGGCCGTCTGGGTCAAGTCGACGCGATATGTATTTGTGTGCCGACTCCGTTGTCCAAGACCAAAGACCCCGACGTTTCCTACGTGATTGCAGCAGCAGATGCTGTTGCTACATCGGTGAGGTCGGGACAAGTGATCATCCTCGAGAGCACGACGTATCCGGGCACCACGCGGGAGCTTCTGCTGCCAGGCATAACCGCGCGCGGGCTAGAAATTGGGAAGGATGCGTTTCTCGCGTTCAGCCCGGAGCGGGTGGACCCGGGCAATCCTACATGGCGCACGCGCAATACGCCGAAGGTGATCGGTGGGCTAACCGACGATTGCCTCGATGTTGTCCTCGCGCTGTATGAGCCTGTCTTCGACTCGCTGGTACCCGTCTCATCGCCTGAAGCGGCAGAATTGGTCAAGCTGTTGGAGAACACATTCCGCAGCATAAATATTGGATTGGCCAACGAAATGGCCATAGTGTGCGACAAGCTCGGTGTCGATGTGTGGGAGGTCATTGAGGCGGCTGCCACTAAACCGTTCGGTTTCATGAAATTCACTCCGGGGCCGGGCTTAGGTGGTCACTGCATTCCTATTGACCCGCACTATCTCTCCTGGAAAATGCGAGGCCTCAACTACAAGACGCGCTTCATAGATGTGGCAGGTGAAGTCAATTCGGAAATGCCCGCCTTCTGGGTTAGAAAGATCGCCGAACGGCTGAATGAAGACGAGAAGGCGCTGCGCGGCTCCAGAATTCTGGTAGTGGGATTGAGCTACAAGCCGGATATCGACGACGTTCGGGAAAGCCCGTCGTTGGACATAATTCGTCTATTGAGCCAGCAAGGCGCCGACGTGGTTTACCACGATCCCTACGTGCCCGAGCCTCCTGATGGAGACTTGTCGCTCCAACCTATTGCGTTCACAGAAGAAGAGATAAGAAAGGCGGATTGTGTGGTGATAGCGACAGATCATTCGTGCCTGGATTACGAGATGCTAGGTGCCAACGCGCGGCAGATCGTGGACACCAGGAACGCGATGAAACGGGTAGGGCGCAAATGAAGGTTGCGGTCATTGGAACCGGCTACGTCGGCTTAGTCGTCGGGGCTTGTTTGGCGGAAGCGGGGAACGACGTTATCTGCGCGGACGTGGACGAAAACAAGATAAACCGGCTCAAGGAGAACAACATACCCATCTATGAGCCGGGCCTGGAGGCTTTGGTTGTTAAGAATCAAGCGGCGGGCCGGTTAGAGTTTACAACCGACGTCGGAACCGCAGTAGAGCGATCTAGTGTGGTGGCTATCGCGGTCGGAACTCCTCCAGACGAGGACGGTTCGGCAGATCTGAGTCATGTGCTTGATGCAGCGCGCACTATCGGTGACCACATGAACAACACCAAGATCGTGATGACAAAGAGCACGGTTCCTGTAGGAACCGCCGCTAAAGTCAGGGCCGCGATCGCCGAGCGCACCTCGCAAGAGTGCCACGTTTGTTCCAACCCCGAGTTCCTGAAAGAGGGCGCCGCCGTAGACGATTTCATGAAACCCAACAGGGTAATAGTCGGAGTAGACTCAGACGAAGCGGCAGCCGTAATGGGCGAGTTGTACGAGCCATTTGTACGCACGGGGAATCCCATCCTCTTCATGGATCCGACGTCGGCAGAGCTGGCTAAATACGCGGCTAACGCCATGCTGGCCACGCGCATCTCGTTCATGAACCAAATGGCTTCGTTATGTGAAGAAGTGGGCGCGGACGTGAACCTGATAAGGAAGGGTATGGGCAGCGACCCGCGGATCGGCCGTCACTTTCTTTTCCCCGGTCCTGGATATGGAGGATCATGCTTCCCCAAGGATGTGAAAGCGCTCGTCAAGACGGGCGACGAACACGGTATTTCTCTGGACATCCTAAAGGCAGTGGAGGACGTCAACCAACGGCAGAAGCTGTGGCTATTCAATAAAGTGAGCGAGGCCATTGGCGGGAGCCTCGAGAAGTCGACGGTTGCCCTTTGGGGTCTCGCGTTCAAGGCCGAGACGGACGACATGCGGGAGAGCCCGGCCGTCGATCTCATTGACAGTCTGTTGAGTGCCGGTGCCAAGGTCCGGGTTCACGATCCCAAGGCCAACGGAACTGCGGAAGCAGTTTACGGCGACCGCATAGAGTATCTGTCCAGCGCTTACGATGCGTTGAAGGGCGCCGATGCCCTGGCAATAGTTACTGAGTGGATGGCATTCCGAAACCCGGATTTCGAGCGCGTCAAAGAACTGCTGAATCGACCCATCGTGGTTGATGCGCGCAATCTCTACAAGCCCAGCAGAATGAAGGCACTGGGATTCACCTACTTGAGTATTGGGAGGGCGGGCAGGGCATGAGGGTACTTGTGACGGGTGCAGCGGGATTCTTGGGCTCGCATCTCTGCGATCGGCTCCTGGCGGACGGCCACACGGTGATCGGAATGGATAGTCTGCTCACCGGTTCCACCGACAACCTGGCACATCTGGAACGCGTGCCGGCATTCACACTTGTTAGACAAGACGTCAGTAGCTTTATCTCCATCGGCGGGCCGGTCGATGCCGTGTTCCACTTTGCCTCGCCGGCCAGCCCAGTGGACTACCTCAAGATGCCGATCCAGACACTCAAGGTCGGGTCGCTCGGCACTCACAATGCGCTCGGGTTGGCCAAGGCGAAGGGCGCCCGCTTCTTCCTTGCCAGCACGTCCGAGGCTTACGGCGATCCGCAGGTACATCCGCAGCCCGAATCTTACTGGGGTCATGTGAATCCGGTCGGCCCGCGCGGCGTGTACGACGAAGCCAAACGGTTCGCCGAGGCTATGACCATGGCGTACCACCGCTACCACGGAATCGATACCCGCATCGTCAGGATATTCAACACCTACGGACCGCGCATGAGGCCGGATGACGGCAGGGTGGTTTCCAATTTCATTGTCCAAGCGCTACGAGGTGAGCCGCTAACGGTGTACGGTGACGGTTCGCAGACTCGTTCGTTCTGTTATGTGGATGACGAGGTTGAGGGGATCATGCGGTTATTCGAGCACGGCAGCCATGAGCCCACCAATGTCGGGAATCCCAACGAATTTACGGTGGTGGAACTCGCCGACATCGTAGCAAGACTGACAGGATCAAACTCAAAGATCGAGTTCAAGCCTCTCCCAACCGACGACCCGAAAGTTCGCTGCCCAGATATTTCACGGGCGAAAGCCGAATTGAATTGGGAGCCCAAGATTCTCCTCGAAGAGGGTTTGCAGCGGACCATCCCATATTTTCGAGAGAAATTACAATGACCGGGCGGGTGATGGTCACCGGTGCGGCTGGTTTCATCGGTGGGCACCTGTGTGACGCCCTGCTACGTGCCGGCCTTGAGGTAACGGGGGTCGACAACTTCGATCCGTTCTACGACCGGAGTATCAAGAGTGACACGGTGAGTCGCCTTAGCTCAACATCATCGTTCACTTTTTGCGAGGCGGATATCCGGGACGGGGTGACCATGCTGGAGCAGGTTGCCGGGGCCGATGTCGTAGTTCATTTGGCTGCCAAGGCCGGTGTGCGGCCGAGTATCCAAGATCCCGCATCGTACACTTCGGTCAATGTCGATGGTACGGTGCAGCTTCTTGAGGCCTGCGTCCAGAATGGTGTTCGGAAATTCGTGTTCGGATCTTCTTCGTCGGTGTACGGCGACGATACGCCGGCTCCGTTTTCAGAAACCGTCCCCGCCATGGTTCCGATATCTCCCTACGCAGCCACGAAGAGGGCGGGAGAGTTAATGTGTGAAGTGTACGCCAGACTGCATGACCTCCGCATCGCTGCACTACGGTTTTTCACGGTTTACGGCCACCGACAGAGACCCGACCTAGCGATTTACCGGTTTACCAAGTTGCTCGCTCAGGGCAGCCCGATAGAGAGATACGGCGATGGCTCGACCGAGCGTGACTACACTCACATAGACGACATTGTAAAGGGGGTTGTTGCGGCCGTTGAGTGGACTGCCGCTAAGGAGTCCGGATACGAGATCTTCAACCTGGGCGAGTCACGCACAGTTAGGTTGGACTATCTGATCGAACTCATAGCTGGCTCCCTCGACGTGACTCCGAAGATTGAGCTATTGCCGATGCAGCCAGGCGATGTAAGACGAACGTTCGCAGATATATCTAAAGCCCGCCGAGTACTGGGCTATGATCCTAGTGTTACTATTGAACAGGGAATCCCAGATTTCGTAGACTGGTACAGGACGGTGTATGGACATAAGTCCCCATCGGTTGCTTGATAGAGCGAAGGAACGCTTTCAGCTCGCCGACTACTTCGGCTGCATCCACCTACTAGAGGATCTGATCGAAGGCGGCCGCGCGTTCGCCGACGCTCACCATTTGCTTGGGTTGGCGTTTCAGATGATCGGCCGACCTGAGCGTGCTCTCGAGTCACTGGATCATGCCTTGGAACTCAATCCCCGGTACGTGGAGGCCCATATCCATCGCGGGATTGTGCTGGGCGAATTGGGAAGACCGGCCGAAGCCGAAGATTCGTTTGCGGCGGCGCGAGACTACGGTGGCGGAGAAAGAGGCGGGGTTCCTGCGCACCATGCATCCGAACTCGCCAACCTCCATGCCGCGCTTGGTGAGGCCTATGTCGAAGCTGGAGCCCTGAGCCAGGCGATTGACCAATACGAAGCGGCGTTGCGCTTCGGACCTGAGTTTCACGACCTCCGCTATCGGCTGGGGAGGCTACTGCTCGAGGCCGGCCGCTCCCTGGAAGCTCGTGAGGCACTCAAGCAGGTGGCCGACGCCAGGCCTGGATCAAATGACGTCAGATCGACCTTCGGGATGGCCTGCTATGTGTCGGGTGATGCGGGCACTGCGAGAGAAGTATGGGAGGAGCTGCTGGAGCGGGACCCAGACGATACGAGAGCAATCACTTATCTTACCATGCTAGATCGTGGGGCGGACGCCTAAGTTGCCGTGTCGATTTGGGCCGATCGTCGCAGTGTTCTTATTCGCTGGGTGTGTCGGATCTGCAACTGAGCACGAAGTGCTGGGTGACCAGGCGTACGCAGACGGCAGATTTAGGGATGCCTTGGTAGAGTACCGACTGGCTCTCCTCCAGCGCAGTGATCCCGAACTACATGCCAAGACGGCTGCTGCTGCCTTCCACACCGGTGAGCTTACGAGTGCTGCCGAGCAGTATGTTGCTGTGGCAGAGTCGGGTGGTGAATCCGGCGTTTCCGAAGGGGCGGATGGTCTGGCGCGGGTTGCCCGGGCGGCGTTGGCGGGCCGGGATCGGATCGCGTTGACGACCGCCCTTGTCGGCTTGCAGCAGATCGCACCTGGGCGCGCGCTGGGCTCGTTTTCTCGCGAGATTGCCAGCCAGGTAGGTGACGCACCGCCGTCGGAGGAAGTGTTGTCCGTGCTGGAGTTGGCTGCCGCCGGGGCACCGGATGCTCGATTACAGGATTCACTTGTCTACAAGTACTCAGTAGTGCTCCGACGATTGGAGCGGTGCGAGGAGGCCCTGCCGGTGCTCGAAAGCCTCTTGAGGCGGCAGCGCGAACCGGCGGTGTTGGATAGTGCGCGGCAGGATCTTGGGTTTTGCGCCCTGAGGCTCGGCCGGGAGTCGTTGGACCAGGGACTGCCGCTGTCCGCCGAAGCATGGTTCCAGCGGGCGGTGGCTGGCTCTGGTACGACGCGATATGGGCGGATGGCGTATGTAGGATTGGGTGATGTGCTGTTTGCCAGAGCTGATTTTGCGGGTGCGGCAGCGGCCTATGAGAGTGCGTTCGTGGGCGGTACACCTGACGATTCAATTTCGGTGGCTGCGGCGGCACGCCTCAGGATAGTTGAAGCAGCTGGAACGGGGACTCCATAATGGTGTTAAATCGAGGTGGCTTGGCTGAACGGCGGTCTCTTAAGACAATGGACATGGGAATTGACAAATGGTGGAGTTTAGGCAGTGACATCATGTAGTTGGCCACAGCACCACCGTTCTGCAACTCCACCGTCGTTCCCAGTCAAGCCATCATCGTGGCTGGTGCTGTTGCTGACAGTCGGAGTTCTCGCATGTGGACGTGGCCTGAATCTTTCGCAGTATCCAACTCCCGAAGCGCTACTGGAGGTTTCACTTCTGAAGTTTGCGGAAGGGAATTGCGGAGCGGCGGAGACAGGGTTCGAAAGCCTCACCTTGGTGCTGTCCTCCAGAGATCCGCGGCAGGCCATCGCGCGCTTCTTCATAGCCGAGTGCAGTTTTAAGCGTAAGCGCTATCTGCAGGCAACGCGCGACTACCGGCGCGTGACAAACGAGCATCCCCAAGATTCGCTGGCACCCAGGGCACTGTTGAGAGCCGGCGAAGCATATGGAAAGCTGTGGAGACGATCGGAGCTGGATGCAACCAACGGGCTGAGTGCGCTCACCACCTACAGCGAATTGCTGAACCGGTACCCATCTAGCCCTGAAGTGTTGCAGGCTCGCGAGCGTATTACCGTCTTGAACGAGAAGTTCGCGAAGAAGGAATACGACTCTGGGATCTTCTACCTGCGTCTCAAGGCGTTCGATTCAGCGATAACATATTTTAAGACCGTTGTAGCCGATTACCCGCAATCGATCTTCGCACCGGAAGCTCTGCTGAAACTGGTTGAAGCCTTTGACAAAATCGGCTACAACGAAGACAAGAACGATATGTGCACACAGTTGCAACGATTCTATCCGGAGGTACTCGATCGGGCCGAGTCATGTCCGGCTCGGAACGCCCCGTAGGCAGAACTTGCGGATCGGAATCTTTGGTGGGTCGTTCGACCCGCCACACATAGCGCACGTTGCGGTGGCGTCAGCGGCAGCAGACATGCTTTCGCTCGACCGCGTTCATTTCGTCCCGACGTTCATGCAACCGCTGAAGCCCGGACCGCACGTTGGTTCTCCGCAGGAGCGTCTGGAAATGGTGAGGGCGGTCGTGGCGGAAGACCCTCGGTTCGTTGCCGATGCGAGGGAGATAGAGCGGGCGGGCACTTCCTATACAATCGATACACTGCGCAGCCTGCGGCGCGATTTTCCCAATTCTGAGCTATCTTTATTGATTGGGGCAGATACGGTCCAAGACCTTCCTCGGTGGCACGAGTGGGAGGAACTGCCCCGATTGGCGAGCATAGTGGTGCTTTCACGGCCAGGTGCCAAGCCCGCGGTCAGCGCAGCGGTGGCCAGCTACCTCGAGGTGCCGGAGATCGACATCTCCGCCACTCGGATACGCGAGACGATTCGCGATGGTCGACCGTTTCGGGAGCTGCTACCCGCTTCCGTCGCCGATTACATAGAAACGCACGGTCTCTACGGTTTAGGGAACTGATGATCAAAGACTTAGTGAACAAGGTGATCGGCACACGCTTCGAGAGAGAACTGAAGCGGATCCAGCCGATTATAGATCAGATAAAAGAACACGAGCAGCGTCTCGCATCATACTCTGAGGCCGAGATTCAGCAGCAGACTACCAAGCTTCGTGGCATGGTCAAGGAGCGTATCGGCGCACTGGAAGGCGAGGTGGCCAAGAAGAAAGAGGCAAAACGTAGCTGCAGTGACCCCGGCGAGCGGGATGCAATCGGCAAAGAACTACATGACTTGGAGGACCAACTCCACACTACTACGGCCGAGGCCCTCGATGAAGTCCTTCCCGAGGCATTCGCAACGGTTCGAGAGGCTTGCCGCCGACTGATCGGAACCAAAGTCGTAGTGACGGCATACGAGCTGACGTGGGACATGGTGCCCTACGATGTTCAGTTGATCGGGGGGTTAGTTCTTCACCAGGGCAAGATCGCCGAGATGGCGACGGGTGAAGGCAAAACGTTGGTCGCGACGTTACCGCTCTATTTGAACGCCCTAACAGGGCGGGGTGCTCACCTGGTAACGGTCAATGACTATCTAGCCCGCCGAGACTCAGAGTGGATGGGCCATCTGTTCAGTTTTCTCGGGCTATCCGTCGGATGCCTTGACAAGACCGAACCATCCACGCCGGAGCGGCGCGCCGCTTACAACTGCGATGTTACCTACGGCACGAACAACGAATTCGGCTTCGATTATTTGCGCGACAATATGGTGTTCTCTTTCGACCAGAGAGTGCAGCGCGAACACGTCTACGCGATCATCGACGAAGTCGACAGCATCTTGATCGACGAGGCAAGAACGCCGCTCATCATCTCTGGTCCCGTCGGCAACGAGGGTGATGTAGAGTACGCGCAGCACAACTCACAGGTGCTGCGGTTGGTCCGTAAACAGACAAAAATCGTGAACGAACTCGTCGCCGCAGGTGAGCCGCTCCTGGACGATGAGGGCACCGAATACGAAGCCGCAGTCAAGTTATTCAAGGCCCAGCTCGGCATGCCGAAACATAAGCGGCTCATGAAGTTACTGCAGAAATCCGGGATCAAGCAGCTAGTGCAGCGAGTGGATCTGGATCGCATAGCAGACAGGAAGCTGCCGTCCCAGCAGCAAAGATTCCGTGACATTGAGGAAGAGCTTTACTTCGTGCTGGATGAACGTGGGCACTCTGTACACCTGACCGAACTGGGTGTCGAAGAGATGAGTCCGAGCGATCCGACGCTGTTCGTCGTGCCGGATATTTCGGAGGAGATGGGACGCCTCGAACATGACGAGGATATGCCGGCAGAGGAAAAACTGCGGCGCAAGACCGAACTCGAAGCGGAGTATGCGTCAAAGAGCGAAGAACTCCACATCATACACAAGCTGCTTCAGGCTCACGCACTCTACGAAAAAGACGTCGAGTACGTCGTGCAAGATGGTCAGGTGTACATCGTGGACGAATTCACCGGCCGCATAATGGCCGGGCGGCGCTGGTCGGACGGACTACATCAGGCGATCGAGGCCAAGGAAGGTGTGACGGTGCGAGGCGAGACTCAAACGCTCGCCACGATCACGATCCAGAATTACTTCCGGATGTTCGAGAAACTCTCCGGTATGACGGGGACGGCGGAGACCGAAGAGACGGAATTCTTCGAGATATATAAGCTAGACGTAATGGTGATCCCGACCAACCGTCCGGTGCGGCGGGTCGATGGTCACGATCTCATTTACAAGACCAGGCGTGAGAAATACAACTCTATCGTCGATGAGGTCGAACGCCATCGCGAAAGAGGGCTGCCGGTTCTGGTGGGTACCGCGACGGTCGAGGTATCGGAGACACTGTCGCGGTTGTTCAAACGCCGGGGTATCAAGCACGAAGTTCTCAACGCGAAGCAGCATCAGCGAGAGGCCGAAATCGTGAGGAACGCCGGTCGTGCCGGGTCGGTAACCATTGCGACCAACATGGCGGGCCGGGGTACCGACATCAAGTTGGGGCCGGGAGTCAAGAGCTGTGAGGTCTGTGGGATCAAATCGAAACTGGCGCCATTCGGGCAGCAGGTGGAGCAGCCCGATCTCGATGGGGACGAGATGAAGAAGCGGGGCTGCAATGACGATCCTCCGTGTGGATTGGTGATTGTCGGCACCGAGAGGCACGAGTCCCGTCGCATAGACAGACAGCTCCGCGGCCGCTCCGGCCGACAGGGAGATCCGGGGCAGAGCACATTCTTCCTGTCGTTGGAAGACGATCTCATGCGGCTTTTTGGATCCGAGAGGATTGCCAAGATCATGGACCGCAGTGGTGCGGAGGAAGGTGAGGTGATTACCCACCCGCTTGTTACGCGAGCCATTGGGAACGCCCAGAAGAGAGTGGAGCTGCAGAACTTCGATGCACGCAAGCGATTGCTGGAGTATGACGATGTCATGAACCAGCAACGTGAGGTGATCTACTCGCTACGGCTGTTCGCGCTGGAGGGTGGAGAGGAACTCAAGGCTGAGGCGATCCGCACTATTGACGGGGCCTTGACTCGGTTTGCAGAGGAGGAATTGGACGGGTCGGAGGACTGGGACCGTGAACTCGTCTCCACCGCCTTGCTGCAGCGGTTCTTGCTTTCTGCTCCAGACATCCAGGATGCGGACAAGGTACCGGACCTCGGTTCGCTCGCCTCGCTGCTTCACGCAGCAGGTCGGACCGCATTTGAAACCAAACTGGTCACGTGGGATGAACTGGGGTCTCGTCACGGGATCGAGCAGCTCGGCGAGAAAGTACTGTCGCATCTCTTCCTACGGGTGCTGGACGAAAAGTGGAAGGACCACCTGTTCGAGCTAGACCATCTGAGGAGCGGGATCTACTATCGGTCGCTCGGTCAGAAGGACCCGTTGGTGGAGTACAAGAGGGAAGCATTCGACATGTTCGTGGATCTCATGCACGACATCCGATCCACGTTCACCGAAACCTTCTTCAAGCATCAATTGCAGGTCAACGCTGGTCCGCCCGCCCAAAGACCTGCTGGTCCGCGAGTTGAGCAGCGTTCTGAGCCGGTTTCCGAGACCGATTTGATGGTGCCGGGAGCTGCCAGAACCCGCTCCCGAACGGACGGTATCGTGACATCTCATGGCGAGCGGCCCTCAGCCGGCGGTGCAGCGGTTGGACAGCAGACCATGCCTAAGGTGGGCCGGAACGACCCCTGCCCTTGCGGAAGCGGGAGAAAGTACAAGAAATGCCACGGGGCCAAGGCCTGATATGACGCGCAAAGGGTCCGATGTCGTAGACTACGGGTACGTCTTGCGCTGATTCGTTTATGTTTTTCTCTCCGAAGTGCACATCTTCGGGGGATGGACAGCCTTCGACTTTCCGAAACCCGAGTTGCAGACAGACCCCGCGAGCGGCTATTCACGCTCGGTGTGGCCTCGTTGACGACCACTGAACTCCTCGCCATTCTGATAAGTACGGGAACTGCGCGCCGCGACGCACTTGAGGTGGCAGGTGGACTCCTGCGGATTGGGACGGGCTCCCTGCGCGAACTGGCTCGCCGCCCGCCGGGAGAACTGGCCGGTGTGTCCGGGGTAGGTAAGGCCAAGGCCGCAAGAGTGGCCGCGGCCTTAGAACTGGCGCAGCGATTGGCAGGAGAGGGGCGGGAAGAGCCGTTTGGCATACGGAGTCCAGCTGATGTTCACCGCTGGTGCGGGCCGCGCATGCGTGACTTGGCGGTAGAGGAATTTCATCTGTTGGCGCTTGATACACAGAACAGGATCCGGCGCGATCTACTGATAACGCGGGGCATCCTCGACAGCTCGTTGGTTCATCCACGGGAGGTGTTTAGGGCAGCCATTGCGGAGGCTGCAGCCGGCGTCATCGTGGTGCATAACCACCCGAGCGGTAACCCCACGCCTTCGGCCGACGACCGAGCGGTAACCAGGCAGCTGAGCGACGCGGGGAAGCTACTCGACATTCCGCTCTACGATCACGTTGTGGTGGGTGGAGATAGATACTTCAGCTTTGCGGAGGCAGGTCTTTTGTGACGGTTGCGTTGGCGAAGGTCGATTCTGCATTTGCAGCAGTCCTAGCTGAGCGGAAAGATAGGCTGGACTTGCCGTTGGTCGAGCGTGCGTTCGAATTCAGCGCCGCCGCCCACCGGGGGCAGAAGCGCCTTTCGGGCGAAGACTTTATCTACCACGCGATCGAGGTCGCCAAGATCCTCGTAGAGCAGCATCTCGATTCCATTACTATCGCCGCTGCATTGCTCCACGACGTCGTGGAAGATGCCGAGGTCGAGCTAGACGAAATCAAGGAGCTGTTTGGGGAAGAAGTAGCGGGGATGGTAGACGGACTTACCAAGATCTCGAGCTTGACCTTCCAGTCGGCAGCAGAAGAACAATCTGAGAACTACCGCAAGTTGCTGCTTTCGATCGCACGGGATGCGCGAGTGATCGTAGTCAAGTTGGCGGATCGCCTACACAATATGCGCACGCTCGAACACCTGCCGGCGGAGAGTCGTCGCCGGATCGCGCTGGAAACCCGAGAGATCTACGCACCCCTGGCGCATCGCTTTGGAATGGCTGGTGTCAAGGCCGAACTCGAAGATCTGGCGTTCAAGTTCCTGGAGCCGGACGATTACGAGCAGCTCGTTTCCACCATCCAGGCGACGGCCGCTGAACGCGATCAGATGATAGAAGGTCTGCGCCGGCCGTTAGAGGCAGCCCTACGGCAGGCCGAAATACAAAATTTTGAGATCACGGGACGGCCCAAGCACCTCTGGTCGATCTACAAGAAGATGACGCAGAGAGACCACCCGTTCGAGGAGATTTACGATCTGATGGCCGTCAGAGTACTCGTCGATAGCGTGCCTGATTGTTACCATGTTCTGGGTGTAATCCACCACAAGTGGACTCCGTTGCAGGAACGAATCAAAGATTATATCGCGTCGCCCAAGTCGAATGCCTATCAGTCTCTCCACACAACCATCTTCGGTCCCGTAGGCAGTCTCTATGAGATCCAAATAAGAACTCGCGAAATGCACCGGACCGCCGAATACGGTATCGCGGCTCACTGGGTGTACAAGGAAAAAGGGAAACGTGACGAGCTGGACGATCAGTTCGTTTGGTTCAGGCAGTTGCTCGAACTGCAACAGGACGAGCACAGCCCCGAGGAATTTCTCGAATTTCTGAAAATCGATCTGTTTCAGGATGAGATATTTGTTTTCACGCCCAAGGGTGACGTAAAGCGCTTGCCGAAAGGTGCGACGGTAATCGACTTCGCGTTCGCCGTGCATACTGAGGTTGGTCTGAAGACGCAGGGGGCAAAGGTAAACGGGAGGATCACACCGCTCCACCGGTCGCTCAAGAACGGTGATACCGTGACGGTACTCAGCGGTCCGCACGCGCGACCAAGCAAGGATTGGCTCAGCCATGTTCGAACAGCCCGCGCACGCCACAAGATCCGTCAGTGGCTAAAACTCGAGGAACGCGATACCAGCATCGGACTGGGCAAGGAAATACTCGCGCGCGAACTGCGCCGCCGAAAGCTCGGCGCTGTGAAACCAAAGCAGACCGCGCAGGCCGCCGATCGCCTGTCCGTCGGATCGGCCGACGGACTCTACCACGTTTTGGGTCGCGGTGACGTGCCGATAGGGCAAGTCATCAAGGCCCTATTCCCCGATCACAAGACGGAGGCTCTGGAGGCGCCCAAGCCGACCATGTTCGGCAGGGTGCTGGACCGCATCCGTCTGGGTCGTGGTGTCCGCATTCACGGTGTAGACGGTCTAGTGGTACGATATGCACAGTGCTGCCAGCCGGTACCGGGAGATCCAGTGGTAGGATATGTGACTAAAGGGCGGGGGATCTCCATCCATAGGGCCGACTGCGCCAACCTCCTAACGATGTCATCCGATGCCGATCGCCGGGTGGAAATCGACTGGCAGAGCATGCAGGATGAAGTCTTCGTGGTCTGTCTCGGGGTCTCCGGTGAGGATCGGAGAGGTCTCTACGCTGACCTAATGGATGCGGTATCCCGGACGGGGACCAACATCAGAAGCGCGGAACTCTCGAGCAAAGACGCTGCAATGTTTGGTTCAGTTCTAGTGGAGGTCGAAAACCAGGCGCAACTTGCCAAGGTGATGCGAGTGATGCGGCGGGTCAAAGGCATCACGTCGGTCGATCGGAGGGAACCTACCTCCGCAGTCGATTCAGAATCGAGCTGAGGGTCCGACTGCTGCGGCTTCCGTGAGCGTTTTTGAATTGGAGATGCCGTTCGTGCTGGCTGGTGATCAGCCGCGCGCGATTGCCGAGTTGAGCAAGGGCCTCGACCGGGGCGAGCGATATCAGACGCTGCTGGGTGTAACCGGCTCGGGCAAGACCGTGACCATCGCCAACGTAATCGCCGCCCTTGGTCGTCCGGCCCTTGTCCTGTCGCACAACAAGACTCTCGCGGCCCAGCTTTACGGCGAATTCAAATCGTTCCTACCACGGAACGCCGTTGAATATTTCATCTCGTACTACGACTACTATCAGCCCGAAGCCTACGTGCCGGCTACTGACACCTACATAGAGAAGGATGCGTCGATAAACGACGATATAGACATGCTCCGGCTACGAACGACATCGAGCCTCATGGAGCGTCAAGATGTAGTGATCGTTGCGACCGTTAGCGCCATATATGGATTGGGTGACCCCGCCGCATACCGTCAACTCATGCTGACGCTAAGCGAAGGTGAGGAGCGCTCTCGCGATGCGATATTCGAGGACCTGGTGCGGATAAGGTACGAGCGAAACGATATCGGGTTCGAGCGTGGAAAGTTCAGGGCCAGAGGTGACACGCTGGAGATCTTTCCGGCATACGAGGAACAGGCGGTACGGGTGGAATTATGGGGCGACACCGTGGAGAGGATCTCCAAAATAGATCCGCTCACGGGCAACGTCATCACACGGCTGGATCGCTGCGCTATCTATCCGGCAACCCACTTCGTAGTTCGCCGTCCGACCATCGAACGGGCGGTTACCCTGATCCGACAGGAACTGCGTGAGCGATTGGCGGAGCTGCGCGTGGCCGGCAAGTTGCTGGAGGCGCAACGGTTGGAATCGCGCACCCACTTCGACATCGACATGTTGCTAGAGGTGGGAGCATGTGCCGGCATTGAGAACTACAGCAGACATCTCACTGGGCGCGGCGCCGGCGAGCGACCCGCATGCCTGCTCGACTATCTGCCCGACAACTATCTGACGATCATAGACGAATCACATGTTACCCTGCCTCAGATAGGCGGTATGTTCGAGGGGGACAAGTCTCGTAAGACAACTCTGGTGGAGTATGGCTTTCGACTCCCGTCGGCCCTGGACAACCGCCCCCTCAACATTACCGAATTCATGGATCTCACTCCGCGCACGCTGTTTGTGTCGGCGACCCCGGGCGCTACCGAGCTGGAGTTGAGCGGCGGAGTCGTAGTGGAGCAGATCATACGGCCGACCGGGCTGATCGATCCGCGAGTCGAGGTTCGGCCTGTCAAGGGCCAGGTCGATGACCTGCTGGCGGAGATCCGCGAGTGTGCGGCCAAGGGAGATCGTGTCCTGGTTACGACACTTACCAAGCGCATGGCGGAGGATCTCACCGACTACCTTCTGCAGACCGGCGTCCGCGTCCGCTACATGCACTCAGACATCGATACGATTGAGAGAATGGAAATTGTCCGCGGCCTCCGACTGGGGGAGTTCGATGTTCTTGTTGGTATCAACCTCCTAAGAGAGGGTTTGGATCTTCCTGAGGTGGCATTGGTCGCAATCCTCGATGCCGATCAAGAGGGTTTCTTGCGTTCGGATCGCTCAATAATTCAAACGGTTGGCCGCGGAGCGCGACACGTGAATGGCCGGGCTATCCTGTACGCCGACCGGATTACGGGCTCGATGCAACGCGCCCTCGATGAGATGGACCGGCGAAGGGAAATCCAGCAATCCCACAATGAGGCACACGGCATTACTCCGCGATCGATTCATAAGTCCGTCGAGCAGGTACGTCTTGTCACCAGAGTTGCAGATGCGCGTCTAACAAAGATGCCGCAACCCGAACCACTGAATCGTAGTGAACGATTGGACAGAGAGAGTCTCATCGTTTTGTTGGAGAAACAGATGAGGGAAGCGGCAGCAGAACTCGATTTCGAACTCGCGGCGCAGTTGAGGGACCAGGTCTTCGAGCTGAAGGCCGAAGGCGATCCGGTTCGAAGGAGCCCTCGAGGCGCACGCATGGGCCGGTCGGGTAAGCGTGGTAGCTGAGCCACTGCGCGGGACGGAGAGACTCTTGTCACTCGATGCGATGCAGGCCGAAGCTGAAGTTCTTGCAACCGCAATCGAGGCCGGGGCAGTCGTCTGGCTTTCGGGTGAAGTCGGGTCCGGTAAGACCACCTTTGTTCAGGGATTCGCGAGAGCGATGGGGGTAGACTACGTGCGAAGTCCCACTTTTTCTCTCGTAAATGAATACCGGGCCCGTGACAAGACTCTGATCCACGTCGACTGCTATCGTTTGAGATCACCCGCCGAGGCTCTGGATCTCGATTTTCCGGACCTGGAGCGACGAGCTACAGTGCTGATAGTCGAGTGGCCCGAACAAGGAGGCGAGTTCGTGCCGGCCCCGGACGTTCATATCGTCTTGAGGCACGGGGACGATCCGTCCGTACGGCTCTTGGAGCGTGTCAGGTGAGCTTGAGTCTGGCTCTGGATACGACAACCGCTATGGGGAGTGTAGCTGTCGGGGAACCCGGATCCATGCAGGCCGAAATTGTCATTGCCAACAGGCGACACGCGACCTCACTAGTACCGGCCATCGGAGAGGTGTTGCGCCTGGCAGGTGCGGACTACGGTGACTTGAGCGGCATTGTGGTGGCGGATGGGCCGGGCAGCTTCACCGGCCTCCGCATTGCCTTTGCGACGGTGAAGGGCCTCTTGATGGAGCATGACGACCTGACCCTCTCCACTGCCCCGTCTCTGCTAGCTGCTGCCTGGAGTGGACTTCAGATCGATCCGGCCCCGGTGGCCGCGCTATATGACGCACTCCGGGGCGAGGTCTTTGGGGGAGTTTACAGTCTTGCCGGCAATGAGATCCAAGTTGAGCTGCCACCGACTCTGGCTACTGTCGAGGCGCTTGAGCTACAGTCTCCGGTGCGGCCATGGCTGGCGGTCGGAGACGGCGCTGTGAGTCATTCGCAAGCTGTCCAGAAATGGACGGGACGACGACCGGTTGGCCCGCCGACAGGGGCACCGAGGGCCGGTGCACTAATAGAGCTGCTCGCTGTTGGGAAGGCGACGACGTGCGTAAGGGATCCCGCCTCGTTTGAGCCGAATTACGGCCGTCAGGCCGAAGCACAGGTCCGTTGGGAGCGCGAACATGGGGTGCCTTTGGGGGCCGGACATGAGCCTCGGCACGACCCCGAAGTCAAGCCGAAACAGGGCTCGCAATAAATCGCGCCAAGTCGCGTATCTTCGGTTGACAAAAGGACTTAAAGCTCCTATAGTTTGTCCCCGTCCGGGTCCCACCCCGCGAACTTCGGAGGTAATTTTGAGTCGCAGTCTGAACAAGGTGATGCTCATCGGCAATCTGGGCAATGATCCAGAGGTGCGGAGCACCGCCAACGGGACCCGTGTGGCCACCCTGTCGGTGGCCACGAGCCGCCAGTGGAACAATCAGGCGGGAGAGCGTCAGGAGAAGACCGAATGGCACCGTGTTGTGCTGTGGAACAACAAGTCTTCCGGCCTGGCCGATGTGGCAGAGAAGTACATGAAGAAGGGTGATAGGATCTACGTCGAGGGGCGGATCGAATACCGAACTTGGGAAGACCGAGAGGGAAAGACTCGCTACAGCACGGAGATCAATGCGCGGGAAGTGATCATGCTAGGGTCTCGCGCATCTGGTGTCGAAGCGGGTGCGCCCGTGAAGGCACCGGCCGGTGGGGGTGAGTCGTACGACGACTTTCCGGAGGCGCTAGATGAGGAAGACGACGATCTTCCGTTTTAGTTCTGCGGTGGCGGCCGCCGGCCTTATGGCCTCGGCGGTCGCCTTGCAGGCGCAGGAGCAAGCCGGGGGCGCCGCGCAGCGGCCCACGGTGCATGTCGTAGTCGATGGAGAAACTCTCTGGGACATTGCAGAGCGATACTTTGGTGATCCGTTTCTGTGGCCCCAGATCTATCGAATTAACACCATGGTGGTTGAGGATCCTCACTGGATATTCCCGGGCGAAGAACTCCGGCTGGTGCCGGCTGAACCGGTGCGAGTAGTCAGTGCCGAGCCTTCCGACGTCGATACTACCGAGTCGCGAGCAGTCGTCCCGCCACCCGAGGTGGTGACGATCGAAGAGCCGCCGCCGGCTCCTGTTGCACCGCCACCGCCTCCGAGCGAGACAACGCCAACGATCTTCAACCGTCCCGAAGGGGCGGCGGCTATGCTCGTCGGACGGGCTGGATCACCGGCTTTTCGCTATCGTCCCGTTCGCCGAGGCGAGTTCTATGCCGCCGGATTCCTGACTGAGGGAGATGACCTTCCTTGGGCACATATGGTGTCGGCCGTCGGACGGCCGACCATTAGGAACTTGCCAGGTTCTTCGTCGGCGCGGATCTACGGCGAGGTGAATATCGAGGCCCCGGAGTCGGCCACCTACCAGGTGGGTGATTCTCTCTTGATGGTAGACTTGACCCGCGAGGTCAGGGGATGGGGCCATGTGGTTGTGCCGACGGGAATCGTGCGAGTTTTGCACGTATCCGGCTCACAAGTCCGGGCCGAAGTGGTGACTCAGTTCGGACGGGTTGCCGACAGGCAGATGGCGCTCCCGCTCGAGACGTTCGACGACCCAGGTCTGGTGTCGCCGGTCCCGATAGAGAATGGAGCGATGGGTCTGATCGTGGCGCCGCGAGATATCCATACCGTGCCGGGCCAGCAGGATGTCGTTTTCATCGATCTCGGTCGCGAGGATGGTGTTGCCCTCGGTGATCTTTTCGAGGTCTTGAAGCCCAGCAGCGATGCAGGGTCGGTTCCGGCTACGAGCGTGGCAGTCCTGCAAATCGTACACGTGCGTAACGGTTCGGCGTCCGGTTTCGTGATCAGCATCAGAGATCTAGGAATTGCTGAAGGTGCTCCAGTGCGTCTCGTTCGCAAGATGCCGTCATAGGTGGTGAGGAGCCCAGGGTGATCGGGTCCAGACTTGCCGCTGTATTGTGAGAGCGTGCTCTATCGCACTCACTTTGTAGATTCCGTCCTTGTTTAGATTCCTTCGCGTTACAAATTCATCGGCCGTCCACGGACGGCCGGTTGTTTATGCGGTGTGTGCGGTTACTGACATACAGCATTTGAGAGGAGATTCATGGCCAAGAAGGTGCTTGTGACCGGTGGTGCTGGATTCATCGGCTCGCACGTTTCTGACCTTTACGTGAAGGACGGCTACGAGGTCACGATCATCGATAATCTGTCGAGCGGTCGTCGTGAGAACGTTCCGCCCAAAGCAACGTTTGTACAGTGTGATATCGGCTCGCCGGAGGCTCGCGAGCTGCTCGAGAGCAACCGGTTTGACGTGCTGAACCATCACGCGGCGCAGATGGATGTCCGAGTCTCGGTGGCCGACCCTGAATTCGATGCCAGAACCAATATCTTGGGGTTTCTCAACCTTCTGGAGGGCGCTCGGGCCGGCGGTACTGGGCGCGTTGTGTTTGCATCGTCCGGTGGGGTTGTGTACGGCGAGAGCGACGCACTGCCGCACAAGGAGGATGCCCGCAAGCTGCCCATATCACCATATGGAGTGAGCAAGCTCACCTCGGAGTTCTATCTCGCTGCCTACTCTCTGCTGCATGGCATTGAGGTCATCTCGTTGCGCTACGGCAACGTCTATGGGCCGCGTCAAAACCCTCATGGTGAGGCTGGTGTCGTCGCGATATTCTGCAGCCGGATCAGCGCGGGTGCTCCAATCGAGATTTTTGGCGATGGCGAGCAAACACGCGATTACGTATTCGTCACGGACGTTGCGCGCGCGAACCTAGCCGTTACCAGTTGCCCCGTCGAGAGCATCGACACCATTGACGTGGCCGCATTCAATGTCGGCACCGGAACCGAAACGAGTGTTAACACGCTTGCACAGACACTGATCGCTGCTACCGGAACCAACACGCAGATAGAGCACCTGCCTCCCCGATCGGGAGAACTTCAAAGGAGCGCAGTGGACATAGGCCGGATACAGCGCGAACTCGATTGGGAGCCGCAGGTTCCATTACAAGAGGGACTGCAAGCTACCTATCAGTGGATTACGGAGAACGCCACGTGATCTTACAAGTGGGCGGAGCGCTGCCGACGAGCCCGTGGGAACTCATCACCGCATCGAGTGTCGCCACCAAGATCGTCCTTCTCATTCTCGTAGTTTTCTCAATGGTCTGCTGGTCTCTGATTCTACTTAAGTGGGTCCAGTTTAGGCGCGTGAGAAAGCTGGGTGACCGGTTCTTCGACGAGTTGGAACGCACGTCGCGCCTGGAGGATGCATACCACGCAGTGATGAAACTGCCGCCGTCTCCGTTCGGCCGCCTGTTGCGGGAAGGTCTGAACTTCTTTTCCGAAATCCGCCCGGGTGCGCTCAAGGAGAGAGGGGAGCAACCGCAGAACGACACCCTTTCATCCACGCAGCTCGAAGTGCTGCGGATGCAGCTGGCAAAGGAGATAGGTGCGGAACGCGACCTGATGGCGCGGTTTATACCATGGTTGGCGACTATCGGCTCGGTGAGTCCGCTGATGGGGCTTTTGGGCACGGTACTCGGTGTCATGGATTCATTTCTCGGCATCGCATCCGGCGGGTCGGGAAATATTTCGGCGGTCGCACCCGGAGTGGCTGAAGCGCTCGTGACTACCGTCGTGGGCCTGGCGGTCGCGATTCCGGCGGTAATCGCATATAACCTTCTCGCGAATCGGCTCGGGGTGTTCGTCGGTGAATTGGAAGGTTTCGCTCAGGAGATCATCGGCTCAATGGCGCGAGAAGGAAAAATTTAGCAGTGCCGAATCGAGGATTTGGGAACAGAGGCGACTTGCCACTCAGCGCGGACATCAACGTGACGTCGTTGGTCGATGTCGCATTCGTCCTGCTGATCATCTTCATGATCACTGCGCCCATCATGCAGGGGGGGGTGGACGTCGAGCTGCCGCGAGGCGAGGCCCGTCCGATCCAGCCCAAGGACGGGCTCAACGTCACCGTGAACCGGGAGGGCCGGATCTTTGTGGGAGACGACAAGACTTCCCTCTCGTATCAAGAGTTTCGTACCACGTTCAAGGCGCTGGTCGATCGGCGGAAGCCCAACGGCGTTTACCTTCATGGCGATAAGCGTGCCGACTACGGTGATGTGGTGCGCGTATTGGCAGTGATTCAGGCGGCGGGGATCGAAGGGGTGGGAATAGTCTTGCAAGACGAGGTAATACGTCGGTGAGAGGATTGGGCCGGCCGGGTGTGACCAGCGCAACTGGAACCCGCGCAAGAACCGGCGGAGCAGTGGCAGGTAGTCTTGCCTTTCACATTCTCGCGGGTGCGTTGGTGTTGGTACCGGCCGGGGTGCAGCGAGCCATGCCGCCGGTCTACCGTGTGGAACTAGTCGCGGCCCCGAAAACAACTCGACAGACCCGCCGCGCTCCGGAGGTTGTGCAACGGCCGGCCGAGCGGACGGTGCCTACGCGTCAAGAACGTCGTACGTCTGTCGCAGAAGCGCCCCCTCCTCCCAAGCAAGATCGCGAACACGAGCAGGAGCCGGCGGCACGGACGAATCCCGACACGTTGGTCGCGGATGCAGAGCCCTCGACCGGGAGCGATCCCGCGACGGTAAACACCAGCGGCGTAGATTTCCCGTACCCTGCCTACCTGCAAAATATCGTGGTACAGGTGTATCGCAGGTGGAGCCGTCCCAAGGGCAACCGGTCGCTCAAGGCCGAAGTGATATTTTTCATTCACCGGGACGGTGCGGTCACTAATTTTCAGTTTGTGCAACGCTCGGGGAGTTTCGGATTTGACACGGAGGCTCAGGGAGCCATAGAGGCGGCCGCCAATGCGGTCGCGTTTGGCCCGCTGCCTGATGGTTATCCGGCCGACGTTCTTCCGGTGAGCTTCTTCTTCGATCCCAAGTCGGCGAGATGACGGAGGGTTTGCGCAAGCGGATGCTCGGGGCGAAGACGCTGCGGGTTCTGCAGTTCTTGTTAGCGCCGGCGTTGGCAGCCAGTGCGGTGTCGGCCCAGGACACCATCCCGCCGGTTGAGCAAGGAGTCCGACTGGGTATCACTTACACCCCGGGAATGCGGCCGGGCATGCTCGTGTTGGGAGGACCGCATCGAGAAGTGCTCGATTCCGCCCGCACAATCTTGCGGCGAGATCTGGATTTCAGCGATCGCTTTGAGATGATTTTCCTGCCGGGTGGAGACAGTCTGGTTCTGGGTGTGAGCACGACCGAAGACAACGGGACGACCTCCGGGGTCTTCGTCAATTATTCGCTATATGCTGCTCTCGGGGCCGATTTCGCGGTCAGCGTGTTGGAGACCCCAGATTCCTCTCTCAGCGTGAACGTTTATGACGTGAGGGGTGAGGCGGTGGCCAAGAGCGCAGTGCTGGCCGAATCCGATCCTCACTCGCCAGAGTTTAGGATGGAGGTACACCGGGCGGCGGACGAAGTGGTTCGCGTGGCGACCGGCGAGGTTGGGTTTGCGGCCAGCCGCGTCACATTCGTCAGCCGGGGTCGACTCTATACAATCGACTCTGACGGACGTGGGCGCAGGCCCCTGTCTCCCGATGGTGTGTCCGCCTTTTCTCCTGCCTGGTCTCCCGATGGTTGGATGCTGGCCTATACCGATTTCAGGCAGGGGAGCATCAGGCTCCATGACCTGAGATCGGATACGGAATCGACGATTGCGGTCACTTCCCAATATATGAACTACAGTCCGATATTCTCTCCGGACGGACGGGCATTGGCGTTCAGTCGGAGCTGGGAACAGGGCACTGACCTCTTCTCATATAACCTTGCGCAGGACTGTTGTTTACAACGCTTGACGGTGGGTCGGTTTTCCGATAACCTTTCACCAGCATTTAGCCCAGACGGGCGTCGAATCGCGTTCGAGTCAACTAGATCGGGCCTTGCTCAGATCTACGTGATGGCGTCAGATGGCACCGACCAGGAGCTGTTCGCACCATTTGATTATGGGGTAACGGGCGACTCGCATAGTCCGACTTGGTCTCCCGATGGGTTGTGGTTGGCGTTTCATCGAACGGTGGCCGGAAGTCCGCAGGTTTTCTTGATGGATTCGCGGACCAGAAGTGTCCGGCAGTTGACGAGCTTTGGCCGTAATGAAGATCCATCGTGGGGGCCCGACAGTCGGCACCTTGTGTTCAAGTCGAGCCGCACGGGATCGGAGCAGGTCTGGGTGATGGATACCGACACCGGACGCGTTCGCCAGCTGACTAGAATTGGTGGTACGAGGTTTCCCAAGTGGTCTCTTCGTATAGAGAGACCTGACGAAAACTGAACTTGACTCAACGAACCTGATCTTGGAGTTACAATGCGCCTTTCCCTAGCCACTACATTGGGCATTTCTGCCATCCTGATCGCCAGCGCCTGCGGCGGCAATCCACCACCGCCGGTCACACCCCAGCCCGATCCGGATTCCATTGCACGGGCGAACGCCCAGCGAGACTCAATTGCGCGCGAGACGGCCCGTGCAGACAGCTTGAGGCGCGTGAGGGAACGCGAGGAGCGCGTCCGCCGCCAGCGGACTACCGATTCCCTGGCGACAATCCGCCGGGAGACAGATGCCGTCCGCGCGATGATTGCCCGAAGAGTCCACTTCGATTTCGATAAATCTGCAGTCCGTGTGGGTGAGGACACCGATGTGTTGAATGAGAAGCTGGCGGTCTTGCAGGCCAATCCCGGATTGAGTATCGAGATCACCGGACACTGCGATGAGCGCGGAACCGATCAGTATAATGTTGCCCTGGGCAATAGGAGAGCGATTTCAGCCCGGAAATTCCTGACCGACCGGGGCATAGATGCATCGCGCATTACTGTCGAGTCGAGGGGTGAGGAGCAGCCGGCCGACGCGGGCCACACTGAGAGCGCCTGGGCTATGAACCGACGGTCCGAATTCACAATTACGGGTGGTGGTTCGGTTCTCAAGCGTCCTGGGATGTGAGGTCGTTTGGTGCATTTGTAGTAGCGTCCGTCGCCTTGAGCGCTTGTGCGCTCAAGGGCGATGTTCGTCGCGTTGAGAACGAAGTACAGCAACTCCGTGCTGAAATGGCCCGCGCAGATTCTGCGCGGGCCGATTTTTTTGATGTCACATTCCAACAGATAATCACGCTCCAGCAACGCCTTACGGACTCTGTTAGGCTCCAGAGTCAGCGGTTGGTGGCGTTTCAGGGCACGGTCCGAACCGACATGACAGAGGTCTTGCGGCTGCTGGTTCAAACTCAAGAACTCACTGGCCAGAGCCAACAGCGACTCTCCGAGTTACAGGACAGGCTGGAGGAACGCGAAAGGGTCCCGGTCGTCCAGGGAGCGGTCGCCGGAGATACGTCGGGTGCGGCGATCTCTGCGGGGGATGTGCCACCTGCCTCCGAGATATACAACGTCTCGATCCAGCAACTGCGCCGCGGCAGCGTTCAGACGGCGCGCCAGGGTTTCAGATTTCTGCTGAGCAATTATCCCGACGACGAGCGGGCTGGAGATGCACTGTTTCATATCGGCGAATCATGGGAGCGCTCGGATCCCGATTCAGCTGCTGTCGCCTATGAGCTTGTTGCACAGCGCTATCAAGACTCGCCAAGAGCCCCCACGGCGCTGTACCGTCTTGGTCTTCTTGCCGAGCAACGGGGGGACCTAGAAGCAGCACAGGTGTATTACAATCGGGTTGTCAGCGGATGGCCCAGGTCGGACGCTGCTGAACTCGCCCGGGCCAAACTGAATCCGGGCCGCTAGCTAAACCGGTGCGTCCGGCGCACTCCAAATGACTAGGAAACATCACAAGGGCGAAATGCCCTTTCTCGATCATCTCGAGGAACTGAGATGGCACATCCTGTGGAGTCTTGCCGCCCTCGTAGTAGGCTCGGCGATAGGCTTCTACACGGTGCAGCACTTCGACGTGCTGGCGTTGCTCAAGGCTCCGATCGCGCCATTCCTTCCCGAGGGCAAGCTGTTCGTCACGCGGCCCACCGAAGCATTTTTTATCACCCTCAAGCTTGCCCTGCTCGTCGGAGTCGTGCTCGCCGCACCGATCATTGCATGGCGAGCGTGGTCGTTCCTGTCGCCGGCAATGTATGAACACGAAAAGAAGCATGTAACACCGGCCCTGATTGCAGGGATAGGACTGTTCCTGGCAGGGGCATTGATGGCATACCTGTGGGTGCTGCCGGCCGCTCTCAAGATCTTCTTCTCGTTCCAGCGGGAGGATCTCGAGTTCATCATCACAGCAAACGAGTATTTCAGTCTGGCCACCCAGATCATACTCGCGTTTGGAATCATGTTCGAACTTCCGGTTCTCATGGTGTTCCTCGCGACGATCGGGCTCGTTGGCCCCTCGGCATTTGCCAAGAACCGGCCGTTCGCACTTGTGGTAGCAGCCGTTCTTGCCGCCATGCTCACGCCACCCGATGTGGTGTCGATGCTGATGTTGATGGCGCCGATCGTGTTGCTTTACGAAGTCGGTATCATGATTTCGCGGGTCGTATGGAAGAAACGAGTCAACAATACAATTGCTGGCGCGGTGCTCATCCTATGCCTTTTGGGCGGTGCCACGTCCGTCAGTGCCCAAGGCGGGCAGCCACCGCCGCCGCCCCAGGGGCAGGCTGGTGTCCTGCAGGATACTGTTCCCCAGCCGATCGACACCGCTGCTGCGCGACTACTTGGCCTTCCCACTCAACCATCCCGCTCCTTCCCATCCGCAGACTCACTTCTTACGGCCCTGGCGGCGCTGACTGGATATGGAGTGACACGTTACGCCGCCGACAATCTGTCGCTGTTGACTCAGACGAGCGCCATCACGCTGAACGGACGTGCCTTGGTCGAGCGCGAGGGAAGTTTACTGGAGGCCGACTCTGTGCTGTTCTTGCAGAGCGAATGTAGAATGTTGGCGACTGGAGATCCCAAGCTCTTTGACAGGGAGACGATTTTAGTGGGCGAGGGAATGTCATATGATACCTGTCTCAGGCGCGGAATCATCGCCAAAGGCTTTACGAGATTCAACCAACAGGGGGTAGATTGGTTCCTGAAGGGTGAGTTGGCGGTAGATTCTGCGTCCACCCGCATGTACTCGTATGAAAGCGACGTTACCTCGTGCGATCTCCCAACTCCGCACTATCACTTCGCGGCGCATAACGTCAAGTGGGTTTCCAACAACCTCATGGTAGCACGGCCCGCGGTGCTCTATGTGCGAGATGTGCCGGTATTGTGGCTTCCGTTCATGTTTCAGGACATGCGCATCGGTAGGAGAAGTGGCATCCTGGTCCCACGGTTTGGAATCAATGATCTGGTTCGTCCGAGTAGTGGCTACAAGCGCCATATAACCAATACGGGATACTACTTCGCCATCAACGATTACATGGATTTCCAGACTTCTATCGATTGGTTCTCGGAGAATTTTGTGGCGCTGAACGGTCAGTTCAGGTATCGGTGGCTCAACCAATTCGTGACTGGAAATCTTGCCCTGTCACGAATCTTCGAGTCGGGAGTGGACGGGGTGGGGGGCGCCAAATCTATGCGACTACAGTGGACGCACCAACAGAGTTTTGATCAACGCACCCGTTTGAACGCCAGCGTCGACTATGCGACGAGTGCTCGCGTTGTGGAGCGAAATTCGGTCGATCCACTCCTTCAGACGGCCACATTGGGCAGCAGGATCAACTTCAACAAGCAGTATGACTGGGGAACGGTGACGGTTGGCGGGAGCCGCACGCAAGATCTGAGCAACAATACGGTGAGCCAGACGCTCCCCAATCTGAGTATCTCCCCTGTCCCGATCAACTTGAGCGAGAACATCACTTGGTCTCCGTCGTTCTCATTGACGAGGGTGCAGCGACTGAGCCAACGACCAGGCATCCCATTGCTATCGGCGCCGATAGGTGGGGTCGAGAGCGTAGACTCTCTATTTCCCGATCAGCGGACTCTGTCCGTTAGAGTCAATACCCCGCTTAGAGTCGGTCGGTGGAATCTGCAGAACGATTTCAGCTTCAGCGACTTCACGACGGACCGTCCGCCGCCGCCGCTCACAATCATCGATCCCGACGACTCAAGCCAGGTCACGACCCGGTTTTTCGGAGAGGACTTCAACTCGAGCCTTGACTGGAATACGGGGATCAATCTGCCGATCCTGCTGTCGAGTACATGGAAGCTACAGCCAACACTGGGCATCCAGAACAAGACATCGGGCCCGTTCATGATACGAAACCGTTTTTCCGGTGGTAATTGGGTTAGCCAGGGGAAGAGGCTGTCGTTTGGTGCCAGCATCTCGCCGACGCTGTTCGGTTTCCTCCCCGGCGTGGCCGGGTTATCCCGCATCAGACATGCAGTATCTCCGCGGGTCAGCTGGAATCTCAGGCCATCGGCAACGGTGCCTGAGGACTTTGCCAGGGCCCTTGCCGGCCCTTCTGCTACTCTGCAGTTGAAGAGTCCTACGGTTCATACCGTCAGCTTCGGTCTGTCGCAGACGTTTGAAGGAAAACTCAAGCCCCCACCAGACGACACGACGTCGGATATCCGTAACTTGCCCAAGGTCAAAGTGCTGCGTATTCAGACATCGTCGATCCAGTATGATTTCGAGCAAGCGAAGAAACCCGGAAGGAATGGCTGGCGCACGCAGTCGTTGCGGAACAGCTTGACTAGCGATCTACTGCGTGGTTTTACGCTTTCGGCGTCCCACGATCTGTGGGATGGCCCCGTGGGTTTTGACAGTTCGTCTTTTAGTCCCTTTCTCACATCGGTGTCGGCGCGCTTCAGCCTAACTGGACCGACGATCACCAACGTCTTGGCCATGCTGACGGGCGGAAACACCAAGCCCGAACCGGAAGAGGAGTTCGATGACGAAGACGACTTGCTGCAGCCTCAGGGCACGGCGACTGGTCCTCCGCGTGGACTCGATCCGGCCATCGACCGACTCGGTGCGCGCCGTCTGCCCGGGCGCGGTTTTCGTGCCGGCATCACCTACGACGACAAACGCAGGCGTCCGCGTCGTACTTCGGATTCGACTGTCATCGAGACACCGGCTGAGCGCACTGTTGGGTTGCAGGTTGGTTTCTCTCCCACCGCAGCTTGGTCGGTATCGTGGAACACGCAGTACAACGCAACGACAAAGGACTTCGGACAGCACATAGTTAGGATGGACCGCGAGATGCATCGATGGCGGGCGACCTTCTCATTTGTGAAGGCCCCCAACGGCAACTTTGCCTTTAACTTTTTCATCACTCTCACCGACCAGCCGGAACTGAAGTTCCAGTACGATCAACGCACTGTCAGGCAGGGACGGCGCTAGGCGATCCCTGTCCCAAATGCAGGACATTTATTTCCCAAGGCCTAGTGGGTAATTACTTGTAAAACAATAGGTTACGAGTTCATAGCTGGTTGGCACGCGATCTGCCTCCGTTAGCGACAGAACGGTCAGAGACTGGGAGGCTTGAGATGCGACGAGTACTGCTCGTGCCATTGGTCGGGATTCTTGCAGCTGCCTGCGGCAATGATTCAGTCAACGACATTGTCGTAACTGAGTTGGAACCGCCGGCGTCACTAACCACTACGAGTCTCAACGGCGCGATCCATTTGGCGTGGACCGACAATTCCTTTGCCAATGCGCCGGCCGACCTGTTTCTGCAGTACAGGGTGTACAGCACTGGTTTCGATATCGACATCGACGGCGGGCTGTGTGACCAGACCTGGGATCAGGAAGGATCAACCATCGCACCGGAGTTCTTGGTCGGCGCGCTGACCAACGGAGTTCCGCGGTGCTACGGCATAACCGCGGAGAGTCTGGATGGGGGAGAGAGCGATTTCTCGCCGATCTGGGGGGATACTCCACGGCCGGATGCTCGTAACGTCTTGATCTTTGCGATACAGAGCGGCCCCACACAGAGCGGGTTTCGCTTCTTCCAAGACGTGGACGGCAACGGGCAGGTGAGCGCATTGGAACTAGGTGCGGTAGCAGACGGAAACCGTACGGATATCGATTTTTGGGTCGACCGCGACTCGAACGGCGATTTTTTCATGGTTCCGGAGCGCGCAGGTACTGAACTCGCACTCTATGATCCAGACCCGATAGCGGACTTGACTTCGATCAACTTTGCCCCAGTGGGTGGCTACGGTCGCAACGCGATCCAAGCGCTGCCGCAGTTTGGTTACGTGTTCCAGATGGATGAGGGCGATGGATTCCCGCGGTTTGGGGCAGTTCGGGTGACTCACGTCGGGGCCGACTACATGTTGTTCGACTGGAGCTACCAGACGGACCCAGGCAACCCAGAGCTGTCAGTGCATGGGGGTGCCGGAATCGCCGGTGACGAAAGCTTGGTAGTGCCGAGCCGGTAAGGCGCGCCCGATTGGCGAACGGACTTCTGACACACTGGCACTGCGGCATTTTCTGACTCTCAGGGCCCAACCGCCCTATATTCTTGGGCATGTCAAACGAGGTCATGATTGACGGGGAGTCGCTCTCCGTTGCAGACGTGGTAGCGGTTGCACGTGACCGCGCCCGAGTAACGATTTCCGACAAAGCGAAAACTGCGGCCGATCGCTCGCGCAACGCGGTCGAGAAGTTCATCGACGGCGGAGCGTCGCTGTACGGGGTCAATACCGGTTTCGGCAAACTGGCCGACACGAAGATCGCCAGTGACCAGTTAATCCAGTTGCAACGCAACCTGATTCGGAGTCACGTAGCCGGCGTGGGTTCGCCGCTACCTACCGAACTGGTCAGAGCCCTCATGCTGCTGCGTGCTAACGTCCTGCTGAAAGAAACCAGCGGTGTGCGCTCACTGCTTGCCGTGCGTTTGGCGGACCTGCTGAACGGTGGTATCCATCCGGTTGTGCCCGAGCAGGGTAGTGTCGGTGCGAGCGGCGACTTGGCTCCGCTGGCCCACGTGGCGCATGCGCTCATGGGCGAGGGTGAGGTAGACGTGGATGACGGGAGGCGGGTCCCGGCCTCGGAAGCCTTCACGGATGCGGGAATCGAGGCCGTCGAGTTCCAGGCCAAGGAGGGTCTCTCGTTCATCAACGGCACCCAGGCGCAATCGGGCATCCTTGCGCTCATGGTGCACGACGCGCGGAACTTGTGGCGTACCGCGCACGGTGCGGCGGCGATGAGTCTCGAGGCATTGAGAGGTACACCGGTGCCGTTCGATGCACGGATTCACCGCGTAAGACCCCACAAAGGCCAATCCGAGTCGGCCGAGATCATGCGCGAGTTGTTGGTGAACAGTGAGATCCGCGAGTCGCATAGAGAGAACGATTCTCGCGTTCAGGATGCCTACAGCCTGCGCTGTACGCCGCAGATTCTGGGGCCGGTCAAGGACGCGATCGAGTTTGCGGCTGGTGTAATAGAGGTCGAACTCAATGCCGCAACGGACAATCCTTTGGTCTTTGGTGACGAAATCTTGTCCGGCGGCAACTTCCACGGCCAACCGGTCGCTATGGCACTCGATTTCTTGGGAATCTCGCTCACTACTCTCGCGGGCCTATCCGAGCGACGTATTGACCGCATGCTGAATACCGAAACGTCGCACGGGCTTCCCGCATTTCTCACTCACGATCCGGGTCTCCAGTCCGGGTTCATGATGGTACAAGTTACCGCTGCGGCCCTAGTGGCAGAATCACGGACTCTCTGCACTCCGGCGAGCGTCCAGTCGATTCCCACTGATGGTAATCAAGAGGATTATGTGCCGATGGGGATGGCTGCAGCGTTCAAGGCGCGCCGGATCTTGGCCAACGCCACTCGGGTGGTTGCTTGCGAACTGCTGGCTGGGGCGCAAGGTCTCGAGTTCTTGAAGCCCCTGCGCCCCGGCGACGGTGTCCGTCGAGTCTACGGGCGGGTGAGAAAGTTGGTATCGGCGCTGGAAGAAGATCGTCCGTTCACTCCAGACATCGAGTGCATGAGCGAACTCATAGGGCGGGAGTCGCTGATATGACTTTTACGGGCGCCCGGACGGTTCGAGCACCGCGAGGTTGCGACATTTCATGCCGTGGTTGGGTCCAGGAAGCGGCCCTCCGAATGTTGATGAACAATCTCGATCCGGAGGTCGCCGAACGCCCCGATGATCTGGTCGTTTATGGCGGAACCGGACGTGCGGCGCGCAGTTGGAAAGCCTTCGAGGCAATCTGTTCCAGCCTCAGGTCACTGGGCAACGATGAGACCTTGCTGATCCAGTCCGGGAAGCCCGTGGGAGTGTTCACCACCCATGAGGACGCTCCGAGAGTTCTCATAGCCAACGCCAACCTGGTTGGTCGCTGGGCTACGTGGGAGAACTTCCGGGAGTTGGAACGCCAAGGGCTCATCATGTACGGCCAGATGACAGCCGGCAGCTGGATCTATATCGGAACACAGGGAATTCTCCAGGGGACCTACGAGACACTCGGGGCGCTGGCCGAACGGCACTTCGACGGGTCACTCAAGGGTAAGATCGTGCTTACCGGGGGGCTGGGTGGTATGGGTGGGGCCCAGCCGCTGGCGGCCACGATGAACGGCGCCGCGTTTCTCGGCATTGACGTCGACCCGTCACGCATCGAGCGACGAGTCGAGACGCGCTACATCGACGCCATAACCGATTCGCTCGACGACGCCTGGCGCATGGTGACGGAAGCCCGCGATCGCGGCGAACCGCTATCCGTGGGACTGGTGGGCAACTGCGCCGAGCTACTGCCCGAAATCGAGAGCCGGGATTGGGTGCCGGACGTCCTTACCGATCAGACGTCGGCGCACGATCCGCTAAACGGATACGTACCGGCGGGACTGTCGCTGGACCAGGCGGCCCAACTGAGGACATCCGATCCCGATGAATACGTGGATCGCGCACGCGATTCCATTGCACGTCACGTTCGATCGATGTTGGCGCTCAAGAAACGCGGCGCGATCACATTCGACTACGGCAACAACATCCGGACTGAGGCATTCGATCGCGGGGTTTCGGATGCATTCGACATTCCCGGCTTCGTGCCCGAGTACATTCGTCCTCTGTTCTGTCGCGGACAAGGCCCGTTTCGGTGGGTCGCCTTGTCGGGAGACCCCCAGGATATCTACCGGAGCGACGAGCTGGTGCTGGAGTTGTTTCCCAATAACGATCACCTCGTTCGGTGGATGCGTCTCGCACGCGAAAAGGTCGCGTTTCAGGGACTGCCTGCAAGGATCTGCTGGCTGGGCCAGGGTGAGCGAGCACGCCTCGGACTCGCGATAAACGATCTGGTCAAGAGTGGTGAGATAACCGCACCCATAGTTATTGGAAGAGATCATCTGGACACCGGTTCGGTGGCCTCACCGTTCCGGGAGACGGAGGGGATGAAGGACGGGTCGGATGCCATCGCCGACTGGGCCATTCTAAATGCACTGCTCAACACCGCGTCCGGCGCATCATGGGTTTCATTCCATCACGGCGGTGGAGTCGGCATCGGCAACAGCCTTCACGCCGGGCAAGTGATCGTTGCCGATGGGACCGAGGCCGCCGCCCGCAGACTCAACCGCGTACTCACCAATGATCCTGGCATCGGCGTCGCACGGCACGCGGACGCCGGCTATTCCGAAGCGATCGAGGCAGCTCAACGACACGGGATTTCGATTCCGATGCGGGAGATTGAGTGAGCGTTCTCCTTGAGGGGGCGAGCCAGGTGGTCACGTGCCGCGGACCGGCGCGGGCTCGGCGCGGAAACGAGATGGCCCAACTCGACGTCATCGATCGGGGCGTGGTTGTTCTGGATGGTGACCGTATCGCTGCTGTTGGGACCTATCAGGATCTAAGACGCGAGCATCCCGATGCGGAAGTCCTCGAAGTCGAGGGAGTTCTTTTTCCCGGTTTTGTGGACTGTCACACCCACTCCGTTTTCGGAGCGGCCCGACTGGAAGACCACGAGCGGCGCGCACGAGGAATCGGGTACAAGGACATAGCCGCGGCCGGTGGTGGAATACTAGCGTCGGTGCGCGACGTTAGATCTCGAACGGTAGAGCAGTTGGCCCAACTGCTCGGAACGCGCCTGGATCGGCTGGTGGCTTGTGGTACCACGACGGTTGAGGTGAAAAGCGGCTATGGCCTCACGTTGGAGTCGGAACTCGCCCAACTCGAGGCTATCAAACGCGTGTCCCTCAACTCCGGTCCGTCTCTGATAGCTACGTTTCTGGGAGCACACGAAGTACCTCCCGAATTCCGCGGTCACACCGACGAATATGTTGAAGCGGTGGTAAGCGAGATGCTGCCGGCGGTGGAGCGGCAGGGCGTGGCGCGGTTTTGTGATGTATTCTGTGAGCCTGGCGTATTTACTGTCGCACAATCTCGCCAAGTGTTGAGTGCGGCTCGCAGCCATGGACTCGGCCTCAAGCTCCACGCTGATGAGTTGGACGGGTCTGGTGGCGCCGAGTTGGCCGTTGAACTCGCTGCGGTTAGTGCCGACCATCTGGCTGCCATATCCGACGCAGGTATCGCGGGGCTCGGAGCGTCGGATACGGTCGCGGCGCTGCTTCCTGGTACCATGCTGTTCCTTGGCAGTCGCAGGCAGGCGCCCGCCCGGCGATTGATTGAAGGGGGAGCCTCAGTTGCCTTGGCGACCGACTTCAATCCGGGAAGCTCTCCCGGAGTGAGCCTCCCGCTGATGGCTACGCTCGGCGTGTCTCAGCTGGGTATGATCCCTGCTGAATCCGTGATAGCCATTACAGTGAACGGAGCCGCCGCGGTGGGAACCGCCGATTCTCGCGGGCAGATTGCGCCGGGAATGAGGGCAGATCTGGCGTTAGCCAGCGTGCGAGACTGGCGAGAGCTACCTTATTGGTACGGTGTCAACTTGATCAGTGAAGTGTGGATTGGAGGAGTGGCTTGTCACCCGCTGGAGTGCCCCATAGTTTCGTTAGGCTAGGGCCGGTTCATACCAAATTTCGTAGCGTCCGAGGTTTATCCTGAATATCGATAAGGCAAAAGAAAAAGCCCGCAAACTCGAACTCAAAGGTCAGACCGACAAGGCCATAGACCTTTACGCCAAGATCCTCCAAGAGTTAGAGGGCACTCCGGAGTTATCCAGCGAGCTCGGGCTCTACAACAAGCTTGGCGACCTTTACGTTAAGGCGGGTGAGGTTCAAGCTGGCGTTGAGCGGTATGAGGCCGCAGTAGGATACTACGCCGACCAGGGCTTACCCAACAACGCAATTGCCTTGTGCAACAAAGTGCTGCGCAATGCTCCGGGCAGGACTCACATGTATCTCAAGCTTGCAAAGTTGATGATGCAGCGCGGTTTCATAGCTGAGGCGAAGCAGAATCTGCTCGAGTATGCCGAGCGGATGCAAAAGGACGGACAGGTGGAGGAGGCGTTTCGGGCACTAAAAGAATTTGCCGATCTGTCACCCGCAAGCGAAGAGATCCGCCTCATGCTGGCCGAGCAGCTCAAGAATGCCGCTCGCACAGACGAGGCGAGAGAGCAACTCGCCAAGCTCTACCACGAAATCGAGTCGAGCAAGGACTCTCCTCGGAAGCGCTCGACCGTCGAGCGCATGAGGGCCATAGACCCAGAGTACGACCTCGACAGCGCCCCAGCGCCAAAGCGGAAGGGGAAAAAGCAGGAGAAGACTTCGGACATCGTCTTTCTCGACTTGAACGAAGAAGCTTCGGTGGTTTCGGGAGAAGTGTCTGAGCCCGTTGACGTGGAGCCGGAGCCGTTGGACATAGAACGCACGGCGCTGGACGAGGGTGACGAGGTCTTGGAGGTCGCCGATCCGCCGACCGATCTGCATGTGGAGCGTGCTTCGGTGGAGATCACTGCGAGCGACATCAACGCGGCGATGACGGATGCGGAAGACGTAGATGGCCTCGAAATGGAGGAACCATTTGAGGCACCGGACATGTCGACGGGAAGTGGCTTGGAGGTCGAAAGTACGGCCTTGGTGGACTCGATCGAGACTCCCGAGGTGGAGGCACTGGAAACGGAAGCGATGGTTGCCGGAGGTGATGAGCAGCTGGCAGACGATATCGCGGAGTTACCAGATCTCGAGGGGGTAGCTGACACCGAGGATGAGCCCCCCGAAGGCGGCGATCTCCCATTGCTGGAAATTCCGGAGAGCGCAGAGGCGCCAGCAGGTGAGACCATCGATTTCTCCGAAGACATCGACTTGGGCGACATCGATGACGATGCGGGAATCGAGGTGCCTGAGCTGGATATGGACTTTGGCGTGGCCGACCTGCCCCTGCTGGATTCGGACGAAGCCCCGGAGGTGGAGCCAGAACCAGTAGCTGCAACGGATGACGCACTGATTCTCGCGGACACCGAATTTGGTCCGGCGCCGGAAACGGGCCCGCCGGATATCGATGCCCTCGAGTCCAGTGTGTTGGACGATCCCGACGCGCCCGGACCTCACCGCGATCTGGCCGAAGCGCTGATCGAGTTGGGCGAGCGCGACCGCGGGCTCCAGGAATTGGACATAGCCCTCGCGCAGTACCAGGAATCGGGCGACCGGGCCTCTGCGGACTCGATCAACGAGGAGATACTCAGGCTCGAACCCAACAGCATCGCACACCATCGTAGGAGGGTGGAGTATGTGGTCGGCGGTGGTGACGCCTCGAAAGTGATCAGCGCCCACGTAGAACTCGCCGACGCGCTGGTGCGGTCGGGAATGCTCGACGATGCGCTGAAGGTCTATGAGGCTATTCTCGAGCAGGATGCAGAGAACGAACGTGCCAAAGCCGCCATAGATACGCTCAAGCCGTTTGAGGAGATCGAAGTTCCCGCAGATGTTGTCAGCACGGACGATCGGCCGGAGGTCGCGGAGGCGGAAGTCGCGGAGGTTGAGGAGGTTGAGGAGGTTGAACCGGCTGTCGAAGAGCCGGTCGCTGACGCAAGCGGTTTCGTTGATCTGGGTGCCTTGATCCTCGAGGACGAGGGCGTCAAAGATACGCGCATGCGCATCGATCACGCCGTGTCAGATCCTAATGAGCAGCAAGACTTCCAGGATATGCTCTCGGAGTTCAAGAAGGGCATCGATGCGAACGTGGAACTCGACGACTCGCAGGCTCATTATGATTTGGGAGTGGCTTTCAAGGAGATGGGCTTGCTGGATGAAGCGATATCTGAGTTCCAGAAGGCGCTGCGTGGTGCAGACGGGCGCCTCAGGACATCAGAGGCTCTAGGAATGTGTTTTCACGAAAAAGGCCAGTTCGCCGTGGCGGTCACGGTGCTCAGACGTGCCATAGAGGCGGAGCCCGGAGCCGATGATGAGAAAATCGGATTGCTCTATTGGCTGGCCCGAAGCGAGGAGGAACAAGGTCATGCAGAGCCGGCCCTGTCATATTATCAGCGGGTCTTCTCCATAGACATTGCGTTCCAGGACGTAAACGAGCGCGTCAAGGCTCTGACCGAGGCGGGCAGCTAGCTGAATGGGAACTCCGCTTACTGCGGTTCAGCGCCTCAGCTTGGCGGCTATTCTAGAGCCGGTGCAGAGCGAACTCGATGATGTATTCGAGGAACTCCGGCGGATAGTGAAGTCAGATCTTGACCTGATCGATGGTGTCAACCACTACCTGCTCAAGATCAAGGGTAAGATGTTTCGGCCGGCCCTGGTTCTGCTAGCGGCGAAGAGCGTGGGAACGGTCTCCAGGCGTGAGATCACCCTTGCAGCGGTCGTAGAGCTGATCCACCTAGCCACCCTGATCCATGACGATTCAGTCGACCATTCGGTCCTGAGGCGCGGTCAGCCGACCGTTAACTCGCACTTCAGCCATGAGATCGCGGTGATTATGGGAGATTACCTCTATTCCCGCGCAATCGAAGTATTGGTGCGATTGGACTCACTTGAGCCCCTGCGCATCATGAGTCGCGTCACCAATGAACTCACTGTGGGAGAGATGCGCGAGGTCGTAGCGCAGAAGTCGCTCAGTTTCTCAGAGACCGATTATGAGGCTCTAATCAAGGCCAAGACGGCATCTCTCATGGCCGGGGCGTGTGAGGTAGGATCGTTGGTGGGAGATCCCACCTACAGACAGCCGCTCAAACGCTATGGCCTTCACCTGGGAATGGCGTTTCAGATCGTCGACGACGTGCTCGACTACGCCGAGAGTGAAGTTGTAACAGGCAAACCCAATTGGCAGGATCTACGGGAGCACAAGATCACACTGCCACTAATCGTAGCGCTTCCGCTAATGAGCGCCTCGGAGCGGAGCCAGGTGGAGGAGCTGATGGCCGATCCCGACCCATCGGACGAAATAATTGGATCTGTCGTCAGTGTGGTCGATGGACATGGCGGAATTGAGCTAAGTCGGGAGCGTGCGCGGCAACTGGTCCGGAGGGCCGAAGCGGAACTTGCCGTCCTGCCGGCGGGGTGCGCCCGCGACGCGCTACTCGAATGCGTGATCTATTCGGTGGAGAGGAGACACTAGACAGTGGCGTTGGGACCCCGTAAGCCGTTATTTTACATGGGCGTCCTGTCTCTCGGGTTTGTCTTCGGCGGCTTCCTGTCGGCATTGCTCGACTGGTTTCTGCCGGAGAGCCCTGCGAAGCAGTTTTTTACCTGGACGGTGACGCCGTCGATCGGCCCGCTGCATGCAGATTTCTTGATCTTCAGTGCGACGGTAGGGCCGGTCGCGTTGCGCGTGTCGCTATTGGGCCTGGTCGGAATAGTCCTGGCCTACATGCTGGCGCGGTCTCTTTTCTAGCGAGGCTGTTATGCTGCCAAACATCGGAATACCAGAACTCTTAATTATTCTGGTCGTGGTGCTACTAGTCTTCGGCGCCAAACGGCTGCCCGAGATGGGGTCGGCCATGGGGAAGGGCATCAGGGAGTTCAAGCGCGGCATCAAAGATGTGACGAAGAGCATCGATGAGAGTGTCGACGATATCCCAACTCCCCGGAACATCGACGCGTCGATGTCCTCCGATGGAGAACCCAAGAAACTGAGTGAATAAGCCGACGGGGTCTTGAAGCCCCCGTCGGATTCCTGCTAGAATCCCCGGGTGTTGGGCGCGGGACTTTGCCCGAAGGGCAGGGCCGGTTGCGCCCGCTGTGCCCGCGCTAACTCCTTGCGATTATCCTTCACCTTGGCGTCGTCCCGGAGGGCGGCCACCAGAAGCTGCACTCTTATCTGTCGAGCCTGCTGTAGGATCTGATTTCTGAAGTCATCCAGGCCTTCGACGAACGCCGTGCTGTCTGCCCTGTGTCTCCCGGTCGGCTGGATGAAAAATATTGCCTGGTCGGTTTTTATCGGGCCGCTGATTTGGTCAACCGCCACCCCAAAAGCGACCCCCACGGCTTCGGGAGCTGCCCCCAGCGCGGGACTTGGCTGGCCACGAGTGAACGACTTCAGGGCGGTAGGTGCCAGACCGTACTTGATCGCGACATTGACCAATGCCATGCCGCCCTTGAGGTCCGAATCAACCTGCCGGGCGAGTTCTTCGGCCTTGACCCATTTCTTGGCCGCCTTGGCCTCTGCCGTAACACGGTCCCTTATATCGTTCAGCGGGGCTACTCCCGCCGATTCCAACGAATCGAGGCGAAATACGTAGAAGGCGTGGTCCGTTTCGATCACTGGAGAAGTCTCGTCTTCGATCGCTTCAAATGCCCAAATACCCACGTCTGATACAGGATAACGGCCGATTCGCATCTGAGACCGTTCCATCACCGGCGGGGCCTGGGAAACGGGGACACCCAGTCTGTCTGCTGTATCGTCGAGTGCGGTTGGATCGTCCTGCTCAGCCGCGTAGAGATCCATCGTGTCTCCGCGCGACTCCACGATCCGGAGGTGCTCACCCTCGAGTTCTATCGGGATCAGAATGTGGCGTGCATGGTACTCGTCCGTGCCCTTTGACTCCAACCGGATCAGGTGATAGCCAAATTGGGTTAACACCGGGTCGGATATCTCGCCGGGTTTGAGTGCCATTGCGGCGTCGGAAAACGGAGAGACGTGGGTGCCCACGGGCGTCTGGCCCAAGTCGCCGCCGTCTTGACGGCTACCAGAATCCGCCGACTCGCGCGCCGCAATCTCGGCAAAGTCGCCGCCGGCCGCGAGTTCGTTCAAGATGTCGCGAGCCCGAGCTGAGGCCACCGCTGTATCGGGGGCATTGGGCTCACGGGAGACTTGAATAAAACTCGTATACGCGATTGCCGGACGCTGGTAGTCGTCGCTGTGGCTGCGGTAATACGCTTTCAGCTCTTGGTCGGTGACTTCGATCTCGTCGTCGGTGGCCGTCAGTTGCGGCAGGATAGTGATCACTCTGGCCGCCACCGAATCGTTCAGATCTTGGTAGATCTTCCACAACTTTGAGTCGGGCACATAGATGTCTGCCGTGATCCGCTGGAATAACTTGGCTCTCGGCAGCTCGTCTCGGTAGCGGGATTCCAGCGCGAAAAGAAACGCAGGGTCGGTCTGTGACTGTAGGTAGCGCTGGTATTTGGCCATGTCGAATTGGCCATCTGTCTGGAACGACGGGATACCAAACATCTCAGGAGGCGGTGATGTCATTGCAGCGTCCCGGATCTCGTCGTCGGTCACCGTAATGCCACGGCGCTCGTACTCATCATCCAACGCTATCTGCTGCACCATGCTCTCCAGGACCTGGTCTTCCAGCGCGCGCTGCTCGTCCAGGGTATAGAGCGGGGTTCCTTGCTGGCGGTATTGGTCTTGGGCGTTTCTAACTGCCCCGTAAAACGTCTGGACATCGATTTTGCGGCCGTTGATACTGGCTACCGCGTCGGTCACGCTAGGACCGCTTGACCCCGTCAGGTCCATTCCAACCTGGAAGACCATCCAGCCGACGAAACTCACGGCAACGATGCCCATGATCCATTTCGCACTGGCACGCATTGTTCGCATCATAGGCTTGTCATCCCTCGCACGAGTTCATTCTCCCAAAGAGCGGGTAAGTCTAAGTGAGATAAGGGGCAAACTCAAGTTAGATACACCTGTTTCAGGTTGAAGTTTTCCCCCGTAGAGACTAAGTTCGGAGGCGATTCCTCCCTCTGACCCAGTACCGGCGGCTAGATGGCTTATCAGAGCGAAATAGAGAAGCTGGAACAGCGCTACGAAGAGAACCGCAAGCAGTGGTTCGCCGCGTTGGCTGACTCGTACCGCAAGGCCGGCGACGTCGATCTAGCGCTGGACGTGGTGCGCGGTGGCTTGGAGGAGCGGCCCGACTATGCGAGCGCGCACATAGTGCTAGGCCGCTGCCTGCTGGCGAAAGAGGACGATCCCGGGGCCGGCGGCGCCTTTGAGCGGGTGTTGGACCTCGATCCCGAGAACATCATTGCCCTCAAATCTCTCTCTGATATCTCCGAGCGAAGTGGAGATACCGATGGGCTGAGGTCCTGGCTCGCACGCCTGCTGGACGTCGATCCCATGAACCAGGAGGCTCAGGAAAAGCTCAAGGTGCTTGATGCGCCGCCCGCGACAGAGATGCCACCAGAACCTCCGGTGGTCGCAGAGCCCGAGCCCGTAGCAGAGCCGGAGCCGGTCGCAGAGGTAGAGCCCGAGCCGGGGTTAGAGGTGAGGGTAGAGCCAGGGGCGGCCTGGGCGGCTGAAGCAATGGCCGACATGGCAGCGGCGGGGTCGACAATAGAAGAGCCGGCAGTGGATCCCCAATTGCTGGAGGTGGCGGCGGCAGATACGGCGCCGGTGCCGGCTGTCGATATCGACGCTGCTGCTGATCCGATCGAGGTCGCAGGTGGCCTGGATGAGATAGGGCTGATCGAGGAGCCAGGCGAGCCTCCGGTGGTCGAGGAATTGGCGATCGAACCGACGTCGTTGGGTGGTGGCGTGCACGACGGCAATACCCTCGAGGTGGAGAGTCTCGATATTGGGTTCGGCCAGCCTGACGAAGCCGAACCGCCCCAAGAGTCCCAAGAGGCGTCCGCAGTGGGCGAGATCGAGCAGCCGGCGGAGTGGACGGACGTTGAGGAAGAGCCGGCGGCGGATCCAGGCGCCGATGAAGGTGAGATCACCGCTTTTGGCGATACAGCCGATTTTGGAGGGGACGAGCCGGAGGGTGCTGCTGACGAGGACCCGGAGCTAGCCAGGAGTGAGAGCACGGCTGATTTGGCGGGGTCAATGGAGTTCATTGACATGGTGGAGCAGGCTGAACCAGAGCCTGCAGCCGTAGAACCGAGTCTTGAAGCCGCGAGCACCGACGAAGCTGAGGTCGAGACAGAGGAAGAGGAAGAACTGCACTTAATAACGCCCGAGGAGGCGGAGGCGGATGCGGAGGCGGATGCGGGGGTGGAGCCGGGGCCGTTAGTAACCGAAACGATGGCAGAGGTATATGCCCAGCAGGGCCTGTATGACCAGGCCTGCGGCATCTATAGCCAGCTGCTGGAGCACCGCCCGGGCGATCAGGGCATTATCGACCGGCTTGCCGAGCTGACCGAACAGGCCCGCAGCCCTGTCGCTGCGGATGAAGCGGAACAGAGTCGGGCGGTCCGGTTTTCGATCGCTCACACCGGAGGCCAATCGGCAGTGGAGTTCTTACGAGCGGTGTTCACGGGAGGCATCGTCGAAGAGGTCGAGCCAATAGCCGACGCTCCGCCCACTCAAGAGGCTTCGCCCTTGGAATCAGCCTTCGGATTGGGCCCGGAGGTCCCGGGTTCGCCGACTGTTCCCGCCACTGATGAAGTCTCGTTGTCGTCCGTTTTTGGTGCGCCGAGTGTCCCACCCAAGCCCGAGGCCCCGAGTACAGATTCCGACTCCGAGGAAACAGACGTCTCCTACGACCAATTCTTCGGAGGCGAAGATGGGTCTGATGCTGGCGGTTCAGATGCGTCCGGCTCCGGCCCAGGGGAAGACGACGATCCTGACAGCGATTTTCGCGATTGGCTCGAGGGCCTAAAGACCTAGGTGCGAATCTCCGTTCTCAACGGACCCAACCTCAATCTCCTCGGTACGCGGGAGCCCGATGTTTACGGAGAGGACCGGCTGCAGGACATAGAGCAGGCCCTTCGGGCACACGCGAAATCCAATCATATTGAGATCTCCTGGTCGCAGACCAACCACGAGGGCGAATTGATCGAGCTGATTCAGGGACTCCCTGGATCGGCAGACGGCGCCTTGATCAACGCCGCAGCGCTGACCCACACGTCCATTGGTATCAGAGATGCTCTGTTGGCGGTGCAGGTCCCGTTCGTAGAGGTGCATCTGTCCAATATTTTCGCCCGCGATGAACCGAGACGGCATTCGATGATCGCCGATTTGGCCGTAGGAGTTGTTGCGGGTTTCGGAGGGCAGAGTTACCTACTGGGCCTAGACGCTCTGGTGGGCTGTCTCGAGAACAGTGACAGCGAGACGCCTCTCAGAACGCCGTGAGGCTCTGTTGCAGGCGGTTGACGGGGAGGGACTCGACGGGCTTGTCGTAACCCATCTTCCGAACATCCGCTACCTGACCGGATTCTCCGGGTCGGCTGGAGTGGTGGTGGTGCTTCCGAACGAGACTATTCTGCTCTCCGATTTTCGATATCGCGAGCAGGCGCAGCAAGAGGTTGGGGACACGGCCCGGATCGAGATTGTGCAGAGTGATATCTGGTCCGGACTGTGGAAGTTGCTCGAGGGATACCGCGAGATAGAGCAGTTGGGATTCGAGAGCCATGCGGTGACGGTGGCTCAGGCGCAGCGATTCCAGAAGGATGGTGTACCGGTGAGCATGCAGCCGGTCACGTCTCTGGTTGAGCGGCAACGTGCGAGCAAGGACGGCCAGGAAGTTGAGGCTGTCCGTAGCGCCGCGGCACTGGCAATGTCTGCCCTGGATGCTACGCTCGAGACCGTTCGAGTGGGCCAGCGGGAGCAAGATGTCGCCGCGACACTGGAGCGGGAACTTCGGGTGCGTGACAGCGAGTGGCATCCGTTCGAGACGATCGTGGCCTCGGGCCCGCGCAGCGCTTTGCCGCACGCTTCAACCAGCACGCGAGAGATCGAGCCGGGTGATTGGTTACTCCTTGACTTTGGCGCGCAGGTGGATGGATACTGCGCGGACATTACTCGGACCGTCGTGGTGGGTCGGCCAGCTGACGAACGCCAGCGCACCATGTACGAACTGGTACGCGACGCTCAGATGAAGGCGCGACAAGAGGTGCGCGCCGGAATGACCGGGCGCGAGGCAGACGCGCTTGCACGTTCTTTGATTGAGGATCAAGGCTTTGGCGACGCCTTCGGACACTCGTTGGGCCACGGTCTGGGGCTCGAGGTACATGAGGAACCGCGGCTCAGTGCGAGGAATGAAGAGGAGCTTCCCTGCCACGCGGTGGTTACGATAGAACCAGGAGTCTATTTTCCCGGTTGGGGTGGTGTGCGGATCGAAGATGATGTTTACTTGGGTCCCGAGGGAGCGGAATTACTCTCGGATGGAAAGACACAATTGTTGGAGTTGAGCTGAGGATAAATGGCGAGTACGGCAGATTTTCGAAACGGAATGGTGCTCGATATCGACGGGCAGTTATTTCAGATCGCGTATTTTCAGCATGTGAAGCCTGGTAAGGGCGGTGCTTTCGTAAGGAGCAAGCTCAAGAACGTGAAAACCGGCGCGGTGCTGGACAAGACATGGAACGCCGGCGAGAAGGTCAAGGAAGTGCGCTTGGAGCGCAGGGCCGTGCAGTACTCCTACAGCGACGGAGCTCACCTCCATTTCATGGACATGGGTACCTACGACGATATTCCGCTCAACGATGAGATCGTCGGCAAGGACCAGCTCAGGTACCTCAAGGAGGGCATGGAGTGCTCGGGCCTCGTCCATGATGGCACTGTGATCATCATCGAGTTACCGTTCTTCATGGAGTTGGAGGTCGTAGAAACCGACCCCGGCGTCAGGGGGGACACGGCCTCCGGTGGGACCAAGCCGGCCAAGTTGGAGACAGGGGCTGTAGTGCAGGTTCCCCTCTTCGTCGAACAGGGCCAAGTTATCAAGGTCGATCGGCGGGAGGACAAGTACCTGGAACGCGTATGATCGATCTCAAATTCGTTGAGAAATTGCTCGATCTTTTGAGCCGATCCGACGCCGACACTATTGAGATTCGGAAGTGGTCCACGACAGTTCGCGTCTCGAAGAGTGCTGGTGTACATCTGTCGGGTTCCGGTGCGCAGGCTGCCTCGGTTTCAAAGGTGGCCTCCGTCGGCAAAGAGGCCGCGCAGCCCGCAGCCACGGACGATTCGGCGGCTCGGTTGACGGAGATAAAATCTCCGATGGTGGGGACGTTCTATGCGCAGCCCGAGCCTGGTGCGGAACCCTACGTAAAAGTGGGTGGTCATATTAGTGTCGGGCAAACGTTGTGCATTATCGAGGCAATGAAAATCATGAACCCGCTCGACGCCGAAGTGTCTGGCGTCGTCAAAGAGATAACAGCGCAAGACGCGCAACCTGTCGAATACGGACAGGTGTTGTTCAGGGTGGATCCAAATGGCTGAATCAAACGAAGAAGCGACCTTTAGTTTCAAACAAGCGATCACCGACATGGTGCAGAGGGGTGGGTCTGATCTGCACTTGAAGGTTGGCAGAGCGCCCACCATTCGAGTAGCGGGTGAATTGGAGCAGCTGAAGCAGCAGCCGCTCAAGCCGGAAGAACTCAAAGCCCTAGCGGAACAGATTATGACCTCTAGGCAAGTCAAGGAGTTCGCCGAGCACAAGGAGGCAGACTTCGCAATCGGTGTTCCGGGCGTCGGAAGATTCCGCACCAACGTCTTTCAGCAGCGCGGTACGCTTGCCTTCGTTTTCCGGGCGATTCCGTACGAAGTGAAGACGGTGGAACAGTTGAAGCTTCCGAAGGTGCTGGAGACTATTTCGCTCAAGCCGCGTGGCCTGGTGCTGGTAACAGGGGTAACCGGTTCGGGTAAGTCGACAACGCTGGCCGCGATGATTCAGCACGTTAACACAACGCGTAGTTGCAATATCATCACCATCGAAGATCCCATCGAGTTCTTGCACCGCGACGGCAAGGCGAATCTGTCGCAGCGCGAGGTTGGATCCGATACGCTGTCGTTCGACTCGGCATTGCGCCACGTGTTGCGTCAGGATCCTGATGTCATCTTGATTGGTGAGATTCGAGATAAGCAGACGCTCGACACGGCCATGAAGGCTGCCGATACGGGGCATCTGGTATTCTCGACGCTCCACACGACTGATGCGACGCAGACAATCAACCGTATCATCTCGTTCTTCCCGCCGTACGAACACGATGCCGTGCGTAATCTGCTGTCGACCGCGCTCGAAGCTGTTGTGTCTTTGCGCTTGGTGCCGACCAAGGATGGAAACGGCCGCGTTCCCGCGTGTGAGATTCTGATCAACACGGCCGCCGTGAAGGGCAACATCAGAGATGCAGAGAAATCCCTCAATATTCCAGATCTGATCAAGGAGGGAACGGTTCAGTATGGCATGCAGTCCTTCGATCAGTCTCTCATGGAATGGTATCAGAACGGGGTGATCAGCTATGAGAGTGCGCTGTTTGCCTCATCGAACCCCAGCGAGTTTGCTCTGCGCATCAGTGGCATCGAGGGCACGTCGGACCGGACGTTCTCGGATCAACTGGGCGGCGATACTGATATAGGCGTGCCGGAACTGGGCGACGGCTTTACTCAGTAACATATGTTCAAAAAAATATTGATTGCCAACCGCGGTGAGATAGCGCTGAGGGTGATCAGAGCCTGTCGCGAGCTGGGAATCGAGACGGTAGCTGTCTATAGCGAGGCCGATCGCGAGTCCCTCCACGTTCGTTTTGCCGACGACGACGTGTGCATCGGTCCGCCGCCGAGTAGGCTTTCCTATCTGAGGATCCCGGGCATCATAGCAGCGGCGGAGATAACCGGCGCAGACGCGATTCACCCCGGCTATGGATTCTTGGCCGAAAGCGCCGAGTTTGCCGAAACCTGCGCGGCCTCCAATGTCGTGTTCATCGGGCCGACGCCGAAGCAGATCCAACTCATGGGCGACAAGGCCAGCGCGCGGAAGTTGGCACAGGAATTAGACGTGCCTGTCGTTCCGGGGTCGACGGACTCATTAGAGGATCCCAGCAAGGCGCTCGACATCGCCACAGGGATCGGATTCCCGGTCATCATCAAAGCGGCGGCCGGTGGGGGTGGCAAGGGAATGAGGGTGGCCGACTCGGCCGACGCGTTTGTCCAGGCCTTTCAGTTGGCGCGCAACGAGTCGTTGGCGGCATTCGGCAATGCGGAAGTCTACATAGAAAAATTCCTGGACCGTCCAAGACATGTGGAAATCCAAATCATGGGTGATCGCTCGGGCAACGTTATGCATGTGGGTGAGCGCGATTGCTCTGTGCAGCGCCGGCACCAAAAACTAATCGAGGAAGCGCCGAGTCCGGGTATCTGCCCGGAGATGCGGGACGCTATGGGAAAAGTCGCTGTGAAGTTGGCTCATCACATCAGCTACGTTGGGGCCGGCACGGTTGAGTTCTTGGTCGCAGATTCCAAGTTCTATTTCATGGAGATGAATACGAGAATCCAGGTCGAGCATCCGGTGACAGAAATGGTCACAAACTTCGACTTGGTGAAGGAACAGATTCGTGTGGCGTGGGGTGAGCCACTTGGCTTGACCCTGCACGGGAATTGTCTGCGGGGCCATGCAATAGAGTGTCGTGTGAACGCGGAAGACCCATTCCGTAACTTCCAACCCTGTCCGGGCACAATTACAGCGTTTCATCCTCCCGGAGGGCCGGGCGTTCGCGTCGATACGCACATTTACTCGGGTTATACGGTACCACCGTACTATGATTCGCTGATCGCGAAGGTCATTGTACAGGGCGCATCGAGAGATGAGGCTCTTTCCCGCATGAGCCAGGCGCTCGATTCGTTTATTATCGAAGGCGTGACAACGACGATCCCCTTCCTGCAGCGTGTAATTCGCCATCCGGACTTCGTATCGGGCGCGGTGGACACCAAGCTTCTAGAGCGCGAGCCCGATCTTCTCAAACCGGCAGCATGAAACTCTCGATCTACTTCACACCACTCGGCGTCACTGACCAAGCGATCGCCGGGAGACCGGTTGTCGTAATCGATGTTCTGAGGACCACCACCTCGATGGTCGCCGCCCTGGCCAACGGTGCACGTGCAATCTTGCCTGCTGCCAGCACTGAGGAGGCCCTGCGCCTCGCACAAAACCTGGAGCGCGACGACATTCTGCTGGTGGGTGAACGTGGGTCCAATCGCGTGGAAGGCTTCGCTCTGGGTAACTCGCCGCTCGAAATGACGGCAGAAGCCGTCAGTGGAAAGACGTTGGTGATGGCCACGACCAACGGCACGCCCGCACTCGTCGCCGCGGAGGGGGGCGACCCAGTGCTGATCGCTGCGGTCACGAATTTCTCAGCTGTCGCCGCACGGGCCCGCAAGGAATTCGACCGCTGCGGTGAACTCAGTATGCTGTGTTCCGGGCGCGAGGGAATGTTCGCCCTCGAGGACGCGTACTGCGCCGGAAGGATCGCCCAGCTACTCGTGCCGGGTCGCGATCGCCGTGGCGCGGAGCTGAACGACGGTGCCATCGCCGCATTGCAGCTCGTCCGTCGCTACGGCGAGAAGTGGAAGCGCGGTGTGGGCGCTAGTGCTGCGGCTCGCAACCTCAAGAAGCTGGGATTCAAAGACGATCTGAGTCTTGCTACGGGCGCGGACACACACGATATCGTGCCGATCTATTCGAATAGACACGTCACGGTAGTGGCCGAAACCTAGCCATGCCGTTTGCACCCCGCCGCAAGCGCGAACTCATTGCGATAATCTCTTTCTTGGCGGGAGTCTTCACAGGGCTCGCGCTCTTGCCATGGGATATTACGGGGCCGATCGGGCGCGGCGTGGGACGGAGTCTCTGGGAATATTTGGGGCTGGGTGGAGCCTTGATTCCGATCCTGGGCATAGTTACCGGTCTCGCCGGTTTCGGACGGTTCCGAGAACTAGGACTCCGCCGCTCTGCCGTGCTTCTGGCTGGCCTGGTACCACTGGTGCCGTTCGCAGTCGCGCTCATCACAGGTATCCGAGTCTCCGACGATTTACCGGCGAGCTACGGAGACTGGACCGTTGTCCAGCAACTGGTTGGTGTGATACCTGCGTTCGTTGCAGTCTCGGTCATTTCGATCATAGGAATGGCAGGCGCGGTGATTCTCGGAGTGATTTCGCTCTCGGGCCTCACGCTCTATACGGTGGATTGGCACCCGTTTCGGAAACTGGCGCCGGGAGAACGAAAGGCGAAGGAAGAGCAGCGCGTGATTTCAGCTGCGCGTCCCGCTGCTCCTTCCCCTGAAGTGCCCGACGATCCACCGGTGGCAAAGCGGCCGCCACGAATCAAACGAAAAGCGGCAAAGCCTGAAGAGGCGCTCGACGAACTTCCGCCCATCGACCTACTCGATGGCAGTGTCGTGGACAGTGGTGCGGTAGATGATGACGCGTTGGAGGAACTCGGAGAGGTGTTGATCGAAACGCTCGGCACCTTCAAGGTCGAGGGGAAGATAGTGGGGCGCACCACCGGTCCCGTTGTAACGCAATTCGAGATCAAACCTGCACCGGGAGTCAAGGTTGGAAAGATCGCCGCGCTGGCGGACGACCTTGCCCTCGCGATGCGCGCCAAGTCTATCCGCATCGTGGCACCAATCCCGGGGAAGGCGGCAGTCGGGGTTGAGGTCCCCAATCCCACCGCGCAAATGGTACCGCTGCGCGAACTGTTGGAGACGCCGGAGTGGGATACGAGTCGGTCGGTGCTGCCCGTCGTTCTGGGGAAAGACCTGGAGGGGAAACCGCGCATAGCAGATCTGGCCAAGATGCCGCACTTGCTGATCGCCGGTGCCACGGGCTCGGGTAAGTCGGTTTGCATCAACACGATCATTACCAGCCTGGTCTACCGCTACACTCCGCGCGAACTGCGCATGCTCATGATCGACCCCAAGATGGTCGAGTTGTCGATGTACAATACGCTGCCACATCTGCGACATCCCGTGGTCACTGACAACAAACAGGCAGCGCAGACATTGAAGTGGGCCATGCGTGAGATGGAACTGCGGTACAAGTTATTTCACGCAAACACCGCGCGGAACATGAACGATTTCAATCGTAAGGTCATGAGTGGGAAGGAGATGTTTCAGCCAGGGGAGTCGGGAGTAGGGAGTGGGACCGGTCATGGTAAGGGAAGTGTCGGTGCAGCGGAGAGCGAACGAACACCACTCCCCACTCCCAACTCTCCACTTCCCTATGAGGACGGCGCCCTACCATACATCGTAATCATAGTAGACGAGCTTGCCGATCTCATGATGACCGTGCAGGGCGAAGTAGAGAAGCCGCTCGCCATCCTGGCGCAGAAGGCGCGTGCTACCGGCATACACCTCATACTCGCGACACAACGTCCGAGTGTTAATGTCATCACCGGTCTCATCAAGGCAAACTTTCCCAGCAGGATCGCTTTTCGGGTGGCGTCCAAGGTAGACAGCCGCACCATTCTCGATCAAAACGGTGCCGAAAGTTTGCTGGGCAACGGCGACATGCTGTTCCTTCCACCTGGAAAGAGCGAACCCATCCGAGTGCAAGGCGCGTTCATAAGAACGGAAGAGACTGAGGAGGTCATGGCCTGGTACAGCGAGCGCAAGGCCGAACGCGATGCAGAACTCGAGCGCAAGGGTCTCATGCCTCCGGAGTCGGGCGAGCAGGATATTCTCCAGGTGATAGCGGCCTTGGAGGCCGAAGAGGCGGGAGGGGGTACCGAAGGGGGCGGAAGCGGCGATTGGGATGTGCTGTTTAGAGAGGCCGCCGAGACGTGTATCAGTAACCAGCTTGGGTCGACGTCGTTGCTGCAGCGCAAACTCCGGATCGGCTACGGTCGCGCCGCCAGGATCATCGATCAACTATACGAGGCGGGAATCCTCGGCCCGCCCGACGGATCCAAGGCCCGCGAGGTGTTGATTGGGATGGGCGAGATTGATGAGTACTGTGACTAGGGAGTGGGGAGTGGGGAGTGGGGAGTGGGACCTTCCCAAGTTAGGACAACTCCCTACTCCCCACTCTCTGTCTTTCCCATGCCCATTTTCGTACCACCTTGCGTTGATTTGGTTATTCTCTCGGGACGCCGCCGTGTTATCGTCTCCCATGTCAATCAAGTCCGATCCTGCCAACTGGACCGACCCGCGTCACAGGTGTGGCTACGACGGTGAAGAAACCGCAAAGGGTTTCCTAGCGGCCGAGGGGTGGGAGATCCTGGCGCACCGCTTCAGGCTGGGGCGCATCGAGATTGACCTGATCGCTCGCAGGGGATCACTCATCGCGTTCGTTGAGGTCAAAACCCGAAAGAGCACCGCGTTCGGGAGCCCGCTAGAGGCCATTACCTGGTCCAAGAAGCGCGATATTGTGCGAGTAGCGCGGGGTTGGATGGACCGCCATGGCCGCCCCGACTACGTGTATCGCTTTGATGTGATTGGAGTTACGCTTTCGCGCGGCGGTATGCAGATCGAACACGTCGAGGACGCATTCAGGCCCGGCTGGCGGTGAGACTGGTTTCGGGATATATTCGGTAATGATAGGGAGTAGGGAGAATCGAATGTCCAATGTCCAATGTCGAACAAGGAACGTCGAACAATCGAATATCAAAGTGGGGAAGTGGGAATCGGGAGTAGGGAGTCGTGGGAGTGGTAGCAATGGCATCGGCAGAGAAGGTCCACTCCCCACCCCCTACTCCCCAATAGCTTCAAGACTTGAGGAGTACCCAAGAAACTTAGAAGGAGTATCTAGAGAATGACAACAAGACAGTCCGACAGTGAGCCGGGGACGGGGCTCCCAGAAAACCGCCGCAAGGCTTTGAACCTGGCCATAGCGCAAATAGAAAAGAACATCGGTAAGGGCTCGATCATGCGGATGGGTGAGGAGAGAGCCCGGGTGAGGATCGGTTCTATCTCCACGGGCGCAATGAACCTAGATGCCGCGATCGGGATCGGGGGTATCCCACGTGGTCGAATCACCGAGATCTACGGCCCCGAGTCGAGTGGCAAGACTACACTCGCCCTGCATATCGCTGCGAACGCCCAAGCAGCCGGTGGTGTCGCCGCCTTTATCGATGCAGAGCACGCATTGGACGTCGAATACGCCATGAAGCTGGGTGTCGACCTCGAAAACCTGCTCGTGTCGCAGCCCGACACCGGCGAGGACGCTCTGGAGATCGCCGAGATATTGGTGCGGTCCGGCGCTGTAGATGTAGTCGTCGTCGACTCGGTTGCTGCGTTGGTGCCCAAGGCCGAAATCGAAGGCGACATGGGCGATTCGCACATGGGTCTCCAGGCGCGTCTCATGTCGCAGGCCTTACGCAAGCTCGCCGGAAGTATCAATCGATCGCGCACTTCAGTGGTCTTTATCAACCAGCTGCGCGAAAAAATCGGCGTCATGTTTGGTAACCCGGAGACAACCACCGGTGGTCGTGCACTCAAGTTCTATGCGTCGGTGCGGCTCGACGTTCGGAGAATCGGTTCGGTGAAGGAACGTGACGAGATCACTGGCAGCAAGGTTCGGGTGAAGGTGGTGAAGAACAAGGTGGCTCCGCCGTTCAAGCAGGCCGAGTTCGACATCATGTTCAACGAAGGCATAAGCCACGTCTCGCTGTTGGTCGATATCGGGGTCGAGGCCGGCGTGATAGATAAGAGTGGTGCCTGGTACTCCTATGGTAAGGAGCGCATCGGCCAGGGTCGCGAGAACGCAAAACTGTTCCTCAAGGACCATCCGGAGATGGCGGCCGCAGTCGACGTGAGAGTGAAAGAGTTTCTGGGGATCGGCGAAAGGGCCGTAGACGAAACGGAGTCCGGCGAGAGAGTGGAAGAGACAGTAGAGGCCGACTCAGAGTAACATCGGAACCAACGAACTGTTGAACCGAGCAATGCACATAACAAAGATCCGTACCGACAAACGGGCTCCGGGCAACATCATTGTAGAGGTGGACGGAGCCCGTTTCGCGAGTGTGCCGGCGGAAGCGGTCTCGGAGCTTCGGCTCCACCCTGGGCAAGAGCTAAAGGACGAACTACGCCAGCGGCTCTCGCACCTGGGCAACGTCGAGGCGGCCTATCATGTCGCGCTGCGTATGCTTGCCAGCCGCTCGCGCGCGGTCAATGAGTTACTACAGAGATTGCGGCGGCGCGGTCACGATCCGGCCGCCGCGTCGCAGGCGGTCGGTCGACTCGAGTCCAGAGGCATGCTGGACGACGTACGATTCTCAGGCCATTTCGCGCGCGTGCGATTGTCCCGCGGGCACGGACCGCCGCGTGTCCTGTCCGACCTGCTTGCTTGCGGCGTCGATCGCAACATTGCCTCCCGTGCAATCGAAGAGACCCTCGATGCAGAGGGCATCGATCCAGTCCGCGACGCCAGGGCAATAGCGGAGAAACGATCCGGCCAACTCGGCGAACTGCCACCGCAGACGAAGAAACGGCGACTGCTGGCGTATCTGCGGCGGCGGGGATACAGCGGGTACGAGGTGAGCGAGATGGTTGGGGAGGTTATGGCTAAAAACAGGGAGTAGGGAGTGGGGAGTAGGTGAACAAGTACAAATCTCTTATTGCATGGCAGAAGGCTCATGAGGCGGCAGCACTCACGCTGATCACCACCGACAAGGCGTACCATCCCCGGCACTTCTGTGTGTTCGACCAGATCCGACGAGCCGGCGTGTCTATCGAAGCAAACGTGGTAGAAGGTTACGCGCTGGGCACCACGCCACTATTCCAGAGGCATCTGAGGATCGCCATCGGATCGGCAGCAGAGGCCGAGAGTCTAGTCAGGCTTGCGGGGCGGGTTGGATATCTAGATCGGGCGGACGTAGAGGCGCTCGTGGCCCTTTATGGCGACGCTATGAGGGCTGTCCGGGGACTGCAGAAGAAGCTGCGCTTGAAGAAATAGCTTGATTTTCCACTCCCCACTCCCCACTCCCTACTCTCCGAGCGTGTATTACCTTTCCCCCAATGAAATCCGGTCCCCCATGAAATCCGCCCAAATCCGCCAATCGTTCATCGATTATTTTGCCAGTCGTGGGCACACGCATGTCGCGTCGTCCTCGCTGGTGCCGGCGGGCGATCCTACTCTGCTGTTTACCAACGCGGGGATGGTCCAGTTCAAGGGCGTATTCCAGGGTCTGGAGATGCGTGACTACCGTCGGGCTGTGACGGCGCAGAAGTGTGTGAGGGCCGGCGGCAAGCACAATGATCTGGAACAGGTGGGACACACTGCTCGGCATCACACGTTCTTCGAGATGCTGGGGAATTTCTCGTTCGGCGAATACTTCAAGCGCGAGGCGATCGAGTACGGCTGGGAGTGGGTCACGAGTGAAGACTACCTCGGCATTCATCCGGACAGAATCTACGTCTCGGTACACCACACCGATGATGATGCGCGCAGGTTGTGGACCGAAGTAACTGGGATCAGCGATTCGCGCATCTACGGTATGGGTGATAAGGACAACTTCTGGCAGATGGGTGATACTGGGCCGTGCGGTCCGTGCTCCGAGCTTTTTGTAGATATCCGACCGCCGGCACAACGGTCCACCAACGCCCTGGACACCGAACAGTTCATAGACTTGAACGAAGCGGGCGAGCTGTTGGAGATCTGGAACCTGGTCTTTATGCAGTTCGACCAGGCACCGAACGGAACGCGTACGCCTCTGCCGGCGCCCGCGGTAGATACGGGTGCCGGACTGGAGCGAATCGCGGCGGTCATGCAAGACGTCCCGTCGAATTTCGACACGGATTCCTTTACCGAGATCATCCGTTGTGGCGAAGAGGTCGTCGGACAGCAGTACGACCGTGGCGCCGATGGTGCAAGCTTCCGCGTTTTGGCGGATCATGCGCGCGCCGTAGCATTCTTGCTGGCCGACGGTGTGTATCCCTCGAACGAGGGACGGGGCTATGTGTTACGACGTATTCTGCGGCGCGGAGTGCGGCACTCGTATCTCATGGGGCGCTCTGAGCCGACGCTCGTGCACCTGACCGATGTAGTGGTAAACCAGATGGCAGAGTTCTACCCTGAACTCGACGAGAAGCGATCGCACATCGAGAGCGTGACGCGAGCCGAGGAAGAACGATTCTTGGAGACTATCGAAGACGGCCTCAAACGATTGGATGAAATCACAACCGCTTCAACCGGGACGATCGCGGGGTCCGATGCGTTCAAGCTGTACGACACATACGGCTTCCCGATCGATCTGACACAGATCATCGCAGCAGAGCGCGGCTGGAAAGTGGACCAAGCGGGCTTCGAGGTGGAACTCGAGCAGCAACGCCAACGCTCGCGCAGTGCGCGTGCCGGCGGCACGACGGTCGGTCAGCCGAACCACTCCCCACTCCCCGGGGTGGTGGGGAAGGGCGGGGCAAAGTTCACGCGTGTGAAACCGAGAGTGCGACAGAAGTTTGTCGGCTACGAGACGACTCGGGCCGATACGGAGGTGATCGCGTTTCGTCAGTCGAACGATCAGCTTGAGTTGATTCTGCGCGAAAATCCATTCTATGCAGAGTCCGGCGGTCAGGTGAGTGACACCGGTATAGTGAAGGGTGACGGCTGGGAACTGCCCGTCACCGATGTCCGTAAGGAAAAAGAAAAGCAAGTGGTCGTGGGACCGTTTACCGGACAGTGGGAACCGACCGATGTGGAGGCGATAGTAGAAGAGCCTCGTAGACGAGATATCGAGCGCAACCATACGGCGACACACTTGGCGCACGCAGCGCTCCGCAACGTGCTTGGCACGCATGTTCGTCAGGCCGGGTCGGTTGTCTCGCCGGGTCGCCTCAGATTCGACTTCTCGCACCACGCGCCCGTCACGCAGGAACAGCTGGCGCAGATTGAAGAAGATGTGAACCGTGGCATCTGGGCGAACGTCGCGGTCGAGACCCATCAGATGAGGTACCCTGATGCGCTTGCAATAGGAGCGATGGCGCTGTTCGGTGAGAAGTACGGTGATGTAGTGCGAGTGGTAGACGTTCCCGAAATCTCAGTCGAGTTATGTGGCGGCACGCATGTAAGGAGCACCGGTCAGATCGGACTGTTCCACTTTACAGCCGAGACGGGAGTAGCGGCAGGAGTGCGTCGTATCGAGGCAGTTACCGGCCCGGGCGCATACGGACGCGTCAAGCAATTGGACGACCGCGTGGAACAGGCCGCCGAAGCACTGCGCACCAGCCCGGAGCATGTAGCGCGAAAGATCGAGTCGCTGCTTGCTGAAAAGAAGAGATTGGAAAAACAGGTGGAAGAATTGCTCAAGGGAACAGGGAGTAGGGAGCTGGGAGTGGGGAGTGAACATCACTTGGGCAATGTTGTGCTAACGGTCGAGGATTCAACGATCGCGGATCGTAACCAGATTGGCCTCATGATGGATGCGTTCCGGCAGCAGAGTAGCAACGCCATTCGCGTCATCTTCACTACCGGCGATCGGGCGGGAATCCACGTGGCGGTTACCGATGATCTCATCTCGCAGGGAGTAACCGCAAGCGATCTCGTCAAGCGTATTGCCGCCGTTACGAGTGGAAGCGGCGGGGGCCGGCCGCACTTCGCGTCGGGCGGTGTCGGTGATCCGACGAAGCTGGATGAAGCGCGCAGTAAGACACCCGGAATCGTTGCAGAGCTACTCGGCGTGGAGGGCAGCTGACCGACGTGGAGAGTTGGCTTAGGCCGCGACTGCAACAAGCACCAGAATCACTTCGTAGCCGGATTTTGGAAGCGGTCGGTAACACTACTCCCAACTCCACACTCCCCGACAAAGACGAGGAAGGATTAGCGTCCCTTCTCCAACACATTGCCGAGGGCCTACTAGAGATCGCGAAAGCCGGCGCACCCACACGCGAGACCGCCGTGACTCTGTTAGCCGCCGACGCGCTGATCACGTTTTCATGTGAGGCGGAGGCGGAAGTGGGGGTGCACAAGTTGGAAGACCTAAGATGAGCGGGAAAAGGGAAGCGGCGTAGAATATCGAATATTGAACAAGGAATTCTGAATGTCGAAGTGGGGCGAGTACGAGACGAGCATCGAGAAAACGGAAGAAGGGGGTGCACCTTCGATGTTCGAAGTTCCATGTTCGAGGTTCGATCTTCGATACTCCCCACTCCCCACTCCCCACTCCCCACTCTCTACTCTCAATCCTCTTACTTTGTTCTCATATTGATCGACATCCACTCGCACCTCCTTCCGGCAATTGACGACGGCTCACGCTCGGTCGAGCAATCGTTGCAGGTGCTCGAGTGGTTTGCGACGGAGGGTGTAACGGACGTCATACTCACACCGCATGTGCGAGCGAGTGAATTGGCTCACGACCCTGACGATTCGTTGGAGCGGAGAGCGATTGCCTTCGATGCACTCAAGGCGCATGCACCAGATTCTCCGAAGTTGCACCTCGGCTTCGAGATCATGCTGGATCAACCGTTGCCGACTCTTGTCATGGGAGATCGGCGGTTCTCTCTTGCGGGATCGCGCTACTATCTCGTGGAGTTCCATTGGTCTATCGCGATACAGTCCGCCGAGGCGGCGCTGCGAAAGATTTCACAGGCGGGTGCAATTCCCGTGGTGGCGCATCCAGAACGTTATGACTCATGCGGCCCGCAAGCGGCAACAGCATGGTGTGCGGCAGGTGCCAGAATGCAGGTCGATGCTACGACGCTTGTCCGGTCGAGTCTGCGCGGGCGAAGAGCAAGGCAACTCGTGGCGCACGGATTGGCTAGCGTGGTCGCGGCCGATAACCACGGCGGCGACCGCTGCATCAGCACCGCCGTTCGGTTTCTCGAGGAACGCGGCGCACCGGAGGCGGCGCACTGGCTCTCCACAAAGAACACCGCTGCAATGTTGCAAGATCGCGATGTCACGGACGTTCCAGCTATCTCGTTGCGTGAAGACGTGTGGAACCGCATCAAGCACATCATGGGACGGTGATCGATGGAGGTGGATGATGACAATTGATCTGTCGGGTAAAGTGGCGCTCGTTACCGGTGGCTCGCGCGGAGTCGGGGCGGCGACAGCCGCGATCCTCTCACAAACGGGCGCACAGGTGGCAATCACGTACCGGGAGAGAAAGACGGACGCCGAGGCTGTGCTGCGCGGGATCGAGAGAAATGTGAAAAGTGAAAAGGGGATCATAATTCAAGCCGATCTCTCGCGGGCCGAGGATTGCTCAAGGGCAGTGCAAGAGACGGTTGAGGCATTTGGCGGGCTCGACATTTTCGTTGCTAATGCCGGCATTTGGCCCGTCGACGACATTCCGGTACAAGAGATGGATGAGGAGAGATGGAGACGCACGCTAGGTGTTAATCTCGACTCTGTGTTCTTTGGGTGCAGGGCGGCGGTTAGGGCGATGAAAGGTGGACAGGGAAAAGGGAAAAGGGAAAAGGACGATGAAAAGGGAAAAGGTGATGTAGGGAGTAGGGAGTTGGGAGTGGGGAGTGCCAAGATTGTAATCGTATCGAGCACCGCGGCTCAGCGTGGCGAGTCGTTTCATGCCGATTACGCAGCGTCGAAGGGTGCGATCAATTCGTTTGTGAAGTCACTGGCGATCGAGGTAGCGCCTGAGATCAACGTCAACGCGGTGGCACCGGGTTGGATCGACACCGAGATGTCGAGGGTTCCTTACGAGCGGGAAGCGGGAAATGGGAAGCGGGAAATCGAGCAGGCGGTACCGCTCAAGCGCATTGCGAGTGCAGAAGACGTTGCAGGGCCGATTCTGTTTCTTTGCTCGGATTTGGCGCGACACATTACCGGCGAGATTCTCAATATTAACGGTGGAGCGGTGTTGTGCGGATGACTGAAGAAGTGAAGTTTCCCTCCAGTCTCCCGATCCCCGACGAAGTTCTTAGCATCTCGCAGACGCTCGAGGGCGCGGGGCATGAGACCTGGTGTGTCGGCGGAGCCGTGCGCGACAACCTGCTCAAGCATCCCAACAAGGACTTCGACCTCGCGACGGCGGCGACACCCGAACAGGTGCAGGGGCTGTTTCGCCGCACGATCCCTGTGGGAATCGACCACGGTACCGTCGGTGTGCTGGACAGTGACAACCAACTCCATGAGGTCACAACGTTCCGCCGCGATATCCGGACCGATGGGCGGCATGCGGTGGTCGAGTTCGGTGTATCGCTGGATGAGGATCTGGCCCGCAGGGATTTCACCATCAACGCCATTGCCTACCATCCCCTCAAACACGAATGGCGTGATCCGTTTGACGGTGCACGCGACCTCGAGGCGGGTGTTATCCGCGCCGTGGGGGATCCGGCTCAGCGATTCAGGGAGGACTATCTCCGTATCCTACGGGCACTTAGGTTCGCGGCTCGGTTCCGCTTCACCATCGAGGACGCCACTTGGACCGCCGCCACAGCTACTGTTGCACGGCTGCAACACCTATCCGCTGAGCGGGTGCGGGACGAGTGGTTCAAGGGGTTGGAGACGGCGCAGCGCGCCAGCGATCTCGTGAGATTGTGGGAGGTTGTGGGGGCGATGGGGGTTTGGATGCCCGACGTGGTGAAAAGTGAAAAGACAAGAGGTGAAGTAGGGAGTGGGGAGTGGGGAGTGGGGAGTGGGCATGCAGTCGTTGACAATCTTCCCTGTGATCCCGTTCTGATCACCAGTTATCTGTCGCGGGATCCGGCCGCCACCTTATCACGGCTTAGGTGCTCCAACGCCGAGGTGGAGCGGGGGAGGCGCATCGGCCAGTATCGTGATGACTTGCCTGATGCGAGCTCGGATCTGGCCGTACGCAAGTGGATGGCGACGCTCGGGAAATCCGTGGACGACATCGTCGCAATTGCCGCTCTGGAGCAGCCAGAGTGCGGTCTGCACGATGCCGTTGAGCGGATGAGGCAGTCAGGCGCACCGCTCCAAATAGGGGAGCTGGCCATTACCGGGCGGGATCTAATGGACATTGGGGTGCCCGAAGGACCTGCCATCGGAGAGATACTACGAGATCTCATGGAGTTCGTGCTGCTGGATCCATCTAGGAATACCAAGGAGGATCTGCTGAATCGTGCTCGCACTAGTTCGACTTTTCCCTTTTCCCCTTTCCCTGGGGGTAGTGGGGGTGGGGAGGGCTCATGACCGCTCTCCTCTACGCCCTAGTCGCCGCCGCCGGCAATGTCGTGGGCGGGATCGCGGTCGCCAAGGGTGCCAACCTAGGTCTCAAGCTCATATCCGGCTGCGTCGCGTTTGGGGCGGGGTTCATGTTGTCCGTAGCAATCGGCGAGGCGTTACCCGAAGCCCTCGCACGTGGCGGCAGCAACGCGGCGATGTTCGTGCTGCTGGGGTATTTGCTGGTCCACCTGTCGCAACACACCGCGACCGAACACTTCCACTTCGGCGAGGAGACACACGAGGTAACGAGAATGGCCGGTGTGAGTGCGCTGGTCGGCCTGTTGCTTCACACCTTCTTCGACGGCGTGGCAATCGCTAGCGGGTTCGCCGTGAGCCAGGAGTTGGGCATCCTGCTGTTTCTGGCGATCTTGCTGCACAAACTCCCCGAGGGCGTGACGATCGCGAGCTTGCAGATCGCTGGCGGTACCAAACCCGGCCGCGCGGTCGCCAGCACCGCTCTCCTGGGCCTCGCCACGATAGCCGGTGTTATCCTAACCAACACCCTTGGCTTCCTCGTGGTTCACGGGTTGGCATTGTCGGCCGGCGTCACGATCTACGTTGCCGCGTCCAACCTCGTGCCGGAGTTCCAAGGCAAGAAAGGCTGGGGACTGCCGGTGGCGTTCTTTGCGGGTGCTGGAGGGTTTTTTGCCGTGAAAGGGTTATTGCAGATGGCGGGAATTTAGGATGTGAAAGGTGAAAGTCTAGCCTCAGACGCAAGCCTGGCACTCCCGCCGCTGCGCGGGCCCGGTCCTTTTTCACATTTCACTCTTCACATTTCACATAATGTCTGAACCCTCTCTTTTTTCCGGATCCCAATCCCGCCCTCTCGCGGACCTCATGCGGCCTGCCACTCTTGATGATTTCCTCGGTCAAGAACACATCTTGGGCGAGGGCAAGCCGCTGCGCGAGGCGATCCTGAAGGGCGAGGTAACCTCCATGGTTTTCTGGGGGCCGCCGGGTTCCGGCAAGACCACCCTCGCTCGTATCGTCGCCCACTACACCGACCGTCATTTCGAGGCGTTCAGTGCGGTGACAGAGGGAATCCCGCGGGTACGAGAGATCATTAAGGAAGCGAAGCAGCGCCTGGAGTACGAGGGTCGCGGCACCATCCTGTTTTGCGACGAGATCCACCGCTTCAACAAGGCGCAGCAGGATGCGTTTCTCCCCTGGGTAGAGCAGGGGATCGTGACTCTCATAGGCGCGACGACGGAGAATCCGAGCTTCGAGCTCAATGCTGCACTGTTGTCGCGGCTGCAGGTCTTCGTGTTGGAGCCGCTGGCGGAAGGACAGATCAGACAGATCGTCCAGCGCGCACTGAGTGAAACGAGAAATGTGAAAAGTGAAATGACTGAGGTTCAGCTGGGCGATGAGGCCTTGGCGCTGCTGGTAAGGTGGGCCGATGGTGACGCCAGGCGGGCCCTAAACGCGTTGGAAGCCATTATCTCCCACGTATGCTCCGACATTTCACATTTCACTTTTCCCATTTCACACGACGTAGTCGAATCCGTCCTCGCCAAACGCCTCCCCGTGTACGACAAGTCCGGCGAGTCCCACTACAACATCATCTCGGCGCTGCACAAGGCGGTGCGCGGGTCGGATGTGGAGGGCGCGTTGTACTGGCTGGCGCGGATGATAAGTGCGGGCGAAGATCCGCTCTTTATCGCCAGGCGTGTGGTGCGGATGGCGAGTGAGGACATCGGCCTGGCCGATCCGCGTGCGCTCTCGATCGCGCTGGCGGCGAAGGATGCATTTCACTTTCTCGGATCGCCGGAAGGGGAACTCGCGATCGCCGAGGCGGTGATCTATTTGGCCACGGCACCCAAGTCGAATCGTGTGTACGAGGCTTGGAGTAAGGCGATGAGTGCCGCAGAAGCACACCCCAACGAGCCTGTCCCCCTGCATATCCGGAACGCACCGACCGGTCTCATGAAAGAACTAGGCTACGGCAAGGGCTACCGTTACGACCACGCGGAAGACTCAGGACTGGCGGCCGGTCAGGAGTATCTGCCCGATGCGCTCCGGGACGCCAAGTGGTACGAGCCGACGGAGTTTGGGTTTGAGCGAGATATCGCGAAGCGAATGGAATGGTGGGAGGAGTTGAAACAAAGGGCGGGAGAAAAGGGCGGTCAAGAAGGGCGGTAGAACTGGGCGGTAGAATTCGACAGCGGGAAAAGGGAAAAGGTGTCAACTGTGAAATGTGAAGCTCCCCACGCTGCGCATGCTCGGCACTGTCCCTCCGTGCGCTGTGGTTCGCGAGCAAGGCTGACATCCCAAGTGCTCTCGGCAGCGTCCCTCCGTGCGCTCCGGAACACCGCGGCATGCTGCGCGAGGGTGGCCTCGATCCAACCCAATTGATCCGAGTATCGGAGAATGTCGGTCGATCTACGGCATATTTGCGGTCACAATCCGGTATATTACCCGAGCAAAATGAGTGTTATGGGAGTGCTGGTGGGGAGTGGAGACGATTCCGGCCTGAGGTCGGAGCGGCAGATTGGTGGTGTGTTCTGACGATTCCTAAACTGAACGCAAGGGTCTGGAGACATCCGACGAGTCACGAGGAAAGGAGAATATGTACATAGGACCAGAAACTCTGATGCCTCTCGCGTCTGTACTTGCAGCCATCACGGGCATCGTTCTGATGTTTTGGCGTAAGGTAGCGGGATTCGTGCGCAACACCGTGCAATACATCGGTACGAAGGCGTTCAAACGATAGCCGACCGGTCCCGTACGTTTCGAAGAAAGCGGTGGACCTGCAGAAGTAGTTCAATGTGACTGCTGTGAATCGTGTGATAGTCATCGGACTCGACGGGCTGGAGCCCACCATCGTAGATCCCATGCTGGGCTCCGGCCAGCTCCCGAATCTGGCCCAAATTCAATCGGCAGGCGCGTACTCCAGAATTGCCACTACATACCCGGCCCAAACACCGGTCGCATGGTCGACTTTCGCGACCGGGCGGGACCCCGGTGGACACGGCATCTTCGACTTCATATATCGTGATCCGGAAACGTATCTGCCCGACCTGTCGCTCAGCAGATACGAGCAATCACGCGGGTTTCTTCCTCCTAAGGCGGTAAATCGGCGTGGCGGGGTGCCGGTCTGGAATGTCCTCTCTGCGGCGGGTGTGCCGTCCACGGTACTGCGCTGCCCTTGTACCTATCCCCCTGACGACCTCCGCGGCAGAATGCTCTCCGGTATGGGGGTCCCGGATATTCGAGGTGGACTGGGAACTGCGACGTTCTATTCGTCGGCTGATGACGTCACAGCGGGCGAGAGCGAAAACGCGATCACTGTCGCATACGAAGGTCAGGATCGCATCTCCACTCACTTGATCGGCCCGCGCAATCCCAAGACCGGTGAGGACGTCCGGTTGCCCATTGGAATCGACGTGGACCGCGACAATCATAGAGTGGTGGTAAGGAGCGCCGGAGATCCCAAAGCGCTAGCCGTGGATGAGGGCGAGTGGAGCGATTGGCTGCGGGTGAAGTTCAAGGTGGGGATGTTGCAGTCCGTATGGGGCCGCGTGCGGTTCCATCTGGTCAGTGTAGCTCCGACCTTCGAACTCTATGCCTCGCCGATAAACTTCGATGCCAACACTCCCATGTTTCCAATTAGTTCGCCCTGGGAATATGCAGGCGAGCTTGCTCGTAAGTTGGGTCCATTCTATACGACAGGAATGGTCGAGGATCATACTGGTTTGACCAATGGACGTTTCGGTGAGGAGGCGTTTCTCGATCAATGCAACCAGGTCCTCGATGAACGCGAGCGGATGATGACCTACGAGTTGGAGCGGTTCGATCGTGGACTGTTCTACTGTCTCTTCGACACTCCCGATCGAGTTCAGCACATGTTTTGGCGATTCCGGGAGCCGGACCACCCGGCGAACATCAATGGCGTCAACGATGCGATGGCCGGCGTCATCGAGAATCATTATCGTAAATGCGACGCGATTGTAGGAAGGGCGCTGGAGTTTGCCGACGACAGTACATTGGTGATGGTGTTGAGCGATCATGGGTTCAACAGTTTCCGACGTGGGTTCAACATTAATACGTGGCTCCATGACAACGGATTCCTAGCACTGAAAGACGGCGCTGTGCCTGGTGATGACGCGGGGGAGTTGTTTCACAACGTGGATTGGGGTAGAACCAAGGCCTATGCCCTCGGGCTTGGAGGCATATACCTGAACCTCAGGGGGCGGGAGAGTGAGGGCACAGTGGCTGACTCTGACGTGCCCGATGTGTCCAGTGATATCGTAGCGCGGCTGACGGAACTGGAAGATCATGAACGGAGTACCGTTGCCATCCGCGGAGTCTCCCGCCGCGCGGAGATTTATAGCGGCGCCTATGTCGAAAACGCGCCGGATCTAGTGGTCAACTTCGCCGCAGGTTATAGGGCGTCGTGGGGTACTGCGTTGGGTGGCATTCCTGCGGGTCACTTTGAGGATAACACTAGGCGGTGGAGCGGAGATCATATCATCGATCCGACTCTGGTGCCCGGTGTGCTCTTCATGAATCGGCCGTTTGCTGACAGCGGCGCGCGGCTGTTGGACATGGCTCCGACCATACTGCACGCGCTCGGAGTTGAAAAAGGCGCCGAGATGGGGGGAGAGTCGTTGCTGCAATGAAGACACTGATCATAGGGCTCGACTGCGCTGCCCCGGAGATTCTCTTGGGTGACGAGAGTTTGACAAACTTTCGGCACTTAATGGGCGCAGGGTGCTACGGGCGTCTGGAAAGTGTTGTGCCGCCGATCACGGTGCCGGCGTGGATGTGCATGTCCACCAGTCAGGACCCGGGCTCACTCGGTGTATACGGGTTCCGCAATCGAGCCGACCACACCTATTCGGGGCTCGAGATAGTAAATTCGCGTTCAATTCGTGCCTTGTCGATTTGGGATCAGGTGGCCATGGAGGGGGGACGCTCGGTTGTGATTGGTGTTCCGCCGTCGTTCCCACCCAGGAAGGTCAACGGTATATGTGTTGGTTGCTTCATGACGCCCGATACCTCGACCGACGATTACACGCACCCGGCGAGTGTGAAGGATGAGATCGCGGCACTTGTAGGGGAGTACCCGGTCGACGTCAAAGGCTTTAGGACCGATGACAAGGATTGGCTGCGGGACCATATCTTTGAGATGAGTCGCACTCAGTTCAAGGTGATAAGGCACTATCTGGAAAGCGCCGAATGGGATCACTTTCAGTTCGTGGATATTGGACTCGACAGAGTGCATCACGGCTTCTGGAAATACCACGATCCCGAGCACCGGCACTACGAGGCCGGCAATCAATATGAGAATGTGATCCGCGAATACTACCGGCATCTCGACGTGGAAGTCGGGCGACTGCTGGGCATGCTGACGGATGATACCGTGGTGCTGGTCGTCTCGGACCATGGCGCGCGCGCGCTCGACGGCGGCTTCTGTGTCAACGAATGGCTCGTGAAGGAAAAGTTACTGGTGCTCAACCGCTATCCCGACGCAGTGACACCGTTCAGTGAACTGGATGTGGATTGGAGCAAGACGAAAGTCTGGAGTGAAGGCGGATACTACGCGCGCGTATTTCTCAACGTCAAGGGGAGAGAACCGCAGGGCACGATCGATCCATCCGATTACGAGGCGGTGCGAGATGAGGTCAAGGCGTTGTTCGAGGCTACGGTAGACGACGAAGGCGAACAGATGGGAACACTCGTCTTCAAGCCCGAAGAGCTCTATGCGATGGTCAAGAATGTAGCTCCGGATCTCATCGTTCACTTCGGCGCCCTCGCCTGGCGTTCGATCGGAGGTGTCGGTTACGACACCATTCACGTGCAGGAGAACGACACCGGTCCGGATGACTGTAACCACGCGCAGTTCGGTGCCTTCATCCTGGCATCCGGTAACAATCCGCTGAGCGGGGAGCTTGAAGGCACGCGTCTCCTCGACATGGTACCCACGGTGCTCGAACTCGGCGGCCATGACATCCCCGACTCCATGCAAGGTCGATCCCTGGTACACGGTGTCTCAAGCGACGGTGACACACCTCCCGTAATGCCCGAGGATCGTGAGGCGCTCATCCGCGAAAGGCTGAAAGGCCTCGGCTATATCTCCTGACCACTGCGGCGTCTTTGCGCGGACCTTTCGGGGGCAGATTAGGGAAAAGGACGTCAGCTGTGAAAAGTGAAATGTGAAGCTCCCCACGCCTCGCATGCTCGGCACTGTCCCTCCGTGCGCTGTGGTTCGCGAGCAAGGCTGGACATCCTAAGGCTCTGGGCCGCGAACCAACGCGCGCTCCGGAACACCGCGGCATGCTGCGCGGGCCCAGGCCTTTTTCACGTGTCACATTTCACATTTCACGTCTCAAGGCTGGCACTCCCGTCGCTGCGCATGCTCGGCACTCTCACCGCTCCGCATGCCGGCACTGTCCCTCCGTGCGCTGCGGTTCGCTTGCAAGATCGGAGATCCCAAGTAGTTCTGCCGCTCACCAACGCGCGCTCCGGAACACCGCGGCATGCTGCGCGGCCAGCATTGATCCCAACGCAATTGACACAGAGTATCTGAGAATGTAGCTTGATTTACCGCGTATTAGCGGTAAATATCCGGTAGATTAACCGGTAAAATGAGTGTTATGAGGGGAATTGTGTGGCATGGTGGCAACTTCCGCGAAGAGCTACGAGGTGGACTGATGCGAATCGAAACAACTTTGACGGACGAGCTGGAGCTGAAACAACTGGAATGGGTGCGCAGCACACTCGGCGTGAAGAAAAACGCCGCGGTGCTTCGGGATGCGTTGGTACTGCTCGCGTGGGCTGTCAGAGAGATAATGGAGGGTCGCCGGATTGCCAGCATAGATCGCCAAGGGTCCAGCCTGCGCGAGTTCAGCAGCCCACTGTTGGATAGGGCTACATGGTTGCAGCGTGACACAATCGAGTTGACCCCAGACGGATTCGCACGGGTTGCCGAGCTTGTCAGTACTCCGCCGGCACCCACCGGAGAGTTGCGAGAACTGTTGAGGGAAAAGGATGTGAAGAGTGAAAGGTGAAACTCTAACCCCAGGCGCAAGACTCCAGCTTCCGTCGCTCCGCATGCTCGGGACTGTCCCTCCGCGCCCTGCAGTTCGCTAGCCAGGGCCAGAGATCCAACTCAGTTCTGCCGCTCACCGACGCGCTCTCCGGGACACCCCGGCACGCTGCGCGTCGGCTCTTTTCACCTTTCACATTTCACATCTCAAGCCTGGGGCTCACCTTCAGATCGGTCGGAACAACTCTGACAACTCGAGTGTGAACGGCTTCACGGCGTCCGCCGGGCTCCAGGCTACAGATTGCGCCTTAACTGTAGGGAAGGTGTCGGCCGGGGTCCACACCTCGACCAATTGCTGGTCGGGATCCACGATCCAATACACCGGCACTCCCACTTCCTGATATAACCTGCGCTTGGTGAACCGATCGTACCGAGCCGTCGTTTGGCTGAGGACCTCGATGGCGAGTAGTAAGGTCTGGACGTTCTCCCATTCGTCGGTCCGGATTTCGTCCAGATCGGCAACGAACACGTCGGGTTGCACCAGAGTGTCGGCTCCCCAGGAGATGTCGGCCGGCGAAGTCAGCACTGAACCGACACTGCATTCCTCGAGGTAGTTCGCAATCGCTGCGGTAAGTCCCCCAACAACTAGCTGATGCAGGATGCTGGGGATCGGTGTCACCAACAACTCCCCGTGTACGGTCTCGTAGCGCTTCCCGTCGTCGGGTAGCGCACGGACCATTTCGGCCGAGTAATAGATTGGAGCGGCCATACCCATAAGGTCGCCTCGGCTGTGCGTGGGAGCAAGCACACGGCCTCCCTTCAGGGTCGTCCAGCGCGAAGCGGGAAAAGCCAGTGGAATGTGAAACTCTAACCCCAGGAGCAAGACTCCGGCTTCCGTCGCTCCGCATGCTCGGCACTGTCCCTCCGCGCACTGCGGTTCGCTCCCAAGGGCCAGAGATCCAACTCAGTTCTGCCGCTCACCGACGCGCTCTCCGGGACACACCGGCATGCTGCGCTGACCCGGACCATTTCACGTTTCACATTTCACATAATTTCACATCTCAAGCCGCCTGGGGTTAGCCCGTCCTAGATCGGCCGGAACAACTCCGACAACTCCAGTGTGAACGGCTTCGCGGCGCCGGCCGGGCTCCAGGTTACGACTTGCGGCTCAACCGTCGGGAACGTGTCGTGTGGTGTCCACACCTCGACCAATTGCTGGTCGGGATCCACGATCCAATAAACCGGCACTCCCACTTCCTGATAGAGTCGCCGCTTGGTGAAGCGATCGTAGCGAGTTGTGCTCGGACTCAGAACCTCGACGGCCAGTAGCAAGGTCTGGATGTTCTTCCACTCGCCTGTCCGCAACTCGTCGAGGTCGACGACGCAGACGTCGGGTTGGACCAGAATGCCTGTCCCCCACGATATATCCGCGGGCGAACTTAGCACAAACCCGGCACCGCATTCCTCGAGGTAATTCCCAACGGCCATGATTAGTCGCGTGACGACTTGTTGGTGCGAAGTACGGGGCGCCGGTGTCACCAACAACTCCCCGTGCACGGTCTCGTAGCGCTTCCCGTCGTCGGGTAGCGCACGGACCATTTCAGCCGAGTAATAGATTGGAGCGGCCATACCCATAAGGTCACCTCGGCTGTGCGTCGGAGCAAGAGCATTGCATGGGTTAGAGTAATGCCGCCACCCACGAGATCCGGTACCATTCCAGCGCAGCGAGGTGCGAAAAATCGGTATAAGAAGGGCGGTAGGACTGGGCGGTAGAATTCGACAGCGGGAAAAGGAAAAAGGGAAAGGGGAAGCGGCCGCTTTCACATCTCACATCTCAATCCCGGCTCCCGTCGCTCCGCATGCTCGGCACTGTCCCTCCGCGCCCTGCGGTTCGCTAGCAAGGGCCAGAGATCCAACTCAGTTCTGCCGCTCACCGACGCGCGCTTCGGGACACACCGGCATGCTGCGCTGAGCAGGGCCCTTTCACGTTTCACCAATATGGTGTAGCGCCCACGCCGCTCTTGCACCCCGTGGGTACCAGCACCATAATCACGAGCACAAGGCTCGGTTTTTGCCAGTGACGCAGGCAGGCCCGGCCGCCTGACAGACGCCGGTGTAGGACGCCATGCCCCGACGACCAGAGCGTTGAGCTACCGGCGGCGAAAGCCGCATTAGAGAGCCGTTTTTCTCGGGGGTCTCATTAAGCACTCTCGCAGTGCGAAGCATTTCATCGCGGCGAAGAGATCGATTCGCGCAACCGCCACCGCCCTGGTGGTGTCGGTGGGATGGCTCGTTGCATACGCCTGTGGTGGCGAGAGCCCGACCGAACCCAAGCCCAATCCCCAACCCCAAACGAAGACCGTCTCCTCGGTGGTCGTGACCCCGACTGCCGACACCTTGGTCTCGTTGGGCGAGACCAGCACGCTCACTGCGAGCGCACGGGCGTCCGACGGGAGCACCATTACCGGTCAAACGTTCACCTGGGCCTCGTCCGCCAACGGCGTCGCCACGGTTTCGGCTGGTGTGGTCACGGCGGTCACGAACGGTTCGGCGATGATCCGTGCCACCACCGCCGGCGTCACTGGCAGCGCCACCATCACCGTGGCACAGGTCGTCACCTCGGTCGATGTCACGCCAACCGCGCTAACCCTGTCGGCGATAGGCGCGCAGGGGACGCTCACCGCGACTGCGCAGGACGCGCTGGGATCCGATGTAGCCGGTGCGGCGATCGCGTACGCGTCGGCGGACACAGCGACGGCGACGGTCGACACG
>JAZDCZ010000387.1:0-2065 GCA_036679605.1 Gemmatimonadota bacterium
GGAGGTCTTGGGTCTGCGACCCGGAAAGCAAAGACTTCGATTGTCTGACGGAGACGGCTTTGATATCATTCATTTAAGCGTAACCTCTTGGTCTGGCCAGTTGGAGCTGGCCTAAGTTTATTTTCAGCAACCAGAGGTTACGCTTTTTTAATTTCTCCAGCTATCGGGACGCCGCCCACGAATTCTGAGCCGCTCCCAAAAATTAGGACCACGAGCTAAGGTGGTAAAATGGGCCTAATCTGGGAGCGACAGAATGAAGAAGCGACGACGGAAGCAATACAGCTCGGAATTCAAGGCGCGGGTAGCCATAGCAGCACTTAAAGGCGAGCGAACGATCAACGAGCTCGCGACGCACTACGAGATCCATCCAAATCAGATCTCGAAGTGGAAGAAGGAGGCTCTTACAGCTCTTCCCGGAATTTTTTCCGGAAAGGTCCAGGCGGCCGATGAAGCGGCAGAATCGCTTCAATCGAGCCTCTATGAGGAGATCGGACGCCTGAAGGTGGAACTGAGCTGGCTAAAAAAAAAGCTTGGTCCCTGGACTTGAGGAGCGCCGAGCGATGATCGAGCCGAATCATCCGAAACTCTCGGTGAGGCGCCAGTGTGAACTGCTCGGGATTGCACGCTCGGGACTTTATTACGAGCCGAAGGCGGAAAGCCCGGAAAACCTCCAGCTCATGCGGCTCCTCGATGAGCAATACACGCGAACACCGTTCTACGGGGTCCGCAAAATGACGGTATGGCTGCAGAGTCTCGGATATGGCGTCGATGTGAAGCGGGTCCGGCGTCTGCTTCGATTGATGGGATTGGAGGCGATCTACCCAAAGCCAAATCTGAGCGCCGGCGCGCCTGAACATCGTAAGTTCCCGTACCTACTCCGTGGACTCGCTATCCGACGACCGAACCAGGTGTGGACCGCGGACATTACGTATCTGCGGTTGCGGCACGGCTTCGCCTACCTGGTGGCGATAATGGACTGGTACAGCCGCTACGTGCTATCGTGGGATGTGTCGAACACGATGGAAGCGAACTTCTGCGCGGCCGCGTTGGATGAGGCGTTGGATCTAAGCTGCCCTGAAATATCAAATACGGACCAAGGGTCGCAGTTCACGAGCGAGGATTACCTCGGACGTTTGGAGCGAGCCGGGGTCCGGATCAGCATGGACGGCAAAGGACGATTCCTCGACAACATCATGGTAGAGCGGCTGTGGCGGAGCGTGAAGTACGAGAACATCTACCTGCACGAGTATGAGACGGTTTCGGACGCTCGGGCGGGGCTTTCCCGGTACTTTCCGTTCTACAACGACAGGCGCTTCCATGAGTCGCTGGGCTACAAGACGCCGGCACAGATATACCGGCAAGGCTTGGCGGTGAGCGCGGCCTGATGATGAAAACGATCGGATCGAAAATCGTGGCTCAAAAACGCCGAAAAAAATCGCGCGTCGAACGGCACGGCAACGACAACGGCCTAACGGCAACGACAAGAGTATACGACCCCTCCCTCTCTCAGCGGCATTTGGGGAATGGTCTTAAACGGCAACGACAAACAGCAACAACAACGACCACCTTAAATCAGGCCCTTCGTGGTCCTAACAACTGGGAGCCCCTCAATGAGTGCAACCGGCTGCCGGACGAATTACCCGTCCTTCTTCGACACCCTAATGAGTTCGTACTTGTAGAGGTGTTTGACGCCCGCGCTTCCTTTAAACTGTCAATTCTATCGGGCTGTCGTCGTCCGTAGGCGCGGAGGCCTGGGGCACGGGCTGGCGGATGAAAGTCCAATAGTGCAGATGGAGCAGACGTTTATTAAGGAAGTAGATGGCGCAGATCAGCGCGAGGAAACAGGCCGCGGCGTACCCGAAGCCAAACGCCGGCAGGCCGAGGTGAATGCTGGCCCAGGTCAGGGTCGCGTTGCCGATGCAGAATACGGCGGCGGTGATGAGGGTTTCCTTTTGGAAGTCGAAGTACAGCAATAGATTTATCGTTATGAGCAGTCCGACTTGGAGAAATGCGGCCAGAACGCCGGTCCGGAGTACTCCCATTTGCAGAGGGTTCATGCGTGCCG
>JAZDCZ010000388.1:0-16052 GCA_036679605.1 Gemmatimonadota bacterium
TCGGGTGCCGAGGTCTAAGGCGGATGTCGGACTTGCGTCGTCGGCATCATCCGGCTCGACGATCAGGGCGGACAGGGCGGCTGCTGCGCCGAGGAAGATTCCGTGTTGCCGAATGAAAATAGAAGCTGCGACGATTACCGAGCCCACTATAAAAGGGGCCGCGCGCCCGGTTTTCAATCCACGCAGGTAGAACAGGGTCGCCCAGATCAACACTGCCGAAAATGGTACGTCGGTCATGAAACTGAACGACACGTTTAGGTAAAGGGGGTTGAACGCCAACACGATTAACGCGAGTAGGGCCAGGGACCTCGGCACGCGCGTCTCGCGCAGTACCAACCAGAAGCCGAAAACGCCTAGCGTAGCCATTACAAGGGTAGAGCCACGCAGTATCGTGAACGAAAAGCCGAACAGCTTGCACAGGGCTGTGCCATAGAACATTTGCAGGATCAGGCTCGCACCGGTCCAAGGGAGAAACCCTACTGTTCCTTCCTCGCAAAGCCGACGTACGGCGTAGGCATAGGACCAGTCGTCGCTAAGAGGAAAGTTTCCCGCCGGGCCGATCAGTGCCGTTATAACGACGGCGCCGGCACCGATGAGCGTGGCGGCTAGCCAGGTGTTTTTTGTCATTGCAGATAGCCGAGCGCGCGCAGTTTGTTCTCTTGCGCGGGGTCGAGTACGGCCCGATCTACGGCGGATGTCGTCTTCGGCGTGATCGAGGTGCCGGCGGTCGATTCGAATATCCTTCGATCTCTTGCGGCCCGCCAGTGGTAGCTTGCGAGGGCTGTAACTAATTCCTTTACCATCGAACGGTCTCTCGGCCACAGGTCATGAAGTTCCATCGGATCGTCGGCCAAGTCGAAGTATTCAAATCTATATCGACCTTCAACGCGATAGCGGACTAGCTTATTGTTACCTACACGGACGGAGTACGCAGGAGGTTCGAAGCTGACGAATTCCTTTCGAGCAATGACGGCATAGTGATTCCAGGATTCGCCGAAGTAACGACGGTGGTCAAGCGCAGGGTCGTGTGCTTTTCCTTGCGCGAGGGCGAGCAGGCTCTTTCCGGGCAACGGGTAGGGTGGGTTGACTGAGAAAAGGTCGAGCAGTGTGGGCGCCAGATCGATATGCCCCACTTGTTGTTTCACTCGATGTTGTCGTGCGATGCATGGGCCGGTTAGCATCATGGGGACGTGCAGGACTTCTTGGTACAGGTGATCTCCGTGGAGGTAATAACCGTGCTCATAAAACGCCTCCCCGTGGTCACTTATCAGTATAAAAACAGTGTTCCTCTTCAAACCCAGCTTCGCCAGCACATTGAGCAACTCGGCGATCTCATCGTCGGTGTAGCGGATCTCCTGCTTATAGAGCATTTTGTCATCTGCGGCTGCCGCCTGCTCGGACGAGTTTTGTTCACTGTCGTATTCGGTCCTAAACATCTTCTTATAAGCCTCCGGCGGAGTATACGGGTTGTGAACTTGGTAGGTGTGAATGAAAAAGAAAAAGCGTTTATCACGGTTTCGACGTAGCCAGGTCACGGCTCGATCGAAAGTCGCCTCGATTTGACCCTCGAGAGACCTGATGTCCGCGCTCTTGTTTTCGACGTATACGTTAAACCCTCGGGCAAAGCCGGATCGTGCGCTGAGCCAGGCGTCTTCTGTAACTGCGCCGGTTTCGATGGAAGCGTTACGCAGTATTTCCGGCACTGTGTTGAGGTGGCCGTCGACAACCTCACGTCCGCTCGTGAGGCCATGCACCGACGGCTGTAGCCCGGTAAACATGCTCATGTGAGAAGGTGCGGTCGAAGTAGCTGCGGCGGCGCATTGCTCGAACACGGTTCCAGCTTTACCGAACGTTTTGTGTATAAAGGGTGCGGTACGATCTGTCTCGCCATAGTCTTGAAGAACGTCGGCTCTGAGCGTGTCGACTGATAGGAGAATAACGTTGGGGCTGCCGGCGCCGATCGGTTCGGGCGCGTACACAGTCGGGTTGGCCCACACGGGGAACACCCTGGCACCGCTATCGTCGCTCGTCTGCTGCGAGCGAAATACGAAACGCCAGTGATCCCCTTGGATACCGTCCAAGGGGATCTTATGACTTATCCAAAGGTTGTTTTTGATTTCATCAGCGTCGAGAGTCTCTGCAAACAGGGTCTGGCAGTCGGCCCTTCTGCATGCCTGAAGTTGAAGTTCGACGGCTGCAGTTTTCCACTGTTCGTGCAGTACCCCTGTCGCAAACTCTAGTACCGAGTCTGCGGAGATAATTACCTCCGGGGTCATATAGGTGGTGGTAGCAGACCAATCGGCCCATAAGGCCTCTATCCAAACGTCGACGTTGTGTCCTTTGGCCTGAGGCGGAAGCTTGACTACGAAATCGAGAGTCGCGGCTTTTGCCGGTACAGTCACCAGTTTCCGCGGAAGCTGATTCCGGTGCAAGAGAATCTCTACGGCTGGTAGTATCAGCAGATGCCTAGAGTACGGTAGCGGCTTTTTGATAACGAGAGGAAACGTGTGTTCGAGTGACGCTCCGACTTTGTAGTTGCCTTCGTAGAATACAAGGGCGCGTTTCGGACTCATCAGGACGAAGCGCGTGTCGTCGTTTATGGTGGCTGTTGGCAGTGTCGTCGTCGCCAACGGGGAGGGAGGGCTAGCTACAACAGGGGCATATGGACCGTTGCCGTCGTCCCAGGTCGCGTCCTGTCGAAGGGCCTCGTTTACGAACCTGTAAGCCGGTCGTCGAATCGTTCGCGCGGGAGGATCACTGGCGCATAGGTGCGCCGGTGCGTTGTTGGTATGAGGAGTTTGAGAACACCCGCTGGGTAGGGTTACGACAAGGAGACACACTGCTGCCATGATCGGCGTTGATGCTCGAAGGACACGATTTGACAGCATCAATTCATCCTGAAATCCGTGTGCGCGAATGTCAACGTGGCCGTTTGTCCTGTAGCGTGCGCTTGGTGTGCAGTGTAATCTATCTGCGGTGGGAATGACATGAAAGAACGTGTGTTCCGATACCGCGCGGTCGAGAAGCGCATTGCCGCGGGGCGGCCCGGGGTTGCCGTGCTTGATATAGGGTGCGGCCGAGGCGACAACCTGCGTCGGCTAATCCGATATGGCGCCGATGTGTGTGGTGTTGAGCCTAATGAAGACCGTGCACGTGAAGCACGGTCCCTTGCGCCTGTAAAAGTCGGAGTCGGTGAGTCGCTTCCTTGGGAAGCCGAGTCATTCGATATGATTTACATCAGCCATGTACTTCATCATGCGAAGGATGTAGATGCGGTCCTGCGGGAATGTTTTCGATGCTTACGACCCGGGGGGGTCCTGTTTGTGATCGAAACGATCGAGGACAGCCCCCTTCTGCGGCTCGCACGGGCGATCCAGCCTCGCTGGGAAGACGACGATGTCTTGAACAGGTTCCGCTACGACGGTCTTCTCCAGATGATACGTGAACGCGGTTTCGAGTTGCGGCAGAGCCGGAAGTTCAACTGGATGTACTTTGCGTGGGAGATGCTTCCTATGGTGTTCCGGCCGCTGGAGTTCTTCACGCCCGTCTTCATTCGTCTCGAGACTGCTCTGGGTCGATGGCTCGATCGTTGGGGCGCCCACTGTTGGTTGGTGGCACAAAAGCCGGGGCCGTCGCTTTTCCCCGACACGTTATTGGGCCCTGTACGCAGTGGCGAAAACATAAGCTGATCTCGGGTGTCAGCCGGCAGAGGTGGCGGAGCTTACCCTTGACGTCGCTGGGTCGACACCTGAATCGATCACGGGCGTAAAGAAAACACGTTAATGCCTCTGTCGGTGGTGGTGTTTGGTTTAGTTGCGTCGATTCGCGGACCAGTCTAAAATGCAAAACTTATCTCTTTCACACGTGCGGTGGCCCGCAAGGGAGTTCGGTCAGCGACCCGTAGATGGGGTCTGGCTGGATAGGGACTAGCGTTTGCGCACTGCGCTGCATCGGCTTGCCGCTCAGATAGCATCGAAGGAAACACAGGCAGTCCCAGCAAGGGGTACGGAATGTCACAATCGCGTCGTTACTACATCGAGATCTTTCTCGTCAGCCTCGCCGGACTGCTGCTCGAAATCAGTTATACACGTGTAGTCGCGTTCAAGCTTTTCTATTATTACACCTATCTTGTTATCGGGTTTGCGCTTCTTGGAATAGGATCGGGCGGGGTTCTGGTCGCGATCAGTGCAACGCTGAGGAAGGCGTCGCTCGATAGCATTATTGCGTTGTGCGCGATCGCCGGGTCGTTTGCCACAATTGCCGGCTACGTGATAATCGCGATCACGCCGCTCAATGCATTTGCGCTCTGGAGTAGTGTCAGCGAACCGATTAAGTTGTTGGTCCTATGCGGCGCGCTCTTTGCGACCTTCCTTTCTATTGGCGTTATCGTCGCGACGTTGCTGGGTCGACATCCGGAGCGGGTTAGCCGCCTATATTTCGCCGATTTGATTGGTGCAGGAGTCGCCTGCGCTCTCGTTGTTCCGTTGATGACGCGAGTGACCCCGCCGGGCTGTGTCATGATTGGCGCCGCCCTGCTAGCTGTTATCGGCTTAGTGAGCGCGCGCGCATGCGGACGGCAGGCGCTCACGCTACTTGGTGGTGTGGGCACTCTTTTGGGTGTGCTGCTTGCAGCATATCCTTCCCTATTGCCCGATCCGGTGACGGATAACATCAAGACCATTCGACCGGATACACAGGTACTATTTTCCAAATGGAATCCCGTCTTTCGAATCGATGTCACTGAGTCTCTCGACCCCGACGTTCGGATTATTCATCACGATGGGCTTTGGGGCTCTACTCTTCAAAAGTACTCGGGGGACCCCTCGACGTTGGGTCGATTTGACACTGATGAGCGATCGTTCGCTTTCTCCGTGGCAGACTCGAAACCCAAAAAGGTCCTCATTATAGGTGCAGCAGGTGGGCACGAGGTTCTCTCCGCGATTCACTTCGATGCACAGAAAATTACAGCCGTCGAGTTGAATCCGGCCACTGTGTCTCTTGTTCGAACTTTCTATCGAGAGTACACCGGCGACATCTATCACGACGAACGGGTCGATTTCATAAATGGCGAGGGGCGTTCGTTTTTAGCCCGTAGCGACGACACGTATGACCTGATCTATTTTGTCGCTCCGGACAGTTACACCTCTACAAGCGCTGCAACGGCTGGGGCCTTTGTCCTATCGGAGAGCTATCTCTACACGGTTGAGATGATCACGGAGAGCTTGCGTCACTTGAATGACGGCGGCGTGATCTGCATGCAGTTCGGAGAGTTTGCCTACGAAAAGAAGCCGAACAGAACCGCTCGCTACGCGGCCACGGCTCGTGAGGCTTTCTCCAGACTCGGTATCGGTGGTTTCGGTAAGCACGTTCTTGTTGCCACAACGCCAGGTTTTGTGCAGCTTTCCACAATTCTTTTGAAACGGGCGCCTTTTACGAAATCGGAACTCGCGCGGTTTATTCGCCAAGTCGACGCGGTCAAAGATAGCAAGGCCCGCTATGGGTATGGCGAAGCGCTCGATTCAGGGCCCGTTAATAAGGTTATAGATCTGCCGGATGATAAGCTGGCCGATTGGCTTGGAAGTTACGCCTACGACGTCTCGCCGGTAAGGGACGACTCGCCGTTCTTTTGGCATTTTGCCCGGTTCCGTACGGTCGTGCGATCGCTCGGTGGAAAGCTCGCTGGCGGTGATACCGAGGATTCTGTAGGTGAACGCCTTCTCCTCGCCATGGTAGTGGTGTCGTCGCTCTATGCACTCTCGTTTCTTTTGCTACCGTTTTTGTCAATTCGTGATGTGTGGCGCCAGCTTCCAGAAAAAGGCACGAGCGCTCTGTACTTCGCGTCCCTTGGTCTTGCCTTCATGTTTTTCGAGATCAGCCTGATCCAAAAGCTTACTCTATTCCTTGGATACCCAACTTACTCTCTTACTGTTACGTTGATGGCACTGCTCGTTTTCGCCGGCATTGGCGCGTTTTGTTCGGAGTCCTATCTGCCGTCGCGGCGGCGAGCGGTACTCCTTCTGTTCGGTGCAGTGGTTTTCCTGATGATTTTCTTCCAGTTTGGCATTGACATAATTACCGGTGCCTTACTAGGAAAAAGTCTTGCGGTGCGTGTAACAGCAGCAATTGCGTGCATGGCGCCGTTGGGTATTGTGCTCGGAGGGTTTATGCCCCTCGGGCTGTCTACAGTCGCCGACATGACCACCTTCAAGAACGAATATGTGGCGTGGGGATGGGCAGTGAACGGATTCTTTTCGGTACTGGGATCCGTTACAACGACGATACTCTCCATGACGTTCGGCTTCCGGGTCGTACTGTTTCTGGCGATGGTCGTGTACGGGATAGCGACGCTTGCATTCCTGCGATTGGAGTCTAGGCTTACTCAAAACTGATACACTAGAGATGCGCTGTTTGGTCCATTCTGCTTGTTGAGTAACCCTGAAGCCGACCCGGAGTTTATCTAGGCTCATTCTCCCAAAGCCAGGATTGTGATCCCTCCTCCTTGACCGAGGCCGTCTCTGGGCGGTACGCTTTTGCGCCGGCTCGGTGGCGTACTTTTTTATTGGTGCTGGCACTGATAGCGGTCATACCGGGTTAGTGCACACACGTTTTAACAAGTAATTGTACGACCTTGAGGGAGATTGTCGATGTATGGCCGGTCTGATCGTCATTACCGTTGCTGGCTATGGCCGGCAGTATGGCTCGCCGTTTCTGTAGTCGTTGTTGCCGCGTGGTGGTATTGCGTTATCGACCATGAGTTAAGGGCTAGACAACCACGTGTTTTTGGCACCGACGATCTTTTTAGCTGGTTTTTCCCGATGCTCGATCGTGCGTACGCCGAGATGCGCGAGGGGCGGCTATTCTTGTGGAACCCGTACCAACTTGCCGGGCTGCCGGGGCTGGCGACGCTACAGAGCGGGCTGCTTTACCCCTTGCATCTTCTCTACGTTTTTGTCCCTACCGCGGCAGGTATGGGACTGATGGGTATTTTCCACAGCCTGCTTGGCGGTTGGAACATGGTATTACTGGCACGCGTTCGCAGGGCATGCCCGACTGCGGCGCTTGCAGCAGGACTGTACTTTGCGCTGGCGGTCGTGGTGCCACAATACATATGGCCGCCAGGGATGGAGGCAGTTGCGTGGCTACCGCTCGGCGTTGCAGCGATCGATCGGATTTTCCGCAACGGCGGGCTTTGCTGGATGGCGGCCTTAGTGCTGGCGGTGGCGATGCCCTTGCTCGCAGGTGGGTATCAGACGAGTGCATACATGCTGGCCGCCTACGGTTGGTATACCTTGGTGCTACTACTCGGCCGACGTGGCTCTGGTCGAGCGACACCGAGTCGCACCGCCGCCCTGCTGCGAGTCGGTATATGCCTCGCCCTGGGCGTGGCTGTAGCGGCGCCGCAGCTTCTGCCTACTGCCGAGCTTGCCCAGCAGGCATCCCGTTCTACGCAGGCGCTGCCGCTGACCGAGGTCTTCCCAATGGGCAACTCGTTCGGGTCTGTAGTGTCGGTCGCCCACGCGGTGTTGGTACCCCCCGACCTCTTAATCGACGTTCGGAGTTATCTGGGCGTGGTCGCAGTCGGTATGGCCGTCGTGGGCCTACTCGTTCTCGACGGGACGACGTGTTTTTGCATAACGATGATCTTGTACGGAGTGCTTTCTGTGTTGGCGCCACCGTGGTTTCTCTCTCTTCGTGCCCACATTCCGGTCCTTGGGTGGTTTCGTCTTCCGTACCGGGAATTTTTTCTTGCGCAGTTCGCCGTCGCGCTGCTCGTGGCCCGGGGCATGTCGGTGCTGGTCGATCCGTATATGCGTCGATCGGGGAGGGGCATTGCTGTCGCGGCCGGTGTTGCGTGTATGTTGTGGGGCGCGTGGTATCGGGGTGTAGATACCTCAGCAGCTGCGCTGGCGGGTGCGGGAGCCGTCATCTTGTTTAGCGGGTGGGTGCTGGTCCAGTCAAGGCGTTCCGCCTGGGGTGCGGCACTTGGCCTGGTTCTCGCGTTGCTGCTGGCATACGACACCGCCGGGTTTTCCCGTAACGACCTACGCCTTCCTTATGCACGTGACGGCTGGCGTATTCTTTATGAAGCGGCAGGCTTGCATCAGCGGCTCGGCGAGCTAGCGGGGCCGAAGCGTGTTGCCGTGTTACCCACTTTTGACAAAAGGCTATCCGTCAAGAACGCGCAGCTCTTTCGTCTGTTTTCTCCTTTTGACTATGAGCCGCTGTCTCCAGGTGTACACGAGCAATGCTTTCTACACGCCGCCCCCGATTCTCCGAAAGCCGGTAGCCTGGCTGCCAGGCAGCGATACTACGGACAGCCGCGCATCGTACACCGGTCGCGGCTGCTTGTGTATCCACTAAAGCGCTGCCTCGATCTGTTGAGCGTCGACATTGCCGTGGCGGATAGATTAGTATGGCTAGATGCGAGTATACGCGGGGAATGGCATAACGTCGATCGAGCAGCGTTCACGGGTGTAAACTCCGGTGGCCCGTACATCTTCCTTCGAAATCCCGTAGGGTTGCCGCGCGCCTACGCGGTGTACGATGCCGAGTGTCTAGATGCGGGGTCGGAGCAGTGGCAGCGTCTTCTCTCTCCCGAGTTTGATCCCCGAACAACCGTCGTGTTGGATCGGTCGCCCGAGTGCACGACACGCGTTGCCACGAGTCCAACAATGCGTCGTGGGCCCGACGTCGAGATCGTCGATCTCGAGCCTATGCGGGTACGGTTGCGGGCAAATATGGTTCGGCCGGGATATGTAGTCCTGACGGATACCTACTATCCCGGGTGGCAGGCACGAGTGAACGGAAAGCCGGTCGCGATTCTTCGTGCGAATGGCATGGTACGGGCTGTCCGCGTTCCGGATGGACCGGTCGATATCGTCTTCGAATACGTGCCGATGAGTTTCTATGCGGGTACTTCCATCGCCATGGTGGCCTTCTTGCTGATGTCCGGCTTTGTGTGGGTAACGCGGCGGCGTGCAGCGCGGGCGAGTAGCGTTAATTGATGTAGCCCAAGCTCTTCAGTCGACGTATGACATCCTCTTTGGGCACCGACGCGACGCCGTGCTGCTTGCGCGAGTAGCCGGCGTCGAGTTCGACTTTATAGTGTTCGAGGAGGCCTCGCACGGCTTGGTCGCTTGGCTTCCCCGTGTCGAACTGGTCCCGACGTTTTTCCGGGTCGTTCACAAGATTGTATCGGTAGGTGGAAAATACGCCGGTTTCAGGGTCTCGGCGAAGCTCGAAGAAGTCGTCACCCTTGCGTGCCGCGACCCACATCAGCGCTGGATCCTGGCGTGGGAAGCGTTGTTGCAGCACGGGCAGTGTGCCGAGTAATTTCTTGCGGAACTCCGTGGCCATGAGCGCGGTGTGCGAGAACGCGACCAGGTCCGGCGGCTCGACCTCACCGCGGACTGCCATCTTGAGATCGTGGCCGAATCCATTCCCTGTCGGTGGCTCGAGGCCCGAGAGCGACGCCAAGGTAGGAAAGACGTCGATCGACCGCGTCACTCCCTTGTAACGACCCCGTGGCACGCCGACCTCTGGCCCGCGCAGTATAAACGCGACGTTGAGGACTTCGGGCGCGAGCTGCATACCGTGGGTCCAGCGAAAGGGGGCGTTGTCTCGTACAAGGATCTCGCCGTGATCAGAGGTGAACGTGACCAGACTCTGGTCGAGGAGCCCGCGTTGCTCGATGGCTGCTATCACCCCGCCGAACAGCTGGTCGAGGTGATAGACCCCGGCCTTATAGAGTAGCTCGACGACGCGATTCAGCGGCTCGTAGTCCTTTGGTCTGAGTTTGAGTCGTTTTGCTGTGTTGCCAAAATCCCAGTTGAACGCAATGGGATCCTTGAAGTAGGTGCTACGCAATCGGTCGAAGTCCGGATGGCTGCGGATCGCACACTCGGCCGGGTAGCGATCGCAGAACTCGCCGAGCTTAAGGGCAAAGTAAGGGCCATGAGTGACGCTGAAATTCGTGGTAACGAAGGCGTGCTTCGCGGGGTCGGCTGCCAGGCGATCGAGCAACATTTGAAAGTCGCGGTCGTCACCTTTGAGCAGGGGTTCGTGCTGGCGAGCCGGAGGCACACCCTGGGCATATCCAAGTTTGGCTGTGGCCATCATGTGATTGAGCCAGCTGGAAGTCTCGAAGCCCGCCTCCGCGAAGCGCTCACTGATAAGCTCAACCGAAGCCCCGAGCCGCGCCGGATGTTCGTATATACCGTGTCCGGGGGCTTGGCGACCTGAGTAGAGCGCGGCATAAGCATTGCCCGACCGCCCCGATTCGGTCATATGCTTTTCGAACACGAGTCCCTCTTTCGCGAAGTTATCGAGGTTGGGCGTAAAACTGCGCGTGTCGTCGTAAGGCGACAGGAATAGCCGGTTCAACGAACAAGTCGCGTAGAGAAGAACCAGGCGAGGACGTTCAGGCTTCGGGGACGGAACACATCCGACCGGGCCGAGGACGATAGCAAGCACGAGCCAAAGGGGGAGCCCAAATGGTCGAAGAGAGAGAGTCGCAAGATTTGAAACGGGAGCGTCGTCTGATGCGTCGCACCCCTGCCACCAGCGCCGGAACATGGCTGGCATTATTTATTAGTCCGGACTTCGTGTCGAACTCTGGACTCCGGGTTTGCGCCGGACGTTATGGTGTCCGCTGCCAAACGGCGACTATGGTTTTTCCAACGCGGGAGCCGAGCATTCGATCGAGAACCCGCGATCCGGGGACGACAAAGCGATCCCAGAAGGTTACTTGCGTTGGAGTTGGAAAGCCTGTGCGTAGCAAGAGCCTATTTGCGAGCGACAGCATGATGCCGAGCGAGTCAAGATAAAATAGCTTGTGCAACTGAGTCGATGCCGGGCTGACGGCGGTAAGTGTTTTCGTGTCATACCGCCGGAAGTGTCCGATCTGACGGTCGAACTCGCTGAACAAAAACGAGTGGGCCGGTGACAGCACCACTACGTATCCCCCGGGGCGCAATCGCTCGGCCGCCCGCCGGAGTTCGCCGTGGTCATCCTCTATGTGCTCGAGTACATCGATGTAGAGAATACAATCGAAAGCCTGATTTGCCGGGAGCTCGGCGATTGTGCACGAGGACACCGTTGGCACAGGTGGGCCGGGTAGCAGTGCGACGGCACTCGAGAGCTGGTGAGCCAGGTCGGGGTCGGGTTCGATACACATCCAGCTATGTTCGCGGCCCGAGCAGAGCATCCGAGTTGTCGCGCCTATGCCGGCCCCGACCTCGAGGACGTCGCCTCTTATATACGGCCGGATCCGCGCTGCGTAATATCGTTTCCAGTTCCGTGCGTCGGCAAAAAGCTCGAGTTCGCTGCCCGGATAGCGACTATCCTGCATCGCGTGTCCAGAGGGTTGTGCGACGATCAATGAAGTAGTGGTGGTCGCGAAGTGGCAGGAAACTAGCGGTGTCTCGACGTCCCAAGACCCCGAAAGCGAATAAGGTGACGCCAAGAACGAGTTGTACGGCGAAAACCATTATCAACGCTACAGCGGCAAATAACTCTGGAGAAATTCCGGCGACGCCTGCTATGCCGCTGCCGATAAGTCCCGCGGCGACGATTGCTGAGATCACAAACAGACCACCGATGGCGATCAACAGTCGTACCCCAATATAGTCTCCCAGGACAGACATGGCACTCAACCCGTGCATAACGAGTGCCGTGAAGTTCATTGTTGGATGGCCCATAAGACGGTGTGCACGTTGCGTGGGTATAGTTGTCATCGGTAATCGCGCTCTGAATACCGCTGCTGCGTAGTGGTTCCAGAGATCGGAAACGACAACCAGCCGTCGGAGCAACGACCATGGGACCAGGCTAAAGTTGCCAACGCGCACCGAAATTCCGGTCAGGATCCGGTGGGCGAGGCGGTACAACTGGTAGAATATCTGAAACGTGATCCCCTCCGATCGGCGTTGTCTTGCTGCAAAGACAACCTTGACACGTTCCGTTTTCTCAAATTTCGCTATGAGACGGGGTACGTCGGACGGAGCATCTTCCCCGTCTCCGTCCATTACCACGACAGCCGCGCATGGCATGTTCGCCTCGACCCAAGCCAGACCGACAGCGATCGCACGCTGATGTCCGAGATTGCGGCGCAAGGCCAGGACATTGACACTGGCGATGGAATTCCGAGGAGCGGAAAGGGCATTGGGAAGATCGGTCGGATCGGATCCATCATCCACGATTAGTATGTGTAACTGCCAGTCGAGGGGCGCGACGCATCGGTCCAGCGCGTCGACCACAAGCGTGAGCGCTTCCCAGTCGTTGTAGACAGGAATGAGTACGACCAGCGATACGTCGGTGTTAGCTTTGGAAGGGGTGTTCATACCAGCGAGAATACCTCTCCATCATAGATATCTTGTGGCGGCATCAACGTCGAGCAGTCGTCGTAAACACTGCGGCAGCATCGGACGCGGCTTTTGCATAGTTCGGTGCATTGCCATCGCTGCCGTCGCTCAGATTAGCGGGCGAGGCTGATGCCGCGCAGCTTCCTCATCGGAGAGAACATACAATTGGCTACCGCGCTTGTGCGCAGACAGCCGGCCATTGTTCCGAAGACAAAACCGAATGAACAAGTCGATCTGCCGGTCGGGCATGTCGACGATGTCCTGAATGGCATTTTTGGTCTCGTCATACTTGGCCAGGAAGGACAGTTCTTCGACGAATGCGGTGCCGATCGCGTTCGATACAACTGCCGAGAGCCGGCTGAACCAGCAGGTCCAATACGATCTGTGACAGGCCGAACGGAATCGCAAGAAGCTTCGTGTCAAGCCTATCGCGGCGTAGCAGTAGGACGGCCGGCCCCTGCAGTCGCGTGCTTGAGCAGTTGAACAATGCTGTTGCGACTGGGGTTGACCGGACGCGACTAAGGCACGACCTTCACAATCCGTTCGGGCTTGATCATTCGTTGAAATTCGGGGATCTCGAACTCGAGACGATACGTTCCGGCAGGGGGGAGCGGTTGCAACTCAACCGGCACTCTGGCCGTCGATGTCGGTGACAGTGCGAGCGGTAGCATCGTCTTTTGTAGGCTGTCGTTGCGTGTCTTACCCGTTGCGACGTTGATCCAGCGTACATGTACATCCAGGGGGCGCATGGGATGTGGTAGCGCCCAGATGCTGTCGCCGTGGTTTTGTACCAATAAAGAAGCGTATCGCGGAAACCCCGCTTTGCTTACAGCCGTGCGGCTGAGAACGGGAGATACCCGCGCCGTGTCTATGCTCAAACGTTTTGATACGGAATGGGTCTTGATGGCTTTCGTGATGCGAATCCCTGATGCGGTTTTGGAACGATGGATGAGCCTGACTCCCGGATCGGCGAGGAGGCGATTGAGAAATCCTCGTGGCACTTGCCATGTGCGGACGACAAGGTTGCGAAGGCCGGCGGCGGCGAGTTCATCGATCCCTCTTCGGTTGGGCAGCATGGCCGCGATACGGATCACATCGAGATACGAAGGCGGAAGGAAAGAGTTGTAGCAAGCTGCGGTCGGGCGTCCGTGAAAAGCGGCAAGAAGGGTGTACTCGGACGAAAGGCGCACTCCTTGTGCAACCTTGAGAAAGCCGGCAAAAGGGAGGTCGAGGATGGGGCCGGCAATGCCTTTGGTTTCAAAGGCTCTGTATTCGGAAAGTGTTGTGGCCAGGGGCGCCAACTTTCGGAGTTTGGTCGAGCCGGATTGTCCGTACACCGTGCGAGCAAGCATCGGGGTGAAGGTTTCCGCCAGAATCATTGCGCATACGGCCGCCGTCAAGGCGCTTTGCGTGGTCGTTTTCAACGGACGAAGAACAAACGCTAGACCGATGCCGGCCAGGCCGACGGCCGATACCACGGCGCCGAGAGCCGTTGCTCCCGCCGCGCGTACCGAAGCCAATAGCGGGAAGACGCCGGTCAGCAATTTATAAGTCGATGGTGCCATCGGTCCGCCGGGCCATAGGCCGCCGTGTGCCGCAAACGAGGCACAGGAGAGCGTGGCCAGGGCCAGGGCGAGGACGGGCGCCGGCATCGTGTCGCTTGTCGCTTCAGGAGTCCTGAGCTCGTTGCGTGCGAGCAAGCCGTAGATACTCCAAGCAACGGCAATCAGGGCCAAGGCCAAGGTCGTCATTCCGATCGTTGTCTGGCTACCGAACAGCAGTCCGCTGTAGGAAGCGAAAAAAGTAACGCGCTGTTTGGCGATCGACCAGATCGCTTCTTGTCGGACGTAAGGCATGAGACCGCGGCGGTTACGGCCAGCGTTGCTGCGACGGCGATGCCCAGCAGACCCAACTTGTAGAGGTCAAGATGCCTGCGTTGCTGAACCATTCGCACGGTTCCATAGGGAAGCGCGACCAACAGGAAGGTGAGCAGCGGATAGGAACCGGTGACCGCCTGCAGGCAGGACGTAAGGGTCAGCAACAGCGCATCGCGTACGCGGCCTTTTTCTACGAGCCTATCGAAGAACAGCAAGACGAGCGGCACCCAGTATACGGCGACGACGGCGGGGTGGGCCAAGTTCATCAGCCGCTCCGGATGAATCGCCAGGGCTAAGCCTGAAAGGACCGCAGCCGGTCCGGAGCCCGTCCAATAAAACACCGCCGCAAACATGGCCAACCCCGAGATCAGGAAAGAAACCAGCAGAGTCGCGTTGTGGAGTGCAATCGGGTTGTCGGTGAAGATGCGAAACGGCATAGCCACAATGCCGAGTTCGATCATGTGTTCGCCGAGAGTACCGGCGAAGGGGTGCGGATAGCATAGGCCGGTGCCGAACAGCTTGCCGGGTTCACCGTTAATCAGCGCCGCAGAATTGCGCGCCGTACCGGCGATGGTCAGCAGCCGATCGTAGTGCCCAATCGTATCTTCGTGTGGATTGGTGCTGGTGAGTTCGGTGATTGCTGCGCCCGGTTGTGTTGCAAGCGGCCACGACCACAGGAACGCAACCGCCAGATACAGGACCAGCGCAACGGCTGTAGGCACCGCCCACGCCGAAGAGTTCGTGATCGGCGTTGTTTTCAAACGATCAAAACCCTATCCAGATTCTATGGTTACGCGGCATAGTGCAGTACTTCAACCCCGATGGGTCGTAGTCATGGCCCCAGGTTCAGCAATCGAGCCGATAAGTGGTAATGACATAGCATGTGTGGGAGGTTTCCTCCTGTGCCACTGCCGTGTGGATCGGCGCATGTTTGTTGTTAACCGAGCATGAGTGCACTGGGTTAAGGTGTGTCGTCCGGATACGTCTGATGCGCTCACCGGCATCGATGACGTGAGTTCCCGTCTCAGGAGTAATTTGTCTGCGAAACATCTGTTGTTCCATTGCCCGCCTCGCTGACTACACGCTCGAGCGCCTAGGCCTCGGGCCGCGAGTTGTAATCGGCAGCACAGGTATGGCGGGCTATGGCACCAGTCGCGGTTGGGGTGTACGAGTTTTCTCAGCGCTTATTCTGCAGCTAGGACTCGGTCAGCAGGCGCGCCTCGTCGACGGCTCGTTGCCAGCGATCGGCCATGTCGAACTGCTCGAGCCAACCCTGCACGTAGGCGGCGTCCAGGTTTGGTATGGTGTTGAGAATCGCGCCGACAGCTTCGTAGTCGTGGCCTCTACCGGCAATCAGCTTGTAGACGATTAGGTCTTCGGGAGTGACGATCAACATGTCGCGATCATCGATGCTCAGAGTTTTGGCGCGCTCGATCGCCGAATATTCAAACGGCGTGTCGGCCATCAAGATGTCGATCGGTGGTAGATCGTTGTGAGCCAGTCTCAGCGTCTGGGTGGGTGGCGTTCGCACGACGGGGGTCCAACCCGCGCTGCGAAAGGCATCGAGCAGTGCGAGAGTCTCGGTTGCGGAAGCTCGTACCGCGAAGTCTATGTCCTGCGTTGCACGCGGTTCGCGGCGGTACAAGTTGGCGGCGATGCCGCCGAGCAGAGCGTGGGCGAGACCTGCGTCGCTGAGTACTTTATGGGCTCGTTTCAGCCCATCGATTAGGCGACTACTGACCGGGGGGCGATCCTTCGGCTTGGGCACAGCAGTCAGTGAACCCGCGCGCGCGCGATTAGCTCGGATTGTTCGCGC
>JAZDCZ010000039.1:0-2710 GCA_036679605.1 Gemmatimonadota bacterium
TGTTCGGGGCTCATGTAGTGCGGTGTGCCGAGTGAGAGCCCCGTCTCGGTCATGCGACCACCTGCTGCAGCGCTCACGGCCAAGGCGATCCCAAAGTCCGCCACCATCGGCCGGTCGTCGTGGAGCAGGATGTTCTCGGGCTTGATGTCCCTATGGATCACATTGTTGCGATGCGCGTAGTCGAGCGCGTCCGCAATGGCGGTCGTTATGCTGACCGCCTCGTCGATGCTCAGTTGTGTTTCGCGGTTGAGCTTGTCGCGCAGCGTCTCGCCGTCGATGAACGGCATCACGTAGTAGAGGAACCCATCCGCCTCGCCCGAGTCGAACAGCGGCAAAATGTGTGGGTGTTGCAGATTTGCAGTGGTCGTGATCTCCTGCACGAAACGCTCGGCGCCCAAGACGGCGGCGAGTTCGGGGCGCAAGACTTTCACCGCGACCTTGCGTTTGTGCTTCAAGTCTTCTGCTAGGTAGACGGTGGCCATGCCGCCTTCGCCCAGGCGGCGTTCGATGCGGTAACGATCCGCGAGGGCAGAACTCAAACGTTGGGTGATTTCAGTCATATCAAGTGCAGAATGCAAAAGGATAAGCTGCCGCGGATGATCTTGGGGGACGCGGATTCGTTCCTCGCAAGGAGCAAATCCGTGTTCTAATCAATGATCCGGGGCAGCATCCCTTGTACGAAATCGTGTTCACGGAGCTACTCCCGCGCGCGTCGTCGATGCACCGATGTTTCTCAGGGGAGAACTCCCCGCCACCAAGTCAGCGCTCATCGAGCAATTTAGTCCAGTTTTCTATGAGCCTGAGCGGGGTCGTTGCCACACCCGGATCGAAAATAACGAGCAACCGCCCGCCTGGGGCCGTATCAAAACCGTACACGCCATCCGGCGAGCCGGGCACTTGCTGCGGACTGCCAACCGAGGGAACCTCCCGTGAAATGTCGATTGCAGACGACACCAATTGCCCTGATGCGCTGATGAAGTAAAGCGTACTGCTCTCCTTGCTCCATCTCGCAAAAGAGCCGCCGCCCCGGGAAACCTGCCAATGTGCCTTAGCGTCGGGAAGGCGCGTGATGTAGACCTCTCTTCCTCCGGTACTGTTTGAGTGATACGACAGCCAATTGCCATCTGCCGAAACACTCGGATCACGCTCGTCGGCGGAGGTTGAGTACAACACTTCCGTCACAACACTGTCACCATCGAACCGCGCACGAAGCAAATCAAGCCCGCTGGCAGTGACCTGCCGCATCCCTACGGCGAACGGCCGTCCCTTCGGCCAGACCGTCGGCAAGAAATCGCGCTCAAGCAGCCGAACGTATCTTGCCTCGGACCGATCTGCCAGCATCACCCGTGCGACGGAGGTGAAAACGTCATGAAACGCCACGTGAGTACCGCCGAACGCCCACGTAATGAACCACTGCACGGCCGAGTGCGATGAGAGCCGGGTCTGTTGACCGGAGGCAACGTGGTATAACCAGACATCATAGCGTTGACCGGGGCCCGTGTATCGCTCCGACAGAATCATCTGTCCATCAGGCGACACAACTACCTGCTTGGTGCCGGCCTGGTCCAGCGGTTCAAGCGCACCATCCTCTGGATCGAGCCAGGCCAACCGGTTGTAATGTTCAACGAGTTCGCGATAGATGAGTACGGAGCCGTCCCCGGACACGGAATAATTCCCGAGCGCCCTCCCCTCCCAGACCTCCAGGCCGGACAGCAACGATGTCGCGTTACCCTGGAACTCTCCTTTTGCAGGTGAAAATTGCCTTGCGACCAGCGAGCCCTCGTTCACGTATAGCAGGTGCTCTCCGCTCACTATGACGTTCGAAGCGATTTCCAGAAGTTGCCGCGGCTCCACGGCCCCCAACTCGCCGAACATCACCTTCGCCGCGATCTCGTGATTTTGTGGATCCAGTGGTGTCGCGTAGACATAATGTCTGCCGTCGGGCATGAACTGCGGGACGCGGTGGGACTCCGCGATTGAGTCGGCCTCGAGTACCGTCTCCTGAACCGCTTCCCCTCCCTCGGCGAGAACCAGGTAAAGCGGCCCGAGAATGTCAGGGGCATAAAGGATCTGACCGTGCTGGTTCCAGGTGCCCCCCCGTCCGAATGGCGCAGCAGCGAGGTCGCGCACCGCACCACTTTCGAGGTCGACGCGTTTCAAACGAGCATCGGCAAAGAACCCGAGACTCAGCCCATCCGGCGACCAGAACGGATAGCTTCCACCGGTGGTCCCCGGCAGTGATCGATCCTCGTTCGTTTCGAGCGACCTGACCCAGAGCGATCGCACCCCCTCACAGGTGGCGATGTAAGCCAGGTTCCGACCCACCGGTGAAAGTTGCAGGAGGTTACTTTCGCTCACCGGGGTGTAGCGGCAGCCCTGCGGGGGCAGCAAGCTGGCGCGCAAGATCGGTCCGCCTCCCTCCTGCTCCCCAGGCCAGAGATAGATCCAGGAAGCGACCAACAGCACCGCCAGGAATACGGTCACCGTCCAGGCACGGGTAGACCCCAGTGTTCCAGCCGCTGCCACCGGAGCCGTTCGGGTCGCCGGGGCAACGAACGCTGGATTCGTCAATGCCTCGGCGAACTTCGCCGCACTCTCGAACCGATCCGCCGCCAATTTTTCCAGCGACTTGGCCGTTGCAGCTGCTACATGGGCCGGCACCGACTTCCGCAACTCCGTCACCGGCTGCACGTCTTCCGCGACAATCTTC
>JAZDCZ010000389.1:0-5931 GCA_036679605.1 Gemmatimonadota bacterium
CTCCAGTGCGAAGTCCTAAGGCTACTTAAGGTGTCGAAAGCACACTACGAGGCATGAACGAGCGGACGAAAACCCGGAGAAAACGCGATCGGGACCCGCGGAAAGTAGGTTACAGAGGAGGCGTACGGTGAAGATCTCGAGAACAATCTCGAGGGATGCGGGGCTGCGCGAGGGAGAGCAGTTGAGTCGAGAACCATACGGAGTCGCATCGATCTTTTCGCGCGGGGAGAACCGAATCGGACAAAGATGCGATAAGAGAGTGACGACCCGTTCGACAAGGTTTGCCGGTCAAGCTGTTGTCGCGACGCCCGGTTGAATCACCATTGCGAACCCGTGTGCGCTCTCGCCACGAAACGCGAGGTCTTGGCTTCGACGGACTCTCCGCGTCATCGGCGTGAAAGACGATCTTTGATCTTCGTTGCTAGAAGCATCTTGAGCGCCTCTGCACGTCCATTTTTCGCTTTTTCCAAATCCAGATTCAGTGCCGGAAGCCAGGAGGTTTTCTGGATTTCAGTGAGCGCCTTCGCCGTTTCATCCGGCCAGCCCAAGCTCATATCTTTTGCTGTGAATCCCCCTTTGTTCTCTCCGTTCGGGTCAGCTCCCTTTTTCAGCAGCACACGACAGACGTCAGGATGCCCCAGGAAGGCGGCCCAATGCAACGCCGTATTGCCGTCGTCACCGGCGCTGCCGACTGGCGCCCCTTGGCTGAGCAGATACTCGACAATCTCAGTGCGCCCATAGAAGGCCGCGTAGGGCAGCGGCGGCCGCATCTGCGGGTTCTTCTTCGTCAGCGACGCGCCGGACCCAACCGCGACTTTCACTTCGGCCAGGTCATCATTGATAATGGCTGACCACAGGTTGGAGTTCTTCAGGCCTTGCGGGTCGCCTTTACGCCTGGCAATGGCGTCCGCTTCGCTTTCAACAAAGAAGATAAAGTCGTTGCTGAACAAACCGCTGGGGTTCTGGATCTGGAGAAAGTTGAGTCGCTGTGACGGCAGCGTTGACAGAGTGATTCGAAGTCTATCCCCTTTTTGGACGGAGATCTGGCCACCTGTTCGCCTGCCGTTGACGATAATGTTGGCCTTACTACTAATGTGCCGGCCGCTGATCGTCATCGTCTTGTTGGTGCCGTGGACTCGTGGGAAAATCTGGTTGCCGCGCTGCTCATGGAGCGAGCCCAGGGTCCACAGAGCCGGTTGAGGGAGATTCAGTCCGGAGCCATGGCGACCCGTGAAGGTGCCGACAAAGTCACCCGCGGTTGCCATCGTCATCAGTTTCTCGCGTGAGAACGCGTCACGCTTGCCGACCGTCCTCACGTAGCGGCCGCCGTTGAAACCGGCGTCGAATTGAAGGACCATGGGAACCTTCTTCTCCTCGACGTGGAAGAGGCCTTCAACTTGCAGCACGACACCGCCTTCAGCGGCTGAACACTCAAGCGCATTGAGCATATCTTCGGTCAGTTTGTCAGTGGCCGTCTGCCGACTGAGGGTCACCTGTCGGGCGAAGGCACCGGATACACCGGTGCTGGCTTCTTCGATTAATCCCAGAACCGGGTTAAATCGATTCTGACCCTTCCAGCTCCCTTGCCAGACGTTTTTTTCGGGAAAACCGGCGTTAGAGAAGTGATAAAAGGAAGGGAGATCGATGACGCTGCCACGCCCCTGCGGCGTTACTAAAAAACGGTCTATGGCGCCACGCCAGGTCGGCGCATCCATGCCGTTTTCACCCGGAGTGTTGGTGCTTGTGAAAAAAGGCATGCGGTGACAGTCGCCACAGACTCTGGGTTCCGGTTCCCCCTCATAGTTGCCCTTGACGTGAAAGAGCTCAAATCCCAGCTCCGCAATTTTTGACAATTCGTTCGTGTAGGATCGCCTCTGAGGCGGTGGATACGGAATGTTCAAGATAAAGTGCGCCAGGGCATCGCGCTCTTTCCTGCTCAGCTTGCCGATTTTCCCTTCATCGTTCTTTTCTCGATTCCCCGGCATGACCATCGTCGATGCCAGGCTGCCGTCGATGACATGCCGCGTCGCACTCTCCGGCCGATTGATATCACTATTCGGTTTGTCGTACCCATAGAGATTGGCGCTGTTGTTGCCGCCGTACGGGTCACCCGGAATGCCGTCCCAGTGATAAGGAGCGGTATCACGCAATCCGCGCACCGGCATCGTCGTACGCGGCTGGATCTGAGTCCCTCCGGTAACAACCGGCGTTTTGAGTACCCAGAGCAGCTGATCGGTATGACCATCCGGGTGGCAGCTGGCGCATGAAAAGGTGTTGGTCGTCGAGGCCCTTGCCGTGTTGAAGGCAATGCGGCCCCGCTTGAACGGCCCCGGAGTCGGGTCAACCAACTCGATGGTCGCCTTGCACTGTAGATTCGCCGGGTCGGCAACATCGACCAGGTAAACGGTATTGGCCACACCATTGAACACCCAGGCCTTTGTCGTCTTGCCGGATTCGTCTGACTCCAGGGCGATGCCGCGAGGAACGGCGCCGACCTTGATCCGGTCCAGGACCAGACCGCTCTTCGCATCGACACTGAAGAGAACATCCGAACTGGCCGCAGAGACGAATAACGTCGAATCGTCATTGCTGACCTGGATTGCAAAAGGGGTCGCCAGCGCAGATCCGGGCTTTGGATGTCTTGGCGGTAATGACTCAAGATCAAAGAACTGCCTGCTGCCATCAACACTCACTTTCGTAATCCGGTTGAGAAAGGCCCGATTTCCCATTTCTTTCAAGCTGTGCTTTTTCGTTCCGGCCTTACCATTGACATGATTGCGAGCATCTGTCTGGGCGATGTACACGTTGCCCTTTGAATCGACGGCAAGACCATAAAGCAAGGTTCCCAGCGTTTCGACGATCTTGACCAGTCGATCAGATTGTGTGTCAAATATGAAAAGGTCGCGATCCGGAAACTCGGGATGCCTGATGATGTCCTCAACGTGACCTTTTGACAGCACGTTAACTTCATCGACCGTTTTTCGCGCATCGTAGGTGACCAGCTTGCCGTCGATTGAGCTGGGACCGTTTCCGCCGGATAGCTGCGTCTTGTTGTTCGACTCAAACGGAATGACATAAAGGCGATTGTTGCGGACCACGATGGCACGCGGATCCTGAGCGCGGATTCTCAGCCAGAGGTGGGCCTTTCGCGAGGCCACGTTGATCACCGCGATTTCATTCTGCGACGAAAGGGCGACATACGCCTTTTCGTTGCTGGCGAAGGCGATGCCGATCGGCTCGTCAAAGCGCGTCGACCTACTCAGCAGGTCAATATCCTGTACGGTTGCAACGACTCTGAGGTAGTACGCGCTGTCGGGATCGGAATCGATAACACTGACTGAGTCCGAAGTGTGATTGGACACCCAGATTTCTTTGCCGTCTGGGCGCACGGCGATCGACACCGGGTCGATGCCAACATCGATTCGCGAGGTGATCTTGCGGGTTGCCGTGTCGATGACATCAACTGTGTCGGCCGCGGTGTTGACAACAAACACGTGATCCCCATGGACCACGATGGGTCGGGCGTGGGGGCTTAACAGCGGTAGGTGGCCGATTTTGGACGGCGGGCCTTGGGCGTGCAGAATTGGACTCAGGACACAGAAATAGAGGAGGAGCGATGCTCTCGCTAGAGTGATTCTCTTCATTCGATTCGACGAAGGCCTTTCGTTGGTTGAATCCGGCAATCGATGAGTAACTCCGCGCAGCGGATCGAGTGTTACAAGTGACGTCCGACCTTCTGCTCCGCCAGGCTCGTCGAGCCTGGCGCTACCCAACGTTGGGACCTTTTTCGCCCCGGCTGCGAGCCGGTACTACCCGCTTTAGGGTAGTCGATCCGCCGACTTCTGTCGACACTCCCCCCCGGCGCGATCGTGTAACCGCTCCCAGCACAACCGCTTCCACTTCCATCGGCCCGCATCCTATTCATGTCACGTGCCTCGCATCCACCTCGTTTCCGGCTACGTGCGCCGACGCCGACGTATTGGCCACGGCGTCGAGGAGAAGCAACGCAGCCAGGGATGGCGAGGGCCGTCCGAAGTGGGAAGTCCTGAGCTGCACCCAGAAGCGCAGCCTGAGCCGCACCCATATGATAGTCTGCCCCATTCTCAACCCTTTGAAGGAACACACCATGAAGCGATCGTTTCTTGCTCTGATCCTCTCTGCGACTCTCGCACCGACCCTGTTGACCGCCGCCTCAGCCGACGACAGTCCGCAGTTCCGCGGCCCGCACCGCGATGGCATCTATGCGGAAACCGGCCTTCTACAGAGCTGGCCCGAAGGCGGACCGAAGCGGCTTTGGGAGGCCACCGGCCTCGGCCAGAGCTACGCCAGCATATCGATCGCCGAAGGGCGGATCTATGCCACCGGTATGAGCGAAGGTGCGAACCCGCGCGGTAGCGTCTACGCCGTCGGCGTCGATGGCAAACCGTTGTGGAGTCGCGAGTACGGTACGGAGGGCAGCACCAAGAACTATCCGGGCACCCACAGCACGCCCACCGTGCACGATGGCAGGCTCTTCATCACCTCGAGCGACGGCCTCGCTGCGGCGCTTGACGCGCAGAGCGGCGAGATCCTCTGGACGGTCGATCTGCTCGACGAATACGAGGCCAAGAATATCTACTTCGGCATGGCGGAGTCGCCGCTTGTCGTCGATGGCAAGGTGATCTTCACGCCCGGTGGCAAAGGCGCCTCACTGGTGGCTCTCGATCCGAAAACCGGGAAGACGATCTGGACCACGGCGGGTCTGAGCGACACGTCGGCCTATTGCAGTCCACGTCTCTTCGAAAGAGGTGGGGTGCGTCAGATTGTCACTCTGGTAGAGAAGAACCTGGTCGGCGTCGCGCCGGCCGATGGCAAGGTTGTGTGGATGCATCCGGCAAAGGCGGACTATGACATCCACGCGGTGAGCCCGGTGTTTCATGACAACGGCATCTATATCACCCACGGTTACAACCAAGGCGGTAGCCTGGTCGAGCTGGCGGCGGACGGCGGCTCGGTGACGGAAAAGTGGGTCGAGGAGGATCTCGACGTGCACCATGGCGGTGCGGTGGTGGTGGATGGACGGATCTATGGAGCGGCGTCGAACAAAACCTGGCACGTGCTCGATGCCGACACGGGCAAGAACCTCGCCAGCATTCGGAAAGTCGGTAAGGGCTCTATGATCTACGCCGATCGTCGGATCTATGGCTACGTGGAGAGTGGCAAAGTGCTGTTGGTCGATCCGGATCCGAAGAATTTCTCGATCGTCAGCTCATTTAAGATCGACAAGGGCGAAGGGCACTACTGGTCGCATCCGGTGATCAGCGACGGGGTGCTCTACGTGCGCCACGGCGATGTGCTGATGGCTTACGACGTCAAGGCCGCCAAGGTCACGTCGGGTCCCTGACGCGGTTCCGGCTGGGGGTCGTTCACCTAGGACTTAGGATGGACGCTAAAACAAATTCACATAATCGGGGCGTAATGGTGACATTATGGGATGTCGCCTGAGGGTCGCCGTGTGGCGCTATTGCCCCATTTATAGCTTAGGTTCACATTCTACATAATGACATCATTCACCTTTTCTGTCGATCTGAATGGTAGAATATTGACATTATGAGACCCGAGAAATTCCAAACGAAGAAACTCGCTGCATTCATCAGGTGCCACAAGATTGCCACTCTCGAGCAGCTCCAGGGTGCCCTTGGTGATCCGACTCGTCGCACGGTCTTTCGCAAGCTCGAGACGATGAGCTACTTGAGCAGCTATTCCCATCGGGGCATGTACTACACGTTGCACGGGATCGTGAAGTTCAACTCCGAAGGCTTGTGGAGCGGTCGAAACGAAGCAACCTTTGGCCCAGCTGGTCCGCGAGGGCCATCTGAAGCGGGAGAAGCTGCAAGGCAGGTTCATCTACTTTGGACTTCCAACGAAGCAGCATCGTTCGCAGCAACAAAA
>JAZDCZ010000390.1:0-2740 GCA_036679605.1 Gemmatimonadota bacterium
GCTGGCGGCGTTCAACGACGACGACCGAGAGCAAGTGCTATCCTGGGGAGTCGCCAACTCCCACGGCTTTCGAGGCCCGATTGACATGGTGCGCTGTAGCTTCTTTCCCGCAGGACCCTTGGGCGATTTGGTATTCGACGTGACGGTCACCGATGCGTCCGATCTCGACTCGAGGCCGCAGGTGGCATGGGTCGGCTATCGCTTGGAGGGCTGGCAGCAAGGCCCGAGTCAGTGAGGCACAGCTTGGACGAGTGGGCTCGGCGATCACAGAGTCTGCCGAGACCAGGCCCTTCCCTGCCCAGACGGTATCGGTGACGATACCGATCTCTAGCCGTCCGTGAGGTCGAGAGAAGCCCGGTTTCGCACTCGGTTCGACGCAGGTATGGTTCGACTATAGATCGATGCCGAACGGTGCCGATGCGGTTCAACGAACCCGTAGTTCAGCCGCTGATAAGGGAGACAATGAAAACGCTCAGCAAAGCGGCTGTCCCAAGGGCCCTCGCACAGGAGGCTCATGCGAGACAGGCGCGTCTAAGTGCGCGGCATAGCCTCTCGATTCTATGCTTGTTGGCAGCGGCCGTCGTGCTGGTCTACGGCTGCGGCACCGATCCTGGCAGCATTAATACTGGTAGCGACGGCAACGTCGGGGGCATTAATCCGTTGCCCGGGTCGACATTCATTTATGAGGTTACGTTTGCAGTCATGGACTCGGGACCGTCTCTTGGAGCCCTCCAATTTGATGCGGAGTTCCTGGGCCGCTCGGCCGGTTTTATCGGCATAGGTCCGGGCGTGGATTGTGAGTCGCTTGTTCCCGAAGCCCTTGTCGCATTCAACAATCGGTCGGGGAAGCTCAGGGTGGGGTTCATACAAGTCAGCGGTATCGTGCGTCCGTCCCCGCTGGCTTCCTGTCGTTTCGCATCGCCTGAGTCTGTGGATGTAGACGACTTTGAAGTCCGCGTTCTCGACGCCTCCGATATCGAGTCGAGAGAGCTTGATCTGATTCCAGATGTCCGCGTCGCGAAAGTTCAGTTGTTGGAATAATGGATGGCCGAAAGGCATTGTCCTAAGTTTTCAAGCATTGGTGGCGACGAAACTAAGAAACGTCGCATGCAGCGGTTGTCACAGTGGGCGCAAGTGCGAGCACGAATGATCCGATGCGAGTACTGAGCCGAGCAGGCATGCCGTTCAATACCCATATGGGGAGGTATCAGGCTGGACTCTTGGCCACCTTTGGGGCTAAAGTCTCAGTAGTTCTACTGTGAGGTTACTTTCATGATGAAGACATCAGTGTTGCCCGGCCGTTCTTTCGTCTCGTTGGTGTTTGTTGCGGCGGTCGCAGTGACCCTGCTGGTTGCCTCGAGCGCTGGTGCCGACGATTTCGAGCGTAGGCGCGACAATCATCCTCTTGCGCTGGTGCGTTATATTTTCTATCCCCTCGGCAGCTTACTCGAGTACACCGTGTTCCGGCCCGCCCATCAGGTGGCCTCATTGTGGATCCCTGCGGACGGCTGTTTCGCTAGCGCCTCAGGCTGTGATACGGATCGCAAACAGCGCCAACGCTATCGGTCCGCGCGGCGCTGATAGGCCTAAGGACACGTAAGTGGCCGACGGGCTCAGACGACCTGGAGCTTGGCGTAGCGCGCGACCAGTTTCTTGATGCCGACGCGGGCGAACTGAACGACGAGTTTCTCGGCATCACCGCTGCCGTCCGAGCGGCGCACCGTGCCTACACCGAACAGCGGGTGGGCGACCTTCATGCCGACCCGGTAGGTTCCTGGGGAATAGGATGGTTTGGTCTCTAGAGTTTCTTTCTCTTTCTCTAGAAATGGTCGTTCATATGAAAAGGTGGCGCTTTCGCCGTACTCACGTTCGATGAGTTGCTCGGGCAATTCCTCTAGAAACCGCGAAGCGAGGTTGCGTTGGGTCGTGCCGTAGAGGTGACGTCGTCGAGCGCGTAGAAGAAAAAGCTCTTGCTTGGCGCGTGTCATGCCGACGTAGGCCAGGCGACGTTCTTCTTCGATTCCCGATTCGTCGATCGACCGCGAATGCGGAAACAAGCCTTCTTCCATGCCGGCGATAAACACTCGATCGAACTCCAACCCTTTCGAGTTGTGCAGTGTCATCAAGGTGACCACGTGCGCATCGCCTTCGTAATCGTCGACGTCGGCCTGCAAGGCGACTTGTAAAAGGTTCCGAGAGCGCCGAGGTTCGCATCTTCATCGTCTACCTCGCGTTTATCGAAGTGTTCGTCGAAATCTTGACTGACGGTCAGAAGCTCCCGGAGGTTCTCGACGCGGCTATCGCCGTCACCCCCCGGCAGCGCCTGCAAATACGCGATGTATGCAGTGTCCTCGATCACGCGTTCGAGCAGGGCGGTGACGGGCCCTCCGACCAGTTCGAACCACGGCGCGGCTAGCCCTCGAAAGCCGTCCAGGCGGGTTCTTGCCGCTGCGGCCAGTCCCGGAACGTCTTGGCCGGAGACGATCGTTTGCCATACCGAACACGCCGCTGCCGCTGCTGTCGCCGTGATCTTTCCCCACGTTGTGCGTCCGATTTGTCTGGCCGGCACGTTGATGATCCGTGCCAGCGCTATGGAGTCGCTCGGGTTTTGCAGGAAACGAAGGTAGGCGACGAGGTCGCGTATTTCCTTGCGGTCGTAGAATTTGACCCCGCCCACCATCGTGTAGCGAACGCGCGCGCGCGCGAGCGCTTCTTCGATGGCACGCGACTGGGCGTGGGT
>JAZDCZ010000391.1:0-3352 GCA_036679605.1 Gemmatimonadota bacterium
AAACAATCGTGCACCTCAGCCATCGAAATCTGTTCACGGGGACTGGTCACGCCGGCCTGTCGGTAGGCGTCTTTGGCCGAGGCGACGACCTCGGGGAAGGTCGTAAAGTCATAGCCCTGACTAATCGGCCCTGCGGCCGGACCGGCGACAAACGACAAAGCCTTGATGAAAATCGGACAACCGGTGTACTTATGGGCATCCTCCGCGCGCACGACGATAGCGGCCGCCGAGCCGTCGGACACTCCTGAGCAATCCATGATGCCCAGCGGATCGGCTACCTTCGGTGAACGCTTGATGGTCTCGAGCGGAACTTCTTTCCGGAACTGGGCTTTTGGGTTCTTGGCTCCATTCGAGTGATTCTTGAAAGCGATCCGCGAGAGCACCTCTTTACCGGTCTCGGCGTCGAGACCGTATTTTTCGAAGTAGGCCGGCGCCAACATCGAGAACTGAGCCGGAGCCGTCAAGGCCGCGTCAGTGCCGTCTGCCGGCGGTGGAGTAATCACCAAGCCGGAGAACCCGGAGTCCTTGAGCTTCTCTACGCCTATAGCCATGACGCAGTCGTAGGCCCCTGAGGCCACGGCATAAGCGGCATTGCGCAGAGCCTCACTTCCGGTCGCACAAAAGTTCTCGACGTGGGTCACCGGCTTGTACTGGATTTTGAGCGGCTCCGACAGCGTCAAGCCCGAAAGATTCCCCATAGTTCCCAGCCAGTAGGCATCGACCCCATCGGCCTCTACACCGGCCGAACGATAGGCTTCGTTGGCGGCCTCGACGAGCAAATCTCCGGTTCCACGGTCCCAATGTTCCCCAAAGTTAGTACAGCCCATACCGACGATCGCCACTCGGTCGCATATTCCGTTACTGGCCATGTCAGTTCCTCCTTGGCCGTCCTTTCCAAAAATAGTTATGGATATCCTTGGCTGTAAAGAGCCTGCGGAAACTCATCTCGACCTCGTCGCCGATTTTCACCGCTTCGGGGTCACAGTCGGTCAATTCGCTTTGAAACCGGCCCCCTCCTTCGAAGTCGATCATCGCTACCACCATGGGGGGCTGGGGGGTAAAGGCCAGACGATCGACTGCGAAGGTACGGATCACCGCGCGGCGATCGGCGAAAGCCTCCTCGCTCATCTTCTCGGTCGCACCGCAGTGGACGCATACGATCTGCGGAGGTAAATGCGAGGTTCCACACTCATCACACTTCGACGCTACGAATCCGTATTTCCAATGCTCGGAACGCAAAGAAGGCGGCGCGGCCGGGCGCTCGGGATCGGGACGCCGTGGCGGTTCGCTGTCGAGGATACCGCGCCATCGTAAATAACGGGTATAAGCAAGGCCACTGCGTTTAGACTCGATCAAAGTCCGAACCGTACGACGAGGTTCGAAAGAGGCAACGGCATCAGTCGCCCGTAGGAGGACGGCATCAACCCCGTCTGATACGCTTATCACGGCTATGCGATCACCCGGTGCAGCGTCGTCGAGGATTTGTGCGAGCAGCAAAAGGGCCTGCGCGGCACCGCTGTGGCCCACCGTGGCCGAAAGATCGTCGACTAGCTGCTCGGGTTTCAAGCCGAGTTCTGCGGCTACCGTCCTTGCCGCACGTGGGTTCGGGCAATCGAAGACCACCTTGGCGATTTCATGCGGTTCACAGCCGGCTCGTTCGGCAAGTGCCCGCGCCGCACGTAGACCCAAGGGGATATAGGCTTGAGTGAGGCTGAAGCGTTCTTCCCAGCTCTTAGGGTATAGTTGCCCCGGCAAGCGCCACGTCGACATGAACTCAAGCGTTTCCGAATAGACCGCCTCGACCTCGGCGAGGCCTGCATCGCGACCTAGCAGAAATGCAGCCGCCGCGTCCCCACCATTTTGTTCGCGCGCTCCTTCGGGCGCGCCCACGCGAATGTCCGAGGCTGCGAGCAAAGCCGTCTCCGTCTCAGCGCGATCCGAGCCACCCATGACGCTGCGACAAGAGGTGATCAGAGATCCCAAGCCCGCCCGATTGGAGCAACCGACGTCCATGCATTGCACGGGGGCCGGAAGTCGGAGAGCTGCGTGGACGGTGGCCGCGTTGAGCTTCTCCTGATACGGAGGCTCGGTAGTCGCAAACATCAACGTCGCCACACATCGAGCGGCATCGTCGTAATCGCCGGTCGCAGCCAGTGCATCGCGGGCGGCCTCTACCGCCATCGAAACCGTGTCTTCGTCGTAGCTCGCCACACTGCGTTCGCCGTTGCCACAGCGAGTACCGAGGGCCTCGGCGATCGCCGCGCGATCGAGGCGGTGGAAAGGGACGTACGCCCCATATGAAAGAATCCCGGCCATCCGACGAAAGAACTATCCCCTAATCCGAGCCATCTCAAGACGGCGGCGCGGACGGCGTGCGTAGTAGGACGATTCCGTCGACATCGTCGTCGGGGTACACTTGGCTTACGATGGCAGACCGCGACACATTCCGAAGAGGAGTCGAGGCTGGCGACCTCGAGGTCATGCTATCGGCCTTCGCCGATGACGCTGTACTGCATAGCCCGATCACCTTCAAGCCTTTCGAGGGCCGTGAAGCGATCGGAGTTCTCCTTGGCGTTCTGACCGAGATCTTCGACGAGTTTCACTACACCGACGAACTCGAATCCCCTGACGGCACCAAAGCGTTGATTTTTCAGGCACGAGTGGGCAACCGCAACGTTGAAGGTCTCGACCTGCTGCGTTTCGATGCTAGGGGAAGAATTCGAGACTTTACAGTCATGGTCCGGCCCCGTTCGGCACTCGAGGCTCTGCTCGCCGAGGTCGGCTCTCGCCTGGCGGTTTCCTGAGCGTCAAGAGTAAAACACAGTCTAGGCCACCCTCCCCGTCGCGCGCGTGACACGCCGAAGCAGAGGGCGTGCGTTCTGCCGTGTCCTCACCCCTATCGCAGCCTGCGCAGTGCGTTGTGCAATCAATACAACGGGAGGCTGCGCGCGATGATAGGCTCGTCAGGAACGTACCCGTCCGGGCCACCGCGCATGCTAGGTCCGTCCAGCGTTCAGGAGAGAACTATGAAACAGGTTATACAACACCGAACTGTATGCCGATTGCTCCTACTCAGCTTCTTCTTCGGCTTCCTCGTCGTGCCACGACTTGCAGGCGCTAACGACAGCAGAGCAGATTTCGCCGATATGAGCTTGGAAGAACTCATGGACGTCGAGGTCTACTCCGTCACGAAGAAAGCGCAGAAGCTTTCGGAGTCCAGCGCGGCCGCCTACGTCCTTACCCATGACGATATCGGGCGTTCCGGGGTGACAACGATCATGGATGCCCTACGACTGGTACCGGGTGTCGAGGTCGCCAACATCAATCGCAACACCTTCGCGATCAGTATCCG
>JAZDCZ010000392.1:0-41367 GCA_036679605.1 Gemmatimonadota bacterium
TCATCCGGAGCGATTTCCGCGAGGGGTGCCGACACCGGACACCCCACCGCAGGCGGTCTGGATCAACAAACCGGTCGACGGTGGTTTGGACAGGAAAAGCGAACCCGTAGAATGCCCTGAGAGCGGCGATCTCGAAATGGTGTGCGGTAGTGGTACCCCCAAATCCGCCGTTATCGGGACGCGTAACGAGCAGGAGTCACTTGTAAATGCTCCTTAAACTCCAACCCGTGTGTGTCTCACTTTCATTGACAGGTACCGGGCGGTGTTCCGACTTCATTTCAAATGCGGTGCGATGCTCTGCACCAAACACTTATCGAGGCTCTTTGTGCAGGGAGCTGATGCTGCCTGCTGGCCTAGAAACTCATCTGTGCCCTCGTGCCGTCCTACTCAAGCGGCGACCTCGTCGCACGCCGGCCTGCTGCTCCTGGCCACCGTTGCGTGTTGCGATATTGTTCCTCAAGGGCACTTCTTGGAAACACCACGGGGCGTGGAGTCGGCAAGGCCGCAATAGCTATACAGGCGGTCTTGCGAGGCCCACAGGTCGCGGTTATACTACCGGTATGAAAACGGCCATCTCCCTGCCCGACGACGTTTTTCAGGCTGCTGAGCGACACGCGAAGCGGGTCCGGAAGTCCCGCAGCCAGCTCTACTCCGAAGCCCTCGCCGAATACCTAGCACGACATGCCCCCGATGAGGTTATCGAGGCCATGAACCGGGTTGTCGAGCAACTCGGTGAACCCCAGGCCGATCCGTTCCTGGCGGCTTCAACGCGGCGGGTGTTCCAGCGCACCGAGTGGTAGAAGTGCGGCAGGGCGAGGTCTGGTGGGCGGAGTTGTCAGAACCTGCCGGGTCCGGTCCCGGGTTCCGACGCCCGGTGGTAGCGGTTCAGGGGAACCACCTGAATCGGAGCCGGATCGCCACGGTTGTCTGCGTTCCACTCACCAGTAATCTCGTGTGGGCCGACGCGCCGGGAAACACGTTAGTGCCGGCGAAGGTCGCCGGGTTACCCAAGGACTCGGTGGCCAATGCTTCGCAGATCATCACCATCGACCGATCCTTCTTGACCGAATGGACTGGGCACCTCCCTCCGAAATACTTTGCTCAGATCCTCCATGGCATTGACATCGTGCTCGGGCGATGACAGTCCCCACGCAGAGTGGCAATTGCCTGCCCAAGGAGCATCTTACGTGGTGTTCTGTCGGATCGTACATGGTCTTTGAAAGGATCCCCAATGCGAGTGAATTACGCGATTGTTTTTGTAAGTGATATGGATCGGTCTGTGGCGTTTTATCGTGATGTAATCGGCCTGCCGCTGAAGTTTGCGTCGCCCGAGTGGACCGAGTTCGCGACCGACGGGGCAACGCTCGCGCTGCACACGAGCCATGAGCCGGCCGATACAGTGGGCGATTCGGACGGTGTGCCGGCCGGTCGCTGCCGGCCGGGACTACAGGTGCCCGATCTCGACGAGTTTCATCAAAGGGTGTTGGCGCACGACGTACCCTGCATTCAGAACCCGACCGATGTGTTCGGTGCTCGCGTCGCGCAATACCGTGATCCGGACGGTTTGGCGATTTCCGTGGGTGAGGCCGGCACCACCAATGATATCAACTAGTCCTGAACAACACGCCGCCCACATTCGCGCTCTGGACGAACGTGGAAGACAGTCGAAGAACTGAGGAGCAAACAATGAGCATTCAGTGGAAGTTCGCGATCTTCTTGGCCGGCAGTCTCGTTGGCATCGCGGCCTGTTCATCAAATGATCAGACGGACTCGCGCCCAGTGTTCGAGCCCCAGGAGGTAATCGATCTGGGAGCCTTGGTGACGGTTGACCTGCCAGAGCGCGTCTGGGGGAAGGCGTTCTTGGCTGCGAACGGCTTCACGCGTCCGAATGCGTTCGACGTGATCAATTGGGAATTCGAATTGGGGGGTGGACGCGTCGCGGGGTCGAACGCCTACTACACGCTGTTCAACCACGGTGGACCACACGTCGATGCGCCCAGCCATGTGTCGGTCGGAGGCGGTCTGGACACCTATCCGATTGAGGTGTTTGCAGGGCCACTAAGGGTCTTTGACGTACGTCAGTTTCCCAAGGGCCGCTCCGTTCCCGCGGAGGTGTTCAGCGGATCCGTCCGCGCCGGCGAGGTGGTGCTCATCTTTACGGGGTACTCGCCCCCAGAGACGGACGATGCTTTCCCTGAAACTATTGCATTGACCCGGGTGGCAGCGGAGTATCTCGCAACCATCCCGGTCCGAGCGTTCGGTACTGACGCGTTTAGCGTCGCGAACCTGCAGGACACAACCTCCGTTGAGGCTGAGACCGAGGTAGCGAGAGCGGTTCCGATTCACCACTCGTTCCTGTCGCGTGGTATCCCTGTCTACGAGCAGCTCTTCAACATGGACAGGCTCTTGGAAAGGGCGGAGGATGCGAGAATGTACTTTGCTGGAGTACCTCTGAATATCCGCGGCGGTGACGGGATGATTGTCCGCCCTGTAGTCTTCGTTTATTGAGTTTTGGCTACGGAGCCGGCCAGCTTCAACCGAAGGTGCCCAACCGCTTACGACTACACAGTGAGGTTTGTGCGGGCGGGAGGAGGTAACTGACATGAAAGCACTAGCCGCGAGCATCGCGCTGACTTTCTTGGCGTTCGATTCAGCCGTTGCCCAGGATGGAGCACGTTATGAGGGACCTATAATCGACATGCACATGCATGCATCGAATGTGCAGGTCGGGCCTGATGGCGAAACGCTTCCGGTTCCTTTGCGGTGTTATCCGGGCCCTTGCAAGGGCCGTCCTGCCACCGCCACGACGGAGGAAGAGGTTCTTCGGATGACGCTCGCCGCTATGGACCGGCACAACATTGTGCTCGGCTTCTTGAGCGGCTACGATGGCACTCCTAATTCGCTCGCGCCTAATTTCGAACGCGTTCAAGCGTGGGTGAAAGCGGCCCTGGGCCGATTCATCCCGAGTGGCTTTCTCAGTCAACCAGGAAAGCCCTCCGTTGAATTCCTTAGGAAGGAATACGTCAAGGGGACGCTCAGGGGACTGGGGGAGATCGCCACACAATACTACGGCCACCGGCCGGATGATGCGGCCCTGGCGCCCTATTTCTCGCTGGCTGCCGAACTCGACATACCAACACATATCCACACAGCCGGCATCGGAGCTGCGTTGCCCACGTTTCGGTCATCAGCAGGTAATCCGCTGTGGCTCGAGGAGGTGCTCTCCGGTCATTCTGACCTCAGACTCTTCGTCGAAAATTCCGGTTTTCCCTTCACACAGGAATGGATCGCGGTAGCTTACCAGTACCCGCAGCTTTACGGCGAGGTTTCGACTACCACGTGGATCGTCAATCGAAACGCCTTCAATAACCATCTCCGCACTCTCGTTGAAGCGGGATTGTCGAAGCGCATAATGTTCGGTTCGGATCAGATGCAGTGGCCAGAAACGATCGGTATGGCGGTCGAGGCCATTCAATCTGCGGGTTACTTGAGCGCCGAGCAGAAGGCCGATATTTTCTACAACAACGCCGCGCGGTTCCTGCGTTTGAGCGAGGAAGAGATTGCCAGACACCACGGGCACTGAGCCCTACAGTTCAAGTGCAGAATCGTTAGACCGCTCCCCGTGAGCTACCCGATCCGAAAGGGGACCTGTATGAACTCAGACGAGAAACCCACCATCAAGCCGGCGCCGGATGGGCCCTACCTGGTGAAGAATTTGCAACAATTCTCCAACCGCAAGGGAGACATCGAGACGAAGGCCACGATGGCGCTGTGTCGCTGCGGCGAATCGGCCAACAAGCCGTTCTGTGATGGGACGCATGCCAAGATCGGATTCTCCTCGGCCAAATTGGAGGGCCGCGTAGCGGACGAGCGACAGGACTACGAGGGTGACAAGATCGTCGTGCACGACAACCGGGGCATTTGCGCCCACGCCGGGAGCTGCACCGATGGACTCCCCTCGGTGTTCCGTTTGAAGCAGGAGCCCTGGATCGATCCGCAAGCAGCACCCGCGCAGGAGATCGTCGAGACGATCCGGAAATGTCCCTCTGGAGCGCTCAGCTACAGGGTCGATGGTGTGGAGCACCGCGACCCGGAGGGTGGCGGCCCTGGCTCAATCTTCGTCTCCCCGAATGGTCCCTACGTCGTCACGGGTGGGCCACAGCTTCTCGACACGCCACTCGGTGAAGGTGCTTCAACAAGGCATTTCACACTCTGCCGCTGCGGTGGGTCGAAGAACAAGCCGTTCTGTGACGGTGCGCACTGGTATAACGACTTCAGTGACGACAAGAACTGAGCCAGCGATTCAAGGAGGCGGCGATCTCAATCAAAAAGCTTCTTGACCGCTTCCGATCGGATGGGTTCCACGAAGAGAGCCACAGCCACGAACGATAGAGTGGAGAGCAGTAGGGCAGGGAATACCCGATGCAGCGCAGAGGAATAGGGCAAGTAATTCCAAAGTAGCAAGACCCCCATGCCTACGACATACGATGTAATGACAGCCCGTCCGTCACCTCGGCTCCAGTGCAGCCCCAGAACGATTGCTGGGAAAAAGCAAGCAGCATAGAGGCTGCCGGAGAATGCGGTGAGCGTGACGATCTGCCCAGGCGGATCGAGCGCAATGAATGCCGTAACCAACGCAAACAGGGCCACATAAAACCGTGTAGCACGAACGATGCTTCGTTCGGATGACGGTGGACGCAGAAGAGACACAACATCTCGCTCGCACGTCGATGCCATGACCAGCAACACACTGTCAAGTGACGACATCGCGGCCGCGACCATGGCGACGAGTAGGAAGGCGCCGACCGGTGAACTGAATACCGCTCCTCCGCTGATCAGTGTCGGCACTACGAGGTCGGTATCTGCGAGGTGACCGGGAATGATATTGTGCGCGTAAATGCCGATTGGGACGAGGAGCGCATACACAACGAGAAATGTGAGCGTCGCAACCCACATACCGCGACGTACGGCCGTACGATCCTCGAGCGCATAGAACCGAGATAACTGTCGCGGCTCGACAACGAACTTGAGGGTTCCAGCAACTATGATCCCTAGCAACACGGGAAACGGCATCGCCCCGTTCCAGGAGAAAAGGGAAGCGCCGCCGGGCTCTCTGGCGACATCGGTAAACGAGCCGATGCCACCGGCGGCACGAGTGGTACCCACAAAGAGGACGACTGCCGCAACTACCATCACCGCTCCCTGAAGAACATCTGTTCGTACTACTGAAATGAATCCACCAACGGCGGTGTACGCCACTACAATTACAAGCACAACTACGATGGCCACGGCGTAAGGGATGTCCAGAAAGATCGACAGGAGATTGCCGATGCCTTTGAATATCGCGGTCATGTACAGGAAGCTGGCGAGCAGTATGATTACCGCTGCTAGCATACGGGCGGCGTCGCTTCCGAAGCGGATTCCAATAAAATCAGGCAGCGTAATGGAGCCCGTTGCCGCGGTGAACTCGCGCAAGCGCGGTGCGACCCAGCGCCATGCGATGAAGCAGAAGATCACGACAGCCGGTGCCAACAGCAGCCAGGGCGTACCGTAGGTGTACGCCTGCCCAGAAAACCCTACGAAACTGTTGGTGCTGGAGTAGGTTGCGAAGAAGGAGATCCCAATCGCAACGCCGCCCATTGTTCTACCACCCACGTAGTAGTCGGTTGCGTTGTGTGTGCGTTTCTTTCCGGCTACAGCATGATTGACTAAGATCGCCGAGTAGATAGCAAAGAGAATGAGAACGAACCAGTGCTCAAGGATCCAGGTCATGTCTCAATCTTTGGTCTCAAACATATTAGCTACCTCTGACTTGATAACTTTTCCCATTGCGTTTCGTGGGAGCTCTGCTACCGGGAGGAAATCTGCCGGGATCTTGTAGGCGGCCAAGCGGTCCTTCGCCCAAGATCTTAGTCGCTCCAGTGTAAGATCACTGTGGTCGGTCAGTTCTGCGGCGACACACACTCTTTCACCCCACTGCGCATCGGGCAGACCGACTACGGCACAACTGAGGATCGCCGGGTGCGTTCCGAGAACTCCTTCTATTTCGAGCGCAGATATCTTGAATCCTCCGGTCTTGATGATGTCGACGTTGTTGCGTCCCAGAATCCGATATCCATCGTTGCCGTCATCGACAGCAATATCACCGGTAGCAAACCATCCATCTGAAAAAGCAGCTGCGGTGACTTCAGGTTGTTGCCAATACTCCTTGAATACGCCGGGTCCTTTGACTTGGATTTCACCAGAGTCGCCGGGCTCGACGACACCGCCGGACTCATTCACAAGACGCAACTCTATGTTTGGGAGCGGAACGCCAACGTGGCCAGGTATCCTTCTGCCTTTCAGTGGATTCGACAATGCCATGCCTATCTCGGTCATGCCATAGCGCTCGAGTAGGACGTGTCCGGTAATCTGTCTCCAACGCTCGAGTACGTCGGTCGAGAGGGCCGCTGACCCAGACACCATGAGTCGTGTGCGTCTGCATGACTCTGACATCTTGCTCTGTCGGTCCGACGTTGATCGTTCCCAAGCGTCAATCAATTTCACGTAGATGGTTGGAACGGCCATGAAGACGCTAAGGTCATCTTGTAGAATGCTGTCCCAAACACGGTCTGCGCTGAATCGAGGCAACATCTTGCATTGCGCACCCACCCAGAGTGCACATGACAATACGTTGACGATTCCATGTACGTGATGCAACGGTAGGGTGAGAAGTGTGCGGTCACTAGAATCCCACTCCCAGGCGGTTACCAACGTCGTGACTTGCGATCGTAACGCTTCGTGAGTCGTGACTACGCCCTTTGGGATTCCTGTAGTGCCACTGGTGTACAGGATCATGGCACGACTGGCCACTTGAGCCGTCACGATTTGTTCGTGCGGCTGGTCGATAGCGTCTGAGGTGTGAATGACGGGAATCGATCTCTGCTTTGCCAATGAGTCTATCCTAGCTGCCAACTCGGCATCGGCCACTATCAGGGCTGCTCCCGAATCGTCGATGACGTGTGCCAATTCGGGCTCCGGATGAGTGACCGCGAGAGGCACCGCGATCCCGCCGGCGCGCCAGATGCCCCACTGAGTGGCGACGTATTCAAAGCTGGGGTGAACCAGAAAGGCTACGCGCGTCTCGTCTAGGCTGTCCCTGCCATTTAGCAACTTGGCTGCGACCGACGCAGACGCCATGAGCAAATCGGAATACGAGAAGGAACGTCCACCGGACATAATGGCCATGCTATTTCCGTGATCGCCGGCGCGATCCCACAGCGTCAACGCGGCCATAGTCAGGTCTTCGATCTGTGCTTCAAGGAAGCCTCTATAACCTTGACCATGTGGGTCGCCTCTCTCCCGCAGCCGTCCAAGATTTGTTTCCTGCAGCTCGTTCCGTTCGTGACGAGCCAACCGGAAGGATCGGATTCCCGTATTGCCGGCAGCAAATCGAGTTCCGCCATGCGCATGGAGATGTCGTAGTGTTCCGACTCGTAGCCGAATGCACCGGCCATCCCGCAGCACCCAGATTCAATTGTTTCTACCTCGACTCCCGGGATCCAACCGAGGACTCGTTCCATCGCAGACATGGTTCCAAATGCTTTCTGGTGACAATGTCCGTGTATGAGCAGGCGATTTGTGGGTAGTGGCCCTAGGCGAGACTGAATACGCGAGGCCGGTTGGTCGGACGCAAGAAATTCCTCCAGCAACACGGCCCGCGCAGCTAGCTCCTGCGTGGCCGCACCTGGGATGAGTACGGTGAATTCATCTCGCAAGGTGAGCAAGCAAGATGGCTCAAGTCCGACTATCGCGACGCCGTGTGCGACATATGGCTGGAGAGTTCGGGTCAGGCGCTCCGCCTCGGACCGAGCCTCGTCTACCATGCCGGCGCTCAAGAAAGTACGCCCGCAGCACAGTGGCCGACCTCCATCCGACGGAGTTGGCACAATCGGTGAGTAGCCGGCGGCGCGAAGCACTGTTGTCGCTGATCTGAGATTGTCGGGTTCGAAATACGTGTTGAAGGTATCTGCCAGGAGGACCACTTCGTTCGGACTGCTCGACGTGCTGCCGTTCTTCGCTCGGAAGAAGTCGCTCCGCAAAGTCGGTAGATCCCGCTGTGAAGTAAGCCCAAGGATCCGTTCGCTCAGTGCTGCAACGGCTCGATTCCGATTGCGTAGGTTGAGCATAAAGGGTGCTCTGGCGGCCCATCGGGCATAGCGCGGCAGGTATGCGACCAGACGGTCACGCAACTTCGTACCGTGTTGCTGCCGGTATTGGTGCAGGAACTCGATCTTCATGCGCGCCATGTCCACTCCGACGGGGCACTCGCGTCGGCACGCCTTGCAGCCGACGCACAGGTCCATTGCGTCTCGCATCTCATCGGATACGATCGCATCGGGGCCAAGTTGGTTGGTTAGAGCAAGCCGTAAGACGTTGGCCCGTCCTCGAGTGACGTGTTGTTCGTTCTGCGTAGCTCTGAATGACGGGCACATTACCCCGGGTGTGACTCTCAGGCAGGCTCCGTTGTTGTTGCACATCTCGACGGCGCCGAGCATGCCGTGCCATTCCGACCAGTCGAGAGCCGGTTCGTTGGGGGCCGATGAGTAGTCTGGCGTGTAGCGGAAAAGAGTACGGTCGTCCATTAGAGGTGGGTTGACGATCTTTCCCGGGTTGAACAGCCCATCCGGATCGAACGCTTCTTTGACCTCCTCGAACGCTCGCACAAGCCGTTCACCGAGCATCGATGTCAGGAACTCAGATCGCACGATTCCGTCGCCGTGCTCTCCTGAATGGGAGCCCTTGAATTCACGGACGATCTCGTGAGCCTCCTCAGCAATCGCGCGCATCTTGGAGACATCAACCTGTTCCTTGAGATTGAGCGCCGGCCTGACGTGGAGGCAGCCAACCGACGCGTGTGCGTACCACGTTCCACTCGTACCATGTTTGTCGAACAAACCGCACAGCCTAGCGGTATACTCGGCTAGCTTGTCGAGGGGGACGGCGCAGTCTTCTATGAACGATATTGGTTTCTTGGCATCCTTCATGGACATGACGACGTTGAGGCCCGCCCTGCGGACCGACCAAATGTCCTCTTGAAACGCCGGCTCGACTGCGCGAACCACTGACTTGGGGAAACCCAGACTCCCCATCAGTTCGTCGAGTCTATCGAGTTGCTTTACCGCTTCGTCCTGCTGCTCTGCGCAGAACTCTACGAGTAGCAGGGCGCCAGGCTGTCCCTCGACGAAGCGCGCTACAGAGGAACGGAAGACGGGATTGTCGCTCGCGAGTTTCAGCAGGGTGTCATCCATCAACTCGACTGCCGTTGGATCCAGCTCAACAATCCGGCTTACTGCCTCCATCGCGTTGGCAAGCATCGGGAAGTGACACACCCCCAGTGTTCTGTGGCGGGGGATCGGCTGAAGGTCAAGGACTATTTTGGTGAAGAAGGCGAGAGTCCCTTCCGAGCCGACCAACATGTCGGCCATGTTACCGGCTTCTAACCCCATTCGGTGGAGATTGTAGCCCGCAACATGACGTAATACGCGAGGAATGCGCCTGGCAATCTCTTCGGCTTCGCGCTCATAGAGCGCCCGCATGATGCGGACGAGTTCGCTGTACTTGTCGGAGCCTGCAGCCGTACGGCCGAAGTGCATGGTTGTTCCATCGGACAACAACGCATCGATGCTCCGGACGTTGTCGACCATGAGTCCGTAGCGAATGGACCGAGCACCCGCACTGTTGTTTCCGGCCATACCTCCGATCGTAGCGCGGCTGGCGGTCGCAATATCCACTGGAAAACAGAGGCCGTGTGGTCGGAGGACCGCGTTCAAGTTGTCGAGCACAACTCCGGGCTGCACCGTTGCCGTCTGTTCTGCCGGGTCGACCGCGATGATACCTGTGAGGTAGCGTCTGGTGTCCACGACCACCGCCTCACCGACCGCCTGTCCTCCTTGGGATGTTCCTGCACCTCGTGGCAAAACCGGTATGGCTTCTTCGCGCGCTATCTGGATGATGCGGACCACATCCTGTTCGTCGCGCGGCACTACGACACCGATGGGCTCAATTTGGTAGATGGAGGCATCTGTACTGTAGCGACCACGGCTGAAGCGATCGAAGAGGACATCTCCCTCGATCTCATGCCTAAATGTCTTGGCAAGAGTACCGTCGCCTACGCGGTGTTTATTGCTGGGCACGTGCGGATAGTCCGATCGTTGCCGGTTCCATTCTAGGACGCTGGGCCGTAACATTGCTCGGAGAGTTATCCAGCCCAACACAAAGTACCCTCGGTTTCTCGAATAGAAAGGATGAACAGTGGGATCCCATACTGGATGGCATTTTCTTCAACTCCCAGGGCCGACCAACGTGCCTGGCCGCGTATTGAGGGCGATGGATCGCCCTACTATCGATCACCGCGGACAAGAATTTGCGGACCTCACGCGCGAAATCCTAGCGGAGGTCGGCCAGGTCTTTCAGACCTCTGGCAAGGTGGTGATCTATCCAGCGTCGGGCAGTGGCGGTTGGGAATCAGCGCTCGTTAATACACTGTCACCGGGTGATGGCGTGTTGTTGTTTGACCACGGGTTCTTTTCTTCCCAATGGCGCACTGTGGCAACCCGCCTCGGTCTCGACGTCGAGTATGTACCGGGTGACTGGAGGGTGGCGGTGGATCCAAGTGTAGTAGAGGATTTGTTGTCGCGTGACAAGGACCGGCGCTTCAAGGCAGTACTGATTGTCCACAACGAGACCTCGACAGGCGTGACCAATCCCATTGCCGACATCAGAAAGGCGATCGATGCAGCGGGCCATCCTGCCTTATTCATGGTTGATGTCGTCTCCTCTGTCGGATCGATCCAGTACCGACATGATGAGTGGGGTGTGGATGTGTCGGTCGCGGGATCGCAGAAGGGCCTGATGCTTCCACCCGGTCTGGGCTTCAATGCGGTGAGCGAGAAGGCGCTCGCCGCATACGAATCTGCGAATCTTCCTAGATCGTACTGGGATTGGAAGGAGATACTCAAGTTTAACGAGGATGGGTTTTTCCCCTACACGCCTGCGACGAATCTGCTCTATGGCTTCCGTGAGGCGCTCGAGATGCTGAGTGAGGAAGGGCTGGACAATGTGTTCGCCCGACACCTGCGCTTGGCCGAAGCTGCGCGCAGTGCCGTCGAGTCGTGGGGGCTGGAGATATTCGCCAGAAACGCAGATGAACGGAGTCACAGCTTGACCGCTGTAATGACGCCGGATGGTCACGATGCCGACCACTTGCGGAGCGTTATTCTCGAGCGCTACGACATGTCACTGGGTGGGGGGCTGGGAAAGCTCAAAGGCAAGGTCTTTCGTATCGGTCACCTTGGGCATTTCAACGAGCTGATGCTGGCGGGTACGCTCTGCGGCATCGAAATGGGGTTGAGCGCGGCAAGTGTTCCGTTCTCTCGTGGGGGAATCAATGCGGCACTCGACCAACTTATTAGAGAATCGTAGCATCGCCACGGAGATCTTTCGCTCGCTCGAGCGCCGACGATTGGTTGGATCTGAAGTAACGCGTCGTCTTGTGGTGGCGATGGGCTGTGTCATCGTAGCGGTAGGCTGCGTGGGCGACCGCGCCAAACCGCTCGAGCTGAAACTCGCCCACTCTGCCGCACCAGGGTCTCTCATCGCGATCTCGGCGGAGGAGTTTGCTCGCCGGGCCAACGAGAGACTCGGTGGTCGGGCGATCATAGTGGTATTTGGATCTAGTCAGCTCGGCGGAGATCAGATAGTACTACAGAAGCTCAAGTTGGGGACGGTGGATATGTCCATACCGTCGACGGTCATGTCGTCTGTAGTCGATGCGTTTGCCCTATTCGAGATGCCGTATATCGTGGAAGATCGAGACCATATGCGGCGCATCGTGGACCAAGTGTTCTGGTCCGATCTGGAACCGTTGGCCGAAGCCAAAGGCTACAAAGTCTTGGCTGTTTGGGAAAACGGGTTCAGACACATCACAAATAACACTCGGCCGATCGTGACTCCAAGCGATCTTGGGGGCCTCAAGATTCGCACTCCAAAGAGTCCTTGGCGAATGACGTTGTTCAGGACCTTTGGCGCCAATCCTACGCCCTTGCCCTTCGCCGATGTGTTCATGGCGCTCCAGACCGGTGTAGTAGATGGTCAGGAGAATCCACTTACCAATGTTGTGACCGCCAAACTCTACGAGGTGCAGAAATACCTATCACTCACGGGCCACGTTTACAGTCCGGCATACCTGACGGTTGGTCTGGAGCATTGGAGCGAATTGCCGGAGGACGTTCGCGAGATCGTGGAGGAAACTGCGAGTGAAACGACGAGTTTTGTTATGGATAGAGCGGAGCAACTCGATGTTGACTTGCTAGCCGAGCTGAGGCGGACAGGCATTGAGATAAATGAGCCCGATCAGCAGGGTTTTCGAGACCTGAGCGGGGCTGTCTACGAGGAATTCGCCACTTCGGTGCGTGAAGGCGCCGCGTTGGTGGACGCAGCCCTCGCACGGTAGCATACTTGGGGTATACTCTCGCCCGTCCTGTCTGGTGGAACTTGGCCTGTGAGGTAAAAGCGTGCAGATCGATCAAGGGAAGTGTGTAGCGTGTGGTAATTGTGTTGCTGTTTGCCCTGTGGGTGCCATTTACATCGACAACGATGCGAGACGTGCCCGGGTAAACGCAGATGAGTGTGTCGAGTGCTACACCTGCTTTCGCGGAATGAGCATGGAGCGTCTCAATCCGGTAGCTGTACGGCTTGTCCGCAGGGCTCTGGGCGCATTTCGCCTGCGTTTCGATCCCGAACCCGACGTATGCCCTACTTCTGCGATAGTGCCGGACGAGCTGAGTTGGCCACGAACGGTGCGTCGCGCTTTCAGCGACGTTACGGCCAAGCACGAGAGTACGGGAATACACGGCCGAGGTACCGAGGAGGTAAAGACCAACGATGTGACGAATCGAGTGGGACTCGGGGATGTAGGTTGTACAGTAGAGCTGGGTAGGCCAGGGGTTGGAGTCTGGTTTAGGGACGTGCAGCATGTTGCTCAAGGTCTAGCCAGAGCCAAAGTTCAATTCGAAGCGAAGAATCCAGTTACGTCGCTCATGTCCGATCAGGAAAAGGGAACCCTCAATCCCGACATTCTCAATGAAAAGGTAATGTCGGCAATCATCGAGTTCAGAGTGTCGATGGAGGAGGTCGTGCACGTGTTGGGATTGCTACGACAACTCGCCACGGAGATCCCAACGATCATGGCCATTGGCATCGCAACGCGGTGTGACGAGAACGGCGGCACCGAACTCGAGCAAATCCTGGAAGACTGCGGTTACGAGACTTTGCGGGCCAAGACAAATATCGGATTGGGACGGCCGGCTGCCGTACCTGCTGGTGTGGAGTGAGGAGGATAGATGACTCATACCCTGCATAGGGCAGGCAAGTACGATGACGTCAAGGACGACTTCATTGTTTCCGTGATGCCGGCGAAGGGGCTCAACGACGATAACTCAGTCGAGATGCAGAAAGCGTTCCTCAAGATCGCGCTCAAACACAGCCCGGTGAATGTGGGCGACTCGACTAAGGGCTCCGAGTACAGACCGTCGAAGGACCTACGGCCTACCGTTCACTGGCATCGTGAGTCATCGCCAGATCCGGATCGGGTTGTGAAGGACGTGGACGGTCCCACCACCGCATCGGCTGTGTTCGACAACTTCGAGTCTGTGAAAAATGTGGTAGCGGAGCTGCGGGAGTTAGACCTTGGAATATCTGTCAATATTGCGTCTGTCCCAAGCCGAGCGGTGGAGTGCTGTAACGAATGTGGTATCGTGCGGCACAGCGTCGAGTACTCGCTTGGTTTCCAGGGCAGTACCGAGCGTTTGCCGGACGACGATACGCTCCAGGTCAGCAGCATGTGTGGACATGGTATGGTGGCCGCGAACTTCGTACGCAAGATGCAGGACTGGGTTAGATGCGGCCGGCGAACGCCTGAAGAGGCGAGCAGATACCTTGCCAGGTTCTGTGTCTGTGGCAGCTTCAATCCGGCCCGTGCGCGTAGGATTCTCGAACGGGCGGCGGTGGGGAAGTGAGGGAGAAGGTATTCGCGCAGACGTGCTCTAGAGGGTACGGTCTGCTCGTGGCGCTGGTGGTGTTACCGTTGCTTGCTTGCGCACCGGGCGGTGAAGTCGACTCGCGATACTTCCCGCCTCCGGGCGAAAACTGGGAACATAGGGCGCCCGCTGACGTGCGGATGAATGCGGACCTCGTCAAGCAGGCGGTCGACTATGCCAAGACTCACGATAGCGAAACTGTACCGTACGATTATTCCGGTCACGAAGAGAAGTTCGGCAAGTTGCAGGGTCCGCTTCCGGAGGAACGTGGTGGTCCCGCTGGTTTGATTATTAGAAACGGATACATCATCGCCGAGTGGGGTGATACGAGGCGAGTGGACCTCACGTTCAGCGTAACAAAGAGCTTCGTATCGACGGCTGTGGGCCTCGCCTTCGACCGAGGCATGATAGAGACCCTGCAGGATCCGGTGCAAGGATATGTACACGACGGTAAGTTCGACTCCTCACACAACGCGACCATTACGTGGCAACACCTGTTGCAGCAGACGAGTGAGTGGGAAGGAATGTTGTTCGGGAAGTCTGACACGGCGGACTTTTATCACCGCAGGAGCCGCGAACTCCCACGCCAACCACCTGGCACCTACTACGAATACAATGATGTGCGGGTCAACCTAGCATCGTACTCGGCTCTTAACGTGTGGGGGCGTTCACTGCCGGACGTTATCGAGCAAATGGTCATGGATCCAATCGGCGCCTCGGACACGTGGATCTGGCATGGTTACAGGACCTCGAACGTCGAGATCGACGGCAAGACCATCAACTCGGTGAGTGGTGGTGGGCATTGGGGCGGCGGTCTGTGGATCAGTGCTCGGGATCTCGCGCGCTTCGGATACCTGTTTCTGAGGCGCGGTAACTGGGATGGTGAGCAATTAATATCGGCAACGTGGATTGATATGGCGACAACGCCCAGTCCAATCCGCCCGGACTACGGATACATGTGGTGGCTCACTCCCGATAGTGCAGCGGCGCCTAATATGCCTGCCTCGACGTTTGCGGCGCGTGGCTACGGGTCGAATGTTGTATGGATCAATACCCCCCTCGACCTTGTGGTGGTGCTGCGCTGGTTCGGTGGCGATGCTCGCAAGTTCTTCGAACAGCTCGAAGAGTCGGTGGACAGCTAGGTCTCCAGTTGATATCGGTCAATCCAACTATCTCGAGCGGTGCACGTAGGATAGCCTCTGCGGTCGGCCTCGTATTGTTTCTGGCAGGCGGTACGTCGGGGTGTAGAGGTTCGGCCGAAAACGAAGTGTTGCAACTCAAGTTCGGGCACGTCGGGGCACCGGGGTCGCTGTTTGCGGTGTCCGCCGATGAATTTGCTCGCCGTGCAAACGAACGGTTGGGGAGCAGGGCAAGAGTGGTGGTATTCGGATCCAGCCAACTGGGCGGTGACGAAACTCTGCTGCAGAAGCTCAAGCTTGGGACCGTAGATTTTGCCTTGCCGTCCACGATAATGTCGTCCACGATCGACGAATTTGGGTTGTTCGAGATGCCCTATCTCGTGGAGGATCGCGAGCACATGCGTCGCATCGAAGAGAAAATTATATGGCCTGATCTCGAGCCGCTCGCAGAAGAAAAAGGTTTCAGGATCATCGCCGTTTGGGAAAACGGCTTCCGTCACGTTACCAACAGCGCCAAACAGATCGTGCTACCGCAGGATTTGCGTGGAATCAAGTTGCGCACGCCACGCGGCAGGTGGCGTGTCAAGATGTTCCAGGCGTTCGGTGCGAACCCCTCACCGATGCCGTTGTCCGAAGTGTTCATTGCGCTCCAGACCGGTGTGATGGATGGGCAAGAGAACCCATTGACCCAAATCTACAGCTCCAAATTTCAGGAAGTACAGCGTTACTTATCGTTGACAAGGCACGTATACACTCCTGCCTTCGTGACTGTCTCGATGACAGGTTGGAGCAGGCTGCCGGAGGATGTGCGTACAATATTGGCAGAGACCGCTCAAGAGACTCAGGGGTTTGTGTACGATACAGCGAGGAGGCTAGACTCGGAGCTGCTGAAAAAGCTTGAGAGAGAGGGCCTAACCGTCAACGACATCGATCGTCCTAGCTTCGTGTTGGCCAGCCAGCCGATCTACGATGAATTTGCCGAATCGGTGGTGGATGGAAGGGCCTTGATCGAGCGTGCGCTCGACTTGAGGTCAGCCGAACACTAGCGTTGCGCACCAGCGACCACATGCCGTCCTACCTCACCGCCTAGGTATGGCGTCGTTCCGCAAGAGATTCTCGACCGTACTGGAGTACGCTGTCATCGTGTTGATGGTGGCTCTCTCTGTGCTGGTCGTAACTGGTGTTGGGTTCCGGAAAGCCGGCGCAGCGCTGGTGTGGTACGACGAGGTGACTTCCATACTGCTCGCTTGGCTCACATACTATGGCGCCTGTTTGGCAGCGCTCAATCGCGCTCATATAGGATTCCCACGCCTTGTTCAGAGCTTACGACCGCCGTTTCGTCGCTATGTCGAACTTGTGCGTGAGTTGGTGGTGATTGGTTTCTTCGTCATTGCGGCCTGGGCGGGGTGGCAAGTTCTCCAAGTTCTGGACGGTAGCTACCTCATTAGCTTGCCGTGGATCCCCAGGCAAGTAACGCAGTCGGTGATACCGATTGGCGCGGTGTTGTTCATTGTAGCCGAGCTGCTCAATCTAGCCGAGCCTGGGGTGAGTAACACGGAATGACAGTTCTCTTGCTGCTCCTGGCACTGATTGCTTTGATTGCGATCGATACTCCCATTGCCGTTGCGCTCGGCGTTATTGCAGTTGCAGCCATGGTAGTGTCGTCGGGGCCGGAGGTGTTGCCCAACGTTGCGCTCGTGCTGTTCGACGGCACGACCAAGTTCCCGTTGATAGCGATACCATTGTTCATCCTCGCCGGAGCCATCATGAACGCGTCGGGGATCTCACAGCGATTAATCGCATTGGCCTCGGCGTTGTTTGGCTTCGTGAAGGGCGGTCTAGCGATGGTCACGATCGGAGCCTCACTTTTTTTCGCGGAGATATCTGGATCCGCAGTAGCGGACGTTGCTGCGCTGGGTTCGATCCTGATCCCAGCGATGAAGGAGAAAGGGTATCCCACACCGTTCGCCGCCGCCGTTACCTCGTCCTCTGCCACGCTGGCGGTGATCATCCCACCGTCGATCCCTATGATTCTCTATGGTGTGATGTCGGGGAGTTCGGTGGTGGAATTGTTCGTGGCGGGCATCGTACCCGGTGTGTTGGGTGGTCTTTTGATGATGGGCGTGGCGCACCATATGGCGGTACGTCATGGTTATCCGATAGAAGAGTTGTTTCGGCTGCGGCGGGTGTGGAGCGCGTTCAAGGAAGCATTTTGGGCCTTGTTGCTGCCGCTCATCGTGCTAGGTGGAATTTTTGGGGGCTGGGTCACTGCAACCGAAGGGGCGGGGCTCGCAGTGCTTGCGGCAGTATTGATCGGTGCAGTTGTCTACCGCGAACTGAATATGCAGCGACTCAAACGTGCGATCATAGAGGGTGGTTCGCAGACGGCGGTCGTGATGCTGTTGGTGGCCACGTCTGCCCTCCTAGGAGAGTACCTAACAGAGGTTCAGGTCCCTCAGCGCATAGCGCAGGCTATCACGAGCTTTACGGATAGCCGACTTGTGATCCTCGCGCTGCTGAACCTGTTCTTCTTGGCGATCGGCCTATTCCTGCATTCAGCGGCTGCGATCATATTGGTTGTACCGATCGTGATGCCGCTTGTGACTGCGGCGAATATTGACCCCGTTCATTTTGGGTTGATCGTCACACTGAACCTTGGTATAGGACAGCAGACCCCGCCTGTAGCGAGCGTGTTGGTGACGGCGTGCTCGGTTGCAAAGGCGGACATCTGGGAGGTCAGCAAGGCGAATGTGCGATTTGTCGCCGTGCTGCTGCTGGTGCTTATTCTGGTTACGTACGTGCCATTCGTGCCGATGGCTCTCGTAGAGTTGTTTTATCGGTGAGGGTTATGCGGGAAGCGAGAGACGCGTGTTCCCACGAGTAAACTCGCGGCTCGGCGATCTGTCGCTGAAGCGACCGCGAATCTTGAACGTCACTTTAGTGACAATCAGCCGAGCGGCGGCTTCAGCCGTCGTACAAACACGATGACACCCGCATCACTTACAAATGGAGCGATACGAAAGCCATGTTGGGCGCATTGATCGGTGACATAATCGGATCCGTCCATGAATTCGATGCGCCTAAGCACACCGAGTTTCCGCTTTTCGATGGGGTGTGCCGATTCACCGACGACACGGTGCTGTCTGTGGCGGTGGCTGAATGCCTGATGACCGGGGCCTCGTATGTCGACAAGTTCCACGAGTACACCAACGCCTATCCCGACCGATGTTACGGCGCCGGGTTCCGGCACTGGGTGGAGTCGGGCTCGCGAGAACCGTATAACAGTTGGGGCAACGGAGCGGCAATGCGCGTGAGCCCTGTCGGCTTTGCCTTCAACGATCTCGAGGATGTTCTCGATGAGGCCAAAAGAAGCGCGGAGGTCACACACAATCATTCCGAGGGTATCAGGGGAGCGCAGGCGACGGCAGCGGCCGTCTTTTTGGCTCGCCAGGGTGAGAGCAAGCGACGAATTCGCACAACTATCGAGGAGAAGTTTTGCTATGACTTGAGTCGGACCGTCGCCGACATTCGGCCTCACTACAGTTTTAACGAGTCGTGCCAAGGCACGGTACCGGAGGCCATCACCGCCTTCCTCGATTCGACCGATTACGAAGACGCCGTGAGACTAGCGATCTCGCTGGGTGGCGACGCGGATACGTTGGCGTGCATCGCCGGCGGCATTGCGGAGGCATTCTATGGTGGAGTTCCCCGGGACATTGCAGAGCGTGGATCGGCCCTATTGACCGAGGACTTGGCCGAGACGGTAAGCCGTTTTCGTGCCAGGTATGACTTGCCTTGATCGCGGCTACCCGTCATGTGCCTTGAGCATCAATCGGTGCTCTGTCTGTGCCTCCACCGCATTCCGCGTAAACGGCATCGGAAAGTATCGGCCGTCACGCCATATCTCTAGCAGATCATCGTAGTGCGGGCTGCCGGGCTGCCCCGATTGACCTGGTGTGCTGGTACCGACTGAATTGTCCCAATCAGACAGATCGATGATCTCGCGGAACGATGCGCCGGACTGACCGGTGACGTTTACGGTCGTGTTGTCACCGCCGCGCCCGGTCGGTGGGAGATCGAACGCCGCGGTTACCGGGTGGATAAAGCGCGTCTCATGCATCGCCCCCCAGCGCCAGGTGGACCAGTCGGGTCCCTGGGACCGTTCGAGACTATCCACGGCGTCGCTGAGTGCGCTCTCGATCAGTGAGTCACGGAGAACTCGAGGCGTATTCGGTGCGAGTGCTCGGCTGTCGAGCGCGGCACGCCATGCCTTGTAGATTGCAGCCGCAGGCACTTCGCTGGCGAGCACGGCGTTCCAAGCGGCGAGCATCCTGCGTGCGTGTTCCACCTTCTCGACCTCGGATGACCATCCGCGCAAGATCTCGATTGCCTGGGCCGCCACGCTGGAGTACTCGTCGTACTGCAGGCGCTCGAAGTCTTCCACGGTGAACCCGCCGCTGTCCGAGAGGATATCGTCCAAGCGTTGGAAGCGTCGCGGTGATGCCCAGCGGTATCCGAGCGGCGGTGAGTAGCCGGGCGGCATGATGTTGTGGTTCGCGGTGGCAATGTAGCCGCGCGCGGGGTTGTACTCGCGCGGCAGTTCGCTCATCGGTCGGAAGCCGCGCCACTCATACTTTCCCGTGGCGGGCACGGGAAGACGTCCCACCCAGCCGCAACAACGGATCGGGGTCAGGCCCGCCGCCTGCCAACCGATGTTTCCGTCCACGTCGGCATAGATCAGGTTCTCCGACGGGACGAGCCAGTGCTCCATTGCATCGAGGTACTCTTCCCAGTTCTGAGCCTGGTCGACCCTCAGAGAGCCCAAGTACCCCGCGGTGCCGGGCTCGGCCAAAACAGACTTGAACGCATAGGCGCGGTTGTTTGCGGCATCGCGGTATACGATGGGTCCGTGACGGCTGAATTCGAGTTCGACGACGCGCGGTGCTCCGTCCTTCACATAGATCGTGTCTATCTCCACGTGGAGCGCTTCCCAACCGTCTCCCCATTTCACTTCGTTGGGGTTGTCCGGGTTCAACTCCTCCACGAACAGGTCCTGTTGATCGATGCCGACGATCGTGAGTCCCCACGCGATGCGCTCATTGTGGCCGATCGCCACGCCGGGTAACGCGGGTTCACCCGATCCGATCACGTTCCAACCGGGTGCGTTCAGGTGCACGAGATAGCGCAGCGACGGGAGGGTGATACTGCGATGGGGATCGTTTGCGAGGATCGGCTTGCCGGTCGTCGTCATGCCACCGGAGACGACCCAGTTGTTGCTGCCCGGCTCACCCGCTGCGTTCGTCTCGAACGATGAGAGCGAATTCTCGTACCGGTCGAGCAGAGGTATGCGCGGAACGCCGGCGTAGCCCGCGCCCAAGATCTCCAAAACCTCCGCGGGTATCTGTGAAACTTCGAGACCGGCGGGCACGCGGAGATTGTGCGGCGGGTCGGGATTGCTACGGCGGTTGGCCTCGGCCAATCCAAGCGCCGCGACGGATCGGGCGAGTCGCAGTTCTCTGATCGCGTTGCTCGTCATCGGCAGGCCCGCCATGCGCATAATCGGAACTTCGGGCGTCCAAGGATCCGGAACGACTCCGGTGAGTTCGAACTCGACCGGCAGGTTGTCCGCGCGGTGCTCTATGAATGCGTTGATGCCGTTCACGAACGCCGAGATGATGCGTTTGCCGTCGGGGTGGTAGCTGGTCCATTCCGCTTCCATGTCGCCGCGATACTTGAGCAGCCTCGCAAGGCGGTCACGCTCGAACGCGCCCGGGCCCACGATCTCCGCGAGCCTGCCCTCACCGATCCGGCGCCATATCTCCAGTTGCCACAGCCGGTCCTGCGCCGCCACGAAGCCCTGCGCAAAGAAGAGATCGTCCACGGTGTTGGCGTAGATGTGTGCTATGCCTGAACTGTCACGCAGGATCTCGACGTCTTGGTCCAGTCCACGCAGTTCGATCTTGCCCTCGACTTGTGAGAGTGCGCGCTTGGCGAGTTCGTCGAAGTTCTTGGCGCCACTGCCGCATGAAAGTGCGATGAGACAACTGACGCCCAAAGCGGAGACTCGGCCGATTGAACGGTAACGGTATGGCATGGTCAGAGCTGTCGGTTGATGACGGCTAAGTGATATCGCCGTAGGTGACGGGGGTCAATCCCCAGCGTGCCCCGATCAGCAACACTTCGCAGTTTCTACAAGTCATCGGGCGGGCGCTGCAGAAGGCGCGATGAGTGATGGATTGTGATGACCTCTACCGCGTCTTCCCGTACGCGATACATGATACGAAATGGAGCACGGATAATCTCGCGACGGTCATCCTTGCCGAACTCCGGTACAACGCGCCCAGACAGAGGAAACGTCGAAAGCTGCTCGATGGCCTCGACAATCTTCGCGGCTGTAAGTCGACCATATTCAGTAAAGGTTTGGCCGGCAAAAGTGTAGATGGTCTCAAGATCCTCGATGGCCCGATCGGTCCAGACTATTCGGATCACAGACCGAGACGCTTTTTCACCTCATCCTGGGGGGTGACCTGGCCAGCGTCCGCTTGTGCGAGCCCGACTTGTGCCTTGTAGAGGAACAGCAGGCTGTCGATAGCGTCCTCAAGTGTGGCGTCGGCCGGAAGGCGCTCAACGGCCTTGAGGACTTGCTGTTTGGGCGACGGATCGGCCATGGGTCCCCTCTGTAGGTTCGACTGGATTGCGAAAGATAGCGGTGGTCACGCCTGACGACCAGTCGGAACCGTGGAGAGCGAGGCCAAGGGTAGGTGCGCTCGTGCTAGCCTAACTCCGGACCGAAGGCAATGCGCCATCGTTTCCGCGGGTCGTCGAAACGAACCGTTTTCGGGTCGAAAGCATCGGGCGCGTAGTGCCCGCCGAGCCACTCCAGCATGCTCTCATGTTCCGCGTGAGCGGGGTCACGAATTGCCTCGAGCAACTCCTCATAGCCCACGACTCCGCCACAATCCTCTGGCGGACAGGCTGGCGCGCCTGCTAGACACAAGGGATACTGCGTCCGTGGAACGCGAGGGATGATGTCCTCGAGCACGCTCCGGTTGATACCTTGGCATACGAGAATTCCCAAGTTAGGCGTCGGAATCGTCACCGCGATCTGGAGGCGCGCACCCCTGGGCGGGCTCGGCCGGGACCGCAAGCGCGCTAGCACGAACCTCCCCAATTAGGTGTAGCGTCACGTTCCACTGACGCGCAAGCAGAAGGAGATGACGTCCTTGTTCCCGGGAGCGGTAGCGGAGTTGGATATCCTCGATGGCCCTGATTAGGCAGTCGCGGACACGTGGGGACACTGTGGCAGTCACCGGGGAACCCGGGGGGCCAACAGCGGAACGGGGGAGCCTATAGCCATACCCTCTGCTCCACACGGTTACGATGGCTTGGTCAGCTTCGTATCTGCAGAATCTCAGTTCGTCCCCAGGAAGGACGGTAACAAACCGGCGTCCCGTGTCCCATTCCCGTAGGGTTGCTTCGGCGCTGACACGAACGTAGCCTCTTTCCCGGCCGACACCGCATCCACCGAAACTGGGGACCTGCGCTTCCATTGCGGGAGCGAGGAAGGTGATGAGCAATAGAGGGAATAGTAGTCGCCGCATGATGCCTCCTGAAAGAGTGCTGCCTAGCGTCCTTGCGCCTGAGCTGCAGGCAACTTGCCGACAGACGAACTGACGGTAGCTATCCTGCGCATGATCAACTCTTGCCGAACGTGCACCATCCTCGCCCGCGGACAACCCAACGACTTCCGTACCACGCGTCAGTGCCTGACAGCTCCAAGCTGAGCCTGCGTGAGAACTCGTACCGATTGCGGCCTCGGAGAATCCCGACGCTCACATTTCGCTCAGGAGCCATGATCTCGAGTCGGTCCAAGGTCGGAGGAAGACCCCCTGTTCATCCACGTTCGGGACTTTTCACACGCCCTCTTGGCGGGTTAGACCGTGGGCCCATTTGCTGGACCGTCCAGGCGAAGTAGCCATGCCCGGTCGCATGTCGGGCATGGCGCATCGATCTGCTTGACCCCCTCAATTGAATCGAAGTGCGCTTGCAGAACAACGGAGTGACCTTCCGGGCACTGGATGAGGCGAGCACTTCCAAGCGAAACGGAGCCGTCGTGCTCCCAAAAGAGGATATCGATCTGCTTGCCTACTACCCAATGGTTGGCAGTGGTCATGTAATGTCCTAGAAAAGGCTTCGGAGAGACTCCGCTCGAACTCGCACGCCATTGCTAGACTTGCTGGTCTACTGCCGATCTATGGACGATCATTCAGGGCTTTGCTGGTGAGAGACATGAGTATCTCCGCGTACGTGGCGAGGCCGGCTGCCTCTCGCCCAGGTAGCTCGCCAGTTCGGCGAAGTCCATTGAGGACGTCGGTAGCCAAATCCGCTGAGATTCGACGGACCGCACCTCGGACATCTGCAGTGGAAGAGTCGCTGGTTGGCTCGGCCAGCGAAAACAGCGTGACAGCGACTGACGCGAAGTAGATGGCGTCAACGAGTGCGCGGGATTCGCCCGTGCCCGCGAAATCGCGAAGAAACCTGGCAGACGAGTCCGCCGCGGCTATCGCCCTGTGACGCAAGTCAGCTTCTGGAACGACCTGAGCGTCCCCTTGGTGGGCAAGGGCAGACACGAGAGCGAAAGCTGTGAAGAATGTGCGAAGTCTCCCGTTCACGACAACCTCCTCTGAGCTAGAGTTTCCCGGCCACCAACCTCTTCTGAAACGTTTCGTCGCTCATGAAGAGGTATTGAAGCGCCTCGATTGCACCGAACAGCATAGGCAAGAACGTCCATATGAACAAGGCGTACAGGATTCCCACGCCTGGTTTGCCGACGTAGAACTTGTGGGCGCCTACGCCCCCGAGGAAGAAGGCGAGCGCAATCGCGACCCCACGGCTCTTTTGCACCGTTACCCGCATGGGGGCGCTCGCTGCACGGTTGCCGGGCGAGTCGTCCATAGGGTAGCCACATTGAGGGCAGGATCGAGCGTGATTGGAGACTCGTTTCCCGCATTCGGGGCAGTCTACTAGTGCCATTCGGTGACTTCCTTAGTCATGGTCCGACCGCCGTCTAACGCATGTTGAAAGCGCACCCCTACTACCATGGAGTCGACGAAAACCCAGGGACCACTGCAAGGAGCGGCTCTCATGAAGCGAACGACGAAGTATGTGGCGTTTGAGGTCCATCAGGCAACCACGGTCGTCTCGGTGCGGGATGACAGCGGGCGGGGTGCTCACGCGGAGCGGCCTGGAGACGCAGGGGCCGTCGTTTGTCGAGTTGCTCTGCAGAGCGGCCGGCAGGTTCATGGCGTTGTCAGCCGGTCCTCCACACGAAGCGCTAGCCTGATTCCGGACCGAAGGCAATGCGCCATCGTTTCCGCGGGTCGTCGAAACGAACCGTTTTCGGGTCGAAAGCATCGGGCTCGTAGTTCCCGCCGAGCCACTCCAGCATGCTCTCATGTTCCTTATGAACCGGGTCACGAATTGCCTCGAGCAACTCCTCATAGCCCGCGACTCCGCCACAGTCCTCTGGCGGACAGGCTCGCGCGCCTGCTAAACACAAGGGATACTTCGTCCGTGGAACGCGAGGGATGATGTCCTCGAGCACAACTTCGTGCTGCCAGTCGTCTCCAAAATCATACTCGTAACCCGCCGACGCGCCTACTTCCGCGAAATAGCCCACAATCGGGAGATCCCAACCGGGCAACGTGACCGGATCGCCTTCGAACGGGTCATCATCCGGAATGCCGATCAACTCGGTCTGACCAGACTTGGGATTGGCCATCCGGAACAGGTGGAGATGGCAATCCTGCCAACCCACGGCATCCTGGATCGCCACATGAAGGTCCCAGAAGTTGTACGACTCGGGAACTTGGAACCGCCTCCAGACCAGCGGCTCGACTTCCTTCAAGGTCACCTTGAACTGGAAAACTCTCCCTTGGTTTGCCATGGTCTTCTCTTACCTGGCTAACGGCCAGCCGTTCCGTCAGCCCTGAACCGGGGTGAGACGGTAAACGCGGTCGGCCAGCTGCGAGGCCCGCTCGACATCCCCCGCCCGCAGCGCGTCTCGCACATCGTCCAGCCTGTACGCATCTTCCAAAGACAGGTACGGCGTCCAAGCTCCTTCAGCTTCCACGAGTTCAACCGCCACCTCAGCAATGAGTTCTCCCTCGCGCACGAGTTTCTTTGTCGACCTGCGGCTCATTTCCGCCTCCTTTGCCACGTCTCGTCCCACTTCTCTGGGTCGGGCCTGTACCCAGTTATCAAGACAGCGGGCGAATCCTGACCCGCCGGGATGCCCCAGACTACGTGATTCGGCCGACCGTCTCTATCCTGCTCCAAGACCAGCACGTATGGTCCCTTAGGATAGTCTGGATAATCCTCGACAACAACGGCCGCCCCCAACCCATCGACGGCGTCACGCACGCGTATCGTGTCCGCGGCAAGTTGCTCGTAGCCATGAAGTGATACGCGCACTTCACCGCGCGCCACCAACGCTTGCACCTGTTCCAGGGTTTTGCTCAAGTCCGTTCATAACCTCTGGCAGCAACTCTGTTGTGTCCCGCTAGCGCCTTGTTAGCCCGCCTCATCGTTCATGTTCCCCTTGCCAAGATTGCAACGGTCGCACAGCGTCTGCAAGTTCTCGAAGACGGTCTCGCCACCTTTGCTCCAGGGGACGGTGTGATCCACATGAAGTTCTACTCCGATGCTATTGGCGGGGCTGCTGCCGCAGGATTGGCATGTGAATCGATCTCTTTGCAAGACCCGAAACCGAAGTCGAAGGTCCGGGTCTCGCGGTGTACTTTTCACCGGACTGGCGGAGGACTGATCGGGGGGCGCGGCCCCGGCCTCGTTGGCGTTGGCGAACTCCACGAATTGCTGCAGCGCCGAGCCCCATGAGCCGAATCGCCGCAGATACGGTGATTGCGAAACCGTGGATGGTGGTTCTTCGAGTTCTCGTCGCCGCGGCTGCCTCCCGTAGTGGGACCAGAGTCTGAGGATGTTCTCGAATAGTTGTTCGTCCGCCAGCCCTGGCGAATGCGATAGATCAAGTTCGGCGGCCATCAATGCGCTGTTCCACGATCCGAAACGCCTGGTCACCGTCGAATCGTCGTACTTGCCGAGCCTCCGGTATTCCTTCTCTCCAACGGTGGTCTTTCCAGTGTGTTTGGCAACACGCTTGAGATCGGCAAGCAGCTCCGCGTCACTCACGGGTTGCCCGGATACTCTTTCGATTCTGAAACGCTTGCTGTCCATGCCTACGACCTTGTCGGGCTAACGACTCTGCGCTTGAGCTAGCGGGCGTGCACGCCCTGCCAGCCGCGCCTATCTCTCGGGTTACTCGTATCTTGCCGGAGCCCATCATAACGCCATCCACCGCGCCGGGCAGCTCCTAGCGCGCCGGTTAGGCCGCATCTTATTCCGGCGTGAATAAGTAGCAGTTGTTAACGTGCCGTCAGCAAGAGTAGTCTCAGACCACTCAGTTGCTGGGCGTGAAACGATTCCGTGACTTGGCCGAATGCAGCGATGACTCACCCAGAACCAGAAGAGCGGTGACGACTCCGATCGCGGTGACATACACGACGAAGCGGCCTGCATCAATTCTCCAGTATCCGCCACGGCGACTGAGCACAAAGAAATGGTCGGTTCTGCCTGCTACAAACTCGCCGGGCTCCGGGCCTATCGTCAACCTCATAGGCGGAAACATTGCCAGAGCCAGCTCGAGTGCGAGGCCGAGCATGATGAGGAGCCGTGTCGGAGGTCTCATAGGCTTTAGGGCGGGGGTTTAGGGGCCGAACTCATACTTCGACGCATCACCATTCCAGACTCGCAGCTCCGCCGGACTTCTTGCCTTTGATGTCACAGCGGCCGGTGGATTGCCCGCAACCTGGACATGCTCTCTCGCCATGGTGCACTCGAGTGCCACTGACAATGAAGACCTTGCCGCAGTGGGGACATTTGAACGCTGCGTTGTTCCCCTCCCAATCCTCGTCGTGACTCAGGTTGTTAGGATCCAACTGCTTGATTGGCATGATTTCCGTCCGCGGTTCGATGCGGCATAACTAGTGTTCTGTGACTCCCGTAACAGGCTCGCATCCTACCACAAGTCGCCTAGCGAAAATGCTGTTAAGAATGCCTCGTTAGAGTTACTCCAACAATCCCAATGACTTCAAATGTACGGTCCACCAGAACGTTTCGTAAGATGACGCGCGGAGGGGCGAGCCGCACGGAGCATGACGGGTTTGCAAGCGGGTTATCGCAAACTGCCTGCCGGGGCGTCATCTGAGACGGCACTCATGTAACGACGCCCACATCCATCTCTCTATCCCATCTAGCCCCTCCAGCAACTATCTTGCATCGTCTTTGTCGACGGCAGCCGCTTGCAACACCCGCTGATCCAACTCACTGCCATCCTCGTATTGGGGATCGGAGCGCAATGGCTGTCTTGGCGGCTCCGTCTTCCTTCAATACTGCTGCTCCTGATAGCCGGGTTCGTCGCGGGTCCGGCGACCGGCTTCCTCAAGCCGGACCTGTTGCTGGGCGACTTGTTGTTCCCGATCGTGTCACTCTCGGTAGCGATCATTCTGTTCGAAGGAGGTCTCAGTCTAGACATCGCTGAACTCCGCGAGATCGGCCGTGTGCTTGGGCGGTTGACGACAATTGGCGTAGGAGTGACCTGGTTGGGAGTCGCGTTGCTCGCTCACTTCCTACTGGGGTTCGATACAGGGCTGGCGATTCTGTTCGGGGCCATCATGGTGGTGACGGGCCCGACTGTGATCGGGCCGTTGCTGCGCCACATTCGGCCGTCAGAGCGTGTCGGGTCGGCCATCAGGTGGGAAGGGATCGTGAACGATCCCATCGGAGCCATCCTCGCGGTCCTGGTCTTCGAGGCGATCTCGGCCGGCGGTTCTGAGATCGCCGGTCCCATCGTGGGCATCATGAAGGCGGTGGGGGCGGGAGGACTGCTCGGCCTCTTGGGTGCGGGACTGCTGGTCTTACCGCTCTGGCGGTTCTGGATTCCCGACTTCTTGCAGAACCCGGCGGCTCTCGCGGTGGCGCTCGCGACGTTCGCGCTGTCGGATTATGTGCAGCCTGAATCGGGTCTTCTGGCGGTAACGGTTATGGGGTCGGCGGTGGCAAGCCAGAAGCTGGTGGCGGTGCAGCACATCGTGGAGTTCAAAGAGAACCTGAGAGTACTGCTCATATCGGGTCTCTTCATTGTTCTCGCGGCGCGAGTGCCACGTGAGATGCTTGGAAGCGTGCGTGTCCCCGAGATGCTGTTTCTCGCCGGACTCATCCTACTGGTAAGGCCTGCTGCGGTTGCGCTCGGCACGTGGGGAACGAAACTCACATGGAGGGAGCGCTTCCTGCTCGGCGTCATGGCGCCGCGCGGAATAGTTGCCGCCGCGGTCGCTTCCGTCTTCGCCCTGGAACTTGCCCGGCGCGGCTACCCCGGGGCGGATCGGCTCGTCTCGATCACCTTCCTCGTCATCGTCGGCACCGTGGTCGTCTATGGATTGTCTGCGGCACCAGTTGCCCGGTGGCTCGGCGTGGCATCGCCGAATCCGCAGGGTGTGCTGTTGGTCGGTGCCGATCCTTGGATCCGCTCTATCGCGCAATGCTTGTCAGAGCAGCGAGTCAAAGTTCTATTGGTCGACTCTAACTGGTCTCACGTGGCTGCTGCCCGGAGCGCAGGTCTTGTGGCGCACTATGGCAACATCCTGGACGAAGCGATGATGGATACTCTAGAGTTGGAGGGCATCGGTCGAATGATGGCCCTGACGTCGAACGATGAGGTGAACGCGCTTGCGGCACTTCATTTCGGCGAGGTCTTCGGTCGCGATAAGGTCTATCAACTGTCGCCCGAGGGGGCGGAGTCCGGGAGCCGCCGTCAAGCCATACCAAAGCATCTCCGCGGACGATTCCTGTTTGCACCGAATGCAACGTCGGCGCAACTAGTGAATCGATTTGCGGTGGGGCAGACGGTGAAGGCGACGCCGTTGACGGAGGAATTCGGATACGAGAATTTCCGAGCGCACTACGGGGATGATGCCCTTCCGCTGTTTGCCGTCAAGGACCCGGGGCAACTGGTGATTTACGCTGCCGTCGATACGCCGAACCCCAAGGCGGGGCAGACGCTGATAAGTCTGGTCGCGGCTCATACTACGCCTATGGCGACGGAGTGAGAAGGGGAACTGAACGTAGTCGGCAACGGTTACACAGGTACGGTGAAACGCATTCCTCGGCAAAGGGATACCATGATTCGGACTCTCCGCCTCGTTACTGCATTGGCAGTCTGCACGACGCTCGTCGCGCCGGTCGAGGCGCAGAACGTTACCGGCACCGTGATAGACGATATGACGCAACAACCGCTGGGTGAAGCAACGGTCCGGCTTTTGGTGGGAGCCGCGGATGCACCGGCTACGGCCCAAACCGACACCAGCGGGCTGTTCTCGCTTGGCCTACCCGAAGCCAGCACTTATACGCTACGGGTTGCAGCTCCAGGTTACGAGACGGTCATGTTTGGGAACCTGGCGCTTTCGGCGGGCCAATTCCTCAAGATTTTCTTGCAGCCTGCCGCTCCGGGCGCAGCAGTCGGTGGCGTTGTGCTCGACGACAGCACCGGACGCGCTTTACCCCGCATCTCCGTCATGTTGTTGGACCCGGAAGGGAAAGTTCGCAGCCGCACGATAAGCGACTCCAGCGGAAGCTACTCGCTAGTGGTACCGGGGCCCGGCACATACTCACTGAGATCAGACGCGGGTATCCACGGGGCGATCGTAACCCCGCCATTCCGGATCGAGGAAGGGAAGAACCCCGATGTCGAGTTGCGGGTTTCCCAGCGCGAGGTAACCCAACTGGAGCAGGTCACGGTGACCGGGGAGTCGGTACGGATTGCGGCCGGCCCGATAGCGGAATTCTATGAGCGTGCGGAACGTGGGTGGGGAGAATTCATCACGCGCGAGGACATCGAGAAAAAGAGTCCCTTCAACTTCACCGGGGCACTGCGACTCACAGGGAGCGTCAGAGTCGTTCGTATGAGGAGCTCACCGGGCGGTCAGCCACACTATACGATAAGATTCAAGGGCGTGAGCGGACGGTCGACCGGAAACGCCTGCGCTCCTATCCTGTATCTGGATGGTGCCAAGCTGGGCTCCATCGATGATGCGGAAGAAGGTGGCCCCGACTTGTTGATTAACCCGGCTGACCTGGAGGGTATCGAGCTATACCGCCCGTCGGCGGTGCCCCCGCAGTTCAGCGGGAGTGACGCTAGTTGTGGGGTGATCGTGGTCTGGACTAAGCGTACGAAGTAGCATGGGGTAGCAATCACTCGGTCCGTGACAACGAAACCAAATCCGATCACCACGGCTCTCGAACGGGGACACACCGGTGATGCGGCGATAGTGCTCGAACCCACCGAACTTATGGTTGCACCCGCTCAGGCCGGCGCGTTGAACTTTCGGCTGACCGTGACCGGCAAGGCGGCCCACGGGGCGCTCAGAAGTGAAGGGGTCGACCCGATCGACAAGTTCACCGTCGTCTTCAAGGCGATGAGAGAGTTCGAGGGTCGTAGGAACGAGGGCGTGGAGGACCCTCTCTTCTCTCCGTACGAACTGCCGTACGCACTGTGCGTCGGAACGTTACGCGCCGGACGAGTTCGTTCCCGTGAGTGATCTAGCTGTGGCGACGCAGGCTGTGGCTTTGACGATCCTTCGATTCTGCGGGGTTCGGACCTAGGCCCAAAGCTGTTCACGCTCTTCATTCTTTTTGGGGATGAGGTATGCCCCACCTTTGTTTTCCTGTTGCCGGCCGGCCCTGATACGCGCCGCTCATGGCCCAATTCGTCATGCCATGCCAGTCGGGCTTGTGCTAGCATGATAGCCGGGCTATCATGATATATGATCCGTTCCTTCGGCGATCGGGGCACGGAGGATGTCTTTGAGGGTCGGGACTCGCGTCCGGCGAGGCAGGCGTGTCCGTCATCCCTGTGGTCCGTTGCCGCGCGGAAGCTGGAGCAACTCGACTCGGTGGCAAGGCTCGGGGAGCTGCGGGTGCCGCCGGGGAATCGCCTCGAGGCGCTGAAGGGACGGCGGCTGGGCCAGCACAGCATCCGGATCAACCAGCAGTACCGGATTTGTTTTCGGTGGAAGCCGGCTGGGCCGGAGGCGGTTGAGATTGTGGACTACCATTAACTAGGCGGGAGTATGGTTCGCGTTCCCACACATCGTGCACCGACGCACCCCGGTGCGATGCTGCTCCTGGAGTTTCTGGAGCCGATGGGCCTCACGCAGCGTGAGTTGGCGGAGGCGATCCGAGTACCGTATCAGCGGGTGAACGAACTTGTGAACGGGCGTCGAGGTATCACGCCCAGTACGGCGTTGCGGCTCGCGAAGTTTTTTGGCATGACTCCCGATTTCTGGATGAATCTACAGCTGCGGTGGGATCTGTATCATGCGCGGGCGGAGGAATCATCGGACCTGGCGAAGATTCGCGCGCGGAACTAACCATGGCTGAGGCCTCCGCCAAAGGGGTCATGCAGGAAGCGGTTTGGAACGGTGGCGAGCGGGCGCCGACAGTAGATTTGCTAATCAGTTAGACAGCATGCCGGGAGCTGAAGTATGGTGGTGCTGAGAGCCACACAGAAGGTGCTACGAACGCTTCCACCTCCATCCCCAACGCACGATGCATCCGACACTGCGTTAGGCGATTGGTACGTGAATCGAATCGTGGTCGACCGACGGCCGTTGCTTCTGCTCGTGAGTTCCCGTTCTCTCCTTGCCCTGCTGGAGCCGGCTCGCAACGTGCGAGCGCTCCCGAGCCGCCTCGCAACGATGGTTGCTCAGCGGCTACGGCATCTCGGCATCACGAGTGAGCTGATCGACGCCGAAGTCACCGCGATGAAGCCGGTGCTGGTCGGGCCCACTCGAGATCGCTCCGTCTTGGGCTCGATCGTTGATTTTGCGAAGAGCATTCCGTTCTATCTAACACGCGGCGACTGGGACACGACGACCCTGCCGTTCGTCGAAGCCCGCTTGGGCGAAATGCCATGCCGCGTGACCGGTCGATTCGAGGACACGATCTTTCCCAGTCGAATGGCGCTGCAGTTGCTTGAGGAGCGTTGGTCTTCGGATGTCCCTACGTCATGACGGCCCTATCGCGGCCACAGATCATGTTTTGGCTTCCGTGTTATCAAGCCGCAGATCCCTCAAGTAGTATGCGAAGACTGCGCCTGCGATCCCAGCAGCCGTGAGCGCTTTTAGGCCAAATCGGACGGTGAGTTCATCACCCAGAAAATTATAAACGAGAGTGGTCAAGACCCCGATCACCACACACGCGCAAACAAACAGCGTCAGGTAGGTCAGTTTTCGCCGAACCTCGGAAACGCGTCTGCTTGGATCCAGGCGAATTTCCCGCCCGATCAACCGTGAGGTATAGAAAAAGACCGGTAACGCGACGACGAGGATGGACACGGGCCAACGTATCGCCTCTCCTAGCGCGATTGCTGTCCCTCCGGACAGTGGGAAGGCCCGGTCGATGAACTGGAACAGCAAGCTCCCCAGGTTGAATGCGCTCAGGTACATCGTGGTGAAGAGCACGAAGTACAGGAACACCTCGCGTGCCTCCACGTAAGGTCGCGGCCTCGGGATGGGAATTGGGAATGTCATGTCAGCGAACGCAGCCAACGCACCTCTTATCTGTGCGGTGCTCCAGCCCGCTTTTAGAAGAACATCCTCGATCTGTGGGCGCGGAACACCTTGCTTCAAGGCATCATGGACAAAGGTGCTGAGTTCGTCTCCGGATGTCATTTTCTGTTCTCCTTGAAGCGGGGGTTACAGCCATGACCGTCTGGCTAACGGCTCTTCAAGTGACTGAGAGCGACCCCTGCCCCAGTGGCTGATGCGAAACGTACGTTGATCTGGCACCGCGTAGCGGGCAGTCATGCCTTGAGGGAGGAGTACATCGGTTTCCAGGTGATCGACGACGGCGTGTCGAACCGTTTCCTCTTGAGGTTACTGCAACAATCCCAGAGCTTCAAAGATACGAGCGACTGGAGCACTTGGTAAGGTGCTGCTTGGAGGAGCAGGCCACACGCCGGGGTGGACGGCATCAGGCTTCCCGGACGGCTAACTTACCCAGCTCTAAACTACGAACGGACACACTCACAGTTTTCGAACGAAGGCACTGGAGACATGAGACAAGTCACGCGTATTTGGTTGACCCTGGTCGCCCTTGCGATCGCGGCCCCTGTAGCGGCACAAGAGATCCCCACGGACGCCGCGATCCGCACGATCCTGGAGGAACGCCTCGCGGCGACCCCCACGGTGGGCATCGTCGTCGGCATTGTCGACGCAACGGGGGCGCAACGTATTATCGCACACGGATACTCCGGCACGGCCCGAGCGCTCGACGAGCGATCCGTGTTCGAGATTGGCTCTATCACCAAGGTGTTCACGACGTCGGTGCTGGCCCTGATGGTCGCCGCAGGTGAGGTCGGTCTGGACGATCCAGTCGCCAGCTACCTTTCTGCTTCCGTCACGGTGCCGAGTCGAGGGGGCAAATCCATCACCTTGGGCCTCCTTGCGACACAGTCGTCAGGTCTGCCACGTATGCCCACCAACTTCCAGCCGGCAGATCCGAACAATCCCTATGCCGACTACACGGTCGAACAGATGTACGAGTTCATCTCCGACGTTTCTCTCACGCGCGACCCCGGTGCCGAGTACGAGTATTCGAATCTTGGTGTCGGATTGCTCGGTCACGTACTGGCACTCCGCGCCGAATCATCGTACGAAGCGCTGGTCACTGAACGCGTTCTGTCTCCACTCGGCATGCATGACACGCGCATCGCGCTCAATGACGACATGCAAGAGCGACTCGCCCTCGGCCACAATCAAGGCGGTGAGGTCGTGTCCAACTGGGACTTCCCCACCCTCGCCGGTGCAGGCGCGTTGCGTTCGACCGTCGTCGACATGCTCAAGTTTATCCACGCCAATCTCACACCGTCCGCATCTTCCATCTCGGGTGCGCTGGCCCTGACGCACGGCGAGCGGGTCAAGACCGGACAGGGCACGATGACCGTCGGGCTTGGGTGGCATCGCCGGGCGACCTCAAATGGCGGGGTCACCGTCTGGCACAACGGGGGAACCGGCGGCTACCGCACATGGGCCGGGTTCGACGCTGAGCGTCAGATCGGCGCGGTCGTGCTGCACAATTCCGCGCGAAGTGTGGACGACATCGGATTCCATATCCTAGACTCCGAGTTTCCTCTTGCCGACGCTCCGCAGGTTCGCACCGAAGTCTCGGTCGAACCCGCGGTGCTCGAGACCTACGTCGGCGAGTACGAACTCGCGCCACAGTTCGTCATCACGATAACGCGTGACAACGATCAACTCTTGTTGCAAGCCACCGGGCAGCCGCGGTTTCCGATCTTCGCTGAGTCCCAGACGAAGTTTTTTCTGAAGGCCGTCGAGGCACAGATTACCTTTGAACTGGATGACGACCACCGAGTGACTGGATTGGTGCTGCATCAGAACGGTCAGAACGTCCCGGGAAAGAGACGCTAGGTAGACCGAAGGTCAGATGCGCTGCCGCAGATATTGCGCGGGCGATAGAATCATGACACCGGTGACTGTCGCACCGAAATACTTGCCGAAGTGGCGCACGTCACCGGTGATGAGATGCGTGGCATTCGCGTGTACGGCGCCGGCCAGAATTGGCCAGTCGTTCTCTGGAAGTTCGATCGTTTCGTCCAGCTCGATCCGCAGTGTGACGCGCGGCGAGATCTCGACATCTGCCAATAGCTGACTCAGGCGTGCCCGCTGGTCAGTGTCATTCAGATTCCGCCGAGCCTCTTCGGCTGCGTAGGCAGACGTCAGCAGCCGGATATCAGGAATTTTCCAGAGGCTCTGTAACCCGGCAACTGGTGCATAAGCAGCTGAAAACAGAACGTTGGCGTCGAGAAACAGACGGTCCACGGGACCGCGAATCAGGGATGTTGATGGGGAACGGCGGCGGGATCGAGCCCCAACTGCTTCACTTCCTTAACGGCGCGTGCATAGTCGTCGTCATCCACGGCGTTGGAAAGGAGAAATTCTGCCTTCCGTTCCGCCGCATACACCTCCAGCGGCAGTGTCACCGCAGGTCGGATCAGGATTCCCTCATCCGTTTCCTCGGCGATCACCGCAGAGCCTTCACGTAGGCCAAAAATCCGTCTAAGACTCGAAGGGATCACGAAGGACCCCCGTTTACCGATGCGACTGGGCTCAGACACTCTCATTGCGTACCTCCGTATATCAGAATAGCTGATATTCAGACTTTCTGTCAAGGAGGTGCGGGGTGATGCCAAAAGCCAGCGATTTACGCTGTTTCGAACTGGAAACCGTAGAACTCCGGGTTTAGAGGATCGGGCAAACCGTCCCGGCGCACGCTCGTCGAGGTAATCGACCCCGGCTGAAGGTGGGTGTGGTATCGAGCTTCAGCATGGTCGGCTCCTCTTCGGGCAGAAGACATGGGGGCGCGGTGTCAGAACCAACAAACATGGCGTCGCTAGAGTGATTAGGTCATGAAGGAATTATGAAGCCCCATGGGGTGGTGGCTCGCGCTATCTTATTGATCCCTTTTCGACGAGCAATAAAATGAAGATCATGGTTCCCCTCACGCTCCTCGCGCTGTCCGCTCAATTACTATTTGCCCAGACTGCCGAACATGACGTAACGGAGTGGACCCCCGAACTCTCCATGCAGTACAAGACGATCCGTGGGACGGCAATGTCACCCGACGGCAAGCTCGTGGCGTACGTGGTCAGGGAGCCGGTCATGGAAGGAAAGAAGTCCGAGTACCTGAGCCAGATATGGATCGTCTCCGCAGACGGAAAAACGAACATCCAGTACACCCACGGAAACAAGTCATCCAGCAGCCCGTCGTTCTCGCCCGATGGCGAATACCTCGCCTTCACCTCGTCGCGCTCCGACACGAACCAAGTCTGGGTCATGCGGGTCCGGGGCGGGGAAGCGATCCAGATAACACACGGAGAAAAGGGTGTGGGCTCATACCGCTGGTCACCCGACGGTTCGTACATCGCCTACACGAAGCGGGATCCCGATACCGATGACGAGAAAACGGCCAAGAAAGAGAAACGTGACGTGATCCTGGTGGACCAGAACTTCAAGTTCAGCCACCTATACACCGTCGCTATTGCCCAGGATGAACACGGCGAGCGCGAGACGAAGCGGCTCACATCCGGCTCGTTCCACGTGACTTCGTTCGACTGGTCGCCCGATGGAAAAATGATTGCATTCACGCACCAGCCGGATCCGAGGATCAACCAGGGCGGAGCGAGCGATATCTCCATTACGCCCTCCGATAGCGGGGCGGTCAGACCGTTGGTAAGTCAGCCCGGCAGCGATGGCAGCCCCAGGTACTCGCCTGACGGCCGGAAGATCGCTTTCATCTCGGACGGTGGCTCGCCTCAGGCGATCGGCATGGGCGACGTCTACCTGGTTTCAGCCAGTGGTGGGCCACTGGAGAAGCTGGCCGACACGCCCGATCGCAGGGCCTCAATGTTGGCATGGACCGCGGACGGCGCGAACGTGTTGGTCACCGAAGCCGTGCGAACGACCAGGCAGGTCGTCCTGGTGCCGGCAAACGGGAGTGCGCCGACTCTGCTGGGCTCAGGCGATGGTGTGGTTGGTGCCGCGTCGTTCGATCGGGCAACTGCTCAAATCGCCTTCACCTACCAGGAGCCGGAGACACCGGCAGACGTGTATGTCTCTCCGGTTAGCCGGTTCCAGAAGACGAAGCTGACCTCGATCAATAACGGCGTGCCACGGCCGGCAATGGGGCGAACGGAGCTAATTAGTTGGAAATCGAAGGACGGCTTGGCGATCGAGGGATTGCTCACCTATCCGGTCGGCTACCGACAGGGCAGGGCGTATCCACTAATCCTCAACGTCCACGGCGGGCCCGCGGGAGCCTATTCGCGAGGGTTCACAGGCGCCGCCAGCGCGTACATGCTGCAGTACTTCGCACAGAGCGGTTTTGCTATTCTACGGGCCAATCCGCGCGGCAGCACGGGATAAGGTAAGGAGTTTCGCTACGCGAATTTCAAGGATTGGGGCTACGGCGACTACGAGGACGTGATGAGCGGGGTCGACAAGGTGATCGACATGGGAGTGGCACATCCCGACAGCCTGGCGCTCATGGGCTGGAGCTACGGCGGCTACATGACGTCGTTCATAGTCACGCGCACCAATCGTTTCAAGGCGGCCAGCATGGGCGCGGGGCTACCTAACCTGATCAGCATGGTGTCCACGACGGACATTCCCAACTATCTGGTAGCGCACATGGGCTCGGAATTTTGGGACGATTACGCGACCTACGAGAAGCACTCCGCGATCTACCGCATAAAGAACGTCACTACGCCCACCCAGGTGATTCACGGCGCGAGGGACCTACGAGTGCCGTTTACACAGGGGCAGGAGTTCTACGTCGCGCTCTCGAGGCGCGGGGTGCCGACGGAGATGATCGTTTACCCCAGAACCCCGCACGGACCGCGCGAGCCCAAGTTCGTGATGGACGTGTCGCAGCGCATCATGAAGTGGTTCAACACACACCTTCGCAAAGGAGTGGCGGCTGCTGCGGCAGGGCGATGATCGGGAACTGTGCGGCGCTTCCGGAGACACTCGCCGAGGCCGAGCTGTTCGGGTGGGAACGCGGTGCCTTTACCGGTGCTCATCGAGGGAGCGAGGGTTTACTGGAAACCGCGGACGGTGGAACTCTCTTTCTCGACGAAGTATGCAGCCTGGCGGTAGGTATCCAGGCCAAGCTGTTGCGGGCGATCGAATTCAAGGATTTCCGGCGGGTGGGAGCACCTACACAACGTTCGTCGGATTTCCGACTGGTCGCGGCCGTTTCAGAACCGGTCGAAGCGCTTGTTCGCCAGTCCAGGCTGCGGGCTGATTTCGCGTATCGCATCTGCGGTGTGGTTGTGAACCTTCCACCGCTTCGTGATCGTGGAGCGGACGTCAAGTTGTTGGCGGAGCACTTCCTCTCTGAGGCCGGTGCCAACGGTTCTTCGAAGTCACTGGATTCGACAGCGTTGAGATCGCTCGTAACGCACGACTGGCCTGGCAACGTGCGCGAGCTGAAGACCCTGATGGAGCGGCTCGACTTGTTGGTCGACAGAGAGTTGGTAACAGAAGCCGATCTCCGGCCATACCTGGGTAGTCCCGTCTCTCCCCCAAACCCTGCCGAGTTGAGCGACATCCTGCACTCAGAAGGGTGGGACGTGACCAGGACAGCGCGGGTATTGGGTATTGGGCGCACAACGCTTTACGATTTGATGCACCGGCACGGTCTCAAGCGTCCCGAATCGGTGGCCTGAGAGTGTTCGGGCGAACGGATGGAGTGTTCGGGCGAACACTTTCCGGAGACGGCTCGAATATCTAACACTTTTTCTATCAACAACTTAGCGACTAACTGATCGAGGCACGCTCCGTGCCTTTTAGGGGTGCTGATTTCTCCTTCGAACTCGGCACCAATGGAGCGTGGCCCATGTTGCGTACTCGGCGCTTTGCAGCGGCGTTATTTCTTCCACTGGCTCTTCTTTTTTCACAGCCTGACTCGACCGAGGTGATCTCGGCCGGAGTTTCAGTGAGCCCCGACCGGGCAACGACCGAGGCCCGCACTGCCGAGACCGGCGGCCACAAGCTGAGCTTCACCGTCACCAACAACGGCACAGAGACTGACACCTACGAACTCATCTGTATAGGCGTGGGCCGGGTGAGCTGTGACGGTGTGAATCCCACTCACGCCACGCTGGAGCCGGGCCAGAGCACCACCATCGCAGTTACCTACGATGTGAAGCAGGCTGGTGCCGGTCTCGTGCGCCTGATCGCGTTCAGTGAATCGAGCCTGGCACGTGACGACGGCACCTACCGCATACCGGTCAAGTGATCTCACCGATGCTGAGATCACCATCCAAGTCGAAGCGCTCAACGACAACGAGCTTGGAATCTCTGAACAATAACCAGACACAGTTCGCGGAGGCTGTCATGCCTGCTGCTCGTAAGTTCATTATTACGCTCGCTGCTCTATCCCTTACTATGGCGTTGCCCAACGTTCTCGCCGGTCAGGGGGGCCCTCCTGGCGGCGGTGGATCGGTCTCGGTAACGCCCGACGGTGCCACTGCACCGGACCGGATTGCCAACACCGGGGGCTACAGCGAGAACTTCACGGTTAAGAACACGGGGAGCGGCACCGACACGTTCTTCATAAGCTGCGGCGGCTCGAGCAATGTCACCTGCACGGGGGTCAGCCCCTCGCAGGTGACACTGGGAGCGAGTCAGAGCACCACGGTGACGGCCAATTACAATGTGGGCGCTGTAGGGACAGGGAACTTAGACGTTTCGGCCTTCAGCGAGGACACGTTTGCCGAGGACAACGGCTACTACAACGTGCCGGTGATCTCCGCGCTGCCGGTACCCGAGGTGGACATAACGCCGTATAACTACGAGACCCAGCAGATGGGCCGCTGTGCGGCGTCCTGCTTTGCGGTCACTCATGCCCAGAGCACGGTGCCGTACGTGAGCGACGACACCCCGCGCAACGTGACCTTGGTCTACCACGGCGACCGTGTGGATCCCAAGCCGTTCATCCACGTCAACGTACAGCACCCGAATGGCCAGACACCGGTGCCCCAGAAGTTCTGGCTCGAGGCCAAGAAGGACGGCGTATTGATCACGTTTCTAAATGGAGAGACCACGCTCAAGTTCACGGCGGCGAGTTCGGGTTGGCAGCGGTTGGCGGGCCAGTTCAACGCGAGTGCCTATAGTACCGGCGTTTACGATCTGGACATCATCGTTACGGCCGATTACGGCGGTCAGGGCACCCAGCAGAAGGTGACCCAGACCAAGCTGGTGGTGGTAAACGAGAACAACTCCTCGATAGCGCGGGGCTGGAACATTGCCGGTGTGCAGCGGCTCTACGTGCAGGGCGACGGCTCGGCGTTGATAACCGAGGGTGACGGCTCGGCGGTCTATTTCCAGAAGTCGGGCAGCACGTTCATAACACCGGCGGGCGAGTTCTCGAAGCTGGCGGTGAACGGGAGCGGGTGGAAGCGTCTCTACCCCGATTCGACCGATGTGCGGTTCATCAGCAACGGCCGGATGAGCCGCGTGTACGATCAGTTCAATAATCAGACTCAGTTCACCTACGTCGGCAACAACCTCACCCTGATTACCGATCCGGCCAACAAAATGCTGGTGCTGAGCTACGGGAGCTACGGGCTGAGTTCGATCAGGAGTACGCTCAGCCCCTACCGCTACACCAACTTCACGGTGCTGTCGAACAAGACACTGACCCAGATGAAGGACCCCGACAACATCGCGACGAACTTCCAGTACGACGGGAGCCTGAGGCTGTGGAAGGTGACGGACCGGCGTGGCAATACGACGACCCTGGCCTATGATTCGCAATCGGGGAAACTCGCGAGTGTCACGGCGCCGGCGGTGGCGATTCTGGACTCGGGTACGGTATCACCAGTGACCACCTTTGCCGCCTGGCAGGAAGTGGGAGTGCCCTATAGCGCGACTTCATCCACACCTGCGTCCATAATGCTGCCCGCAAACGTCAAGGGTACGGTAACCGACCCGGGTGAGCATGTGACGACATTCTCGGTGGACCGCTGGGGCCAGCCGTTGGCGGCTACCGATCCGTTGGGCACGGTCACCACTATTAGTTACAACAGCAATGGGCTGCCGGTAAGCACGGTGAACTCCACCGATCCCACGGCGGTCGACAGCCTGGACTACAACTCCGATGGGCTGGTGACGTACGCTAGGCCGGCGGGTGGGACCGCTACGATCACCACGTACGGTGCCTGGGCTCAGCCTGAGACGATCAACGGCATCGGGCAGCCGAGCCGGACGTTTATACTTGGCACCAACGGCCGTATTGACTCGACCTGGGTCGGTGGCACCAACAAGAGGCGGTTCACCTACGACTCACGGGGCCGGGTGCTGACTGTCAAGGACGGGCTCAACAACCTGGTGCAGAGTTTTGCTTATTTCGGGACCAACGGGAACAGGAACATTGCAAGCTCGCCCGGGGGCCGGTCCACCACGTTTGGCTACGATGCCTACGGCCGGTTGACG
>JAZDCZ010000393.1:0-8448 GCA_036679605.1 Gemmatimonadota bacterium
GAATCGCAATGGGGGAAAGGGGGCGCTGTGCGCCGATGACGCCGATGAACACTTCAGCCGATCAGAACTCACCAAGCAGACCAGAAAACTCGGAGTCATGAAATATGCGGGGTAAGTGCCTTTGGGGGATGAGTTATAGCGGGCGATCGGATTCGAACCGACGACGTCCAGCTTGGGAAGCTGGCAATCCCAAGCCTTCGCTCGTAACCACTTGTCAATACAACACTTGCAAAACCGTTACTGGCGCTTTACTGGCGGTTCTGCATCATTCTCGAATCCATGTAAGTCGTGTGTTCGGGCTAAGTTAGCGTAAGAGATCTACTGGCGCTCCGGCGTACTGCCGTCCCGCGCGATTGAGCTTCGGGGGCTCATTCGTGCTTGATCCGGCTCTGCTGCCTGGAGGCAAGACAAAGGCTGGACAAGCGGCCATTGTTTTGCGAAGATGGCGTATGCTAAAATAAGGATCGTCATCAACCGGCGTTGTTTTGCGGGACGGCAGCAAGACCCAAGGCAGGCGGACTTGTCATGCGAGCAGGCCAGTTTGTGAAACAAGGCTACGATTACCGGGCGTTCGTCCCCGCGCCCCTGCCACCCGATCCGCCGATTCTGATCGACGGTGATGCCCAGCGCTTGCTGTCCGATGCCGACCGGGCCTTGGGGCGGCTCGACGGTGCCACCTCAATCCTGCCGAATCCCGACCTCTTCGTTGCCATGTACGTTCGACAGGAGGCGGTTCTCAGTTCTCAGATTGAGGGAACCCAGAGCACAATGGAAGATGTTCTGGAGTTCGAGATCGATGTCAAGGGGCGCGAGCATCCGCGAGATGTGGAAGAAGTCGTCAACTATGTGCATGCGATGAATCACGGACTCAAGCGGCTGAACGAGCTGCCGTTGTGCCGCCGTCTGATTAAGGAGATTCATGGCCACCTGTTGGCAGGCGTTCGTGGAGGGCAGCGGAGCCCTGGAGAATTCCGAACGATTCAGAATTGGATCGGCCCGGACGGCTGTACCTTGGCGACAGCCACGTATGTACCGCCGCCGGTGCCAGACATGGAACGGGCGTTGAGCAATCTGGAGCAGTTTCTCCACGACATCGATTCGACGCCCGCGTTGGTCCACTGTGCGCTCGTCCACGCCCAATTCGAGACGATACACCCTTTTCTGGACGGCAACGGGCGCGTCGGACGATTGCTGATCACGTTGCTGCTCTGCCAGCGCAGAATCCTGCACCAACCACTGCTGTATCTGAGCTACTTTTTCAAAGCCCACCGAGCGGAATACTATGATCGGCTCACGGCGATCCGTAACAGCGGGGACTGGGAAGGGTGGCTGAAGTTCTTTCTGCGCGGCGTTTTCGAGGTGAGTCAGGCGGCGACGAATACTGCACGGGCGATTTTGGAGATGCGAGAATCACACCGCCGTTTGATCTCGGAAAAGGTGAAGGTCGGCGGCACAGCGGGCGGCGTCCTGCTCGACAACCTGTTTCAGAATCCCATGACGACGGTGCGTCTGGTCGAACAACAACTGGGATGCGCCTATGTCACTGCAAACCGCCTCGTTGAGAAGTTTGCTGCACTGGGGCTGCTCACAGAAACGACCGGCGGTCAACGCAACCGTCGATGGAGATATGAACCGTACCTCAAGCTGTTCGAGCCGTCCCTTGTGCGCCCACAGTGAACAGACGAACCGCGCGATGGATGCAGAGTAGGCAAGAGATGAAGCCAGAATACACACCGAGACAAGGGCAAGTCTTGACGTTCATCCACTACTACACCAAGATCAATGGGTGCTCGCCCGCCGAGAACGACGTGGCTCGGTACTTCAAGATCACACCTCCATCAGCGCATCAAATGGTCGTGACCCTGGAGCGGCGCGGGCTGATCGAGCGCGTTGCGGGCCAGGCGCGGTCGATCCGCCTTCTGCTGGCCCGCGAGGACTTGCCCGATCTAGAGTGAGCGATGGTTCACGCATGCATTTGCGTTTGCGAAGAAGCTGCGCCGGTTTCCGCCACGAGATGACGAACCGATGATGACAATCCGAGATGTCCTCAAGAAGTTCCTGGCCGAGACGGGCGAAGGCAATCGTCGCTCGATGTCGTCGCCGTTCATGATCATCGATCTGTTCGGCATGTACCTCGACGACTATGGCCACGAGGATCTGAACAAGTTCGAGCAAGCCCGCTTCGACAAGGAATGGAGCGACGATAACCGCTTCTGCGACATCTTCGGCCCCGACCGCATCCAGCCCTTCCACATCAATTTCTTCTTAAGTACGTTCGTGATCCGCAAGGTCATGGGCACGAAGGGGTTCCTGAAGGCGTGTGGCCCGGTGATGGAGAAGCTAGCTGCCTGGCTGTCGGCTCAGGGGCATTGGGACGAGGATGCGACGAGGTACTATCGCGAACTCGTCGGCGACGACGCGGGCGGTGATCTGGTTGGCTGCGAGGAGTTTGCCCAGGCGCTGCGCGAGTACGTTGCCAATCACCCGGCACAAAGCGACGAGGCGGGCTTCGACGATGACGACTACCTCGAAGATCAATTCACGATCAAGAAGGTGGGACCCGGCAAGTTGACCCTCACCGCGCTGTTGGACGGTCGTGGGGACATCACCATCTCGCTGCCCAAGTCCGTCACCGCCTACGCAAGCAAGGGGTGGTCCGTGACGATGGAGCTGGCCCGCATCAAGCGCAGGTGGCGCATTCTCGGTGTCGGCAACGCTTATCCCTGACGCTGCCTGCCGTGTCCGTTGTTGGCGGGAGAAAGGAATGACACCGTATGACCTACGCCACGCATCGCCCGGAAGGTGTCAAAGGGCGAGGCGATTCCCATCTCCCGAGAATCACGCAAGACCTGCGCCGAAAGCTCGCACAGGTACAGCGGGACTTCGCTTATGATTCCCTTCGTCTCGACGAGGATGGGCTTGGCGAACTTGCTGGCGTGCTTGTGGATTTCGCGGAAGACCTCCACAACGACATTGGGATATGGGCCGCATATGAGCAATACAACGTTGACTTTTTCGGCTCGCCTCTCCCCTTGACCTCACCCAACGGCGGCGATGCCCGGGTGACAGGCATTCACCCTGACCGCCTCCGGCATCTGCTCTGGATCTTGTATCCGCCGTTCATCGATGGACTCGCACTCTCCCCGACCCACAAAGATCTCTTGCTCGTCGCGAACACCGCCAGCGCCTTCCTCAGCGACGAATTCGCCTCAGTCCCGCGAGATTCAGGCGTACAGGCGTTCCTCCGAGCGCCCAACGAATACGGATGGGATGTGAAGCGCAAGCTCATCTGGCTGGGCACTCACTCGTACATGTTCCGGGTCTTCTTCGCGAACTACATGGACGAGCAGGATGAGGGCGCAGGGGACATCGGGCATACCGACGACTTCATCTGCCAGGAATGCACACGGTGGTCGGGGCTTGGAGCCATCGACATTCTGGCGGGCGTCCTTGACATTTCGGAGGATGACCGAAGGGACTTGCGAAGCTGGCATGAACGCCACGCCGCGTTCTACAAGCTCCTCTCGCTGAACGACGAGACCCTTGAAGCTCTGAACATCATCAGTGGCCAGCCGTATCGGATCAGGATCAACATGCCGCAGCATCCCTTCGAGCCGGGGCAGCTCGTTTTCGGCAGCTTGGTCCCGTGGCGAGGGGAATGGTATTGGTCCGGTGAGCAGAAGCTCTTCGGCGATGCCTCTGACGTGGATGTGGACGACCTCAAACAGATGATGAAGCGGCAGAATTCCCAGATCATCTGTCGGTATTGGAAGGAGTACGAGGCGTTGGTGCGCCAGCGCGCATCTGACCTGCACGATGCCATGATGGCGTACTACGGCAGAGATCTGATCGAGTACCCCGATAGTCTCTCGATGGCGGCGGATTGGCAAAAGGAGTTCCGCCGCCAATGGGAGTCGAAGGACCAGCAACAGGTGCAGGAGGCCATCAAGAAACACGGATTGAAGGACGGCCGCCCGGAAATGGCAATACCGGAAGATCTGCTGGAGCACAAGAACGGTTTCGGTGTCTTCATCAACCCCGACGAAGGCAAGGAGATCATGCAGGACTTCACGTCCGTCGTCACTGGGCTCAAACGCAAAGGAGAGGGGTTGACCGAGGACGAGGAGTACTGCCTCCGGGGTTTCTTCGAGGCGGATGCGATCAGCCCGAGGTTCGTCAGACGCGTTCTGGACGAGCATGGCAGTGAATCCGTGAAGGCGGCGTTCCTGCTGCGCGATGACCAGCCCGGCTACTGGCTCGACTATCTGCTCAGAAGCCACAAGGGGCAGTTCTACCGGAAGCGTTATCCGTTCGTCTCGGTGATCTGACGAGGGCACGCCACATGAAGGAGCAGGTTTCCAAGTCCGTCGCCACGAAGCTCAAGAAACTCTTGCTGCTGGCGCGGGAACTTCGCGCGGGCGCGGACTTTCAAATCACTCGTTTGACCGTGTTGAAGCGTTGGTGTGAAGACCCTCTCGCCGCCGGGCGTTTCACGCTGTACCTCGCGGAGCGCTCGAAGGATCGGGCAACCAAGAAGTACAAGCCGTTGATCACCAACGCGCTTCGGCAATTGAAGCGGCATCTGGCGACTGGCGAACGGCAAGCCGACGAGACTCTCTGGGAGGCGCTACGCGAGTTGGAGGAATCGCAAAACGAATATCGGGACACCCGCTGGGCACGCGTAAGGACCATCCACTGCCGGGAAGCCCTCTTGGCGGAGCATGCTCTTCGCTGCGTAGCACGTCCACAAGAATCGGCACATTGGGGTTATCAGGCGGCGCGGCAATACGCCGAGCGGTACAATCCCCGATACGGAACGGGGCTCATCCCGGAATCCGCCTCTGCTGTCGAGGACATCGTGGCCTTTTGGGCACGCGAGCACTTCGGGAAGGATGCGAAGAAGGTGCTCGCCACATTGTGACGGCAATGAACTGAAAACCCCACGCGATACGGGAATCAGAACGATTTCGTGCATGGGGGAGTGATCCATTCGTTGGCTGTTCAGCATCGTTCTCGGATTGACGCAAGTCGTGTGATCGGACGAGGTTAGCGTCACAGATCTACTGGCGCTCCGACGTGATGCCGCCCCGCACGGCTGGGCCTTGAGAGCTGGTTTTGACTTGACATAATGTCGGCACTTGTCGATAACTACCTACGTTATGTCAACCCACCCCCAGATGACCGAGGCTGAACAAACGGTCGTCCGGCATCTCAAGAAGCATGGCGTTCAACGGACGCGCGACCTTGAGAAGCTGGGCGCTTCCCGCCAGTACCTCAGCAACCTCGTTGCCCGGGGCGTGATTCAGCGCGTTCAACGTGGTCTCTACACGCTGCCCAACGGCGACATTTCAGAACATCGGACCATCGTCGAGGCGTGCAAGCGTGTTCCGAAAGGGGTCATCTGCCTCCTGTCGGCGCTGCACTTTCACGACCTGACGACGCAGCTTCCGTCGCAGGTGTGGATAGCCATCGACGTGAAGGCGCGACGCCCGAACGCCCAATCCTCTCCGATCAAGTTTGTTCGATTCTCGGGCAAAGCGCTCGAAGCTGGCGTGAAGATCCATCGCATCGAAGGTGTGCCGGTTCAGGTATATTCGCCCGCGAAGACGGTCGCCGACTGCTTCAAGTACCGAAACAAGTTCGGTCAGGATGTGGCGCTCGAAGCCCTTCGCGACTGCTGGCGGAAGCGCAAGACAAAGATGGACGAGCTGTGGAAGTACGCAAAGATCTGCCGAGTCGCCAACATCATGCGCCCGTATCTGGAGTCGCTGACGTGAGCAAACGGAAGCCCAAGGACATTGCCGCCTCCGTTCGGCAGCGCCTCTACGATTTGAGTCGAACGCGCGGCGACGAGTTTCAGCTCGTTCTGACGCACTACGCCATCGAACGCCTGTTGTATCGCTTGAGCAAGTCTCCTCACGCCGACCGCTTCGTCCTGAAAGGCGCGATGCTGTTCTCGGTTTGGACGGACAAGCCGTATCGCCCCACCCGTGATCTCGACCTGCTTGGACGAGGTGAAAGCGCACCAGATCGAGTCGCGGACACGATCAAGACCATCTGCCAGCAGCCGGTGGAGGATGATGGCCTGATCTTCAATGCTGATTCTGTACGCGCGGAACCGATTCGTGAAGACCAGGAATACGAGGGTGTTCGAGTGGTCGTACTGGCGATGTTGGGAAACGCCAAGATCCCGCTTCAAGTGGACATCGGCTTCGGTGATTCCGTTGTGCCTGCGGAGGAAGAACTGACCTATCCGACGCTCTTGGTTTTTCCCGCACCGGAACTCAAGTCGTATCCGAAAGAGTCGGTCATCGCCGAGAAGTTTCAGGCGATGGTGGCGCTTGGCCCAGCCAACAGCCGCATGAAGGATTTCTACGACGTGTGGATGCTTGCGCGAAGGTTCGAATTTGACGGTGAAACCGTGAGCCGAGCAATCAAGTCAACCTTCGAACGCCGCCAAACAGCATTGCCGACAGGGCGACCGTATGCGCTGTCGGATGAATGTGTCGGCGACAAGCAAGGACAATGGTCGGCGTTTCAGAATCGTGTCAGGCTGCTTGAAAGCCCGGCTTCCTTCGCGGAGGTCATCGAGCTGATTGGTGAGTTCCTCTTGCCGCCCGCTCAAGCTGCTTCTTCTTCTGAAGCCTTCGTCAAACGATGGCGTGCTGACGGTACTTGGGGTTGATCCGTATCCGTCCGTTTGGCGACCGGCATGTCCCGTCCGCCCCACTACCGGATCAAGCGCCACATGCCCCGGCCTCTGTACGCCGTCGGACTGTCGGGACCGGGCTAACCTTCGGCTACTTCGGTCCTGCGGCCGTGAACGACGTGCCTTCGACCGCCCGGCGTGATTCTGTAAAGCGCGTACCAATAAGTACTTAGCTGCATTTGTCGTGCCGACCGCAGTTATGGCGTTTGGAACCGCAGGGGGCAAGAACTCGTACTTTCAGCCTAGAATGCCGTTTCAGCGTTTGTTGAAACTTGACGATAGAGTGAACATGGGCTATCCTTGGGGTGGCTTTCACCGTCGAGGCCGTTTTCAACGGATGCTGAACATGCTGCGTGGCCTGAAATCAGAACAAATCGAGTGCGAGGCTATCGATGCCCTCCGGGCCTGCCTGGAGGAGATCCCCTTCGCTCGCCTCACCGACGTTCGGGAGCAACCTGGCCCGAGTGGGCCGGATCTGGTGGCGCGTGTTGACCTGTCCGAAGCCGAGCAGGTCTTGGTGATCGAGATCAAGCGCAGCGGCCAACCCCGGCTGGTCCGTGAAGCGATCAACTCGCTGCGGCGATGCATGCCGGAGTATCCCGACGGTTACGGCGTCGTCGTAGCACCCTACGTCTCCGAGCGGAGCGCATTCATCTGCGAAGAGGAAGGCATCGGTTTCCTTGATCTTGCGGGCAACTGTCGCCTCTGCTTTCAGCAAGTCTACATCCGCAAGAGCGGGAATGGGAATCCTTTTGGCGAGAAACGGGAACTGCGAACGCTGTTTTCTCCCAAGGCCAGCCGAATCCTGCGCGTCTTGCTGACAACGCCCCAACGCGCGTGGAAAGTGCAAGAGCTGGCCCGAGAGGCGGATGTCAGCGTGGGCCAGGTGTCGAACGTCAAGAAGCTCCTCGATGATCGCGAGTGGATTCGAGCCGGAGCCGATGGATTGCGTTTGACCGAGCCCGGCGCGCTTCTCGACGAATGGGCAATGAACCAACGCTATCGGCGAGACCAATCACATTCGTGCTACTCAATCCGTTCCGGCATCGAGTTTGAGCGGCAACTCGCGCAGACGTGCAATCGCCGGGGAATCCGCTACGCGCTGACCGAGTTCTCGGCGGCAGCCAGATGGGCTCCGATGGTTCGCACACCGCGCATGGCCGCCTATGTGGATGGCGATGTACTGGAGATCATGCAGACGCTTCAGCTCAAGGAAGTTGGGACCGGTTCGAACCTGCGTCTGATTGTGCCTGGCGACAAGGGCGTCTTTTATGCCGCGCAGACCGTTGACGACATCACGCTGGCGTCGCCGGTTCAGGTGTACCTGGATCTGAAACGGGCGGGTGGCCGTAGCGATGAAGCGGCGGAGGCTATTCTGAACGAGGTGATCAAACCACTATGGTAACGCGAACCGATTACATGGGAGACGCCATTGAGGCAGCGCGCTCGGTGCTCCTCGAACTGACGCGACTGCTGGGTGCGTACCGCGAGCACCTCGTCCTCGTGGGCGGATGGGTCCCCGAGTTGCTGTTGCCGGAAGCAGAACCCAAACATGTCGGTAGCTTGGACATCGACTTGGCACTCGATCACCGGAAGCTCGCCGAACCGGAGTACCAAACAATCCATGTAACATTTCAGCCGTTTGCAGTGGTTTGTGGGGGTAGCGGCGGCAGTTGGTTGGTGGTGAGGTAGGTTTTGAGGGCTTGGGCGATGGTGTTGGTCGGATTGAGGCCTCGGAG
>JAZDCZ010000394.1:0-5231 GCA_036679605.1 Gemmatimonadota bacterium
GATGAAAATGCGCGACGAACTGGAAGATGCTTTCCAGCGACTTGCCGACAACGATGACGTACACGCCGTAGTTCTCGCGGGAAGTGCCGGCATTTTCTGTGCCGGATACGACCTGAAAGAGGGAATGGAGTCCAGCGGATCGGCATTTCTGTACCGCTTCCACGAGTTCTTCGAAGCGTGCTATCTATTTCCGAAACCAGTGGTTGCCGCAGTCGACGGACCGGCCCTTGCCGGCGGCTTTGACCTCGCACTGATGGCCGACTTCATCATTGCATCCTCGCGTGCCGTCTTCGGCCACCCCGAGATCGAGTTCGGACCGGTGGCAATTCTTCCCCTCGCCCGCTTTGTTGCGCCTGCTCGACTGCGCGAGTTGTGCATGCTCGGCCGGCAGATCGATGCCGAAACCGCCAAGGACTGCGGCATCGTCTATGAGATCGTAGCGCCCGACGAAACCGAGTCTGCGGCTGAAACTCTAGCAGGACTGCTTGCCGCCAAACCGCCGTCGGCTTTGGCAGGGGTAAAACGCGCCCTCGCGGGCGATGTACGCGAGCGGATCAACGCCGACGCCGAAGCGTTGAACATGACACTCACCGCTATCGGTCGCACATACGACGACTACGTATCAAAAAAACTCGGGGGCTGACCGTGCTCTCGCGGGACCCGTCCCTCTGCTGAACACAAGCGGTGCGATACAAGCGGTGCGATTGGCGCCGCCTCGGCAGGTCAGCTAAAGGAACCGGTCATGAGCAAAGCATCAGATATACGTCCGAGCGACGATCCTATAGCCGTTTCGGAAGCACTAGTGGGACGAACACGCACGCGACTACTCGGCGAGCTGTTTGAGTTCTTCGAACTTCCACGGGAAGCGGTCGATCATATCTTCGGCAACCTATACACACGCGACGTGCTTACCCAACGTGAACGTGAACTGTGCGCGATAGCCGCGCTCTGCGTACTCAACCGCGCAAACGAACTCAAGAGCCACGTCATCGCGGCCATCCGGTGCGGGGCGAGCAAACAGGAGATAGCCGAGGTCATCCTGCAAATGTCGACCTACGGAGGCATGCCCGTCTGCATCGACGGTCTGGCAATTGCAAGAGATGTATTCGACAAACAAGAGCGCGATCGATAACGCGACGCTCTACGCCCCGCAGGCCCCATCTAGGACCGTGAAGCAAAAAAATACGCGCCATTCTACTTCTTTGCATGGTTGGCGCGCGACGAATACCTTGACGAAAGGGTTCGGAAGCGACAAGCATGGAACCTGGTGGACGGAAATGGCAATGCAAGTAACGAACCCAAACAAGCTGGAACAGAGAAGAAGCCTCACGACGACGCCCGGTGCCGGACTACCGCTCGTGCTGGCAGCGCTGGCGATGTTGCTGGTACCGTGCTTGCCTAAGTCCGCCCGTGCCAGCGATACCCTACTGACCGGCAAGAAGGCGACTTTGAAGTTCAATGTCGATGTCAGCCGGCGCTCGCTGAAGGTGACGTCGAAAGACGAGCGGATTAACCTCGGCGCCGGTCCCGGCAGCGCGGATGATCCGCGAACCGTCGGTGCGAACGTCCGCATAATGACCAGCGCGGGCGACGTCTTCGCCGTGAGCTACAGCTTGCCGGCTACTCGGTGGACCCTCATCGGAAAGCCCGATAATCCCAAAGGCTACAAGTACAAGGACTCGGCCCGTGAGGTCAGCAACGTACGCAAGGTCATCATCAAGACCGACAAGTTCTTGAAAGTAGGTATACGCGGCGAGAGTGCTTTTTCGCTGAGCACGGCGCCCGACCCTCTCAACGTATCCTTGACACTGGGCAGCCGGCGTCTGTGCACCGCCTTCGGCGGAGATGTCGGTTTCAAGCCGGGCAGTAAGTACACCGCCAAGAATGCCGAGACCGCTTGGGGCTGCGACCCGATCACACCATCGGTGAACTTCACCGACTCAACGTTTCAAGGCTTCGACGTAGTTTCCTACATTCCGCCGAATCCAGTAGCGATCGCGTTCGTGTTTCATGGCACCGGCGGCAATGCGAGATTTGCCCGCAAGATCAATACCGTAGAGACGCTCAATGAATTGATCGAACGAGGCTACGGCTTCGTCAGTACCGAAAGCACCGATAGACTAGTCAACCTCAAGTGGGACGCAAGCGACCCGTCGCTTGTCAGCAACCCCGACTTGGCCCGCTTGGCTGCACTTCACGACGATATGATCGCCCAAGGCCTCGTCCAAGCATCGACACCTCTGGTCGGCATCGGCATGTCGAACGGTTCTCGTTTCGTCACCCTGTGGGGAACTGCTTTTGCCAATGACGGCCGCCCTGTTGCGGCGATCACGGCTTCCATGGGGCGTGTCGCCCAGCCCGTGCTCGACCAAGGTGGGCTGGCCATCCCGACGGTCTTCGTAATCGCCGAGAACGACCAGGTCATCGACAACGCTCAGGTCATTCAGCAGTTCAACAATATGCTCGCGGCCGGCGTGCCTACCGTTTTTCACGAAACGTTCGAGACTGCGCTGACTGCGAACCGTTTTCTGCGTGTTGCCGGCGTAGACAGCCCGTTATCGCGCGAGATCTGCGATGCCGGTGTTGCAACAGGGATATGGAATACTTCCGGCCAACGCATCGTAACCTTGGAGCAAGCGGCCACCCTGATCGACACCGTTGTACTACCGCCTGCCGCGATACCAATGCACAACGCCATCCAAGCCGAAGCTAAGGTCGTTCTCGGGCTCCACCAATATACGGGCAGCTTCTCTCGCGAGATCGCCGACTTCTTCGACGCCCATCTTCCGTAGCCGACGACGGTTCCTCTTCGCGAGGCGTCGCTCGACGCACTTTCATCATATCTTCGTCATCGATAACGCCACGACACCGCTCGCACCAGGCCGCCCGGTTCGCCGCCATCCGTCTCTCGCGCGCCGCTGGTCTTCCCATCTCCAGCTTCGCTGGAATCCCCCCTCCCCTGTCGAAGTAAATCTCGTCTGGCGTCTGTCCGAGAAACGCCGCATGGGGAATCGTAGCGTTGTATTCAGGAACATAGGTTGCAACGTGACGACGCACCGCCGGAACTGTCTCCAGTCGATGTAAGAAGAGCCACTCGTACTTAAAAGCGTGCTCCACCAGCTTGGGATCATCCAGTTCGAGCACCGTACGTCAACAAGAGCTCGTACCCGGCTGAGCAATCCACGATCAATGAGTTTATCGACATCGGCGTTGAAGTTCTCAACTCCACCGTCGGTCATCACCTGTGGCTGTCCGTCTGAGCTTACGACATTGCGGATCACTTCTTCCGAAACAGCAACGGCGTTAGAGATCTCGAAGCGCTCGGCGATACACCATGCCAAGATCCTACGGCTGAAGTTATCGATGACCGCGTGCAACCAGACCTTCGAGCCATCGACCAGACGGACGGCCGAGGTGTCGATGTGCCATATCTCGTCGGGCACCTTGGCCCGTACTCCGAGTTTCGGGCTCGCGGGATGCTGACGATGCCGTGGCCGTCGAGATCTCAACCGGGCCCGCATACCACGATAGATGACCTCGGTACCCGCTGGTCAGAGGCAGCCCACTGTCAGCGGTGTCGAGTACTCGCGCACATATTTCCCGTTCACGACGATAATCTGCTCGGCCTGAACTCTTACCCACTTCATGTTGCCCACGGCCACGGGTAACCGGCTTTTTTTAGATGCGCGTCGGCAAAGGTCAAGTGCGGCGGGCACAGCGGACCGACACCGGCCTTTCAACGCCCAGGTACTAAGAAGCCCTACTTTCCCGAGCGGGCCTTGAAGTGATCGACAGAATTGATGGGAGAAGAGCTACTCTCGTAGGTGACGCTCCAGCAAGCACCCGCGCTATTCTGGATTTCCATGGTCACACTCGGGTCTTGCGCCAGGTACTGCGTGGGATCGAAAGGTGCCGGCAACGGCAGATTCACGCCGTTGCCTAGAAGACGAAGTTTACCGACTTGTTTCTTGTTCTGACCAATTCGGACCTTCTCGACGCCGTCGTTGGAGCGTAAAGCATCGAAATATTTGAAACGCGGCTTCGCCGACGGTCGCAGCCAGGGCGGGCCGGCAGGTATGTCGATTTGGGAAACGAGCACCGGGATACCACCGAGTCGATCGAAGATACAGACAGCGTAGTCCGTGTCGAGTGCCGGATCGCCGACATCGCCCCCCACAAACTTGACAGTAAGCTTCACGCGATCGGCCGTATCGCCAGCCTTTTTGTTGCGAATGTTGAGCTTGGCCTTCGAGATACCGTCGCAGCCCGAACCGACGGGTGTAGGAGCAACGGATGCGACACAGCCGGCCTGTGGGTCGCAGACGTCATAGGTACACAAAACGCCGTCATCACAAGTGACGGTGTTGCCGATTACGCAGGTACCCGCGCCGTCGCACAGTTCGTCGCTCGTGCATACACTCGCGTCGGGGCACGGCGTTCCCGCGACGTCCAGGGTGCAAGACGATGAGCAGCAATCGCCGTCATCGACATTGCCATCGTCGCATTCCTCGGGGGCCTCCCGGAAACCGTCACCGCAAACAGCCGTTCTCTGAGTCACACTGGCAATCGATACAGCTGGCACCGGCGGAAAGTCGGGCATGACGGGCGCAGCGGGAAAAGCATCCAGACCTATGACGAAGTCGTCGGGGGCAGGACATGAAAAGCCCGACCCAAATTCGAACACACAACTGATCAGCGGCAACGGGCCGGTCAGTCCATTCGTGTCAGCAAAGAAGAGAGACAGCGTGCCGGCTTTGTCATCGAGTGCGCTGTAGAACTGTGAAACGAGATTCGTGCAGGCGATCGGATCGGGTCCCCAGATTCCCCCCAGGGAGGGTTCAGAGGAATTGCCGATGAAGGCACCGCCGGTAGCCTGGTAGTCGACGCCCAGGGCGAAAAGCGTTTGCATACCTGGATCGTCAAGTTGCACAACGACATCGCACGAGCCCTGGGCAAACGCCGGTACAGCCGACAGCAACGATGCTCCAATCACGAGTACGAGAATGGAGGGGATCAGGTAACCAGCGTCGAGTTCACGCGGTCGCAACATAATAGAATTCCGCCCAACGTCGTAGAAAATCCCTACCATCTCGAACACGCCCCTGTCAACCACCAGTCTTTTCCAATATGAAATGCGTCTGAAATCGGGAGGGGTCTGTCCAGCATGGGAGGATGCTGGTACAGATGGACGAAACACGGATAAAGACCCTGGAGGATGTCAGGCAATTTTT
>JAZDCZ010000395.1:0-11713 GCA_036679605.1 Gemmatimonadota bacterium
GCCTCGGCGCAGACCACCGCCGTGTCCACAGATACGAGATGACCACGCTGAGTGCCAACGCAACGACTTCCCAACCACACGGATTACCAACGCGATATCCCGGAACGTAAGGATGCAAGTAGGGATTTACTACCAGCAGCGCGAAGGCTACCCAGATCGAGAAGACGACCAGGGTTACCGTTACGAAGCCGATGCTTTTGCCGATATTCATTTATCTCCGCACGGTGCAGTTGCGGTATTATGGTGCAGCATCGACGACAGCGCGCTTCTTACCCACCGCAGTCATGAGGCCCCAGAGCCAATTGATCTTGTAGCGATCAACTCGCACAGCAGCAAAACCAGCTTGCTCGAGCAGATGACGGCACTGCTTCTCGCCATAGGTCCGGAAGTGCGCCCGGTTGAAGAGCCGGAGCCAGAGGTCGCAGATCCGACAGGCGATATAATCATCGCACCAATCCGTGACCACGAGACGTCCGTTCGGGCGTAACACACGGGCCATCTCTTGAAGCGCTCCCAATGGGTCGCGAAAATAATGGAAAGCGCTCGAGGAGACCACCACATCGAACGACGCGTCGGAAAAGGGTAAGCTCTCTGCGTAGCTCTGCTCCAGAAGAACCGTTTCGTCGAGTCTCTTGCGTGCCATTCGCAGCATCTCGCGTGACGGATCAGCCCCCGCCAGCTTAGCGTTGGGCACAGAGACCGAGAGCGTTTCGAGGAGCATTCCCGTTCCGCACCCTACGTCGAGAAGACTTTCCCCGGTGTGGAGTTCGAGTCGGCTCAGCGTCTCGCGTAACGTCGCTTCGATATAAAACGACCAGCGTCGATCGTAGTCAGGCGCAAGTTTGTCGTATTCCTCGAGTACAGAACTTGTGCCACGGACCCCGCCTAGAGTGTTTGCTGGCGGATCGCCTACCATTTCACGGTCGACCGTTCCCAGTTCACATGAAGGAAACCGCCCTGTGCCGGCAATCTGTTGGCAGGATTCAGGAACAGGTGGATCTCCTCAATCGGCTGGGCCGTCACATCGTAACTCCCATATCGCCCGTCCTCCGGGGATCGAGCGCGACTCGTGACCATGATGTGCAGCAACGCATCGCTCTTGACAACCACACCGTCCTTGTAGACATCGGCGAAACCCCACATCGTGAGGGCCGCCTTCATCTTCGGCATCAGGGGATTCTCTCTGCCCGTATCTCCATGGACGATCTCATCGATACCGACCCCTGCGAAAAGCTTCGGTGACCCGTCCTCGAGTCGCGGTGCGACCCGGGTCTGAACTACCTTCCACTGCGCACCGTCCTCGGTTACAAACTCGGCCTCGACCGAGGCGCTATCCCTGGTGTATGGAGCCTCAGGAAGCAGCTTTTCGGTGCGGTCGGTGGCTTCGACATGAATTGTCCCGGAGATACGCGCAACCCGATTCCCGAATGGGGTCGGATCGGGTGGAAGATTACCCCGCATCGGTGCTGGCACTCGGTCGCGGAACACGGCCGCAGCAGGGAGGATCTGAAAGACAGCTCCAGCTCCAGTCGCGACCAAGTGGCTTACTGGCCCGGAGCGGACCGCTTGGTTCGTCTGACACCCCGCCAAAGCGAACGCCAGTAGAAAAGTAAAGCTCGCAACGATAGAAGTCGGCTTTCTCATCAATACACTCCCAGCCTGGGAAGCCAACGAGGTACCTTTAGACAGTACTCTACGTAGCTTTGACCGAAGCGCTTGCGAAGCTCGGGTTCCTCGATGTGGACGACCATCACGTGGGCCGCAACGCTAATCGCAATGGCGTAGAACACGACACCTGAGCTCGCAAGGTAGATCGCTTCGGCCCAGATTACGGCGAGCTCGGCAGTCATGATGGGGTTCCGCATCTGGCCGAACAGGCCCGTGGTAACCAGATTGCGCGGAGCGTCGGCCGGAAGCGGCGTACCTCGGCCTTGCCGGCTGAAGATGTCGAGACAAGCAATCCAGGCAGTGATACCCACGAGCGCCAGTACGCCAGCTATCCAGGTTCGGAGGCCCGGGGGAAAAGGAAGCTCCATCGCAAGCAGGCGATGGGCCAGCCAAGGCAGTGCAACCATGAAGATACAAAAGAACAGTACTGCATTGAGCAGAGACTTCGCCCAGAGGACCACGATGCTACGCGTCGTGCTCGGCCGAATCACACGCTGCAGGGTTTCACGCACCGTCATGATTCACCCTTGGTTGGAAAAACCCGCTCCATTACCTTCACGACATACACGATTAGTTCTTTATCTTCGATTCCGTAAACAATTCGAAACGAACCTTGACGAATTCGATAACGGTCATGCCCAGAGAGTTTCTTCGTTCCTGGAGGGCGGGGATCGCCGGCCAAAAGGCCTATACGGCGAATGATACGCTGACGATCCTTCTTGCGCGGGATTGCCTCAAGCTCTTTTACCGCCGAGGGTTTGATCGATACCCTATATTTTTCCACGCCGCTTTAAATCTTTCACAACGGCTTCGTACGGAAGGTTTGGTTCGTTTACACGATTCTCGAACGCGGCTAGATCTTCAGCATCTTCTGCAAGACTGAGTTGCACAGCCTCGTTGACCAAATCCGACATCGACCTTTCGGTTTCAGCCGCTTTCAACCGAAGGGCGCGATGGATCGCCGCATCAAAATACACCGTCGCTCGCTTGGGATCACTGCTCATGACCTCAAGTATGACGTTATGTCATCGTAACGTCAAGACGCTTCTATGGTGGCCCTCTAATGCCCTGTTGGCCGGCCCTTGGACTCATTCACGCTTCGAGAAATGCCACTCTCCAGCGCTTGCGTGGATCCTCGAACTTCACCTTATTCGGATCGAAGCGCGCCGGATCGAACGATCCGCCTACCCAAGTGAGCATGCTCTCATGCTCGTCATCAGTCGGATCGCTGAGTACTCGGAGAAGATCAGCGTAGCCTGGAGGGCCGCCACAATCTTCCGGCGGACACGCACCCACGCCGTCCAGGCAGCGCGGGTATCGCCCGGTACCCTCCCGAGGACTTATAGCCTCCCAGATCACCTCATGCACCCAACCATCACCGAAATCGTACTCGTAGTCGGACCCGCTGTTCTCGGGTGAGAAGTAATCCACGATCGAGACCTCCCAGCCGGGCAACGTCGGTATCTCATTCGGGAAATCCTCATCAGGAATTCCAATGGTCTCACTGGTTCCTGTCGCCGGGTTCACGATCCTGAAGGCATGAAGATGGTAGTCGAGCCAACCCATAGCATCCTGAATCGCTACGTGCAGGTCCCAGAAGCTACACGTCGACGGCACTTGAATCCGACGCCAGATCGGCGGGGTCACATCCTTGAGTTCCACGCGAAACTGAAAAACCTTGTCGAACTTCCTCACCATGAATTCCTCCCTCGGTTACCGGCCCGACTGCCCTTAGCTACGCTGGGGGGTTTGTTCGCAGTGCCGCTTGATAGCGACCAACGACGTGTGAACCGTCGAACGTGCAAGCGGCCGGCCCACGACGCGCTCGAGTAGACCGCCGAGGATCGGAAAGGTGCTCGCGAGCGACAACGCAGCGGTGAGCTTGGTAGCAGACGAGCCCTCAGAAGAAAGCGTATAGGTCTCATCGAATTCGAAGGGGCCCAATCTAATCGCCGAGCGTAGGATCGACGGCGGCTCGACCTGGATGGGGCGGTCATGGAGAACAAGCCGCAGCGGGCCGAGCCGATAACGCCAACGTACGTATTGCCCCGCGCGAGGATAGTCGCGCGGGGCATCGAGCGGCTCAACGACACCGGCGTCCCAACATACCACCTCGCTCGGGATGGCGAGCGCCCGCCAGACCCGCGCTAGTTCCGCTGCGATCTCGACGGACTCGGCGAACTCGATCACAACGGCGCCCGTTATGAGCGATAGCCACCTGCGACGCAAATAAGGATCTCGTGGACAGGCCTACTCCTTCCCCGCCGGGCCCGCGCTCGTAGCCGAATCCGGGGCTCTACTATCGTTCGCGTCACAAATCCTCTAGACCGTACGGGCCGCCACAGGTTCGACTAATGAATTCGATAAACGATCTTGAGGCCAACAAGACGTTGGGTCGCCGCCTCTTCGAAGACGTCATCGACGGCGGAACCTGGCCAACCAACTGCTGCGACCGGACTACATCCAACACAACCCCTCCGCCGGTCAAGGAATCAAAGGGTTCAAGGCGTATTTCGCCGGTCTAGAACGAACAAGACAACGCTTGCGCGTGACTTCGGCAATGACGATTCAACACATGCTGGCCGAGTCGGATCACGTTTTCGTCTACAGCGAGACGCACCCCGAGTCTCACTCATCGCGGTGGCGTCCAAGAAGACGAGGCGGTTTTCCCGGCCCACCGCAATGACTTCTTAGGCCGAACCGGCGATAAGCTGCCGACGACAGCGCTGATCCGCCCCGATTAAGTCCTAACTTCTACAGTTCAGGCCTCTACCGCCTGAAGCCGGTGCCCGCCGGCTCATCGCATTGCTTGCCGGAACCACCGAGTGGCGCCGGCAAGTCGTCGAACTTCGGAAGCCCATCGGCCATATGCAGGACGCCTTCACCATAGAAGCAGCGGAAGGTCGGCTCGAACATCAGTCCCGAAGAATCAAGGGTCATCGCGTAGACAACTGTCATCCCGATCTTCGGCTTGCGGTTGAGAACGGCGCCACCGCAGCGCTTGCAGGATGAGCGGCCGCTCGGTCCATCGGCACCCTGTTTGTTGAACCCTAAGAGATGGTCCTGCCCAGCCGTAACCTTGACCATCGCGTCAGGCCATACCGCCCACGCGTTGACGGGCGCACTATGCCACTTGCGACAGGACTCGCAATGACAGATGCCGACGGCAGCAGGTTGCCCCTTCACCTCAACCTCAACCGCGCCGCAAAAGCATCCACCCTTGTACGTTTGAGTCTCCGCCATGATAGTTCCTCCGTCAGGATGAGGTAACACCGCACCCTGGCACATGCTATCGACTGTCGATCGCGGGCTCGTCGTGATCGGGAGCGAAGCCATGACGGCCTCACTCCGTTTGGGTGACGGCGTCGCCAGACGCGCGAAAGCGATCCGGCTGGAGGTTCCACAGAAGCCGAAGTCCGCTTCGGTGGGTCGTTCCCCGAGAACATAGGAACGGCAAGCAAAGACCGACTCCAGCGTGGAGAGTGTTTCCAGGTAGCAAGCTTCCACCACTGCCCGTGTACGAGCGTTAACCCCGTCACCCTCGACGAAGGTCCGAAACTGCCTGCGGCGCCAGTACCGTCGCTTCAACCATTGCGGGAGACGGCTTTCGCCGAGGTGCTCTGCCAGCCACGCGCTCATCAAGCGGGCGGTCTCGGGGAACGACCAGCGGTAGTGCATCGCCGGGCGCCACAGCCACTCGTCAGCGTAGTCTTCGATCATCCGGCTGATGAATGCGACCGCCGGCTCCGCTGGTGTGACTCTCGGGTCAGGATTCACTTGTTCAAAGTGCTCCATGATCAGCGTCGAATCGACGAGCCAACTGCCGTCGGGGCACTCGACCTGGGGAATTTGGACTACTCCTGTATGGGCAATACAGCGGCGCATAACCGAATCCGAGAACGGCACTAGATGATAGGCAAGGCCCTTGGCTCGCAAGTACGCTTCGAGCTTGCCGGTGTAATAGGACGCCGTAGTCCCGTAAACTACCAGCGGTGCGTCGGAACTGATTCGACGTGAACTCACACTCATACGAGGGAACGACTGCGCGCCGCCCAACGGAACGCGTATGAGTGGCCGGCGCAAGACATCCCGCACATCTCATCGACGATCACGCCGGTCCACTCCATACGCATGTTAGGCTTGTCAGAACGTCTCGTTATTCTTAAGCCATTCTCCGACAACGGTGGCGTAGTCATTGAAGATCATTTCGGAGGGCTCAAGGTTCAGGCTGCGACAAATGGAAGGAAGCTTCTCCCTAAACTTCTCATAACGTCTCCAGATATGTACGCCACCAGGTACCGCTCCCTCTCGTTGATGGCCACGAAGCCACTCCCTGACGACGCGAATCGCGATTCTTGGGTCGTTGTTGTGCGCGGCGATGTCCTGTCCAGAGATATCAGACAGGAATTGCTGATAGCGATACCGATCTCGGTCGACGACTAGGCACGCCCGATTCATCTTTCGCGCCAATCCGAGAAAGAGGCCGAGTTCGAATGGCATATTGAAGCGCGGGAGCCCGGTCGCTCGGTTAAGTCCTGTTCGCAAGATGTCGTGATACCCAAATCTGCATTCGTCAATTATTCGGACGATCTTCTCGAAGCGAACTTCGGCCGTATTCGTGATTTCTAAGGCAGATCGAGGAACGAAACCGCAGTCGAAGACGGCGAACACCACGGCGTTGAAAATCCGCCTGTATGCTCGATCGAACGGGCAGTTTATAAAGACATTCTGCGCGTATTCTGCGGCGCCCACTAGAGATTGGGGCAACTAACGCTTGCGGAGAACTTTCCGCACCGTGCGGCGAGACACCGTTCCGGCCTTCTTGGACGACTTGATGGTTCGTTGAGAGAGAGCGCTGCCGGCGGCGGACTTAGAGGCCTTGCTAGTACGACCGTCGCAAAGCACCTGCGATGATGCGCTAGCGGCCTTCCCCGAGGTTACCTTGTTTGGCGCCTTGCGCTGGGATAGCGCACTGCCTCCCGCCGTCTTAGATTTCGCACCGGCAGACTTTCTGCTCAGTGTCTTCGAGGCGGCCGTAGCGGCTCGCTTTCTTGTGACGCGTTGTTTCGCCATTCTTTGGCACCTCCAAGTTAGGATTCTACCGCGAACACTGCGCGCGGCCGAACGGATCGCGAACGAACGGCCCACCTGCCGCTGGAACATATCAGAGATGTCATGCCGACCCGCTCCAGTCGCTTGTTAGGCCGCCCCATCGGCGTAGAATTAACATGATGACACACGTGGCAAAAACAGTGCTGGCCGAGGCACTAGAAATCGACGACAACGAACGCGCCGAGTTGGCGACAGAGTTGATCGCCAGCCTGGACGGGGAACCCGATGAAGGCGCTGAAGCTGCGTGGGCAACCGAGATTGAACGCCGTATGGCCGATATCGACGATGGCACTGCGACCCTGACATCTTGGGCGAACGTTGAGCGCCGCATCAAAGAAGAGATTTCGAAAAAGTGACCGACCGTGTTCGCTTGAGCAGCGAGGCGCAGACCGAGCTTGCTGAGGCGATTCGTTGGTGCGAGGAACAACGCCCCGGGCTTGGGGGCGAGTTGCTTGCCGCTGTACGCCACACCCTGTCGTTGATCGCACGCCGACCGGAGTTAGGTGGTTCGGTTCTCGTCGTCGCCGCAGCTCACCTGAAACGTCGTCCCGGGTATTGGAAGAGCCGCACATGATGGATGCCTAACCGATCGGCATGCAGCTGCGGCGCGAAGCGCCGTCAGCTGCATGCCGTTGTTAGACTGCGATCTCGCTTACTTGGTGCCAACCGCAATGACGAGTTCGCATGGTCCTCTAAACCCCTCCTCGCTCTCGAACTCGCTAAATCTCTCCTCGATCTCCTGCCAGGCCTGATCTATTTCCTCGCCTGAAAGGCTGGACAGCATTTGATGAAGCGCGCCAAAGGACTCCTTTTCAAACAGGAGACATTCGGCAGCGGACTCAACTCGCAAGGGCGCGTCAACCACCTTGACATCCACGTCCTTGAAGCCAGCCTCAATGAAGGCTTCCTCAAGCACCTTGTCGCCCCCCAGGCTGAATGGACCCGGTTGCCCGGGCAGCGGCGGGGGGAGCTCCGCCCGGCGCCTGATGATCGAGACAGGGACAGAGAAGAAGGCGTTCTTTTCGGCCGTGGAGTAGACCATTGCCGCCACTTTGCCTCCCTCCTTGAGGGCATGTCGCATTCCAGCCAGCGCGCGCTGCTGATCAGGAAAGTAGATCATGCCAACGCGTGAGATGACGGCATCAAATGACCCTGCCTCCAGTTCAACAAGATTCTCCCCATCCAACTCGCGAGTGTCCACGTTATCAAACCCGGCTTCCCGTGCCCGCGTCGCGGCAAACTCGAGAATGCTCGGAGAAAGATCCGTTGCCAGAATACGACCACTCGGACCAACCCGACTTGCCACGACCATCGTCTGATCCCCAGCTCCGGCAGCGACGTCGAGAACGCGACTCCCTTTCCGGACCCCGGCCATATCGAGCATCATCTCCGTGGGTCCTCCGAGCCACTCGGACAAGAGTGATCCCCAGCGATGCCAGGCGTCGGCAGCCGATTCCCATTGCTGTAGAGTCGTTTGTTTGTACCGAATAGGATCAAACTTCGGCTTCTCATTCCCCATCTGGTTTCTCCTGTGTGGTGTAAAGGTCCGATCATCGTCAGCGGTCTAACGTATCGGCGATAAGCGGCGGCGCGTAGCGCCGTCAGCTGCATGCTGTTGTTAGGCTGGCAGATCGAAGGCGTCCGAAAAGGACGGCGGGACATCAGCATTCTTCTTTCCGGCCAGGGCAAAGTAGTAGATAGGCTCGCCCTCAAGCGAGTAGCGGTGCCTATACCGCTGCAGATGATAAAGATCCAGATATTCCGAAAAAATCAGTTCCCGAATGAAATGCGAGAACCCCGACTCGTCGCTCCGATCGAGGAAGGTTTCCTTTATGTTGAATGCAATCCAACCTTCTTTAGCGATGATATTGAATGCTTCAAGGAAAGCGCTTGCGGGAATATCGTCGAACCCAAGCGCTGCGACAGACACAAGACAATCGAGATCCCATCCGTTGAGTTCGTCGTGCTTCTCGTCACTGAGTTGGCAAAAATCGCAGACGTAGAAGGCGTCATATATACCTGGTCGATCTCTCTCAGTGGCATCCGCCGCCTCTGGAATGATATCGACCCCCACGAGTCTCGAGACACCATGCCGTTTCAGCTCTTCTCCGACCATCCCGTTGCCCGCGCCAAGATCGAGGACCCTCAACTGATTCAGATGCTGCCGAGACTGCGCGACTGAATACTTCAGGACATCCACAACCGTTGTTGGGGACTGGCACTTCAGGCGATCGTACACCACCTGTTCATACAGACCCGGTATCTCGAATATGCGGTCATAGTCATGGAGACGAATTTTCTCCCGTGACCCTCCGTCTGTCAGGTAGAAATAGACCTCGTCTTGACGCAGTTCTCGAACGTCTGACGGTGGGAACTGGATTTGATGTCGCTGTTTCATTCTTGCTCCTAGGTCTCTGTCAGCCTAACTAGTTCCCATCCCGAAACTGTAACCAGCTAGATTCAGAAGAGAAATTCGGGAAAGAGAAGGTGAAAACGGGGCGTTTTCCTGATGTTTGTGATATCAATAGTTCGTCATAAGCCACTGATATTACAAAGGAAAACAACCCCGATGGGAACCACCCTACGCCAACAACTCGCACTTGTCGAACCCTCCATTGAGCACGAGCACGCCAGCGACGAGTTGCACGAGATTCGCCGTCTGGTGGGCGAGCAGCCTGAGATTGCCGAGAACTCATCCACGCCGACCTGATTCGTGTGGGCTGGGCCTCGGTCGACAGCGCGCCTAGAAGCAGCTTCCGTGCGCAGGTACTGCAAAAGCCAAAACCTCTGGAACACAACTCGATGGGAGTCGGTGAGCTTGTGAGGTGACCTCAATATTTCTGCTAATGTTGAGGCATATGCGCGCTCTACAGCCTGAAGCTGTACTCTCTAGGTGTGGGTTCTCTCCATAAAAGTAGTCATCAGAACATTGGTGCTTTACAGGAAGGAAGCGCCCTGGATGAACAATAGTTGGTCGATGTTAAATGAGTTGATGGCGCGACCAGCCTCGTCCAACGTGAAGGGACGCAAATAGCATCGCGGCACGAAGTGCTGATTCTTGTTTGTCGCCATACGCCGTAGTAAGCCATCGCTGCATGTTCACGCGATGACGCGGCGGTTGCTCCCGGATTCGGCCCCTAACCACCTGCGTAGGTTGAATCTTTTCTGCTTCGGCCTCGCCTGGCTCAAGAATCTCGATCACGAAAGTTCGTTCGCATCTGCGACAAACGTATCGTTGCTTCTTCATTTGTTGCCTCGCACGCTCCGAACTACTGCTGCAACCCGCGAACAAAGACTTCCCAATAATACTCTGCGGCGCCCTCAGGCGTCAGCATTTCATCGTCGCGACGGCCGTGCATTGACATGCCCAGTGGCGACAGCCCGAGCGAGTAGCCATCATCAGTTGCTCGCATGCTTTCGTTGAAGCTGTTCGATGTGGCTGCCTCGTCATGAGAATATGCGATGTCGCCTGCAAATCCCGTAGCACGCCATATGCGGCAAGCGGCCCGCCGATCTCCGTTCTGATAAGCCGTGGCAATGAAGCTGTCCTTGTCAATACGGCGGAACCGGGCATCGATCCACTCGGCCCGCTTGCTTAGTTCGACCAGCGAGTTATCAAAATAATTTGCGATATACTCGAAGGTATCATCCAGGAACTGGTCACGCGCGTGGTCATTGAACTCCCGCTTGACTCGAAGATTACTCGACCTCGGCGGGGACGACTCCGCGGCAGCTGCCTCGCGTCGAGGAACGGCCAGGACACGAGATTCCACTCCGCTTTTCCCGAGACGTTCTGCCGCCGTTCGGATATCGCGCGTCACGTCGACGAACGCGTCGTGTTTGTTCGAGTGCTTCGAAATTGGCCGGCCATCGCGTGGAGTGGCTCGAAGATGCCCGAACGCTAGTCCTCGCCAATCGCACGGGTGAAGAATCACCGGAATGACCAAGCAGGAACCCTCCTCGTTGCGCTCGAGTGCGCGAGCCAGTTCCTTCTCGTAGCAATAGTCTGAACCGATGAAATAGGGGCTGATGAGAAGTAGCACAATGTCAGCAGCTTCGAGATTCTGTTCGATCGCTGGGTCCAGCGGTTCGCCAGCCCCCCTCTACTACGTCGGTCGTGCCACACTTCGATCACGCGCTGCCGCTTCAGGCCGGACAGATGGACCTCTAGTTCAACGCGCAGGTCCTCATCCTCGTGAGCGTAGGAGATGAATACGTTAACCATCGTAAGCCCAACGGCTCGCGGATGAGCGGCCGGCGCAAGACATCTCGCACGTCTCATCGACGATGGCGCCGGTCCACTCCATACGCATGTTAGGCCTGTCAGAACGTCTCGTTATTCTTGAGCCATTCTCCGACGACGGTGGCGTAGTCATTGAAGATCATTTCGGAGGGCTCAAGGTTCAGGCTGCGACCAATGGAAGGAAGCTTCTTCCTAAACTTCTCATAACGCCTCCAGATATGTGCGCCACCAGGTACCGCTCCCTCTCGTTGATGGCCACGAAGCCACTCCCTGACGACGCGAATCGCGATTCTTGGGTCGTTGTTGTGCACGGCGATGTCCTGTCCAGAGATATCAGACAGGAATTGCTGGTAGCGATACCGATCTCGGTCGACGACTAGGCACGCCCGATTCATCTTTCGCGCCAATCCCTCCGAGAAAGAGGCCGAGTTCGAATGGCATATTGAAGCGCGGGAGCCCGGTCGTTCGGTTAAGTCCTGTTCGCGAGATGTCGTGATACCCAAATCTGCATTCGTCAATTATACGGACGATCTTCTCGAAGCGAACTTCGGCCGTATTCGTGATTTCTAAGGCAGATCGAGGAACGAAGCCGCAGTCGAAGACGGCGAACACCACGGCGTTGAAAATCCGCCTGTATGCTCGATCGAACGGGCAGTTTATGAAGACATTCTGCTCGTATTCTGCGGCGCC
>JAZDCZ010000396.1:0-2630 GCA_036679605.1 Gemmatimonadota bacterium
TGTGCTGGGCCTTGCTGTGAACTGCCGCGATCCGTTGCAACGTTGTGCTGGGCACGCCGTTGGTAGAATAGGCCACCAGGTGAGTGAGCGACTGGGCCAGCATCTCGGCCTGGGTAACCATGTCGGTGCCTTTCAACTTCTCCGCGACCTCCTCAGACGAGTCGAGGTAGGCATCATAGAAATCTCCAAAGAAGTCGCCCGTCGTCAAGACACGGCCATAACTCCTATGGAACAGGTCGTTGTAGTTTACGGAGTCCGGCTCCATCCCTCTAGACCTAGATAGCGCCCGGGATAACGCCAGAGTCATAGTGGGACTTCATATAGGCGATGCCCGGAGCGAAGACGATGCGCCACGCTACTTCCACGCTTCCATTCCATTTTCGATCGTGTTCTCGAACCGTCGCAACCAAGGCTTCCAACCAATTGTCGTACAAACCCCACTCGATGTTTCTATGTGATTTACCGTGAACAGATGCGAGACGTTGCAACTCTTCACTGGGCTTGCCGCTGCCGAAAAAGGCCACCATGTGCGTAAGCGCCATGGCGACCATCTCGCCGTCAAACGCCGCATCCGTGCCCCTGTACTTTGCCGCAACCTCCTCGGATGAGGCGACGAAGGCAGCATGGAAGTCCTCAAAGAAGTGGTAAGACTTTGTAACGCAGGCAAAACTCGCATGGAACAGATCCACGTAGTCTACGGTCATGATTTATAAGAATACCAGACTGGGATGATCCGACCAACCGATCGGTGCGAGCCGCGCGACGCGAGAGCCACGCGGGGCCTTACCATCGCTAAAGTCGAAATCGATCGGATGTAGGTCGTGTACGCCGCGACTTCACCCTTGACCACCGCAGAATGCCCATGACGCCGATAGCCACGACCGCACCAAGAGCCGTCAGGTGCACGGGAGAGGTCAGATAGTGGGCGAAGGCGCCGGGGCTATAAGCCGAGGCGTGCCCGGGGTGGGCAAAGGCAGGCGCAGCTCCCGCCGCCCAAGCAAATAGAGCGCTTACCGAGGCGCGGCGCAGCAAGCGGATGGGCGTGTCGGCGAACATGGGGACCTTGTCTCACAGATCCCGTCGAAATTCCAGATAAGGACCGGCGGATTACGCGTTTGATCATCGACCGTGAACATCGCTGATTTCCACTAGAGACTCACCACCACGAATCAGCTCGAGCGCTTGCGGAAGCGCAGAAGTCAGGATTTCGCGCATGCGCACGTTTGAGGTATTGCCGGAGGTGATCCAGACGACCTGCGGAGGGGGACCGAGGCGGTTCAGCAAATCCACAAAGTCACGATCCTTTGATAACACGACAGCTCCCGCGTCACGCGCAGCAGTGAAGATTACCTCATCCTCCGAGTCGCGAAGACCCAGGTCACGTAGCGCGATGGCTTCCATACCGAAGGTCTGAGAAAGCCAGCCGGTGCGGGGGACATCTATGCATCGATCCAGATTCTCACGCAGCAAGAACTGGGTGATTCAGCCGGTGGCTCGCAAAGCGCAGGCACGCTTGAATGTCCTCGGACTCAAGATCGGGAAGTTCCTCAAGAAGCTGCTCCCGGGTGAGACCAGCGGCCAGTAGGTCGAGGACATCAACGACACGGATCCGCATGCCCCGAACGCATGGACGACCTCCGCATTGCTTAGGGTTAACAGTGACACGTTCGGCGATTTCGCTCATCGGCCTACCTCAAGTACGATCCATTATCCCTCGGCGCCCTCCGCAGGTCCAACGGAAGATAACTATTACCTTGTCCGCCGGATCAGCCGCCTTTGTAGTGCGGTAGCACCGGAGCATCGCCAAGAAGCGGCGCAACCCGATCTTTGTCGGAGAGAATCGGATCAGCAATCGGCCAGTCGATTCCTATTTGGGGATCGTTCCAACGCACAGCACGCTCATCGCCCGGCGAGTAGAATTCTGTGCATGCGTACATGAAGTCGGCGGTCTCGCTGAGCACGCAGAATCCATGCGCAAACCCCGGCGGAATCCACAACTGCCGGTGGTTGGCATCCGAGAGCACAACGCTGGTCCAGCGTCCGAAGCTAGGAGATCGGCGGCGTATGTCGACCGCTACATCGAATACTTCTCCGCTGACGACCCAAACGAGCTTACCTTGGGCCCGGGGCTGCTGAAAATGGAGGCCGCGCAATGTTCCTTTGACCGATCTCGAATGGTTGATCTGTACGAAGGCAACAGAGCTTTGAACGGCTGCACCCTCGCCCGCCTCTGAGCCCGGGTTGAAGCGACGGGCGTTGAAGACCTCGACGAAAAAGCCACGCGAGTCTCCGAATACTTCCGACTCAATGACACGAACCTCGGGAAGAACGGGGTCGGGGGTCCCGACAGCGCCTGGATCGAGAGTCTGCGTCATCAGCGCTCGACCAGGCCGTGCTCGACCAGATTGGCAAGATACTGCCCGTAGGCATTCTTGTATCCATCGGCCAAACGCTTGAGTTGTTCGGCACCGATAAACCCCACGCGAAAGGCGATCTCTTCCAAACAGGCGATCTTGAGGCCTTGACGTTCTTCGATGGTTTGGATGAAGTTGGCGGCCTGCAGCAGAGCGCCGTAGGTTCCGGTATCAAGCCAGGCGATACCACGCCCCAAGATCTCTACACGTAACTCC
>JAZDCZ010000397.1:0-2682 GCA_036679605.1 Gemmatimonadota bacterium
AGGTCTTCGGCAAAGCATCGCGCCCGCTCCCCAACGATACCGTCCGTCCATCCGTGTTCTTAATGCCATTCCTGAAAAAGCCAGATTTCCGCGCTTCCTCGCAGCCGGCAACACGGGAAGGCCTACAGCACGAGCTGCGTCCAGGCAATGTTTCGCTCACTCGCCATTCAATCAGGATTACGTGGGCCGAAGGGACGCGGTCCTCGTCTCCATGATTTGCGCGCCACCTTCGCAGTCACTCGCCTCCTTGAGTGGTATCGCGACGGAGACAATGTCATGGCTCGCCTCCCAGTCTTGAGCACGTATCTCGGGCACGCATGTGTCAGCGACACGGAAGTTTACTTAAGGGTCACCACCGCTCTTCTTGAGGAGGCCAATATCCGTTTCCACACCTTCGCAAAGAACAGCCTTTCCCCTGGAGGTTGCCCATGAGCATGCAAATATTGCTTCCGACTCTGCTTCGCGGCTTCTTCGAGGACTACCTCATGTCACAACGTGACGTCAGCCCGAACACCATCTTCGCTTATCGAGACAGCATTAAGCTTTTCCTTCGCTTCGCAGCACGGCGGAGTGGTCGCCAGGTGATTCGACTTGGACTGGCAGATCTCGATCCCACGACTGTGCTCTCCTTCCTGGACTACCTTGAGGTCGAGAGAAGAAACTGCGTAGCGACGCGGAACTGCCGATTGGTGGCGATCCACCGCTTTTTCGTCTATGTTGCGGACAGAGACCCACTTCATGCAGATCTCTGCCGCCGTGTCCTGGACATTCCCGTCAAGAAGACCACGTCGAGTACCATGACCTATCTCGATCGAGACGAGGTCAAGGATCTGCTAGCAGCACCCTTGCCAACACATCGTCTCGGTTGCCGAGACATCGCTCTGCTCACCTTCCTCTACAACACAGGCGCACGTGCTTCCGAAGCTGTAGCCTTGAACGTAAAAGACGTTCGCTTCGAGAGCCCGAGCCAAGTACGCATCTTCGGCAAAGGGCGGAAGAACGTGTGTGCCCGCTTTGGAAAGAGACCGTAGGAGCACTTCGGACGTATCTCCAACAGCGCGAGAACGGGAGTCATTCGGATGCGCCCCTTTTTCTAAATGCGCAGCGTAAGAGGATCTCACGTCACGGTGTAATCACGATACTCAAGAGGCACGTGGCAACTGCCGCTGCAAAGAAACCGTCCCTTGCGACCAAGCGCATCAGTCCTCACACAATGCGCCATACGGCCGCAATGCATCTTCTCCAATCCGGTGTTGAGCTCAACGTCATCAAGTCGTGGCTCGGGCACGTCAGCATCACCACCACGAGCCAGTACATCGAGATCGACATGGAGATGAAGCGCGCAGCAATCGAGCGATGCACTCCGCCAGTCTTGCCCATCGACGACAGCCCATGGCACTGCCGGCAAGACATCATCCAGTGGCTCGAGGACCTATGAGCTTCGAAAACTTATGTGAAGTTGAGAATCACTCTCGCTGTCGAGGTCCCCCCATCCCTAGAGGATACGGCCGACAACGTCTGCTTGGTCCACATATCTGTCCGCTTAACATAACCTGGGAAATGTGAAATTTCACATTTTGCCACCTGGGGCTACGACCGAATCGCCGGCGCCCTCAAGCAGCTCGGCCACAAGGTCAGCGACACGACGATCGGCAACATTCTCGAGCGCAACGGCATCGAGCCGGCTCCCGAACGTAAGACCAAGACGACGTGGAAGGAGTTCATCGATGCGCACAAGGACGTGCTTGCCGCGACCGACTTCTTCACGGTCGAAGTCTGGACCCACGCCGGACTCGTCACCCACTTCGTGCTCTTCTTCATCCACGTCGCTTCTCGCAGAATCAAGATCGCAGGAATCACACCCAACCCGACCGGCGAGTGGATGGGCCAGATCGCGCGCAACGAAACGGCTGACGGCTGGGGATTCCTCGAAGGCTTTCGCTATCTGATTCACGACCGTGACGGGAAGTACTGCGAGCATTTTCGATCGCTCCTTCGTGACGCCGGCGTGAAGCCGCTCAAGTTGCCGGCGTTGAGTCCAAATCTGAATTCATTCGCCGAGCGCTGGGTACGCACAGTGAAAGACGAGTGCGTGTCGCGACTAATCTTCTTCGGCACGGAATCACTCCGACATGCTCTTCGAGAATTCGAAAGCCACTACCTCACCGAGAGGCCGCATCAATCGCTTGGGAACGAGGTGATCGAGCCAACGACCGACATCCCCGAAACCGGCGCCGTCGAACGCAGACAGCGACTCGGTGGGCTGCTCAACTACTATCGGAGACGTGCGGCGTGATATTTTGGCCCTACGACCTTGAAGACCGAAGGCATTTGCCGATCGTCTCGTTGAAGCGTGTTGCGTAGAACGACCCCTGCTCGCGAACGCCGATGTGCAGCGCCCGTTTGCACGGAGCGCGGTGAATGGGGACAGACGACGTTCAACTGAGAGAGAATGCACTCCGCGTGTCGATATTCGAGCTTCCTTGGCCCACGCCTAACCACATAACCGGCCCCTGAGTCGCCCAGTTCTCGGCTGTAAAGGTCGCTGGCCCACTACACCGGATGACATTTTCGGGAGGGAGTGTGTCCAACGAAGGCTGGCATGTTCAGTGGGAGTCAATCCCACCGGGGTAAGAGTCAGAAGCCCCGTAGCTTGGATCACACTGGTGGAGGAAACGAATC